>CAXYEG010000016.1:0-41738 GCA_964275995.1 uncultured Flavobacteriaceae bacterium
GCTTTGTTTATAAGTAATGCTTTGCCAGGTGGAACTTCTTTAATTTGTTCTAATTTCAGATTAAATGCAGTTTGAATAGCAGGTCTTTCAGATGCTACTACTATAACTTCATCATCTTTATAATAAAAGGCTGGTCTTATTCCCGCTGGGTCTCTAAGAATGAAAGAATCACCATGACCTATCATACCCCCAATAACATATCCTCCGTCCCAATCTTTTGAAGATTTTTTTAATATTTTACTAACTTTTAGTCTCTTGGTAATTAAAGGAGAACATTCAGATTTGGTAAAACCTTCTTTTTTTAAATCTTTATATATTTTTCTGACTTGAGCATCTAAAAAATGACCAATTTTTTCCATTATGGTAATTGTGTCAGTGTACTCTTTTGGGTGCTGCCCTAATTCTACAAGATTGTTAAATAAATCTTTGACATTGGTCATATTAAAATTCCCCGCAAGAATTAAATTTCTGTGTTTCCAATTGTTCTGTCTTAAAAACGGGTGAACACTTTCTACGCTATTTTTTCCAAAAGTTCCATATCTAACATGCCCCAGCATTACTTCTCCTATGTATGGAATATGTTTTTTTTGAAGAGAAACATCATCTTTAAGCAAAGGGTTTTCATCTAAAGCATCATTAATTCTAGTATTAATTTTTGAAAAAACATCTTGAATTGGTTGCTGTTCAACAGATCTGACCCTACTTATGTATCTTTCCCCAGGCTCAACATCAAATTTAATACTGGCAAAACCAGCACCATCTTGACCTCTATTGTGTTGTTTTTCCATCAATAGATACATTTTATTTATTCCATAAAATGTAGACCCGTATTTTTTTTTGTAATAATCTAAAGGCTTAAGAAGTCTAATATGGGCAACTCCACACTCATGTTTTAAGGCATCACTCATTTAGATATATTATGATCTTGTTAAAAAACAAAAATAGAATCAATTTTTACAAATATCTAAAAAAATTGATTTATTTTATTTTTTAATTTTGGACACTCTTTGTTCTATTAGATCAATATCTAAATTCATTATGTTATTTGGTCCGAAATCTTCAATGCAATATGACGCAATTGCAGTTCCGTACATAACACCTTTTTTAACTTCGTTGAATGATATCTCTGAGCAACTTGCTAAATACCCAGCTAACCCACCCGCAAAAGTGTCTCCAGCACCAGTTGGGTCCTTTACATTGTCAGTAGGGTATATCGGACAATTATAGTAATCATGTCTCTAGAAAAAATTAATGAGCCAAACTCACCTTTTTTAATGATTAAAAATTTCGGGCCAAGTTCAGATATTTTCTGTGCAGCAATTTTCAAATCATTCTCTCCAGTTAATTGTTCCGCCTCTTGGTCGTTAATACATAACAAATCAACTTTGGAAATTACATTAATTAACTCATCAAGGGAGTTATCCATCCAGTAATTCATAGTATCTAAGATTACAAGTTTTGGTTTTGAATTCATTTGCTCTAGAACACTTAATTGAATTGCTGGATGCAAGTTTCCAAGTAGAACTATTTCTGCATTTTTATAATTGTTTGGAACGATGGGATTAAAATCTGCCAGTACATTTAGTTCTGTAGTTATAGTATCTCTATGATTCATGTTTACATGATAAAGGCCTTCCCAAAAGAAAGTTTTACCACCTTTAACCACTTCAATCCCAGAAATATCTATTTTATTGTTTTTTAGAATAGATAAATATTCTTCAGGAAAATCATCACCAACAACTGAAACTATAGCGTTATTTACATTAAAAACAGATGAGGATATGCCAATATACATGCCTGAACCCCCAAGAATTTTGTCTACTTCTCCAAATGGGGTCTTTATTGAATCAAAAGCAACTGTACCAACTATAAGTAATTTGTTCATTTTTTATAATTATTTAGGCGCAAATATAATTATTTTCTTCCGAAATCTGCAGGAATTTCACCCCAAATTTTAGTTTTCCATTTCAATATTCTTGTTTTATAAGAATTGGAATTAAGCCATACAATAGCCCTATCTACTAATATAAATAGATTTTCATTTTCGTTAGTTCTTTCCAATTTGGTATTGCATTTTTTTCTTCTAACCCAGCTTATTGCAGTGATAGAATCAGTGTAAATAGGTTTATTGCTTTTTAACTTTTTTAATTCGGCCAAGCCATGCACCAATGCCAAAAACTCACCAATATTGTTAGTCCCTTGTTTAAATGGTCCATGGTTGAATAATAGTTTTTTAGTTTTAGTGTCTACCCCTTGATATTCCATAACTCCTGGGTTCCCACTTGATGCAGCATCTACTGAAATAGAATTGTAATCAGGGAGCTCATCACTAGAAATTAACTTAGATTTAGAAATATAATTTTTGTAGTCTTTGCTAAGCGCATTATTAGCATCTTTTAGATCTCAAAAAAGATTTATATTTAGCCCCTTTGTAGTTATTTATTTGCTCTTTACATTCTTCCCATGAATTATACACGCCAGATTTATGTCCTTTCCAAACTACATAATATTTTATTTTCTTCTTCATTTTAAGTAATAAGTCTTGCTAATAACCTCAGGGAAATACTTCATTTCTAAGCTATTAATTTTTTTAGATAAGCTAATAATATTTTCGTTTTTTTCTAATTTAAGTTCTTTTTGGAAAAGAACCTCACCTTCATCATAATTACTATTAACCCTGTGTATTGTAATACCACTGTAGAGTTCTTTATTTTTTATAACTGCAGCATGAACATAATTTCCATACATACCTTTCCCACCATACTTTGGTAATAGCGAAGGGTGAATATTTATTATTGGAAAATTCATGTTAATAAAACTAGTTGGAATTTTTAATAGGAAGCCAGCTAATATAATTATATCTGGATTAATTTTTAAAACTTCCTGTTCAATTTCAGATGAGTTCAAAAATAATTGTTTTTCAAAAATCTCACAATCTACATTTAGAGCTTCACACTTTTTAATCACACCAGCTCTTGGGTTGTTAGTAAAAACTTGCCAATTGATTTTTATATTATCATTGGATAGTTTTAAAATCAAGTTTTCCGCATTTGAACCATTACCAGAAGCAAAAATTACTATTGTTTTTATTTTTGACATTCAAAAACTTATTAAATTTTCAATAATATTAGCCATTTAAATTAAATAAATTGCACATTTCTTTTCTAAATAGTTAAATTAAAATAAAGTTTTTTATTTTTGTCAACTATAACTAAATATTAAATTAATAAAACTTAAAATTATGTCAGACATTGAATCAAGAGTTAAAGCTATTATTGTAGATAAATTAGGTGTAGATGAAAATGAAGTTGTAACAGAAGCAAGCTTCACTAATGACCTAGGGGCAGACTCTCTAGATACTGTAGAATTAATTATGGAATTTGAAAAAGAATTTGATATTCAAATACCAGATGATCAAGCAGAAAACATTTCTACTGTTGGTCAGGCAGTTTCTTACATTGAAAATGTGTAAATAAATTTTTTTTATGGAATTAAAAAGAGTTGTTGTTACAGGTCTTGGAGCTCTAACCCCTATTGGGAACAACGTTAATGAGTATTGGGACAATCTAATTAGTGGCAAGAGCGGAGCTGCGCCAATAACTTATTTTGATACTGAAAAATTTAAAACAAAATTTGCATGTGAGTTAAAAGACTTTAATGTCTTAGATTTTCTTGACAGAAAAGAGGCTCGAAAAATGGATAGGTTTACTCAATATGCTATGGTCGCTTCAGAAGAAGCTATACAAGATTCAAAAATTGATTTAGAATCAATAGATAATTACAGAGCTGGAGTCATATGGGGGAGTGGAATTGGTGGTATTGAAACCTTTCAAAATGAAGTAATTAATTTTGCATCTGGTGACGGAACCCCAAGATTTAACCCTTTCTTTATTCCTAAAATGATCGGAGATATAGCCCCAGGGCACATATCGATGAAATATCATTTTATGGGGCCTAGTTATACCACAGTTTCTGCATGTGCTTCTTCCGCAAATGCAATGGTAGACGCCCTTAACTATATTAGACTTGGTCATTGTGATATAATCATAACTGGCGGTAGTGAAGCAGGAGTTAATAAAGCTGGAATGGGCGGCTTTAATGCCATGCATGCATTATCCACAAGAAATGAAGATCCAGCAACAGCGTCTAGACCATTTGATTCAACAAGAGATGGTTTTGTTCTTGGTGAAGGAGCAGGAGCCATTATTTTAGAAGAATACGAGCACGCAAAAGCTAGAGGAGCAAATATATATGCTGAACTTATTGGTGGAGGACTGTCTTCGGACGCATATCATATAACCTCACCTCACCCTGAAGGTTTAGGAGTAAAAGCTGTTATAAAAAATTGTTTAAATAACGCAGGGGTCTCTATTGAACAAGTGGATGCAATAAATACACATGGCACATCAACTCCTTTGGGGGATGTTGCTGAGCTTAAAGCAATATCAGATGTTTTTGGGAATCATGCTAAAAACATTAATATAAATTCAACAAAGTCTATGACAGGGCATTTACTTGGGGCAGCTGGAGCTGTTGAAGCTATTTCTGTTATTTTATCAATTAAAAATAGTATTGTTCCTCCAACTATTAATCACAAGAATTCGGACGAAAACATAAACCCTTCTTTAAATTTAACATTAAATAAAGCTCAAAAGAGAGATATAAATATAGCAATGAGTAACACTTTTGGGTTTGGAGGTCATAATGCTTGTGTTATTTTTAAAAAATATATTAATTAATGGGTAATTCAATACTGAATAATTTTAACCTATTTAATAAAAAAGACAACTTCTATTTTGAAATTAAAAAACTTTTAAAATTTACTCCAAATTCAATACATTATTACAAAAGAGCATTCACTCATAGATCATTAAACGAAAAAGATATTAATGGAGTTGCAGTAAATTATGAAAGATTAGAGTTTCTCGGGGACTCTATCTTAAGCTCTATAATATCAACCTATTTGTTTAATCAAATCCCAGAGGGATCCGAAGGTTATTTGACAAAAATGAGATCTAAAATTGTTAGCCGAAAACATTTAAATGAATTAGGTCAAGAATTAAACTTAACTCAACATTTAACATGCGATTTAAATATTGAGAATTACGGTGAAAACATTGAAGGAAATTTATTCGAGTCGCTTGTTGGAGCTATTTTTTTAGATAAAGGGTACAAATATGCGAAGAAATTTATATTCCAAAGTGTAATTATTCCACATGTTGATCTTAAAAAATTAGATGGAAAAATAATAAGCTATAAGACATTAATTATTGAGTGGTGTCAAAAAAACAAATTAAAATATTGCTACGAAACATTCGAAGATTCAGGCAATGATAGTATAAAACATTTTACATCTAGTCTACAAATATCAACTTTTCAGTTAGTTAAAGCGAGATCAACATCGAAAAAAAAGGCAGAAGAAAAAGTTTCTCAAAGAGCCTTTTATATTAATCAAAAACAAATCAACTCATAAGAATTATTGTTCATATTAATATTCAAATAGAATAATATTTATTATATTTTATTATGGCAATTAGAAAATTTATTTTTCCAGAGCAAGAGTCTGTTCAGTATTATTTATTCGCCATTCATTCGGTATTAATTGATTACAGACTCGCATTCTTTTTAAATAAACACTTAAATATAGAGCTAAAAAGAACTTCTAAAGATTTAGATATTTCAGGCCAAGATGGCTTTTACTCAATCTTTGAATACGAAGATCAAGATAATTTATTAAATTGGAACTTAATATCTAATTGTTCACACACAAATATTAAAAATGAAATTAAAGAATCTTTGTTGTTTAAAAACACTGAAATTGAGTCTAAAAAAATATAAACTAATGAATGAGTTAAGTCAAGTTGATTTTTTTCTAAAAATTGAATATCACACCGCTCAATAAATATAAAAAAAATTATAAAATCAATTAACGAAATACCAAATATAATGTCAGTATATAATTTAAATTTAAAAAATATTAAAAATAAAGAAACCCTAAATTTTTCATAATGAATAATAACAAAAAAACTAAAATAGTGGCAACTTTAGGGCCAGCTGTAAATTCTAAATCAATACTAAAGAAAATTCTGGACGAGGGGGTTAATGTTTTAAGAATAAATTTTTCACACGCAAAACACAACGATGTTAAAACATACGATCAGTTTAATTAAAGATTTAAACGCTACATACCACTACAACGCAGCTATTTTAGCAGATCTTCAAGGGCCTAAAATAAGAATTGGTGAGCTAAAAAGTGATTTTTTTGTTAAAAAAGGAGATTAATTTCATTTAAAACCGGAGATCGATTTGTCGCGAATAAAAATGAATTTTATATGAGTTATTTAAACTTCGCTAAGGATGTAAAAGTTGGTGAAAAAATTTTAATAGATGATGGTAAATTAATATTTGAAGTAACTAAGACTGATCAAAAAACTACTGTTCATGCTAAAGCTATTCTCGATGGAACTATTAGGTCAAACAAAGGGGTAAATTTACCCAACACAGATGTTTCGTTGCCAGCATTAACCAAAAAGGATAAAGAAGATGCAATTTTTGCAATTTCACAAAAGGTGGACTGGATAGCTTTATCATTTGTTCGAAATGCTAATGATTTAAAAGATTTAAATGACTTAATAAATAAGCATTCAGATGTAAAAATTCCTGTAATCGCTAAAATAGAAAAGCCAGAAGCTATTTTAGCTATCGATGAAATCACACAAAACTGCGACGGATTAATGGTTGCAAGAGGTGATCTTGGAGTGGAAATTCCTTGTGAGCAAGTACCGCTTCTACAAAAAAAACTAGTTCTCAAAGCTAAAAATTGTAGAATACCTGTAATCATTGCTACTCAAATGATGGAAAGTATGATGGATAGTCTAACTCCATCTAGAGCAGAAGTAAATGATGTTGCAAATTCAATTATTGATGGTGCAGACGCGGTTATGTTAAGTGGTGAAACTTCAGTAGGAAAATTCCCTGTTCAAGTAATTAAACAAATCTCTAAAATTATTGACTCTGTTGAATATTCTAGTTTAATTAAAGTCCCTGAAAATCCTCCAAAAATAAAAACGAATAGATATATAACAAAAGCTATATGTTATCATGCGTCTCATATGGCTGATGAAATTGACGCTAAAGCTATTATGACTTTGACCAATAGTGGATATACAGCTTTTCAAATATCTGCATGGAGACCTCATTCAAATATTTTAGTCTTTACATCGAATAAAAGAATTTTAAATAGATTAAGTTTATTATGGGGAGTAAAGGCTTTTTACTATGACAAATTTAGTAGTACCGACACAACTATTGAAGAAATTACTGAGATTGCAATCTCTGAGGGTTATATATCAAAAGGGGATTTCACTATCAGTTTAGCCGCTATGCCAATAAAAGCAAAAGGGATGGTAAATACCTTAAGAGTAAATCAGGTAACTTAAATTGTTTTGATAGAAATAGAAAGAAAATTCTTAGTAAAATCTGACGAATATAGGTCTGATGCATTTAAAGTACAGTTATTATCTCAAGCATATCTAAACAATAACCCAGAGAAATCTGTTAGAGTTAGGATAGTTGACAATGAAGGATTTATAACGATTAAAGGGCCTTCTTATGATGGCGGATTATCTAGGTTTGAATGGGAAAAAAAAATTTCAATTGAGGAAGCAGTTGAGTTAATGAAACTTTGTGGAGATCAGCTCATTTTAAAAAAAAGATATTTTGTCAAACACAACAAAATAATTTTAGAAGTTGATGAATTTTTAAATAATAATAAAGGTTTAGTTGTTGCAGAAGTAGAATTAAAAACTGCTAGCCAAAAGATAGTCTTGCCAGACTGGATAGCAGAAGAAGTAACTGGAGTTAATAAGTATTATAATTTGAGCTTGGCATAACCAATCCATTTAGCAGTTGGTAGATTTAAATATTGAACTAAATGATTATCTTCACGCTCACTAACAAAAACAATAAATATGAATATTTCTGAATTTGGAATTAATGAGGCATTAAAGACTCTAGGAGTTAATAAAAATAACTTAGGTTCTTCAACTGGATCTAATTTTTTTGCTTCTGGAGAAAAAATACAAAGTTTTTCGCCTGTTGATGGGGAATTAATTGGCACTGTTGAAGCTACAACTAAGGAAGATTATGAAAAAATTATTAAAACTGCATCTAGTGCATTCAAACAATGGAGGGATAAAACTGCACCTGAAAGAGGTGAAGTCGTAAGACAGTTTGGGAATAAATTAAGAGATTTTAAAGAGCCATTAGGAAAGTTAGTTTCCTATGAAATGGGGAAAAGTTATCAAGAGGGGTTAGGAGAAGTTCAAGAAATGATTGATATATGTGACTTTGCAGTTGGTTTGTCAAGGCAACTTCACGGATTAACAATGCATAGTGAAAGGCCAGGTCACAGAATGTACGAACAATACCATTCTTTAGGAATTGTGGGTATTATTTCTGCTTTTAATTTTCCCGTAGCAGTATGGGCATGGAATACTGCATTAGCTTGGGTTTGTGGAGATGTTTGTGTCTGGAAACCAAGTGAAAAAACTCCTTTATGTGGGATAGCTTGTCAAAACATTATAGCAGAAGTTTTTAAAGAAAACAATGTCTCGGAAGGTGTTTCTTGTCTAATTAATGGAGATTATAAAGTAGGTGAGTTTATGAGTAAAGATTCTAGAATTCCTTTAGTTTCAGCTACTGGTTCAACTAGAATGGGTAAAATTGTAGCTAGTGAGGTGGCTGGAAGATTAGGAAAGTCATTATTAGAATTAGGAGGAAACAATGCTATAATTGTATCTCCTGATTCAGATCTAAAAATGACGGTGATCGGCTCTGTTTTTGGAGCGGTTGGTACTGCAGGCCAAAGATGTACTAGTACAAGAAGATTAATTATACATGAAACTATTTATGATAAAGTAAAAAATGCATTAGTTGAAGCCTATAAGCAATTAAAAATTGGAAATCCACTAGACGAATCAAATCACGTTGGACCATTAATTGACACACTTGCTGTTGATTCTTACAATAATGCATTAAATAAAGTTGTTGTAGAGGGTGGAAAAATAATTGTTGAGGGGGCAGTTTTATCTGGAAATGGATACGAAAGTGGATGTTATGTAAAACCAGCAATTGCTGAGGCTAAACCAAATTTTAATATTGTGCAGCATGAGACATTTGCCCCAGTTTTATACCTATTAAAGTATTCTGGTTCAGTTGAAAATGCAATAAAAATTCAAAATGAAGTAAAGCAAGGTTTATCATCATCTATTATGACTAATAATCTTAGAGAAGCTGAGTTGTTTTTATCTGTAAATGGATCAGATTGTGGTATTGCTAATGTAAATATCGGAACTTCTGGTGCTGAAATTGGAGGTGCTTTTGGAGGCGAAAAAGATACTGGTGGTGGTAGAGAATCTGGTTCAGATGCCTGGAAAGTATATATGAGAAGACAAACGAACACTATAAATTATACTACAGATCTTCCGCTAGCTCAAGGAATAAAGTTTGATTTATAGCTTTTTATTAATTAATGTACTACACGCTTGATCCAGATGGTAAAACTAGTAAATCTGCAATATTTACATGTTTTGGTCTAGATATAACAAATGAAATAATTTCTGCTATATCATTTGCTTGTAATGCTTCATATCCTTTATAAACATTTTTAGCAGTCTGCGTATCCCCTTTAAACCTGACATCTGAAAAGGATGTTTCAACTAGACCAGGATTAATTTCTGAAACTTTAATATTATGCTTATTTAAGTCTAATCGAAGACTCTCACTTATTGCTTTTACAGCATACTTACTTGCGCAGTAAATATTTCCTTTAGGATAAACTTCTTTTCCTGCAAGAGAACCAATATTTATAATGTGACCAGTTGAATTTTTAATCATACTATTAACAATGGCTTTAGTAACATACATTAGCCCTTTCACATTGATGTCAATCATTTTATCCCAATCATCTACATTACCATCTTGAAAAAGGTCCATTCCATGTGCATTTCCGGCATTATTTATTAGCACATTTATGTTTTTCCATTTTTTTGGTAAGCTGGAAATTGAACGAGTAACTTCAGAATTTACTGAAACATCAAAGCACAAGGAGATAGTTGAAGTTATTTTATTTAACTCTTGCTCAGTTGAATAAAGAATATCTTTTCTTCTACCACAAATAATAAGTTTAAATCCAATTTTGGCTAATTCATATGCGGTCGCTTTCCCAATTCCACTCGTTGCCCCTGTTATTAATGCTATTTTATCCATTGCATAAATATATGCATCTATTAAAGATTATTGAAAAATATGTTAAAATTATTGTTAATTTTTGTTTTTTTAACCAATTATTAACAGCGTAGAAGTATAATTTTTAACAAATTGCAATTAGTTATTAGTTTAACTTTAAAATCTTAAAATTCAATAGATGGAAAATAAAATAAACATTAAGGAGATTAATGAAAAAATTGAGAAAGAGAGTGCCTTTATCGATTTATTATTATTTGAACTTAGTAAGGTAATTGTAGGGCAAAAGCCAATGATTGAAAGATTATTAATTGGACTTCTTGGTAGAGGTCATATTTTATTAGAAGGGGTACCGGGTCTTGCCAAAACACTAGTTATTAATTCCTTATCCAAGGCCATAAAAGGATCTTTCAGTAGAATTCAATTTACACCTGATTTACTTCCTGCTGACGTTGTTGGAACTCAAATCTACAATATTAAAGAGACTAATTTTTCTGTGAAAAAAGGTCCTATTTTTGCAAATTTTGTCTTAGCTGATGAAATAAATAGAGCTCCTGCTAAAGTGCAATCTGCATTACTGGAAGCTATGCAGGAAAAGCAAGTAACTATAGGAGATGAAACTTTTATATTAGATAAACCTTTTTTAGTAATGGCAACTCAGAATCCTGTAGAGCAAGAAGGTACTTACACCCTCCCCGAAGCCCAAGTTGATAGATTTATGTTAAAAACTGTAGTTGATTACCCATCTATGGATGATGAAAAATTAATTATTAGAGCAAATTTATCAGGGAGCTTTGAAAAAATCAGCCCAGTAGTTTCAATTAAAGAAATTATTAAAGCTCAAAGCACAATCAACGAGGTTTATATGGATGAAAAAATAGAATCTTATATTTTAGATATAATATTTGCTACCAGAGAGCCTTCAAGATATAAATTGTCTGAACTTGAACCTTTAATATCCTTTGGAGCATCTCCAAGAGGAAGTATTAATCTCGCTTTAGCTTCAAAATGTTACGCCTTTATTAAAAGAAGAGGTTATGTTATTCCTGAGGATGTCAGGGCAGTTGTTCATGATGTTTTAAGACATAGAATAGGAATTACTTATGAGGCTGAGGCAGAAAACTTAACATCTGTCGATATCATAAACAAAATTGTTAATCAAATAGAGGTTCCTTAATTTTTGATCTATGGATACAAAAGATCTTTTAAAGAAAGTTAGAAAAATTGAAATTAAAACTAGAAGGTTGTCTGACCATATTTTTGGTGGTGAATACCACTCTACTTTTAAGGGAAAGGGGATGACTTTTAGTGAAGTTAGACAGTATCAAATTGGAGACGATGTGAGGGCGATTGATTGGAATGTAACAGCAAGGTATAACGAGCCGTATATAAAGGTTTTTGAAGAAGAAAGAGAGCAGACCTTGATGCTAATGGTAGATATTTCAGGGTCTAAATTTTTTGGAACTAATGATGTTTTTAAAAATGAATATGTAACAGAAATTGCAGCAACTTTATCTTTTTCTGCTAATCAAAATAATGATAAAATTGGTTTAATCTTATTCACAGACATAATTGAACTGTATATTCCTCCAAAAAAAGGAAAGACTCACATACTTAGAATAATAAGAGAATTATTGGAATTTAAACCCATAAGTAAAAAAACCGATATCCATTTCGCATTTAAATTTTTATCTAACGTTCAAAAAAATAAATCGATTGTGTTTATAATTTCGGATTTTATTTCATCTGATTATTTCAAAAGCTTAAAAATTAGTTCTTCCAAACATGATATTACTGGAATTAGAATATTTGACAAAAGCGAAGAGTCAATTCCAAATTTGGGATTAATTCAAGTTATAGATAGTGAAACAGGAAATGTTTCTACAATTAATACAAGTTCTTCAAAAGTTAGATCTTCCTATAAAAAACATTACTTGTCCAATGTTAAAATATTTGAAAACAACTTCAAACGATCTGGGGCAGGAGTTATAAATTGTGGCACCGAAGACAGTTATGTTAAAAAGCTTCTAGGGTATTTTAAAAATAGAAGTTAAATGAAAACTAGAGTTTTGACATATAATTTTATTAAAACAAAATATTTAGTATTACTTTTTTTTGCTGTGTTTATCCAATTAAATGCTCAAGAGACCTCAAGCTATGTTGACACTACAAGTATTAGAATCGGAGAACAGATTACATATAAAATTAATATTAAAATAGATTCACTAGATGAGATTACTTTTCCTAAAGCCAAAGACTTTGCTCCATTTGAACTTATTAAAGAATTTAAAGTAGACACCAACTATTTAGACAAAAAATTTATAATAAGTAAGCAGTTCGCTTTAACTTATTTTGATTCTGGCACATATTATATTCCTTCACAAAAATTAACTATGCTAAATAAGGAATTTGAGCTAGACTCTTTTGAAATAATAATTAATCCTGTAAAAACAGACACCACCAAACAAGGACTATATGACATCAAGCCTATTATGAAATCAAATACTCAAATTGATTTTATTTTTTGGTTCTATATTTTAATATTAATAACTGTCATCTGCGCTTTTATATTTTTTAGAAATAAGATTTTCTCATTTTTTACAATCCAAAAATTAGAAGTAGAATATTTAACTCCTTACGAAAAGGCTGTAATTGAGCTATCAAAAATTAAAAAACTCACCTACCTATCTGAATTAGATATTAAAACTTATTATTCTAATTTAACATTTGTAATTAGAAATTTTATTGAAGAAAAAATAATAAATAATGCATTGGAGTGTACTACTAAAGAATTAACACAGAAGCTTTCTTTATTAAAAACATCAAAAAAATTAAACTTTTCTAATTCAACTTTAAAAAATATTGAAGATGTGTTTTCTAGGGCGGACCTTGTTAAGTTTGCAAAATATCAGCCAGACACTCAATCTGCATCAATTGATTTAGAAACACTAACTAAGGAGCTTGAAAATATTAAATCAATCTTACCCAAACCGTCTAAAGACGAGTTAGAAAAAAATCTAAAAGTTCAAGAAGACCTTAGAAGAAAAAGATTAAAAAACAGAAATAATAAAATTATAATATACTCACTTTCATCTCTGTTGCTTGTTTACTTAACAGCATCAATAGTTTATGGTTTTACTTACGTAAATGATAAGATATTTCAAAAACAAAATTTAATATTTCTTGAATCTGATAAATGGGTTAGTTCTAGTTATGGAGCTCCACCAGTCACAATTACAACTCCTGAGGTGTTAAATAGAAATACAGACAGTTTTATATTTGGTTTAGATGAAGCCTCTGCAAAATCTGAATTTTTCTACAATAATTTAAGGTCTTCTCTAAATATTACACTTACTAACTTTAAACTCCCTGAAAACAGCACTAGTATTAAACTACAAGATGTAATGATTAGTTCTATAGAAACTATTGAAAAAATTGGTGTTAAAAATATCATTACCAAGTTTAAAAAATTTCAAACCCCAAATAAGGCTGAAGGATTAATGATTTATGGATCAGCAGATTTTCCAACTAATAAGCCAACTCAATTTAGAAAATCTAAATATAAAATATTTGGATTCATTAATGATCAAGATTACAAACAGATATTTATTTCATGGGAAGAAAACGACAAGTATATTGTTGAAATTATTGATAGAATCGTAAATTCTATTGAATTAGTAACAAATAAAAAAAACTTATGATTTTTAAAATAGAGTTTTTAAATCCTGAGTTTCTTTGGACACTTATAGTTGTACCAATTGCTATTACTTGGTTTATTTTGAAAAAAAACAAGTTAAATAATTCGATATCTATTCCCAATACAAGCGCTCTCTTATCTCAATCTTCTATATTACCTAAATTTAAACCTTTTCTAAATATCCTTAGAATCTTCTCCTTGATATTTATAATAATTGCTTTAGCAAGACCTCAGACAATTGATGTATCAACTAAGGTTAAAAATAATCAAGGAATAGACATTGTAATGGCAATTGATGTTTCAGCCAGTATGCTAGCAAAAGATTTAAAGCCAAATAGATTAGAGGCTTTAAAAAATGTAGCTTCTAATTTTATTTTAGATAGAACTAATGACAGGATAGGCTTGGTAGAATATGCTGGAGAGAGTTACACAAAAACTCCGATAACTAGTGATAAAAATATTATAATAAAATCACTTAAAGAAATTAACTATAACACTATAATTGAAGGTGGAACAGCTATTGGAATGGGATTAGCTACATCTGTTAATAGGATAAAGGACAGTAAAGCCAAAAGTAAAGTCATTATTTTGTTAACTGACGGTGTTAATAACTCTGGTTTTATCGACCCTAACACAGCTGCCGAACTAGCAATTGAGTATGGAATAAAGATATATACTATTGGTATAGGGACTAATGGAATGGCTCTTTCACCTGTTGGAGTTGATAATAATGGTAAATTTAGTTATGCAAAAATTCAAGTTGAAATTGATGAAGATTTACTTATTGAAATTGCACAAATTACCGGTGGGAAATATTTTAGAGCTACTAATAATAAGAAGTTACAAGAAATTTATAGCGAAATAAATAAACTAGAAAAGTCAGATATTGAAGAAATCAAATATTATGATCATGAAGAAAAATATAGGTTATATATTTTATTGGCAATTATATTTTTGACAATTGAATTAATTTTAAAATACACACTCTTTAGAAGCTTTATATAATGTATCTATTAGAAGAAAAAATATGGTTTTGGTTAATGATTCTACCGATATTGGTAGCTTTTTTGTTTTTTATTAATGAAATATGGAAATCAAGTACACAACAAGGATTCATTACTCAGTCCTCACTTTTAAAGTTAAGTCCTGATCGTTCAAGATTCAAGCCTTATTTAAAAATGTTTATCAGCGTTTTGTCATTAATAGTATTGATTTTTTCGATGGTTAATTTACAAATAGGAAGTAAAATTGAAAGCTACAAAAGATTTGGTGTTGATATAGTTTTTGCAATTGATGTTTCTAGAAGTATGCTTGCTGAAGATGTTGCCCCAAATAGACTAGAGAAGTCTAAACAAATTGTTAACCAAATAATTAATGAACTTACAACTGATAGAGTAGGGATTGTAGCATACGCCGGAAAAGCATTTCCACAACTACCAATAACTACAGATTATTCTTCAGCAAAGATGTTCTTAAGTAACATGAATACAGACATGATATCTTCTCAAGGTACAGCTATAGATGAGGCCATACAACTATCTACTACTTATTTTGATGAAGACATTAACACCTCTAAATTATTAATTATTATTTCAGATGGTGAAGATCATAACAACAGTTCTTTAGATATTGCAAAAATGGCTGCTCAAAAGGGAATAAAAATATACACTATTGGAGTTGGGAAAGAAAAGGGATCTCCAATTCCTATGAAAAAAAATGGTATTACTCAAAACTATAAAAGAGATAATAATAATGAAGTTGTTATCACAAAACTTAATAAAAAAGTTTTAACTGAAATAGCTGAAATTACACAAGGAGTCTTCATTATTGGTGAAAACACTTCATTTGTCATAAACGAAATTGATAAAATTTTGCTTGATACTGAAAAGACTGAATTCGAAAGCACACAGTTTTCTGATTTTGAAGATCAGTTTCAGTTATTTATTTTTATAGCTCTAATCTTCTTATTTTTAGATGTATTTATGTTTGACTCTAGGACAAGTTGGATAAAAAAATTAAACTTATTTAATGATAACAATGCTGCAAATTAAGATTAATAAAATATTAATTAATTATTTCTTATTGATCTTTATATCAACAGGAACTTTAATGTCTCAGCAAAATGAGTATGAATCTTTGATAAAAAAAGGAAACAATTCATTTGAAGAAAACACAGTTCTTACTGAACAAAATTACAGGAAAGCAATTTCAGTAAGCCCTGAATTTGTAAAGGGTCAATATAATTTCAGCAATAATTTATATGAAAATGAATATTATGACGAGGCCCTATTAAATCAAATAGAAGCTTCAAAATATGCAAAATCAACTATAGATAAGCATCAAATATTCCATAATATTGGTAATATACTAATGAAGAAAAAAATGTGTAAAGAAGCTGTTGAGGCTTATAAAAATGCATTGAGAAACAACCCTAACGATGATGAGTCGAGGTATAATTTAGCCTTAGCTAAGGATTGTGCTAAGGAAGATAAAAACGAAAAAGAAAGTGAAGGAGAAGATGAAGATGAGGATAAAGAAAAGGACAAAGAAGAGGATAATAATGAGGATCAAAAAGATGATAAAGATCAACAAGGAGATGAAGAAAAAGAAAATGAAGATCAAAAAGAAAACAATAAAGATGATAAAGATCAACAAGGGGATGACAAAAATAAAGATAACAAGCCCAGGGAAAAGAAACTGTCACCACAACAAATTAAAAACATCTTAGAAGCAATGAATCAACAAGAAAGTAAGGTTCTAGAAAAAATGAATGCAAAAAAATTAAAAGGAGTTAAATTAAAAAATGAAAAAGACTGGTAATGAGTTATAAATACTTTTTAAATATTATTTTACTTTTTATTAATTTAAATGCTATCTCTCAAATTAATTTTGAAGCTAAATTAAGTAAAAGCACTCTAGGAGTCAATGAAAGATTACGTGTAGAATTCTCAATTAATGAAGATGGCGATAATTTTTCTCCACCTGATTTTAAGAATTTTAAAGTAGTTGGAGGCCCATCCCAATCTATTAAAAACTCTTGGGTTAACGGGGCTAGATCTTACAGTAAATCTTACACCTATTTTTTGTCTCCGATTAAAATAGGCAATTACAGTATTGGTCAAGCTAAAATTGAGGTTGAAGGAAAGCTTTACAAAACACTTCCTCTTAAAATTAAAGTTGTTAGTGCGGTAAAAAATCCTAATAGAGAAAACGACCCAAATTATGTCTCAGAAAGTGAAATATATTTAGTTTCAGAGATATCAAAAAAGTCACCATATTTAAATGAAGGATTTTCAGTTGTTTATAAATTATATTTTTCATCTAATATCGGTATCACAAATTGGAGGGAATTGTCTTCTCCTAGGTATACTGATTTTTGGAGTCAAAATATAGATATCGATAATTATACTATTGAAGACGGGGCATATAAAGGAAAGCCATTTAGATTTGTAACTCTTAAAAAAACTGTTCTTTACCCACAAAAAGAAGGGAAATTAATTATTGAGCCTTTATCTTTAGACATAACAGTTCAATTGCCTACTAACAGAAGAGATTTCTTTGGACAGAGAGTTACTAAACCTTCACAAAAAGTCGTTACTTCTGGAGATAAAATAATTAATGTAAAACAATTACCCACTAACAAACCAAAAAACTTTAATGGAGCAGTTGGTTCTTTTAATTTTGTAGTTAAAACTTCAAAAAGACAACTTTCGGTTTCAGAAGCACTAGAGTTAGAACTACAAATTAAAGGAAATGGAAACTTAAAACTATTTCAACTCCCAAAACTTAGCCTTCCGTCATCTCTAGAGATTTATGAGCCTGAAAGAATAGAAAAAATTTCTACAAATATTAGTGGTATGAAAGGGTCTATTCGAGATCTATACACAATAGTTCCCTCTAAACCAGGAAAATATAAAATACCCAAAATAGATTTTTCTTACTTTGATCTACAGTCAAAAAAATATAAAACAATAAGCTCTAACGAAATCAATATTAATATTGACGGAGAGGAGTGGAATAACGATACAGGTAATAGTATTAATTCAAAAATTAAACCTAAAAATACCACAGTTGAATTCTTACCTTTTAAAACAAAATCTAAATTTGTTAAAATTAAGACTGACTCTTTTTTTAATACAAATCTTTTCTGGGGTTTATTCATAACGCCTTTCATTATTTTAATTGTGATAATTATTGTAAAGAATTATTTATTTGGGCGTCGTAAATTTTCAAAAATAAATACATCTGTTCAGTCTAAAAGATTAGCAAAAAAACATTTACGTGAAGCAAAATCTAAGTTAGGTAGTAAAAAAGAATTTTATGAATCTTTAGATAGAGCTTTGCATAATTATTTAAAATCAATTACTTTATTTGACAATAGTAATTACACCAAGATCAATATTGAAAAAGAGTTAAAGAAAAAAAATATAGATGCTGATATTATTAAAACATTAAATCAATTATTTAATAATTGTGAAATGGCTAGATATACTCCTATTACTAATGTTGAAATGGAATCTGATTATACAGCAGCTTTTGATATAATATCTAAGATTGATAAATTAATTAACTAATTATGAAACATTTTTTATTTTTCGTTTTACTCATTAATCTAAGTTTTTCTCAACAAAATGATATTTTTATTGTTGCAAACGAAAAATATAATTCTTCAGATTTCGTTGGTGCAATTGAAAAGTATAATGAACTTTTATCCTCAGGAGTTCATTCATCAGAATTGTATTTTAATTTAGGAAACGCCTATTATAATCTAGATAGTTTAGCTCAAAGCATTTATTATTATGAAAAAGGTTTAAAATATTTTCCTAATGATTATAGTCTAATTCAAAATTTAGAATACTTAAATAACCTTACTGTAGATGATATTGAATCCTTACCAGAGGATATTATTAGTAAACAAGTTAATAATTTTCTAAAATACTTTTCATTATCTACATGGTCAATAATTACTATAATTACAGCTATGCTATCTTGCATCTTATTTCTATTCTATTTTTTCTCTAAGTCATCACAAACCAAACGAACCTCTTTCGCAATATTTATATTATCTTTCTTATTAACGTCTTTTTTGTTATTTATAAATTTTCAAATTTATAAGGCTCAAAGAAATTTGGAATTTGGAATTGTATTTGAGGAAGTAATCGAAGTTAATTTTGAACCAAACGATAAAAGTGAAGTTTTATTTGAAATTCACGAAGGAACAAAAATTGAAGTAATTGAGAATTTTGACAAAGATTGGTTAAAAATAAAATTGTCGAATGGACAAATCGGTTGGGTTATAAAAAATCAAATTAAAATCATATGATAACATTAGATCAAATAGAAAGAGCTCAAAAAAATTGGGGTGACGGAATCATTAAAATTGGAAGTTTAAAACACAACTATATTTTATGTAAAGAATTTACTTCCAATTTTTTAAATGAAACATATAGTTTAAAAAATGGTAAAATTTTATTTAAACCTACAAAAGCTAGTGAAGAACAATTTCGTCCTAATTTTGATATGGCTTTGTCCTATTTTATCGGAGGGAAAGATTCATTTTGTAATGAAGATCAGGGTTTTGCAATGAAACCTTGGGTTAAAGTTTCATTTAAAAACTCTGGATTTATATTTGAGAAAAATAGAGCTATTGCAATGGGAAACTATTTCTTTACAGACTTAAATGGAAATACAATTAAAGTTGAATATTCTTTTGGTTATAAATTAATTGACTCAAAGTTATATATTGACCTACACCATTCTTCATTACCATTTTCTCAATAGTTTTATTTCAAAACATTTGCTGAAACAAATTCACTTAATTCATTAAAAGGCTTGTAATATATCGACAACTCTAGTTTATCCTGCTCAATTATTTTTAGAGAATTATTAGCTAGGTTAAATATAAAAACAACTATAATTAATATTAGTATATTTTTTAAGAGTCCAAAAATGCCACCTAGAATCTTATTAAACAATCCTAAAGCAACCAATTTTGCAATTTTTGTTGCGACTTTTCCTAAGATTGAAACTATTAGTATAGTTAATATAAATAATATAATATTTGATAAAATTATAATATAACCCTCTTTCCATGATAAAAACTGCTTAGAGATTAAATAGTTTGATAAATCACCATTGTATTGAGTTGCTAAATATATTCCTAAGACAAGCCCAATTACCGATGCTATTTCGCTAATAAAGCCCTTAAATAGTCCTCTTACAAGCCCATAAAGAAGGAAGCTTGAAATAAAAATATCTACATAATTCATTGATAACTTTTTTACAAATAAAAGAAATTTTATTTATTGAATAACATAAATGATAATGCTAACTTTGTTTTAAGTAAAAGACACTAATGATTAATTCTAAGTTAAAAGAAAGATGGCAAATATTAACTCGAAAATTATCTATTGATTTTCGTGACGGTGATGATATTGACTTAGACTCTATAATTTATTTAATTGGAGTGCAAGAGTTGCAACAACTTCATTCAAAATTTAATAAGAATCAAAAGCTAGACTTAATGCATATAGCAATATGTAAATTATTAAGTGATTATGGTTATTATGAATTTGATTATGTTGATGATCAAGGGTGGCCACACTATAAATGCCTAAAACAAATCCCTAGCTTGAAGGCTGGGGAACAGTCTATTTTAATGAAAGATGCAATAGTTAACTATTTTCTTAAATCTAACTATATTCAATAAGAATGATTAAATTTGAACTTTGATTAAACAACATGATTGAACAAATAGCGAATAATATTAAAGAAATTGAATCCTTTTCATCTTCTTCAAAAGATGAAATTGAAAAGTTTAGAATAAAATACTTAAGCAAAAAAGGACTCGTTAATTTTTACTTTTCAGAATTTAAAAATGTAGATAATAGCAAAAAAAAAGAATATGGTTTAACTATAAATAAACTAAAAATATCTGCACAAAATAAATTTAATGAACTAAATTCCTTTCTTTCTAGTAATTCAACTACAGCACAACTAAATGATATAACTAGACCTGGAAATCCTATTGAAATTGGTTCAAAACATCCAATTACAATTGTAAAAAATAGAATTGTTGATATTTTTTCTAGTATTGGCTATAATGTTAGTGAAGGTCCAGAAATTGAAGATGACTGGCATAATTTTACTGCTTTAAATTTGCCTGAACACCACCCTGCTAGAGATATGCAGGATACTTTTTTTATTCAAACAAATCCTGATTTATTATTAAGAACGCATACTAGTTCTGTACAGGTTAGATACATGGAAAATAACAAGCCGCCAATTAGAACAATTTCACCAGGTAGAGTGTACAGAAATGAAGCTATTTCAGCAAGATCTCATTGTTTTTTTCATCAAGTAGAAGGACTTTATATTGACGAAAATGTTAGTTTTGCAGATCTTAAACAGACTTTAGAATTTTTCACCACACAGCTTTTTGGCAAATCAAAAATTAGGCTAAGACCCTCTTACTTCCCTTTTACTGAACCGAGTGCTGAAGTAGATGTTTATTGGGGTTTAAAAAATGAAACAGATTATAAAATGACAAAGGGAACAGGTTGGTTAGAAATTATGGGTTGTGGAATGGTTGACCCTAATGTTTTGGATAATTGTGGAATAGACTCTAAAAAATATTCTGGATTTGCATTTGGTATGGGTATTGACAGAATAGCTCTTTTACTTCATCAAATTAAAGACATTAGATTGCTTAGTGAAAATGATACTAGATTTATTAAACAATTTAAATCTACAATTTAATTTAATTTTTCGTTTAATTTTTTAAATGTGTTTTTTGGACTCTTTTTTTCATATAGAATAGCATGAACGGCTTCTATAATTGGAGTTTTCGCTTTTTTAATATTTTCTGAATTTAATTGCATAGCTTTTTTTGTTGATATGTACCCTTCAGCAATCATTTTCATTTCCATTTGAGCAGACTTTACTGTGTATCCTTTACCAATCATGTTTCCAAACATTCTGTTTCTAGAAAAAACAGAATACCCAGTAACTAATAAATCACCTAAATATGCTGAATTATTAATATTTCTTTTGATTTTATGTTTTTTCTTAATAAACCTTTTAATCTCTCTTATTGCATTACTCATTAAAATGCTCTGAAAATTATCACCATAACCAAGACCATGTGCAATCCCTGCAGCTATAGCATATATGTTTTTTAACATGCTGGAATATTCAATTCCAATAACGTCATCACTCACTTTTGTTTTTATATACATATTGTTAAAATCTAAACAAATATTCTTTGCTAGACTCTTTTTAGAGCATGCAATAGTTAAGTAAGAAAGTCTCTCTAATGCAACTTCTTCTGCATGACAAGGACCAGCAATAACTAAAAATTTTTCATCTATTATATTAAAATTATTTATCATATGCTCACCAACTAAAAGCCCAGTTTCAGGTACAACTCCTTTTATCCCTGATATTACAATTTTATTAGAAATATCAATTTTAATTTTTTTCAATTCTGAATTTATAAATTCAGATGGCACAACTAGTATTATTACGTCGGCAGTTCTAACAACTTCATTTATGTCTCCCTTGACTTGTAATTTGGATAGATTTAGTTCTACAGAGCTTAAATAATTTGGGTTATGTTTGTTCTTTAGGATATAGTTAAGGTTTTCTTCATTTCTAATATACCAACTGACAGAATTTAAATTATCTGAAAGAATTTTGACTATTGCAGTAGCCCAGCTACCGCTTCCAATAACAGCATAATTTAAATTATTTTTCATTTTTTAAATTTATAGGTTAAATATTTATTTCAATATTGTTATTCATTAGATAAGCCAAAACCTCTGGGTCTATTTTTAAATTATCTATTTTTTTGTCCAATATATTTTTTCTAATATTTGACGCTGAAACATTAATAATAGAAGCATTTAAATAGCAAATGTTTTTATGTGTTAATTTAGAGTTTTTCTGCTGATTCTTTCTTGGATACACATAGATTTTATGATTTTCTATAATTCTAGTGTATTCTTTCCAAGTTTTAAGTTTCTCTATATTGTCATCGCCAATTATTAAGTTATAGTCATTAGAGTTTTTCTCTGTTTTTAAATAATCTAAGGTTCTTATTGTGTAGTTAGGCTTTTTTAGGTCCTTTTCAATATCACTTGGGAAAATACATTTATGTTTTTTACAAACTATTTCTAGCATCTTATATCTGTGGTAAAAATCAATAAGTATACTTTCTGTTTTGTGTGGACTTTGAGGAGTAAGTACTAGCCAAACCTCATCTAAATTAGAATTATTAAGAACATAATTGGCTACTTTAAGATGACCAATATGCACAGGATTAAATGCACCAAAATATAGCCCTATATTCATCTATTGAGTTTTTATAAATTGATAAATTATATTTTTAACTTCTTTAATTGCTAATTCTAGGTTATCATTAATAATTACAAAGTCATATTTATCAGAATATTCCAGTTCTTTAGTCGCCTTATCTAGCCTAAATTCTATGCTGTTTTGAGATTCAGTTTTTCTGTTTATCAAACGTTTCTTTAACTCTGTCAAAGCTGGAGGCTTAATGAAAATAGAAACACTTGTATTAGGAAATTGTGTTTTAATATTTAATCCACCGACAACATCAATATCGAAAACAATATTTTTTTCTTCAACATTTAATCTTTGAATTTCAGATTTTGTTGTTCCATAATAAACATTATTATAAACTTCTTCCCACTCTATAAAGTCGTTATTTCTAATTTTTTCTTTAAAATCAGAAACGGATACAAAGTGATAATCTTTACCGTCTATTTCATTACCTCTTTTTGTTCTAGTGGTTGTGGATATTGAAAACCCTAAATTCAAATCTTCTAATGATAATAATTCTTTTATTATTGTTGTTTTACCAGAGCCGGATGGAGCAGCAATTATAATTAACTTTTCCTTTTTCATTATAGTACGTTTAGCAGTTGCTCTTTTATTTTTTCTAATTCATCTTTCATCTGAATTACAATTTTCTGCATCTCTGAGTTATTTGCTTTTGAACCTATGGTATTTATTTCTCTACCAATTTCTTGCCCAATAAAGGCTAATTTTTTACCGTTTGAAGTGTTATTTTCAAGAGATGATAAAAAATAGTCTAAATGATTATTGAGTCTTACTTGCTCTTCAGTAATATCAATTTTTTCTATATAATATATCAACTCCTGTTCTAACCTATTGTTATCATGATCAATATTTAATTTTTCGATTTCTGTATTAATTTTAGCTCTAATATTACTAATTCTTTCTGGATCTATTTTATCAATTAGAGATAGTAAATCTTTTATTTTATTGATTCTCATAATAAAATCTTTCTCTAAAACAAGTCCTTCGTCTTTTCGATATGTAATTATGGCTTCAATAGCACTTTCAATTTCATCAAAAATTATTGGCCAATCAGATTCATTTTCTTCAATCTGTTCAGAAATAATTGCATCTGGCATCTTTACCGCTATTTTCAATAACTCTACAGCTGATCCGTCTACAATCCCCCTTAATTGATCTATATACGTATTTATTATAGTAGTGTTTAATAATGAGCTCTTTTTATTATTAGTTGAATCCATATATAATAAAAAATCGACCTTACCTCTTTTTAGTTTGTCAGATAAGTGTTTTCTTATTAAAAGTTCTTTGGGCTTTACTGAATTTGTTATTCTCGTATTTAGATCTATATTTTTGCTATTTAAAGATTTTATTTCAATTGTTAAATTTCCGCTTTTCAACTGAACTGTAGACTTTCCGTAGCCAGTCATTGATTGAATCATATTATTTTAAGTTTTTACAAAGATATATAAAACTCAATTAGCTTCTTTTTTTAAAGAAACTAAATAAATTCCAGAGAAGACAAGTGAGATTGCTATTATGTCTGTCAGCTTTAAAATATCGTTTCCTGAAGCAATGGCATAAATAATTCCAATTATTGGTTGAAGATATATAAACATTCCAACGGTAGATGCTTTCAATGTTTTTAATGCATAAACATTAAGCAAATAAACCCCAAATGTTGCTCCTGTTATGACAAACCCAAGCTTAAAGAATGAGATTCTATCATAAATATCCCAAGGGATATCTAAAAATTTTTGAACTGAAAATGGAGCATTTAAGATGACGCCAAAAAGAAATAACCATTTCATAATTGTTATAACAGAATATTTCTTAGTCAAAGATCTTACGGCAACTAAATATATAGCATACGAAATGCTATTTAGTAATAACAATAAATTACCAACCCTTATATCTTCAGTATTAATATTCGTTCTACTATTAACAAGAATTATTGAAATTGCACCTATAAATCCAATAGCAACACCAATTATTCTTGTCTTTATTATTTTTTCTTTTATCATAACAATAGAAATAACAAAGACTATAATAGGGGAAATAGTTGAAATTATTGAGCTGTTAATTGGAGTAGACAACTCCAAGCCTTTGATGGCAGAAATCATATTTACGGACATGCCAAAGACAGTACAGAATAAAAATTTTGACCAATCCTTTTTTTCAATTTTTTCTTGTTTGTTAAATATAGAAATAATCCAAAACAGAGTACAAGCACCTAACACCCTGGCGAATAGTAAGGCTGAAGGAGTTATGAAAACAGGCATCAAGGTTTTTGTAACCGTATGGTTTAACCCAAAAATTGATGTAGCTAATAAAGCAGCAAAAATCGCAAGTAGTCGATTATTCACCTAAATGTTTTTTTAACTCTAAGATATTTTCTTTGCTATTTCCAATAAAAATTTTCTCACCTGTAATTATAACAGGTCTTTTTAGAAATGTATAATTTTCTAAAATGAAATTTTTATATTCAAGCTCAGTTAAAGCTACACCCTTTAGGTTTTTTTCACTAAATAGTTTAGCTCTTTTGTTGAAAATACATTCATAATTTTTTGATAAGTCATGAATCATTTCTATTTCCATTATAGTTAACGGCTTAGATTTAATTTCCCTAAAAGTAAATGAACTATCTAATTTAAGTTCTTTTATAATTCTTGTACAAGTATTGCAAGACTTTAGATAAAAAACTACCTTCATGTTGAAATGAATATTTATTTATAATTAAAGGTATTATTTAGTTTTTGATACTACTAATTTAAATCTATTTTTGTTATATAAACCAAGCTAATGAAATTCAATACTAAAACTATTCATGGAGGACAGATTCACGACCCAGCTTATGGTGCTGTTATGCCTCCAATTTATCAAACATCAACCTATGCTCAGTCTACTCCTGGTGGCCACAAAGGATTTGAATATTCCCGTACACATAACCCCACAAGACACGCTTTAGAAAACTCGTTTGCAAGCATAGAAAACGGAAAATATGGGCTAGCATTTGGATCAGGGCTAGCGGCAATTGATGCTGTAATTAAATTGTTGAAACCAGGAGATGAGGTTATCTCTACAAATGATTTATACGGAGGAACATATAGGTTATTTACTAAAATATATGAAAAGTTTGGAATTAAGTTTCATTTCGTTGGAATGGAAAACACCGCAAAAATTAGTTCTTTTATAAATAAAAACACAAAATTATTATGGGCCGAGACTCCCACAAACCCCATGTTGAATATTGTAGATATTAAAGCCTTATCTGAAATAGCAAGGGCTAATAATATTTTATTTGCAGTAGATAATACTTTCGCAACTCCATACATACAAACTCCTTTAGATTTAGGAGCTGATATTGTAATGCACTCCGCAACTAAGTATCTAGGAGGTCATAGTGATGTTGTTATGGGTGCGCTTATAGTTAATGAAAGTTCTTTAGCAGAGAAATTGTATTTTATACAAAATGCAAGTGGTGCTATTGCTGGGCCTCAAGATAGTTTCTTGGTTTTACGTGGAATTAAAACTTTGCATATAAGAATGCAAAGACATTGTGAAAATGCTAAGATGATTGCAGAGTTTTTAAATGAACACCCTAAAGTTGAAAAAGTATATTGGCCAGGGTTGGAGAATCATAAAAACCATACTATTGCTAAAAGCCAGATGAATGACTTTGGAGGAATGATTTCCTTTACTTCTAAGGATAATGATTACGACAAAACAATACGAATTTTAGAAAAGTTAAAAATATTTACTCTTGCAGAGTCCTTAGGAGGAGTTGAGTCACTTTCTGGTCATCCAGCCAGTATGACTCATGCAAGTATTCCAAAACTAGAAAGAGAAAAATCTGGAGTTATAGATTCGCTAATAAGACTTAGTGTAGGAATTGAAGATATTTCTGACTTGATTCAAGACTTGGAACAAGCACTTGAATAGATTTTTTATTAATATGATAATATTGTAAGTGTTTAGTGTAATATATTTATTAAATCATTATTTTTATATAGCTATTAATTAAAATATTATAATTTATAATTAAACATATTATGGAAGATAAAATAAAAGGATTTTTAGATTTAGTGCGTGAAAGAAATGGAAATGAACCAGAATTCATGCAAGCAGTTGAAGAAGTTGCTGAAACCGTAATCCCGTATATAATAAATAAAGATATATATCGTGGAAAAAATATTTTATTAAGGATGGTTGAACCTGAGAGAGTGATATCATTTAGGGTTTGCTGGGTTGATGATCTAGGTGAAATTCAAGTAAATAGAGGTTATAGAGTTCAAATGAACTCTGCAATTGGCCCTTACAAAGGGGGGTTAAGATTTCATCCATCAGTAGATTTGAGTATTCTTAAATTTTTAGCTTTTGAACAAGTTTTTAAAAATAGCCTTACGACTTTACCTATGGGTGGAGGAAAAGGAGGAAGTGATTTTGATCCAAAAGGAAAAAGTGACAACGAGATTATGAGATTTTGTCATTCCTTTATGAGTGAATTATTTAGACATATTGGACCAAACACAGATGTGCCTGCTGGTGATATTGGAGTTGGTGGTAGAGAAATAGGTTACTTATTTGGAAAATATAAAAGGTTAAGCAACGAATTCACGGGAGTTTTAACCGGTAAAGGAGTTTCTTGGGGAGGATCGTTAATAAGACCTGAAGCTACTGGTTATGGAACAGTATATTTTGCTCAAAATATGTTAGCTAGAAGTAAAGATGATTTAACAAACAAAACAGTTGTAATTTCTGGATCAGGAAATGTTGCTCAATTTGCAGCAGAAAAATCAATTCAGTTAGGAGCAAAAGTTCTTACAATGTCTGATTCCTCAGGTTATATTTATGATTCTGAAGGTATAGATAATGAAAAGTTAAAACATATAATGAACCTTAAAAACATTCAAAGAAAACGAATTAGCGAATACTGTGTTAAATATCCAAATAGTGAGTTTGTGAAAGGAAAAACTCCATGGTCTATAAAATGTGATATAGCTCTTCCATGTGCTACACAAAATGAATTAGACTTAAATGACGCTAAAATCTTGCTTAAAAACGGATGTATTTGCGTAAGTGAGGGGGCTAATATGCCATCAACTAAGGATGCCGTTCATGAATTTCAAAAAGCTAAAATTTTATTTGCACCAGGTAAAGCTTCAAATGCAGGTGGAGTTGCTACTTCAGGCTTAGAAATGACTCAAAATTCTCTGAGATATAATTGGTCTAGGGAAGAGGTTGATGAAAAATTAAAAGATATAATGATGGATATTCATGATTCTTGTATTGAATATGGATCTACTGATGATGGATATGTTGACTATGTCAAAGGGGCTAATATAGCTGGTTTTGTTAAGGTTGCAGATGCAATGCTAGCACAGGGTATAGTTTAGTTTTAAATTATTATATTATAATGATATATTTGTCGTTCTTATAGATGTATTATTATAATTTTTTTTCATGAAATTTATTGCCATACTTTTATTTTCTGTATTGAGTATACCTGTTTGTATTTCTCAAAACTGGAATGGGCATTATTCTTTTCATAACTCTATTGATACCTCAATGGGAAATGGAAAAATATTTACCGCATCAGAAAATGCAATTTATATTCACTCAACTCAAGATGATCAACTAAATGTTATTACAACAATTGATGGGTTATCAGGAGACTTTATTTCAAATATTTATTATAGTCCAAATTTTAATAAATTAATAATTGGATTTGAAAATGGTCTTATTCAAATTGTAGATTTTAATAATGATAATATTTTAACTATATATGATATAATAGAAAAGACAACAATTCCACCCAATAAAAAAAAGATAAATGAATTAACGGAGGTTGATAATATTATTTATATAGCAACTGATTATGGAATTTCTTTATATGATTTAAATTCATTAGAATTTGGAGATAGTATATTTATTGGAGAAGGCGGAACCCAACAAGAAGTAAATCAGACGATAATTAATGACAATTTTTTATATGCTGCATTACCAGATTTGGGAGGTATAAAAAGAGTTAGTCTTGACTTAGATATTATTAATTATCAAAATTGGGAGCTTGTATATCCAGGGGATTTCAATTTTATTTTAAATACCAATGATAGTTTTATTTTTAGCAATGAAAACAGTGTGTTTAATTCTCAAAACGGCATATCTAACCAAGTAATTTCAGTATCTCAACCGATTAAAGAAATCACAATAAATGAAGGAGAAATAATAATTACTTCTGAGAACAAAATTCTTATCTATGATACTAATTTCAATTTAATAAGCAGTTCAATCATTAGCAGTAATTTTAATACCACTTTTAATAGTTCCATATTATATAATAATTATATATATGTAGCTACTTCTTCCAAAGGCCTGCTTAAAATTAATACAAATAATATTCAACAAAACTATTCAATACTTCCAGTTGGACCTATTTATAATAATGTCTTTTCAATTAGCTCATTGTACGGAAATGTGTGGGCCACTTTTGGAGATTACACTTCAACATATAATCCATATCCACTAAGAAGAAAAGGAATTAGTCATTTAGCTAATGGAGATTGGCACAATATAAATTATGATAGTATCCCTGAAAATGCGGTTAACTTAAATAACATTTCTCTTAACCCATTTAATTTAAATAACGTATTTATAAGTTCATATCACGGAGGATTATTAGAAATTTCTGAAGAATCTTTAGTCTTATTCGATCAGTTAAACAGTGGACTAGAATCTTTAACATCTGGGGATGCCAACTATAATAGTGTTAGAATTTCGGCAAGTAATTTTGATGACTCTGGTGTTTTATGGATGATGAATTCTAGAGTGGACAGTCCTTTAAAGTCTTATAACTTAGATACTAATCAATGGTCTAGTTATGACTTTACTCAAATTATTCCTGACGGTTATAATGATGAACTAGGGTTTAGTGATATTGTTATAGGTTCAAACGGAACAAAATGGATTGGAGGCCTAAATTCTGGACTAATAGGGTTTAATGAAAATGGAGGAAATCCATTGTTAAAAAGAATAAATGATAATGATATTGGAAATTTACCCTCGCCATATGTTAAAAGTTTAGCTATGGATAATAACAATCATTTGTGGATAGGAACAATTAAAGGCCTTAGAGTTTTATATAATACTTCTAATTTCTTTGATACCAATGTTTCTACACAACAAATAGTTATCGAAGAAGATGGTATATATAAAGAACTTTTAGAGCAACAATTTATTTCTGACATCAAAGTAGACGGATCTAATAATAAATGGGTAGGAACTATTGGTTCTGGTTTGTTTTACTTTTCTCAAAATGGGCAACAAACTATTTATCATTTCACCAAGAATAACTCTCCATTACCTTCAAATAATGTTAATGATATAGCATTAGATATTGCTAACGGCCTTGTATTTATTGCGACTGATAAAGGTTTAGTATCATTTGATTCAGGAGGGTCATCTACAAGTTCAACATTAGATGAATCTTATATTTATCCCAATCCAGTCCGTCCATCTTTTGATATGAATATTGAAAAGATAAAAATTTCAGGAATTACAGATGATATTAATATAAAAATCACAGACATCTCAGGCAATCTCATTGCTGAAGCCAATTCAAATGTAAATAACAGGTATAATGGATTTAATTTAGAAATAGATGGGGGAGTTGCTTATTGGAATGGAAAAAACTTAGCTAATAATTCTGTCTCTTCCGGCGTTTATATTGTAATGCTTTCAGATTTAGATAGCTACGAAACAAAAATTTTAAAAATTATGATAATTAGATAATGTTAGTATCCAGTTCCGCTATAGTACTGTCCAAAGTTCGTTATCAGGACAATGACCTAATTATTAAATGTCTTACAAGAGATTTAGGGGTTGTAACTTATATGGTTAAAAACATTTCAGTCTCAAAGAAAAGTAAAAACAAATTTGCCTTTTTTCAACTTTTAAATATTCTTGATTTAGAAACTAATTTTAATCCAAACAGATCAATTCAATATATTAAAGATTTAAAAATTAAATATACTTTCAAATCCTTACACACTAATATTTATAAGAGCTCTGTAGTTATGTTTTTATCAGAAATATTATCTACAATTATTCATAATGAAATTAAAGACATAGAGTTGTTTGATTTTATTGAAAGCTCACTTATATGGTATGATAAATCAGAGGAGAGTTCTGCTTTTTATCTAATTTTTTTAATGCAAATGACGGACTATTTAGGATTTTATCCAGACTGTACTAATATGCATTATAATTATTTTAATTTGGAGGAGGGACTTTTTGAAAACTCAAAAAATAGCAAATATGTAATCAAAGGAAGTAGCCTAGTTTTATTTAAAACAATTTTAGGCATAAAATTTGATAGTAACAAGTTGCCATTTATAGATAAGATAAAGAAGAAAGATATATTAAAAAATATTATAATTTATTATAAATTGCACGTCGATGGCTTTAAAGAGCCAAAGTCTTTAAAAGTATTAAATCAAATTTTCGCAGATTAATGAAAATAGTACTCAATTTAATAATCTTTACATTTTCTTTATTAGTTTCTTCTCAAGAAATTTATGTTTTAGATGAGGTAACAATGGACCCAATTTCGGGGGCTCTTTTATATCAAGAATTAGAAGATGGAAGAAAGAAAGGAATCATGTCTGACATAAACGGTGCTGTCTCTCTTTCAGAATTTGAAAATAATACGTTTATAACAATATCGCATATTTCTTATGTAAATAGAATATTAAAATTAGACAAGATAACATCAAATATTTTGTTAAAATCTGATTCAAACAATTTAGATGAAATTGTTATTTCAGCTTCAAAATTTTCTCAAAATCTTAAAGAAATATCGCAAAGAGTAATATTTATCTCAACCGAAGATGTAGTATTAAGTAATCCTCAAACCAGTGCTGACTTATTAAGTAGTAGCGGTAATGTGTATATTCAGAAAAGTCAATTAGGTGGAGGTAGCCCTATGATAAGGGGATTTTCAACGAACAGATTAACTTTGTCTGTTGACGGTGTTAGATTAAACAATGCTATATTTAGAGGAGGCAACATACAGAATGTAATTTCAATAGACCCTTTCAATATTCAAAATACAGAAATTGTTCTTGGGTCAAGCTCTGTTATTTATGGTAGTGATGCTATTGGTGGAGCGATGAACTTTCAAACAAAAAAACCTGTGTTTTCTGAATCAGATAGTATTTTCTTTAAACTTAACTCGATATCCAGAAATTCTAGTGCTAATAAAGAAAAAACTGCTCATTTAGATTTTAATTTAGGCTCTAAAAAATTTGCCAGCCTTACTAGTTTTACATTTTCTGACTTTGATGATTTAAAGATGGGAGATAATGGTCCTTCAGATTATCTAAGGCCTGAATATGTTCAGCAGGTAGGAGGAGAAGATGTTATTTTTTCGAACTCTGATCCAAGAGTTCAAAAACATACTGGGTATTCTCAGTTTAATTTCATGCAAAAATTTCTGTTAAAAACAGATAAAACAGAATATGACTTAGGAGTTCATTATTCTTCAACTTCGAATATTCCTAGGTACGATAGGTTGATTAGATACAATAATGACACTAACGAGCTTCATTATGGGGAGTGGTATTACGGCCCACAAAAATGGCTATTAATAAACTCTAGGATCACAAAAGAGAGTTTTAAATCTCCAATCTATGATAAATTAATCTTAACCACTGCTTATCAAAAGTTTGACGAAAGTAGATTTAGTAGAAAGATCAATTCAACGGATAAAAAACAATTTAAAGAACAGGTCAATATTTTTTCTTTGAATTTGGATTTTGAAAAATCTTATGACGAAAAATCTTATTTTTCTTATGGAATAGAGTATCTAAATAATAAAGTTAACTCTACGGCGTCCTTAAATGATATTGTAAATGGAACTTTTTCATCAATTGCAACAAGATATCCTGATGACTCGACATGGGAATCTCTAGCAAGTTATCTTACTTATAAGTACAAATCAAGCAAAGATTTAATTTTTCACTATGGATTAAGATATAGTCATATAATTATTAATGCTGATTTATCAGCAAATAATTCATTCCATAATTTCCCTTTCTCTAATGCTAATCTTAATACAGGAGCACTAACAGGAGCTTTAGGATTAAGTTGGATTCAAGATGATACTTTTCAATGGAAGTTTAATGTTACAACAGCGTTCAGGGCTCCCAATATTGATGATATTGGAAAGATATTTGACTCAGCACCTGGAATAGTTGTAGTTCCAAACCCTGATTTAAAACCAGAAAAATCATTTGGCCTTGAACTTGGAAGCTTAGTAAGTATTAACTCAAAAATTAATTTTGATTTTGCGGTTTATTATACTCATTTATATAATAGTATGATTAGAAGTCCTTTTAGTATGACAGTTGATTCAGATGATCCAAGCGGTTCTTCAATAATTAATCAAATTATTTACGACGGAGAGTTAAGCGATATTTATGCTATTCAAAATACTTCAAAATCTTGGCTTTATGGTTTTGAAACTGGACTTAAGATAAATTTATCTGACAATTTTGATTTTAAGACTCAATACAATTATTTAAATGGAGAACAAAGAGATATGGATGGTGCTACAAATCTCCCTGTTCGACATGTTTCTCCACATTTTGGAAATATTCATTTTATTTACTCAAAAAATAAAACTAAAGTCGATCTATTTTTCAATTATAATTCAAAACTTTCATTTTCTCAACTCTCAAATTCAGAGAGAGACAAACCTTACTTATATGCTATAGACGAAAATGGCAATCCATATTCTCCATCTTGGCATACTTTCAATTTGAGAACTTTATATGAACTGAACAAAAATTTTCAATTCACTGCTTCTATTGAAAATATCTCTAATAAGTTATATAGACCATATTCTTCTGGTATTTCTGCTCCTGGAATAAACTTTATTTTTTCCGTAAATTACCGTTTATAAATAATTCTTATGGGTGAGTTGTTTAAGCAATCTGATATTGTAAAAAAATTGCAAAGATACTGCGTATACCAAGACAGGTGTCATAAAGATGTTGTTGACAAAATGAAGTTAATGAAAATCCCCTATAGCCTTCACGATAATGTATTGGTAGAATTAATTAAAGACGATTTTTTAAACGAAGAGCGATTTGCTTTTAGTTTTATCAGAGGAAAGTTTAGGATAAAGAAATGGGGTAAGATTAAATTGAAAAATGAACTTTTTCAAAGGAACATAACTTCAGCTCTTATAAATAATGCTTTGGGTCAAATTAATAATGAGGACTATAATAAAACATTTGATGAATTAGCCTTAAAAAAGTTTGATTATTTAAATGAGGATATCAGTATTAGTAGTAAAAAAAAGTTTATAAGCTATTTACAGTACAGAGGCTGGGAGAACGATTTAATTTTTAGAAAAGTAAACGAGCTTTTTTAAAATTTAATATTTAATCCAACTAAAATATTTCTTCCTGGCATTTCAACTAAGTTTGTTTCGCTATAAATTGCATCGAATAAATTATTTCCAGTTAAAGATATTTTATATTTTTTTAAACTATAATTTAACTTTAGGTCCATTACAGAATAATTTTCTCCAAAGCTTCTTTCCGCATATTTATAGACTATTGAGCTGTTAAGGTTTTTTTTGATTTCAAAACTATACGACGAAGTGATATGATTTTTTAATGAATTTAGCGCATATCTTGAAAAATCAAAATCAGTCTGTTTTAAATCATCTTCAATATTAGTGTATCCAATATTTATACTGTGTTTTAAAAATACAGCTAGATAAAAATCATAAGACAAATTAACTTCATAACCTTTTGTGTTAATCTCTCTTATATTAGATGCTTCCCACGGAGCTGATTCTATATTTTTTACATAATCAATTACATCAGATGCGTCTCGATTGAACACAACAAAATTTATATTTAATCCGTTTCTATCAAATCGAGCTCCAAATTCTTGCGTTAATGCTTTTTCAGGATTTAAATTCTCATTTCCAATTGTTGTTGGACTACTATAGTATAAATCGGTATAGGTAGGTACTCTGTAGGTGTAACCAACATTACTATATAATTTAATATCTTCATTTACTTGATAGCCAATATCCAGACCTGGATAAGCAAAGAAATTCCTAAATAAATTACTTTGGTAATTCATATTTGTTGATACATCTGAAAAATAACTGAATGCTACTCCGGGAGTTAAATCAATTTTTTCATCTGCAAATTTCATTTGGTGTTCTAAAAATAAATTCACCATAGTTCTATTTCTATTACCTAGATTATTACTTGATAATTTTACGGAGGCAACATCTAAACCAAAGCCTGTACTTCCAATTCCTGATTTATAAGACCCATTAAGCTCGAAACCAACTTTATTAGAGATGTGTAAATTTCTATATACGGATGGATTATGTCTTAGATAAACATACATATCTTGATTCCTTTTCCAGTATAGTTTAGGCTTTATAATTAAATTTCCCTTAACTATTTTAGTAGTAAACCCCAATAAACTTGCCTGAGTCTCTTCGTATTGATCAATAGCCTCAGGGCTTGCATAGAATCCGTTAGCGCCAAATTTTCTTTCATTAAAAGAAGATATCATATCAATTAACTGCCCTTTTATTTTAAAGCTATTTTTTAAAAAATAATTTTCATTTTTATAATCGGTGTTGTATTTATGGCCTTCTGAACTATTATTTGAATAATGGAAAAGTACAGATTGATCTTGAAGATTCTTACTAATTGTTACGGAAGCATTTTGCTGGTCATACGATCCAGCTTCTAACTTTACTGAGACCATATCTTCTCGCTACTTTAGAAGTAATAATATTTATCGCACCTGTGAAAGCATTTTGTCCATAAACTCTAGAGGCAGACCCTTTTATGATTTCTATTCTTTCGATTACTTCAATAGGCAATGCCATATTCATGGTGTGGTGACCTGTTTGAGGATCTTCTACTTTAATTCCATCTATTAAAAGTAGAGTTTGATCAAATCCACCTCCTCTAATATATAAGTCTGCTTGCATCCCTGAAGTTCCTCTTCTTCTTATATCTATTCCTGCAACTTGTTGTAGTAATTCTGCAACATTATTCGCTGGGCTATTAATAATCTCTTCTTTTGAAATTACCTGTACAGTTTTTGAACTTTCAGATAATTCTAGTTCAATTCTAGGCGAAGAAACAATTGTTACTTCTTCAAGGCTTATTTGCTTCTCTTGCGAGTTCACTATTGAGTTTATCGCAATTATTAAGATTACAGATAGTAATTTTTTCATTGTTTTTTAAGTTTTTTCAAAATTACTGCTTTTTTCTCCAATTCTATATTTTGTTAATAATAAATAGCTATTTGGTCTATATGTTTTGTTTCAAACATTATATTTATTTCATGTTTGCACTTGTCGATTGTAATAATTTTTATGCTTCCTGTGAGCGTGTTTTTAATCCAAATCTTCAGCATAAACCAATAGTAATTTTATCCAATAATGATGGGTGTATTATTGCTAGAAGTGATGAAGCTAAAAAATTAGGAATACCTATGGGAGCTCCTATTTTTAAATATAGAACTCTTATAACCAATCATAATGTAAAGGTCTTTTCTTCAAATTATTCTTTGTATGGAGATATGAGCAGTAGAGTGATGTCTATATTAAAACAATTCACCCCAGACATACAGGTTTATAGTATAGACGAATCTTTTTTAAAACTAGAAGGTTTTGAGGGTTATAATTTAACTGACTATGGGATGTTAATGAAAAATAGGATTTTAAAATGGACAGGAATTCCTACTTGCGCTGGAATCGCACCGACAAAGGCTTTATCTAAAGTTGCTAATAAAATTGCAAGAAAATATCCTGACCAGACCAATGGAGTATATGTTATTGATACTGAAGTTAAAAGAATAAATGCTTTAAAATGGACCAAAATAAAAGATATATGGGGAATAGGGAAACAGCTTAGTAATAGACTAGCAATCAAAGGATGTAAAAATGCATATGATTTTACTCAGCTACCGGAGAGTTGGGTGAAGTCCAATTTATCTGTTGTAGAATCTAGGCTACAGCGAGATTTATTAGGTATACCTACACTTGATTTAGAGATTCAAAAATCTAAAAAATCTATTTCAACGACTAGAACTTTTGAAAAACCATTAAAGGAATTAGATAAAATTAAAGAGCGTGTCTCTACTTTTGCTTTTGTTTCTGGAGAAAAACTACGTCGCCAAAATTCTCATTGCCACATGATTATAGTTATACTTAGAAGCAACTATTTTAGAGAGGATTTAAAACAACATTATGCAACTAAAGTAATTAGTTTGCCATATCCGACAAACTCTTCTCTTGTACTTAGTAATTATGCGATAAAAGCTATTGAAGATGTCTTTAAGAAGGGAATTGCATACAAAAAGGCAGGAATAATACTCACGGGGCTAGTACCTTCTAATAATTATCAATTAAATATATTTGATTGGGAGAATTCCAATCATCAACCACTTATGAAAGCTATCGACAAGATAAATTACAGGTTTAGTAATAAAATAAAGCTAGCCAATCAAGATTTGAAAAAAACTTGGAAGATGAAACAAGATCATTTATCTCCCAACTATACCACTAATTTGCAAGATATAATTAAAGTAAAATAATGACAAAAAAAGTTAAGCCACTTCAATTTTTTATACCTAAACCTAGCTCAGGAGAGGGCACAATAATTATTAATTCAGGAATTGCCGCTGGATTTCCATCTCCAGCTGATGACTTTAAACAAAATAGAATAAGTCTTGACAATGAATTGGTTAAAAATAAGGAAGCTACTTTTTTTGCAAGAGTTAGCGGTCAATCTATGATTGGTGCAGGCTTAGACGATAATGATTTATTGGTAATTGACAGAAGTATAGAGCCACAGAACAATAAAATTGCTGTATGCTTTATAGATGGGGAGTTTACCGTGAAAAGGCTTTTAATTAAAAAAGGTAAACTTTGGCTTCAGCCAGAAAACTCTGAATTTAAAGCAATAGAAGTCACAAATGAAAATGAGTTTGTGATTTGGGGAATAGTAACTAATGTTATAAAGAAAGTTTAAAAGGTGAGGTTAGTCTACTAAAGCTATAATTTTATTTTCTTTTAGCTCTACAGTGCCAGAATTAATAGAAAGAAAAGTTCCTTTTTCGGGACCTTTTTCAAATTTATCTTTAAGGTTTTCCTCTATTGTAATGTCTCCGTAAATTTTAATAGTTCCTTTTTTTAATGTAGAAACAATTGAAGCATGATTATTTAACATTTCAAATTCACCATCAACACCAGGGACAGCAACCGATGTTACCTCTCCACTAAATAAAGTAAATTCTGGGGATATAATTTCTAAATACATTTAAACTAAAATTTATAATTTATGCTTCTGCTAACATTTTCTCTCCAGACTCAATAGCTTCTTCAATACTTCCCTTTAAGTTGAAAGCAGCTTCAGGTAAATGATCTAATTCACCATCCATAATCATATTAAATCCTTTGATTGTTTCTTTTATATCTACTAATACTCCAGGAATTCCAGTAAACTGCTCAGCTACATGGAATGGTTGAGATAAAAACCTCTGAACTCTACGAGCTCTACCTACAGCCATTTTATCTTCTTCGGATAATTCCTCCATTCCAAGAATAGCAATAATGTCTTGTAGCTCTTTATATCTTTGTAATAATTCTTTTACTCTTTGAGCACAATCATAATGTTCATTCCCAAGAATATCTGCTGTTAGAATTCTTGAAGTAGAATCTAAAGGATCTACTGCTGGATAAATACCTAGCTCAGCAATTTTTCTTGAAAGTACTGTAGTAGCGTCTAAGTGAGCAAATGTTGTTGCTGGTGCAGGATCTGTTAAATCATCTGCAGGTACATATACTGCTTGAACTGAAGTAATCGATCCGTTCTTAGTTGATGTAATTCTCTCTTGCATGGCACCCATCTCAGATGCTAATGTTGGCTGGTAACCTACCGCTGAAGGCATTCTTCCTAGTAGTGCAGATACCTCAGATCCAGCTTGAGTAAATCTAAATATATTATCTACAAAAAATAACACATCCTTACCTTGACCTTCTCCAGCTCCATCACGGAAATATTCAGCTATAGTAAGACCTGATAATGCCACTCTAGCTCTTGCTCCAGGAGGTTCGTTCATTTGACCAAAAACAAAGGTTGCTTTTGATTCTTTCATTATATTTTTATCTACTTTATTTAAATCCCATCCACCTTCTTCCATAGAGTGCATAAAATCATCACCGTATTTAATAATTCCAGATTCTAGCATTTCTCTAAGAAGGTCATTTCCTTCTCTGGTTCTTTCGCCTACTCCTGCAAATACAGAAAGACCACCATGTCCTTTGGCGATGTTATTAATTAACTCTTGAATAAGTACAGTTTTTCCAACTCCAGCTCCTCCAAATAATCCAATTTTTCCACCTTTAGCATAAGGCTCTATAAGGTCAATAACTTTAATTCCAGTGAATAATACTTCAGTTGAAGTAGAAAGATCTTCGAATCTTGGTGCTTCTCTGTGAATAGGAAGTCCACTATCTCCAGATTTAGGTAAATCTCCTAAGCCGTCAATTGCATCTCCTATAACATTAAATAATCTACCATAAACATCATCTCCAATAGGCATTTGTATAGGAGAGTTTGTAGATGTAACTACAACTCCTCTACTAAGTCCATCGGAAGAATCCATTGCTACAGTTCTTACAGTATTTTCTCCAATATGAGACTGAACCTCTAATACTAGTAAAGTTCCATCACTTTTTTTAATTTCTAAAGAATCATATATTTTAGGTAACCCTTTACCAGCTTCGAATTCAACATCGATTACTGGCCCAACTATTTGTGAAATTTTTCCTGAAATTGTAGACATTATATAGGTGTTTATTTAATAAATAACTTTTGAGTCGCAAAGATAGATTTTTTATCTAAAAAATTTTAATAAATTTTTTAAAAAATGTGTAATTTTTTTCATTTTTTACTAAATAAAAAAACCTGTAGAAGAACTACAGGTTTTTTTATATTTTTATAATTTAGACTTATCTCAAATTAGGAGAATAATTTGTTGGATAATCTCCAGCTTTTACAGCTGCGTCTGATAAATTAGATCCATAATGAGCATCAATTGCTTCCATCATTCCGTTAGCAATTAGCGCACTACCCCTAGCTGTTGTATGTACTCCATCTAAAGAAAAGAACCCTCCAAACACTAAATCAGTTGTCATTACGTAATCATCAAATGCTACTCCTTGTGTAACAGCTTGATTTAATATTCCATAAGCATCGTACAGAGCCCAACCTTGTTGTGCAGTTATTGTTTCAATAGTAGCATTGAATTGAACTGTTCTAGCTTGTGTTTCTGCTATTTCATCATATGACAAAACAATTCCGTCTGCCAAAGGAACACTTACTCCATTTATTTGAGTTGGATTTCCATCCACCGTAGTTCCAATTAATCCAATTGCTGGTAATACAATTTTATCATTCATTGTTGCTTGTCTCCAGGACGGTAATCCCAAACTAGATAAATTGGTAAGATATTCATCTTCCATAGTTACAGCATTTAAACCTTCAACAAATGTGATAGTTCTATTAGTAACTTCTTCAGCTGAAATTAAACCAAATGCTTGCGCTGCAGCTAACCCTCCGTTATATGCAGCAAATCCACCATTTAAAAGATCAGCTGTTGCAGCATCTAAAGGAACTGCATTATAAGGGATTGTATTTAAATAAGCAATTGCAGTTACATCTGGAATATTGGATACAACTCCACCAGGAACCTGAGCTAAAGCTGCCATTGTTGAACCAAATGCAAATTCAAAATCAGCAGAGCTTGTTAAAGTTCCAGTTCCACCACTAGTCGCGTATCCTAATGCGTCATTTCCACCTGACCAAACACTTACAAATGTTGGTGATTGAGCCAATACATCTTGAATTATACTAGATCCAGGACTAGACATTACTCTAACTGCGTATGGATTTGCAGTTCCAGTAGCAACACCAGCTAAATTTCCATAACCTGGGGCTATCATATGAATTGCTTGAGCGCCAGGAACAGCCATATTGCTGTAAGGTCCAGCAACTGAATTCATTAATTCCGTTGTTGGTGAAGCACCTAAATCACCAAGTGATTGTGGTCCAGCTCCGTTAAAAAATAATCTTGGGCCGACAATTTGATTCCCTGCAAGTAATAAACCGCCAATATTATCATTCATGTAAGGCTGAGTGTAGTTGGATGTCACAGTATTGTCCTCAGAAAGACTCATTACTCCAGCCATTATATTTGGATAAGAACTTCTTTGTCCTTCAAAAAACAAAGCTCCATCAGTGTATCCAGCAGTTATAGATGCTCCAATTGAAACAAAGTTGTCAAAATTAGCATTTCCAGATCTGATTTCTACTATTTCTTGAACCATCATTCCAGC
>CAXYEG010000017.1:0-32827 GCA_964275995.1 uncultured Flavobacteriaceae bacterium
AAAAACTATTAAAAAAGATCTGATTGAACAATTAGTTGTGGAAATAAAAAATGCATATGGAGATAATCAAGAGGTCTCTGAGGACTATCCAAGAATTATAAATAAGCAAGAACTAAATAGATTAGCTTCATTAATAGACAATCAGGACATTATTTACGGAGGTAAATACGACCTAAGTAATAAATATTTCTCACCAACTATTATAAATAATCCTGATGTACATTCAGATTTAATGAAGGATGAAATTTTTGGACCTATTCTTCCAGTGCTAGAATATGAAAAAACTGAAGACATCTTTAAATTAATTTCTAGATTTGAAAAACCATTAGCTCTATATGTCTTTACAAAAAACTCTAATTTTTCTGATGAAGTTATAAATAAAGTTAGTTTTGGAGGTGGAGTTATAAATGATACAATGATTCAATTTGGAAACCACCGACTACCGTTTGGAGGAGTTGGAGAAAGTGGAATGGGAGCTTATCACGGTGAATCTGGATTTAAACTTTTTTCACATCAAAAACCTATAATTAAAAAAGCAAATTGGCTAGATATTAGTACTAGATATGCCCCTTTCACAGGTAAATTAAAAAGTCTTAAAAAACTGCTTAGATTTTTAAATTAAAACTAAGTTTAGAATCTTTTTTTAATTGAGCAACAGAATTAATTGCTCTTTCTTCTAATTGTAAAATCCGAGGGTAACCACCTGTTGTTTGACAATCTCTCATTAAAATAATTAATGTTCCATTAGGCGTCAACTGAACAGTACCTGGAAGAACTGCCGAAGTTATAATTGAATCTAAATTATTTTCTAACAAATCTGTTAATTGTACCGCCATTCTATTATAATTATTTGATACAGTAAAATCATGTGAAATGATAAAGTTTTTTTGATTAAAATTAAGCATGGAATATTCTGGTCCCTTAGTTACTATTAATTCATTTTGGATTTCTTGAACAGAGTGAACTATTAATTTTGAATCACAAAACAAAGTTTCGTTAGAAATTTCTAAAGTATCATTTTTACTTAATTTGATTGCTTTAGTTAAGTTTTTGTACATACTTCTACTATCGTATGCTTTTTCAGTCTTAAAACCACCTAAAACTGCGATATAAGCTCTCAGTCCACTTTTTAAAGCTCCAAAACTTAATATATCATTACTTTTAATTGGTATGACTGTATTCATTGGAATATTCATATTTTGAACAGACGCAGATAAATCAGCTCCAGTAATACATATAAAAGTTGGAGATTCAAATTCTAAGACTGGTCCTACCATTGTTATCTCTAATACAGCAGTATCTATAGCGTTACCCAATATTCTATTACCTAAATCAGATGAAAAACTATCCATAGACCCTGACTGAGGTATTCCATAAGATTGTAAACCTTCCCTTCCTTTATCTTGAACTGTAGAAAACATCCCAGGTTTTATGACATTAACCATTAAACACCTCCGAATCAATTTTATAGCTTCCTAGATTATTTAAAATATGCTTGTGATCATCTTGACTTATAGGGATAAACTTAATTAAATCACCTGGTGTTGCAAATGAAATTTTGTCATTAAAATCACCTCCTATAAAATCAATTGGAGAATTACCTATTATATTCCAACCTCCAGGGCTGTTTGAAGGGTAAACACCTGTTTGAGAGCCACCAATTCCTACCGAACCTTTAATTATATTTAAATCTGGATCAGATTTTCGAGGAAAATATAATTTTTTGTTCAAATTACTTAAATATAAAAACCCAGGTAAAAAACCTAAAAAACAAACTGTATAGGTGTTTTCATTATGAAGCTTTATTATTTCCTCAACATTTAACTTTATATTTTTACTAATATTTACTAGATCTTTTCCAAAATACTCATTGTAACAAACGGGTATTTTCCATATTTTTTTTTCTGATATATTATATTTTTTTTTATGTAAATATATTAAATTTAAGCTATATATTTCACTATAGATATTATCTATAGTGGATATATAAGTAACTAGTAATGAGCAGTATGTGTTCCTTACCTCAAGTATTGATTTATCACTTAATTTGATAGCCTGCATAAAAGAAAGTACGTCAAAAAGAATATGATTATTGATAGAATTATCCCAATTAATTAGAATAGATTTAGAACTAAACTGAAAATAATTAACTACTAATTTCTTATTCATTTGAAAAATAGTTTTTATAAAAATTTTCTAAATGCAAATGTGAATCTTTTGTATCGCTGTGTATACAAAAGGTATCCCCTACTGTATCAATAAGCTTATTGTGAATAGTTTTTATTTTTAAATCCATATTAACCATTTTATATCTATAAATCATTTCATTTGGATCTATTAACATTGAGTTTGACATAAGTCTAGACACCAAAGTATGATCATTTTCATAATTTCTGTCTAAAAAAACTTCGTAATCAACCGAAACTCCATTTTGTTTTGCCACTTCAGCTACAACAGAGCCGTAGGGAGCATAAATCTTTACATCCACAAAAGATTTAACCACCTCTACATATAAAGTAGCAATATCAAAATCTACAACACATTCGTTATATAACGCTCCATGAGCCTTAATATGATCAAGCTTTGTTAAACCAAAGGAATTCATGACTCTTTTCAGAGAGTTTATTTGAGTTAGTAGTGATTTTTTTAAATCATCTGAGGTAATAGACATAGATCTTCTTCCAAAATTTAATCTGTCTGGATAAGAAGGATGAGCTCCGATAAGTACTCTGTTTTTTATGGCATGACCAACAGACTCCTTCATAGTATTAGTATCTCCAAAATGACCTCCACATGCCACTGAACAAGATCTTAAATAGGACATAAGTTTTTCTTCACATAAAATACCCTCACCTACATCTGAATTTATATTTAATTTTCGCATATCAATTAGATTAAACCAACCACTGATAAAATACTTTTCAAGCCAATAAACATGGTTACCAAAACAATAACCACAGTAATAAAATTAAACAAATAACTATTAACATGGTTTTTTAGTAATTTCTTGTTGTTAGCTACTATTAAAAGAAATATTGCTATTACAGGTAACAGTATTCCATTTGCAACTTGCGCAAATTTAATAACCTCAATAGATTTATAATTTAAACTTGAGAATAATACTCCCAAAAACAACACGAAAAACCAAACAAGCCTAAACTTATACTCCTTACTGTCAGCGCTCCAGCCAAGGCAACCACAGGTCACGTATGACGCAGCCAATGGAGCAGTAACAGCACTTGTCAACCCAGCAGCAAACAAACCTAATGAGATGATGATTTTAGAAAAACTTCCAAATACAGGCTCTATAGCATACGCTAAATCAGAAGCGCTGTTAATTTGTAAATCGGAAATAGCCGAAGCTGTTATCATAACAGACATTGAAATCACCCCTCCTAATAATACTGCTAACAAAGTATCTGTTTTTACATAATCATAATCCGATGGAGAGCTCCACTTATCACTTACCAATGAAGTATGTAAAAAGATATTATACGGAACTACCGTAGTCCCTATTAGTCCAACTATAATAATAAAACTATCTGCAGGAAATTTAGGTATAAATAATCCTTTTGTAAGAATTAACAGATCTGGCTTAACAATTATAGCAGAAGTTAAAAAAGCAAAACTCATTAATAAAACTAAACCAACAAGAACTTTTTCAATTATTTTTATATTTCCAATAAATAATATAATAAACGCCATCAATCCAATCACAAGTGAATATAAATTTATTTTAAAACCCGCGATAGAATAAGAAAATTCACCAAAGACAGAACTCATGCCCATAACTCCACCACTAATGTTACCAGCCTCATAAGCTGTATTACCTACCAAAATAGCAGAAAGAACAAGAAGTATAGCTGAATATTTATAAAATGAGTTATTAAAGCTACTGATCAAATTTATTGATAACCCTTTTTGAGTAATTAATCCAATTTTCGCAGCAGTCAACTGTAAAATAGTAGTGACAATTAATGAAAACAATAAAGCCCATAATAAATCTAAACCATATTTAGCGCCAGCTATCGAACACATTGTGATCGTTCCTGGGCCAATAAAAGCAGCAGCAATAACAGTCCCAGGGCCTATATTTTTTAGAGAGATCAAAATTTATTTAAAGCTAATTTTTAATATACTATTTGTTGAGTCAGATAACTTATATCTTTCGTCAATTCTTTGGTTAATAACCCAAATCAATTCATTATTCCCATTTATAAGAATTAAGGTTCTTTTTTTATCAATTATGGAAATTTTCTCATCTTTAAAAAACTTACTTAAAGTCTTCTTACCCTTCATCCCAAGCGGGATAAAGTCCATACCCTTTACACAACATTCAACTCTTAGCGGATATACAAGTTTACCCTCGTCAATACAAACAGAAGAAAGAGTTAAACTCTTCTCAAATTTTGGGATTAGATCAAAAGACAGACCTCCATAAATAGTTTCAACATTAGTCAAATCATTAAATATTTCAATTGGATCAAATTTATAAGTTGAGATCTCTTCAAGAATCAAATAATCTCTATCTTTTACTATTCTGTGAGTTTTTGAACTAACATATTTACCAGACTGAGATGTTAAAATATTTTTAATATCATTTACATGGTTAAATCCGTATTTATAGAAAAATTCGTGTAAGTAGAATTCTAAATTTTTTAATTTTAAAATCCCTTCAATTCTATATTTAATTTGATATTCCTCTTCAATAAGAATACTTTCAGATACTTCATTTATTTTTTCACTTAAAATTGACCTAGAAGCCTTTAAGTACTGTAAAGAATTGTTAAAATTACTTAAAAGTGTAGGACTTGATTTCTTGAAATTAGATATTACTTTGTTTCTTATTTCATTTCTCAGATAATCATCTGACAAATTACTACTATCTTCTCTCCATTTAATTTTATTAGTAATAGCGTAGTTTAAAATTTGATCTTTTGAAAAACTCAATAATGGACGTATTTTCTTATCATTAATAGCAGGAATACCAATTAAACCTTCCAAACCACTTCCACGAGATAGATTTATAAAAAATGTTTCCAATTGATCGTCCAAGTGGTGTGCCGTTAAAACATAATCATAATTTACCAATAATTCATCAAACCATTTATACCTAAGCTCTCTTGCTGCCATCTGAACAGATAAATGATTTTTTGTCTTATATTCCCTAGTGTTAAACTTTTTTAGATAAAACAAAACATTCAATGATTTTGCAAAATCTTCAGTAAACTTAGCGTCAAAATCACTCTCCTTACCTCTGAGTGAAAAATCACAATGAGCAATAGAAAAATTTAAATCTAATTTTTTACAAAGGGAGCATAAAACAACACTATCCACTCCAGAAGATGTAGCAATAATTATTTTACTACTAAACAAAAAAGGCAATTCGTTTAATAAATGAAATTTAAAATCCTCTAGCATTATAGTGTAATTATTTACTGCTAATATAACAAAGATCTATATCAATAGAATCAATTTATATATGTAGTGCTCTATCTTCAGTTGCAGCTAGAGCAGCTTCTTTAACTGCTTCAGAGTAAGTTGGATGAGCATGAGATATTCTAGCAATATCTTCGGCAGATGCTTTAAACTCCATCGCGACTACCGCTTCTGAAATCAAATCTGCACATCTTGCTCCTATCATATGAACTCCTAAGATTTCATCAGTTTGTTTATCTGCTAATATTTTCACAAAACCATCTAAATCAGAGCTAGCTCTGCTCCTACCTAGTGCACGCATCGGGAATTGACCGGCCTTATATTCAATATTATTTTCTTTTAAATAATCTTCTGTTTTTCCCACTGAAGCTACTTCAGGCCAAGTGTAAACAACACCTGGGATTAAATTATAGTCAATATGAGGCTTTTGACCAGCAATAATTTCAGCAACTAACACTCCTTCTTCTTCAGCTTTATGAGCCAACATTGCTCCTTTTACAACATCTCCAATTGCGTAAATATTAGAATGTTTTGTCTGTAAGTGTTCATTCACTTCTATTTGACCTCTATTATTTGTTTCTATTCCTAATTGATCAAGATTCAATCCTTGCGTATACGCAGACCTTCCTATACTCACTAAACAGTAATCTCCGATAAACTCTACAGATTCATCATTTTTGTTTTGAGCTACAACTTTAATATTGTCTCCAATTCTTTCAACAGAGGTAACTTTATGTGATGTGTGAATTTTAAATTTTTGTTTTTTAAACACCTTTGTCAACTCTTTAGATAAACCAGAATCCATTGTTGGAATTATTCTATCCATGTATTCTAAAATCGAAACTTCTGAGCCTAACCTTTTATATACTTGGCCCAGTTCTAATCCAATTACTCCGCCACCAATAATAATTAAGTGCTTAGGGATTTCTTTTAGCTTTAACGCCTCGGTAGATGTTATAATTCTGTCTTTATCCACCTTAGCAAATGGTAAAATAGCAGGTTTACTGCCAGTAGCAATAATTATGTTCTTAGACTCTATAATTTCTTCAGAAGACTGAGAGCTAATTTTTACTTTGTTTTTATCAACAAATGAACCAAAACCATTAAAAACCGTAATATTATTTTTATTCATTAAAAAATCAATTCCTTTTGTAGTTTGTGATACCACTTCGTTTTTTCTAGAAATCATTTTACCGAAATCTAAAGAAATCTCACCTTCAATATTTATACCATGATTAGAAAAGTTTTTTGTAGCCTCTTCAAAATGATGAGAAGAATCTAAAAGAGCTTTACTCGGAATACAGCCCACATTTAAGCAAGTACCACCCATAGTACTATATTTTTCAATTATAGCGGTTTTCATGCCTAACTGAGCACATCTAATAGCAGACACATAACCTCCTGGGCCTGAACCAATAACAACAACATCAAAAGAGTCCATAAAAAATTATTTAATTAGTTAGCAAAAATACAAATGTTTTAACTCTTTGCAATGAATATCTAATCAATAATTTAAGTTATAAATAAATTTTAAATAAAATAATATTGCATATATTGTAACAGTTATATATATACTATTTTTTATGAAGAAAAAAGCAGCAAATAAGATTCAAGATCTACAGTTTTTTGGAGAATTTGGAGGGGTCAACCCATCAATATCTGACTCTTCAACCTATACATTTTTATCTGCAAAAACTATGTCAGATACTTTTGAAGGAAATACCGAAGGTTGTTATTTATATTCAAGGCACACAAACCCAAGTAATTTATATCTAGGTGAGGCAATCGCAGCTATGGAAAACACAGAGTCTGCTACAGTATTTGGCTCTGGAATGGGAGCTATAACATCCACTTTATTACAACTCTGCAAATCTGGCGACCATGTAGTTTCAAGCAGAACTGTTTATGGAGGTACCTATGCGTTTTTAAAAAACTTTGCAAGTCAATTAAATATAAGTACTAGCTTCGTTGATATTACTGATCTAGAATCAATAAAAAAAAGCATAACCAAGGATACTAAGGTTATATACTGTGAAGCGGTTAGTAATCCTCTTTTAGAAGTTGCAGATCTTTCTGAAATTTCTAAAATTGCTAAACAAGCAGGCATTCTGCTAGTTGTTGATAACACCTTTTCTCCTTTATCTGTTTTGCCAGCAAATTTAGGAGCTAACATTGTGATTCATAGTATTACTAAATTTATTAATGGCACAAGTGATATAATTGCTGGAGTAGTATGTGGAAGTGAAGACTTCATAAACCAATTAAGAGATGTTAATGATGGTGCTTCGATGCTACTTGGCTCTACGCTTGACAGCTTAAGAGCAGCTTCAGTCCTTAAAAATTTAAGAACTTTACATATCAGAATAAAAAAACACAGTGAAAACGCGATGTATTTAGCAAAAATGTTCGAAATAGACGGAGTTAAAACTGTTTACCCGGGATTAGCTAGTCATCCATCTCATAAGCTATATAGTTCATTTATTGATCATGAGTATGGCTATGGAGGACTTTTAACTATTGATGCAGGAAACCTTAAAAAAGCCAATAAATTAATGGAGTTAATGCAAGAAAAAAATGTTGGTTATTTAGCAGTTAGCTTAGGGTTTTACAAAACACTTTTTAGCACTCCAGGGTCATCAACTTCATCAGAAATTCCAGAACAAGAACAAAAAGAAATGGGATTAAATGAAGGGTTAATTAGATTCTCTATTGGACTTGACAATGATATTGAAAGAACTTATAAAATCATGAAAGAATGTTTGAAGAAAGTTAATTTAATCTAGCTCATGAATAATCCTAAAAAAATTAGTTTAATCACTTCCATCTTTCCAATAATTTTACTTGTATTAATGTTGGTTTACAATATTTTTAACAATGAATGGCTTGGAACTTACACTTTCCATATAATATTACTAATTACAGCATTAACAGTCACTATTATAGGATTGATTATAAAAGTTAGTATTAAGTTGATAGTTATAAAAATTTATGAGAGTGTAAAAAGTATAAAAACTCCAATTATAATTTTATTACTAGTTGGCGCATTAGCTGGAACATGGAAAGTTAGTGGGGTTATTCCTGCCATGGTATATTATGGTATTAATTTTATTGATCCATCAGTTTTTTTACCATTAACGCTTGTAATTACAGCTATTGTTTCATTGACTGCAGGAAGCTCATACATAACTTCTGCTACAATTGGAGTAGCTCTAGTCTCTGTAGGTAATGCATTCGGAATTTCCCCAAGCATGACAGCTGGAGCAGTAATTTCTGGAGCTTATTTTGGAGACAAGATGTCTCCTCTAAGCGACACTACAAATCTAGCTTCTGCAATCTCAGGCACAGATTTATATACTCACATCAAGTATATGATGTATACAACATTTCCAACTTTTATAATCACATTTATAGTATTTTGTGTAATAACTTTAAACTTAAATAGCTCAACTTCAAATGATGCCATAGAAATTGGTATGATTTCAGAAATATTAAAAGAAGACTTTTATATCTCCCCTTTATTATTTGTAATACCAGCATCCGTTTTGATATTAGCTTACTTAAAAGTAAAGCCAGTAATTGCATTATCATCAGGAGTTTTATTTGCAATAATTTTTTCTGTTATTTTTCAAAGTAATATTCTAGAACAAATTGACGTATCTGCATCAAAAGCAATATTTAGTTCTGTATTTATATTTACAGAGATTCCGTTAGAGGTTATCGACAACACTGCAAATACAAAACTTTTGGAAGGTATAAATGATTTATACACAAGAGGAGGAATGGAATCAATGTTGTGGGTTATTTTCTTAACTATATGCGCTATGGTATTTGGAGGGGCTATGGAAGCAATTGGAGCATTAAGTAAAATAACCAACGAATTATTAAAATTAGCAGACTCTGCGTTTGGACTAGTAGCTAGCACAGTGGCTAGTTGCCTAGGAGTAAATTTATTTGCTTCGGATCAATATCTTGCAATTATTATCCCAGGGAAAATGTTTAAAAATGCTTATGAGGAATATGATTTAGCTCCTGAAAACCTAAGTAGAACTTTAGAAGATTCTGGAACAGTAACTTCTGCCTTAATACCATGGAACACCTGTGGAGCTTATCATTATGGTGTACTTGGAGTCAGTGTAGTTGATTATTTTGTTTATGCAGTATTTAATTGGCTGAGCCCTATTATGACATTAATATATGCTGGTATTGGCATAAAGATAAGATCTATAACCAGTAATATTAACTAATGAGAATTAAATTAATTATAGTAATTTGTAAGCTAAATCAATTGTCTAAAAATGGCTAAATCTAAAGCAGATAAAAAAAGTAAAATATTTTCTTTCAGCAAAGAAAAAAGAAAACTTAACAGTTCTCAAAAACTATTTATAGGTAGTACACTAATAGTGATTTCTTTTGTTTTCTTAATATCATTTACCTCTTATTTTTTCACAGGAAATTCTGATCAAAGCACGTTAATTCAATTTACCAATAAAAATGTTAGTCCAGAAAACTGGATGAGTAAAGTTGGTGCTTTTTTAGCAGATTTGTTTTTACATAAAGGGTTTGGAATATCCTCTTATATAATTTGCTTTTTAACTTTTATTTCTGGGCTGTTTGTTTTGTTAGATACCAATAAATCTAAATTAATTAAACATTGGTTTTGGGGTATCTTAATAATGATTTGGATATCATTACTCTTTGGACTTATCAATCTAGAAACAGGTAGATTTTCAGGAATTGTTGGCTTTGAAACAAATTTGTTTTTAAAAAGCTATATAGGAAACATAGGTACCTCTTTTTTATTATTACTCTCCGCTATATTCTACCTTACCTTCAGATTAAAAATCGGTATTGATTCCTTTAAAAATTTACTGTTTTTTAAAAACGAAAAGACAGATGAAGATTTCATAACAAATTTAAAAGATATTGAGTCTAAACAATCTACAGATGTAAAAGAAAATAATATTGAGGATTCAACTTTATTAACTAGCGAAAATAATAATGATCAAGAACTACAAGTTCTTGATAAAAATACTGTAGATGAAAATATAGAAGAATCTTCAACTGATGAAATAGAAATTGAAATAAAAGAAACTTTTGAAGAAGAATCCGAAACAGACAACTTATCAAAAAAACTTGTTAAAGATTTTGGTTTATTTGATCCAAAATTAGAACTATCTAGCTATAAATTTCCAAATCTAGATATTCTTAAAAAATATGATTCTGAAGGAATCACAATTAACAAAGAAGAGTTAGAAGAAAATAAGACCAAGATAGTAAACACACTTAATAACTATAAAATTGGTATAGAAAGTATAAAAGCAACTATAGGGCCTACTGTTACACTTTATGAAATTGTTCCAGAAGCAGGTGTGAGAATATCTAAAATTAAAAACTTAGAAGATGACATTGCATTGTCCTTATCCGCACTAGGTATAAGAATAATAGCTCCAATCCCTGGTAAAGGAACCATAGGAATAGAGGTTCCAAATAAAAACGCAACAATTGTATCTATGCACTCTGTAATTTCATCAAAAAAATTCCAAGAGTCCGATATGATACTGCCTATAGCTTTGGGTAAAACAATTAGTAACGAAACACTGGTTGTAGATTTAGCTAAAATGCCTCACCTACTTATGGCAGGTGCTACTGGTCAAGGAAAATCTGTAGGGCTAAATGCAGTCTTAACCTCTTTGCTATATAAAAAACATCCAGCAGAAGTTAAATTTGTTCTTGTAGATCCTAAAAAAGTTGAATTAACACTTTTTAATAAAATAGAAAGGCATTATTTGGCTAAACTTCCTGATAGTGAAGAAGCAATTATTACAGATAACACTAAAGTGATAAACACACTTAACTCGTTGTGTATTGAAATGGATAATAGATATGATTTATTAAAAAATGCACAATGTAGAAATATCGTAGAATACAACAAAAAGTTCAAATCTAGGAAGTTAAATCCAAATGATGGACATCAGTTTTTACCATACATTGTTTTGGTAGTTGATGAATTTGCCGATTTAATAATGACAGCCGGAAAAGAAGTAGAAACTCCTATTGCAAGAATTGCCCAGTTAGCAAGAGCTATAGGTATACATTTAATAATTGCAACTCAAAGACCATCAGTCAATGTTATAACAGGTGTAATAAAAGCTAACTTTCCAGCAAGAATAGCATTTAGAGTAACTTCTAAAATCGATTCAAGAACAATTTTAGATAGCTCAGGTGCAGATCAGCTGATAGGACGAGGAGATATGCTTTATACTCAAGGCAATGAATTAATCAGAGTACAATGTGCTTTTGTAGATACTCCTGAAGTTGAAAAACTTACAGACTTTATTGGATCCCAAAAAGCATATGCAAGTGCACATGTTTTACCAGAATATATTGGAGATGAAGGTGGCACAAGTCTTGATATAGATATATCCGATAGAGATAAGTTATTTAAAGAAGCAGCCGAAGTTATTGTTATAGCGCAACAAGGCTCAGCTTCTTTATTACAACGAAAATTAAAACTTGGCTATAATCGAGCAGGTCGTCTTATCGATCAACTAGAAGCAGCAGGAATTGTTGGGCCATTTGAAGGAAGTAAAGCGAGACAGGTAAATATAACTGACTTAATTGCTTTAGATAGACATTTTGAAAATGAAAAAAACATATAAAATGAAAAAAATACACTTAATATTAATTATATTTTTAAACTCATTAATAATTACTTCTCAAAATGATCTAAAAGCGGAAGAACTATTGAGTAAAGTTTCTGAAAATATAAAAACATACGAAAGTATGTATATAAATATAAACCATAATCTAAGTAATGAAGAGGAAGATATAGATCAAACCAATAAAGTTAGTTTTGTAAAAAAAGGGGATAAATATAATGTTAAATGGAATGATATTACATTTATATACGATGGCAAAAAACTTTATACAATAAATCCTGATGACGAAGAAGTTACAATTTCAACAGAAGATTTGGATGAGGAAAGCACTATAACACCAAATAAGATCCTAACATTTTTTGAAGATGGATACGAGTTTAAAATGGATATCACACAGGATATTACCGTGGTTGATTATTACGAGCAGAGAACAAGAAAATTGCTACAATACATAAGGCTAATTCCAATAGATTCAGATTCAGAAATAGATTTTATATTATTGGCAATTGAAAAAAAGAACAATCGAATATATAAAAGTATTGAAAAGGGTAAAAACGGAACAACAACAACTTATACTATAACTTCATTTGAAGTAGACCTTCCTTTAAAAGATGATCTGTTTTTATTTAACAAAAAAGATTTTAAGGATTATTATATTAACGATATTGATTAATTAAAGTTGAAGATATTAGATAAATATATACTGAAAACATTTATTAAAACATTTCTTAATGTTTTTTGTATAATAATGTTAATATTTTTACTTCAATCTGTATGGTTATATATCTCTGAATTAGCAGGAAAAGATTTAGACATAGCAATAATAATTAAATTTCTAACCTATGTTTCCCCAAGACTTGTAATACTAATACTGCCCTTGACAATTTTACTGTCAAGTATCATGGTTTTTGGAAAATTTGCAGAAAATTATGAGTTTGCAGCAATGAAATCAACTGGTATTTCTCTTCAAAGAGCCATGAGGAGTTTAAGTGTTTTTATTTTATTTATTGCAATAATTACTTTTTTCTTCTCCAATAATGTAAACCCTGTAGCTGAATATAACTTTCACAACTTAAGAAAAAACATATCTAAGGTAAAACCAACAATGGCAATTGCAGAAGGACAATTTAATCAAATTGGTCAAATCAATATCAAAGTAAAAAACAAATCTGGTGATAAAGGTCAATATCTATCTGATGTAATAATACATCAAAAAAAGAATAAAGTCGGAAACTACACAGTAATAAAATCAAAAACTGGTGAGATTTCAAGTAATTTAAATTCAGATATACTTCAGTTAAAACTATTTGATGGTAATTATTATGATGAAGTTATTCCTACAGATTATAAAAAAAGAGATAAGAAGCCTCATTTAAAAAGTTATTTTAAAGAATATATTTTGAACATTGACTTAGCAGAAATTAACAATGTAGATTTTGATAACAAAGATGATGTAAATAAATATACAATGCTAAGTGTTGCTGATCTAGATATTACAATAGATTCATTGCTAATTAAGAGAAATGAAGATTACAAGCTAATCTCTAGTAAAATGCATAACAGATCCAATGCCCTTGTGTTAAATGATAACATAAAAAATAAAATTATAGATACAATTTTTAAAGGTGAAAATTTTTATGACCTATTTAAACTTAAAAAGCAAATTCAATTATTTGATTTAGCTATAAGTTCTGTTAATAGTACTAATAGTATCATAAAATCGAATAAAATAATTCAGGCATACAGAGAGAAGAACATAAATAAACATATAATATCTTTACATGACAAATTTGCAATTTCATTTGCATGTATAATATTGTTTTTTATTGGAGCTCCATTAGGAGCTATTATTAGAAAAGGTGGATTTGGTTTACCTTTAGTTATTTCAATAGTATTATTTCTAGTTTATCACTTTATAGGGATTTTTACAAAAAACTTAGCAGAAGATAGTAGTATTAGTCCTATTCTTGCTAGTTGGCTATCAACAATTATTATGCTACCAATTAGCATATACTTAACAAATAGAGCTACAAAAGACAGATCTGTTTTTAACTTCGATAATTTCTACAGAATTGTTAATAATTTTTTTAATAGAAGTAATAATACTTGATTAAAAAAACAGTGTATCTTTACAAAAAATATGTTAAATGACTAAGAAAAACAAACGAAAATTAAATAGTATTGAATCTGCTATAAACGATATTCGTTCTGGAAAGGTCATTATTGTTGTTGACGATGAAAACAGAGAAAATGAAGGTGATTTTTTAGCAGCTGCAGAAACCATAACACCTGAAATTATAAATTTCATGGCCATGCATGGAAGGGGCTTAATATGTGCTCCAATAACTGAAAAAAGATCAAAACAATTAAAACTTAATCCAATGGTTGGGAACAATACTGACCCTATGGAAACAGCGTTCACAGTTTCAATTGATCTTATTGGCAATGGCGTTACGACTGGGATTTCTGCTTCAGATAGGTCTAAAACTATAAAATCACTAATTGATAAAAAAACTCAACCTCACGATATATCAAAACCTGGTCATGTTTTTCCTTTAATTGCAAAAGAAGGTGGAGTTCTTAGAAGAACAGGACATACTGAAGCTGCAATTGATTTTGCTAGGCTTGCTGGGTTTGAAGCTGCAGGTGTAATTGTTGAGATAATGAATGAAGATGGATCTATGGCAAGATTACCTGAACTTTTTGATGTTGCAGATAGATTTAATCTTAAAATAATTTCAATTGAAGATCTTATCGCTTACAGAATGGAACATGATTCTTTAATAGAGAAAAAAGAAGATTTTCAAATCGAAACTAGATTTGGAAGTTTTAGACTTAGAGCTTACCAACAAACTACAAACGAAAGACTTCACATAGCATTAACTAAAGGAACTTGGGATCCAAACGAACATGTTTTAACGAGAATTAACTCTAAGCTACTTAACAACGATGTTTTAGGCACTCTAACAAACAATATGGACAAAAAGCTTGATGATATGTTCGAACTAATAAATATTGCAGGAAAAGGTGCAATAGTCTTTATAAATCAACAAAACCAACCTTTAAGTACACTAAATCGATTAAAAAAATTAAAGAAGAGTCAATTAAAAGGTAAAGTTGTAAAAGCTCCTAGAATTGAAATGGATAACAGAGACTTTGGAATTGGAGCCCAAATTCTTCATGATTTAAATATTCACAAACTAAGGATAATATCAAATGGAACTGCTACTAAAAGAGTGGGAATTATAGGTTATGGCTTAGAAATAATTGATTACGTCAATTACTAGTCATCCTTTTTTTGACTGTAGATCCATTTGAAAAAATCTTTTTCCTTAAAAGCATTAGTCCAACTATCATGACTAACATTATCATATAGGGTGAATTTAGGCTTCCCTCCTGCTTCAATAATTGCTTCAACCATATTCAATGAATATAATGGATGTACTACATCATCTTTAGCTCCGTGAAAAATCCAGACAGGTGTTTTTTTTTGCAAATAATTTAGCAGTCTTTGGATTAGCTCCTCCACAAATCGGAACTCCAGCAGCAAACATATTTGGTCTTCTATAAAGCATTTCAAAAGTACCCATCCCTCCATTAGAAAGTCCAGAAACGTATATTCTGTTCTTATTTACATTATTTATATTGGATAATGAGTCCATTAATTTCATAACTAAATTAAGAGCTTTTGTTTCTTTTTTATTCTCATCGTAAAATTTATAATTCATACCGTCTTTTGATTTTACAAGTTTTCTGTTTGTCCAAGAATCATCGTCTGGGCATTGAGGGAAAACACCATAGGATTTATAGTAATTTCGATTTCTTTGATTAATAAAAAGACCAGCTATGTATTTTAATTGTTGTTTATTATCATTCCCTCTTTCTCCAAATCCATGTAAAAATAAGTGTAGTGGATATTTAACCTTCTTTTTTAATTTTTTTGGTATTAATAATCTATAATTTAAAGTATCGTTTCCGTCTATAAATTGCTTGTGTAAAAATATAGTCTCATTTTGAGACATTGATAAATTAAAAACAAAAAAGATTAGTAGTGAAAAACGCATTATTTATTATTATTTAAGTTCTATAGTATTATCATTAATATCTTTTCTAACTTTTTTAAAGCTTGAAAACTGATCATCAACTGACCTATATCCGACTGGCATGACCAAAACAGATTTTAAATTTTTAGACTTAAGGTCTAAAATTTCATTATATTTTTCTGGTACAAAACCTTCCATAGGGCAAGAGTCTATTCCCTCTACAGCACATACAGTCATTAAGTTTCCAAGAGCTAAGTATGCTTGATTTTTAGACCAATTTATTATGGAAGTATTTGACATATCATTAAATTCATTAATAATAGATTTTTTAAAAGATTCTAAAACTTTGGCAGATGTTTTTCTAATATCTACAACTCTTTTAAAATATAATTCAATGTAAGATTCATCTATATCAGTCTCAATACAAATAACCAATAAATGTGAACATTGTATAACTTGTTTTTGATTAAATGAGGAATCTAAAAGAGTATTTTTAATTTCTTGATTTGAAATTACAATTAGTTTAATTGGTTGTAACCCATATGATGATGCCGTTAAATTAAAAGCATTTTTTAATATATTAACTTGATTCTTGGAAAGCTTTCTGTTTGAATCAAATTTCTTGGTTGCGTACCTCCAATTTAGACTTTCAATTATATTCATATTTTTTTCTCTAATATGCTGTAAAATTAATGAAAGGCTTTAACAACTTATAAAATTAATTGAAATAAATATAAATAATCTTGAATGAATAAAAAAAGGATATTATATTTGCCTCGCTATTGGAGAAATGGCAGAGTGGTCGAATGCGGCAGTCTTGAAAACTGTTGAGGGTCACACCTCCGGGGGTTCGAATCCCTCTTTCTCCGCAAAAACCCTCATAATCAATTTATTATGAGGGTTTTATAATTAAAAGTGATAGTTAAGGTGACCATTGTTGTTGTGCTTAGTTATTGTTCTATAAATTGTTATTACTTCTAGCTAAAAGAACATACCTTCGCACTTATGCATCTACAAAACCCATATTGTAACCGTTACGATCTTAAGAGATTAGTAAAACATTATCCGTTACTACAAAAGCATATTGTTTTAAATCCATCTGGTGAAGAAACAATTGATTTTCTTTCTTCAACTGCAGTATATTCATTAAACAAGGCAATGTTACTTGCAGATTTTAATCTAGAGGATTACGATTTACCAATGGGCTATCTAATTCCTCCAGTTCCTGGAAGGTTAGACTATTTACTACATATGCAAGACTTTATTTTAGAAAAACTTAACTCTAGTGAAGATATACAACTAAGAGGGTTAGACATAGGCGCTGGTGCTAATGGAATATATTGCATTTTAGGGGCACAACACTTTAACTGGGAAATGGTTGGTATAGAAAGTGATTTAAATGCAATAGACATAGCTAATACTAACATACAAAAGACCAAAGAATTACAAGACAAGGTTAAAATATTACACCAAGAGAATAAAAGTTTTCTTTTTAAGAATATTATTAAAGCCGATGAGAAATTTGATTTTTTGGTTTGTAACCCACCCTTTCATAATTCTAAAGAAGAAGCGGTGAAAGGCACACTTAGAAAACTTAATAATTTAGGAGATAAAACCAAAAAGAAGAAGTTTTCCCTAAATTTTGAAGGACAGGCTAATGAACTTTGGTGTAATGGCGGGGAAATACTCTTTATCAAAAGGTTAATTAAGGAGAGTGCGGGATTTAAAGATCAAATAAAAATATTTTCTTCCCTTGTTGCTAAAAAAACTAGCTTACCTACTATTGAAAAGCAACTTAATAAAGTAAAAGCTGATTATCATATTGTACCAATGGCCTTAGGAAATAAAAAAGGACGTTATGTTATATGGTGGTTTTAAACCAAAGTATAATGATTATCTATTATTTTTCACGAAACTTCTTTGCAGAAGATAAAATAAGTGAAAATTGCAGATAAGATACTTATATAAATAAAACACACTCAGTGACTTAAAAATTATAATTTGTTATATTTATAAATCAATTAATTATATTTATCAGTTTTATTTTATTGTAATTTAACAAAAAAAAGTAATGCCCCTTACTACCTCTAATTCAGTTTTAGGTAAAAAAAATGCTAAACACCTTCTAAGAAGAGCCTGTTTTCATTATTCGCAAGAAGTTTTAGATGCCATTTCTATAATGACACCATTAGAAGCTTTAAGTTTTTTGGAAAATCACCAACCAAACACTTGGACTGAGCCATATGATCCTTTACCATATGATGACCCTCATGGATATTGGATAAGCTCTGACTATCTTCCAAATACAATTCCTAACCAAGGAAGAAAAAGATCTTTAGTTGCTGGATGGTGGTGGTATAATATGATTAATAGAAATAGTATTAGAGATAAAGTAACATTTTTTCTTCATACAACTTTCACCACTTCAAAAGACGATGGAACTGGCGCATCGACTTATTACTTTGATCATTTAAAATTATTGGAGTTTTATTCAAATGGAAGTTTAAAAGAGCTTTCAAAAAAAATAACATTAGATAATGCAATGTTATTATATCTTGACAATACTACTAATAATGCAAATAATCCAAATGAAAATTATGCTCGAGAATTCTTAGAATTATTCACAATTGGTAAAGGTGAGCAAGTTGGTGATGGAGATTACACTAATTATACTGAAATTGATGTACAGCAGGCTGCAAGGGTTTTTTCTGGATTTAAAACACAGTTAGACAGATCTATCATTGATCCTGACACCAACATACCAATGGGTAGAACTAATATCAATCAGCATGATAGCGGTGATAAGCAGTTTAGTAGTGCTTTTAATAATTACATAGTAACTGGTTCGGAATCATCTGAAGGAATGTTTGAAGAAATAAATCAACTTGTAGATATGATTTTCAGCCAACAAGCAACAGCTTTAAATTATGTTAAGAAGATTTATAGATTTTTCGTAAAAAGTGAGTGGAGTCAAGAAACAGAAGATACAGTGATTAATGATTTAGCTCAAGAATTAATTTCAACTAATTTTCAGATAAGCCCAATAATTAAAACATTATTAACTTCTACACATTTTTACGATTTAGACGATGAAAATTCCAATAATGAAATAATTGGAAGTATTATAAAAAGTCCTCTTCAATTAATGAGTGAAATGGTAAGTGTTTTTAATATAGCCATGCCAAACCCAAATTCAAACATTTCAGGTTTTTACAGGTTTTGGCATTTGTTTAACCATAATAACTTTTTACCAATGGCTGGGATGGGTGTTTTTGCTCCAGAAACAGTTGCTGGATACCCAGCCAACTATCAAAGCCCTAATTTTGACAGACAATGGTTTTCATCTAACACACTACTTGCAAGATATCGCCTAATAGAATGTCTGATTTCAGGAAGAAATAAAATAGCTAACAATGCATTAATCGGAACAGAACTAGATAGTATTAATTTTGTTGAGTTAATTTCATCTAATCCTAGTGATTTATATTCTTTAGTAAGTGAAATTGCTGAATTATTGTATCCAAATAATATTGATTACGACAGAATTAGTTATTTTGTTCAATTAATACTATCTGGATATCCGTCTTATTACTGGTATGATAGTTGGCAAGAATATCTTACCTCCAATGATGATACTATTATAAGGAATAGACTTGATTACTTAATTACATCAATGGCTAATGCTGCAGAAAATCAATTAATGTAAACAAAATGAAAAGAAGAAATTTTATAAAACTTACATCCACTGCTTCAGCAATTAGTTTACTTCCATCGCAAGTAACAGCATCGCTAAATATTGCTAAAAGCTTTTTGGATTGTACAATTTCAAATAGAAAATTAGTTTTAATTAATTTGGCTGGAGGAAATGATGGCCTAAATACAATAATCCCCATCAATTATTATGATATATACTCAAATTTAAGACCTAGCATAAAAGTACCTAGTAATGGTCTAAATTCATATATAAATCTTGATGATACATTAGACGAAGCTCAACAAATTGGTCTTCATCCATCACTCACTGGTTTTAAAAATCTATATGATAATGATTTATTAAGAATTATTCAGTCAGTTGGCTACCCTTCACAAAATAAAAGTCATTTTGCATCAACTGATATATATTCAACTGCAAATGATGGCAATAGCTGGGATAATGGTAACAACTCTGGCTGGATTGGTAGATTTATGGAATCTTATTATGCAGATTTAATACAAAACTCATACCCATTAGGAGTTGAAATTGGTTCTAAAAGTAATTCTTTAGGCTTTCATGGAGAGAGTGAACATGGATTATCTGTCAATATTAATGGACAAGATCCCTCTGGATTTTATTCATTGATTAGCGGAATGGCCGGAGAACCTCCAAATAATATTCCAATATCTGACTATGGTCATGAACTTGAATATATAATTCAAACTGATGCTTTGTCAAATATGTATTCAGAGGCCATATCAAATTCTTTTAATAACGGTCAAAATGCAGTAAGCTACCCAGATACAGACATATCTAATCAGTTAAAAACTGTAGCCAGATTGATTAGCGGTGGACTTGAATCAAAAGTTTATATGGTAAAATTAGCTGGTTTCGATACTCATTTTGGTCAAAACCAAGCTGAAAATGACATACTAGGTGATCATAACGACTTATTAACTAAACTATCTTCTGCTATAACAGCTTTTATGAGTGACCTTAGTGCTATGAATCTTAAAAATGATGTCGTAGGATTAACTTATTCTGAATTTGGACGAAAGGCTGCTGAAAATGGAAGTCTTGGAACGGACCATGGTGAAATAGCACCTATGTTTGTCTTTGGAGCACCAGTAAAAGGTGGAGTTTCAGGATTAAATCCCAACTTAAATGAAGCTAACGAAAATAATGGATATCAAATACAAACTGTTCAGTTTGATTACAGAGATACACTCGGAACCTTACTTCAAGATTATCTAGGAGCAGATAATCTAGCTTTAGATGCAACCTTTTTTAATAATACATTAAATCAAAGTTTTTCAGAAACTAAAATCAACGATTTAATAAAAAGTGAGTTTTCTGTAGCAACTAACTGCTATTCAAATACTTTAACAAATAATAGAGATAAGAATAAAATATTCTATATAATCAACCCTGTTTATAATGATTTAATTATTAAATCAAAAAATCAAGAATATTCTAGTTTCAAATACGAGCTTTATGACATGAATTCTAAATTAGTTTCTAAAGGTACCTCATTGATAAACGAAACAATATCTATAAGTAATTTAATCAACGGTATATATATTTTAAATATATCAACAAATGAAAAATCGGAGGCTCATAGGATAATAAAGCGTTAATAAATTTTATAAAAAGGCTTCATTTTTATTACCATTAGCTTCATAATTAGCATTGATATGTTTTTTATATTTAAAATAGTTTTGTTAAATTTCAATATAAATATCACGTATGTATTACTTAGGTTTTGATTTAGGAAGTTCTTCTATTAAAGTATCTATAGTTTGCTCTAAAACAGGGAAAAATATTCATACCCTAAATGAGCCATCTGATGAAATGCAAATTATTTCAAATCAAAATGATTGGGCAGAACAAGATCCTGATACTTGGTGGAGTCATATTTGTAATGGAACAAAAAGAGTTTTAAAAGAATCTAAGGTAAATAACAAAGAAATTATTTCTATTGGCATTTCTTATCAAATGCATGGTCTTGTTATTATAAATAAAAAAGGTAAATCACTAAGAAATTCTATTATTTGGTGTGATAGTAGAGCTGTAGATATTGGAAATAGTGCGTTTAATGATCTTGGAGCGGTAAAATGTTCTGAAAATTTATTAAACTCCCCAGGAAATTTCACAGCATCAAAACTAAAATGGGTAAAGGAAAACGAACCAGATATCTATAGAAAAATTTACAAATTTATGCTCCCCGGAGATTATATTGCATTTAAAATGAGTGATACAGTTACCAGCACTAGAAATGGGCTGTCAGAGGGAATATTATGGGATTACAAGGAAAACAAAGTAGCTAAATGGTTACTTAATTATTACCAAATTGATACGTCACTAATTCCAGATATTGTTGAGAATTTCACAAATCAAGGGGAGATAACTTCTAAGGCAGCGAAAGAAACTGGTCTTCTAGTTGGAACTCCAATAACATACAGAGCTGGTGATCAACCAAACAATGCATTGTCATTAAATGTTTTAAAAAATGGTGAAGTTGCAGCAACTGGTGGAACGTCAGGTGTTGTATACGCAGTTACCAATAAATTAAATTCCAAGGAGTCTACAAGAATTAATCATTTTGCTCATGTTAATTACTCAAATAAAAATCAATTAATAGGAAAACTATTATGCATAAATGGTGCTGGAATTATGTATAAATGGCTTAAAATAAATACATCTGCTACTTCATACCAGCAAATGAATAATTTAGCTGAGAAGATACCCATTGGATCAAATGGCTTAGTAGTTATTCCATTTGGAAATGGATCTGAGAGAATGTTTAATAACAAAAACATTGGGACACATTTTTTTAATTTAAACTTAAACCTTCACTCTGATAGTCATTTATACAGAGCAAGCTTAGAAGCTATTGCTTTTTCGTTTGTCTATGGTATTGAAATTATGAAAAATGACGGAACTGAAATCAATATTATAAAGGCTGGAAATGATAATTTATTTAGATCTGACATTTTCTCTAATACTGTGTCCACATTAATCAATCATGATATTGAAATTTACAACACTACAGGCTCTGTTGGAGCTGCTAGAGCTTCAGGTTTAATTGATGGTGATTTTGATAAATTTGGTGATTTTTTATCACAAAACAATCATGTTAAAACATACAAACCTAACAAAAAAAATAAGGAATATATCAAAGCATACAAGAACTGGAAAAACGAATTAAAAACATTATTAAATAAATAAATTATGATATTATTTGGAGATAAGGAATACTATAAAGGAATAGGGGAAATTAAGTATGAGGGAAAAAAATCTGATAACCCGTTGGCTTTTAAATACTATAACCCTAGTCAAATAGTAGCAGGAAAAACTATGAGTGAACATTTTAAATTTGCTGTTGCTTATTGGCACACGTTCTGTGGGGTTGGAGCTGATCCATTTGGGCCGGGAACTCAAAATTTTCCTTGGGATCAATCTAATGATCCAATTCAAGCAGCTAAAGACAAAGCAGATGCTGCATTCGAGTTTATTACAAAAATGGGGTTTAATTATTTCTGTTTTCATGATTATGATTTAATTCAAGAAGCACCAAGTTTTTTAGAGTCTGAACAAAGACTATCAACGATTGTAGAATACTTAAAAAACAAAAAAAACAAGTCTGGAGTTAAGCTTTTGTGGGGAACTTCAAATTGTTTTTCTAATCCACGCTATATGAATGGTGCGGCAACCAACCCAAATTTTGACGTTGTAGCAAGAGCTGGTGGTCAAGTAAAACTAGCACTGGACGCAACAATGGCTCTTGAAGGAGAAAATTATGTTTTCTGGGGAGGTAGAGAAGGATATATGTCACTGTTAAATACTGATATGGGAAGAGAATTAGACCATATGGGACAATTTTTAACAATGGCTAGAGATTATGCTAGATCAAAAGGTTTTAAAGGAAATTTCTTTATAGAACCTAAACCAATGGAACCTATGAAACATCAATATGATTTTGATTCTGCAACAGCAATTGGGTTTCTAAAAGAATATGGGCTTGAAAAAGACTTTAAAATGAATATTGAGGTAAACCATGCTACACTAGCTCAACACACAATGCAACATGAATTAGAAGTAGCTGCTAAAGCGGGAATGTTAGGGAGTATAGACGCTAATCGAGGAGATTATCAAAACGGATGGGATACGGATCAATTTCCAAATAATATACAAGAAACTACTGAAGCAATGCTGGTATTTCTAAAAGCTGGAGGACTTCAAGGAGGTGGAATAAATTTTGATGCGAAAATTAGAAGAAATTCTACAGATGTAGAAGATATATTCCATGCGCATATTGGTGGTGCAGATACTTTTGCACGAGCACTATTGACGGCAGAAAAAATTATTAGCTCTTCACCTTATGAAAAATTAAGAAAAGAGCGATATTCATCTTTTGATTCTGGAAAAGGAGCAGATTTTGAATCTGGAAAATTACAATTAGAAGATCTATATAAAATTGCAACCGAAAATGGAGAATTAAAGCTACAAAGTGGAAAACAAGAATTATTTGAGAATATTATAAATCAACATATATAAAAATATCAAAAATTGAATAATAAAAGTAATGGCTATTTAATAAAACTAACATTAGTTGCTACACTAGGCGGACTACTGTTTGGTTACGATACTGGTGTTATTTCAGGGACAGTAGGTTCGCTAGAAAGTTTTTTTGTAGATCCTAAAGGTCTCGCGGAATTTGAATCAAGCAGACTAACTGGTTTTATCGTATCCAGCGCTCTAATTGGGTGCATTATTGGTGGGGCAATGGGTGGTTTAATAGGTAAAATGTTTGGAAGAAAAAACAGTTTAATTATAGCTGGGGTATTATTTTTTATATCTGCATTAGGTTCATCAATGCCTGAGATGTTTATCACCACAATTGGTCAAGGAGACCATGCTTTATCTAATGTATTTATTTTTTATAGAATAATTGGAGGAATTGGAGTCGGAATAGCATCTATGATGTCACCAGTATATATTGCCGAAATAGCACCAGCAAATAAAAGAGGTAAGTTAGTCTCATACAACCAATTAGCTATAGTTGGTGGTTTTATGGTTGTTTATTTTGTAAACTACTTTATTGCTTTAAGTGGAGATGATAGTTGGTTAAATGAATTCGGATGGAGATACATGTTTGCTTCAGAACTTATTCCTGTTACAATATTTCTTATTTTACTTTACACTGTTCCAGATACTCCAAGATCATTAGTTTATCATGATAATGAGGAAAAAGCATTAGAAGTATTAAAAAAAGTAAATGATGAAAAAGAAGCAGTTGAAATTTTAAATGACATAAAAAATACTCTCAAAGAAAAGACTGCTCCCTTGTTTACGTATGGTTTTGGGATTGTTGTAATTGGGATTTTACTTTCTGTTTTTCAACAATTTGTTGGAATAAATGTAGTACTGTACTATGCTCCTGAAATATTTAAAACCTTAGACTTAGCTACAGATACTGCTTTACTTCAGACAATTTTAGTTGGTATAGTAAATTTCTTATTCACAATTATTGCTATAAAAACAGTTGATATTTATGGAAGAAAACCTTTGATGATAATTGGCGCAATTGGAATGGCAATTTCAATGATAGCATTAGGATTAACTTTTTACGGAAATGTAGGTGGTTATGTAGCATTAGTTTGTATGATGATTTATGTAGCTAGTTTTGCTTTAAGTTGGGGACCTGTGACATGGGTGTTATTATCAGAAATATTCCCTAATAACATTAGAAACAAGGCCTTGGCTATAGCAGTAGCTGCTCAATGGGCATCTAATTATTTGGTTTCTGCAACTTTTCCAATAATGAATAACAATACTTACTTAACGGAAACATTTAACAATGGTTTTGCTTATTGGATCTATGGAATAATGTCTATTCTAGCTGGATATTTTGTATGGAAATTTGTTCCTGAAACTAAAGGAAAAAAACTTGAGGATATGGGCAGTCTTTGGAAAAAATGAAAATTAAAAAAAAATATTACGGAACCACTTCTGAGGGTGAAAAAGTCACATTATACACATTAACGAACTCAAGAGGTATTTCTTTAGAAATTATCACTTATGGAGGTATTATAACTAAATTATTTTTTACTGACAATAAAGGTGTCTTAGGAAATATTGTTCTAGGATATGATAATCTAAAATATTACGAGGACAACCAACCATTTTTCGGAGCAATTATTGGTAGATATGCTAATAGAATTAAAGATGGTAGCTTTAAAATTGATAAGGTAAAATTCAATATTGATAAAAATAATGGAAATAACCATTTACATGGTGGATTTTCAGGATTCCATAAAAAAGTATGGACAGCTAGGTCTATCAAAAGAAAAGATTCTTTATCACTAATCTTAAATTTATTAAGTAAAGATTTAGAAGGAGGCTTTCCTGGAAATCTTGAAACTACCGTACACTATACATTAAATAATGATAATGAATTAGAAATTAAATATTTTGCTAAAACAGACAAAAAAACAATAGTTAATTTTACTAATCACAGCTACTTTAATTTAGGTTCTAGTTTAAATAAAGATATTTTCAATCATAAGCTCTTACTAAAGGCAAATAAATATTTGGAAGTGAATAGTGATTTGATTCCTACAGGAAAATTATTAAGTGTAGAAAGAACTAAATTTGATTTTTTAAATTCAAATAAGCTTTCAAGTGAATTAGATCATTGTTGGGTATTGGATAATTATTTAAAAGAAAAGATTGAACTAGCAGCTGTTTTAGTTAATGAGAAAACTGGTAGAAAAATTGAAGTTTATACAGATGAACCCGGCATACAAGTTTACACAGGTAACAACCTTGATTTTAAACATAAAAAAAATTCTGGTATTTGCTTAGAAACTCAACATTTTCCAAACTCACCAAATCAACCAAGCTTTCCATCTACTGAATTATTACCAGGTGAAGTCTATAAATCAAATACAATCATTAAACTTATAAACACAGAAAATTGATAAGATAAAACTCTATAAGGAATCCTTATAAGGGTTTAATGTGATAATTGATCCATCACTTCGATATTTAATTTCTTTTACCTTTACACACCTTAAATGAGTTACTCCTTTGGAAAGTGATGAATCGTGATAAAACAAATAAGATTTTCCATCTATCTCACAAATTGAATGATGTGAAGTCCATCCAACTACAGGGTTGAGAATACGTCCTTTATATTGAAATGGACCATATGGATTATCTCCAGTTCCATAACATATAAAATGAGTATCTCCTGTAGAATAAGAAAAGTAATACTTTCCGTTATATTTATGAAGCCAGGCTGCTTCAAAAAATCGACGATCATTATCTCCAGCTAACAGAAGTTTACCATTTTCATCTAATATTTGAACTTCTTTAGGTTCTTCAGAAAATTCCAATAAACCATCATTCATTTTTGCAACAAATGGTAATAGAGCTGTCTCATCATCATTTGGTATAAAAGCAGTTGGACTTTCTGGCTTATCTGCATTAAAATATCCTTCTCTCCATCTTTGTAACTGTCCACCCCAGAGCCCACCAAAATACATGTAATAGCTATTATCATCATCCCTAAATACAGCTGGGTCAATTGAAAAACTTCTACTAATAGGTTTAGGCTGAGCAATAAATGGACCAGTTGGTGAATTACTTACAGCAACTCCAATCCTAAAAATATTATTATAGTCCTTAGCTGGAAAGAATAAATAATATTTCCCATTTTTTTCATTAGCATCAGGAGCCCACATTTGTTGTTTGGCCCAAGGAACGTCATTTAGATGTAATGCTACTCCGTTATCGATTGCTTCACTTGAAATTGAATCCATTGAAATAACATGATAATCTTCCATTGCAAAATGGCTACCTAAATCATCAAATGCTTCACCTGCATCTATATCATGGGAGGGATATATATATATTTTTCCATTAAAAACGTGAGCAGAAGGATCTGCAGTATATATTTTTTTAATTAATGGTTTTGAAATTGAATTTTGATTTAATTTGTCAAAATCAATATGATCAATTTTGTTTTCAGGCATATGTTACTTATTAAGTCTTCGATCTCTTAAATCTATTTCAATTTGAGTTTCCATCTTTTTATTAATTTCATAGAAGTATAACAATGCAATCCCAATTAAAAATGGAATTGCAGGATATATACTAACCAATAATTTAACCCCTTGAATAACATTTTCAGATTGAGCTAATTCCTTATTTGCTTCATATCCGTAATTCCCTAAAATTTGTACTACTAAGCCGCCACCAATAGTTAAGCCTAACTTTAAACCTACCATCATTGCTGAAAAAATTATTGCAGTAGCTCTTCTATTATTTTTCCATTCAGAGTAATCTGCAACATCCGCTATCATTGCCCAAAGTAATGGGATAGTAATACCATAAAAGAAACCATGTAAAATTTGTGAACCAAACATCAACTCAACTGATGATTTATCAAAAAAGTAAAAAAGAATAATAAAAATTGTAGATATAAATAAAAATAGTGCAAAGATATTTCTTTTTCCAAATCTGTCTGCAAGTGCTTTAGATAAACCAATTCCAAAAATCATAAATATTATCCCTCCTGCATTAAATAATCCAAATCCGGCAGAGACGGGATCATTACCGAAAAAATTTATCTCAATAGATGTTAAATAATCAAGAATAGGGCTAATAAAAACAGTTAATCTTGACTCATCAATATAATTTTCAAAATAATACACGTACGAACCTCCTTTCATAGCTAAAGAAATGAAAGTTAATGTTGTTAAAGTTAACATTATCAGCCAAGGCTTATTTGTTATTAAATCTTTTAAATCTTCAAATACACTAGATTTTTGTTCTTCAGTAGGAACAATTCTCTCTTTAGTTGTAAAAAAAGTAATTAAAAGCATTATTGTTCCAATAACAGCCAGCCAAGTCATCACAATTTCAATTCCCAATGCTTTATCACCAGCACCAGAATATATTATTATAGGCAACATAAATACTTGCACAAAAAATTGCGCAAACATCACAGCTACAAATCGATATGAAGAAATACTATTACGTTCTTTCATATCTCCTGTAATAACTCCACTTAGAGCAGAGTATGGAAGGTTACTTGATGCATATAATAAAAGAAGTAAAGTGTAGGTAATTACAGCATAAACAACTTTACCCTCGTAGCCAAAATTTGGAGTACTAAAAGCCATAACTGAAATGATTCCTAATGGAATAGAAGTATATAAAATCCAAGGTCTAAACTTACCCCATTTTGAATTGGTTCGATCAGCTAAAGCACCAATTATAGGGTTAAAACCGAATGCTGCAACTGTTCCCTACTATAAACATAATAGCTGTAGCATCTGAAGCATTCAAACCATATATGTCAGTGTAAAAATAAGCCAAATATGTCATCAAGGTTTGAAATACTAGGTTGGCAGCTAAATCACCTAAACTATATCCAAACTTTTCAAGTACAGATAATTTTTGAGATACATTATTCATGATTTGATTTATTAATGATTAATCTTGTTTGAAGAGCCTAAAATAATAAGTGATTTATGCGCTTCTTTTGCTTGATAATTTCTGTCAAATAATAATGGATAATTAGTTCTACCTTTTATTGGAAAATTATTTAACCAAGAATGTTTATCCATTACTCCCCAAAAAGTAACCCTACTAATTTTATCACTGTGCTTTATGAACAATTGAAAAATATCGTTGTAACGTTTAGCTAGTTTATTTTGAATAGATTTGGGTAATTTATCAGGGTAAGGGTTCATTTTAGCATCTCCTTCAAATCTTGAAAAGTTTTGACTAACCTCTGCTCCTACCTGCTCCCATGGACTGGGAAGAACTGAAATATCTAGCTCTGTAAACATTACATCAACTCCTAATTCAGATATATCAAATATAATTTGTTCGATTTCATTTAATGAAGGTTGATTTAAGCTCCAATGAGCTTGAACACCAATACCATCAATTTTAATTCCTTTTGACTGCATTTGTTTAACCATTTGGATAACTCCATCCCTTTTTTCTTTTTTATATAAATTATAATCATTGTATATTAAATCTGCATTTGGGTCAATTTCGTTAGCCAGTTTAAAAGCTTTCTCAATATAATTTTTACCTAAAAATTTATAAAAAACAGACTCTCTTAATGAACCATCTTCATTAAAAGCCTCGTTTACTACATCCCAAGCATCAATTTTTCCTTTATATCTTGAAACTACAGTATTAATATGATTCTCAAAATGCTTATTCATTTCAGCTTTGCTATCAATATTTTGCATAAAATCAGCTAATTGAGAATGCCAAATAAGTGCATGACCAACAATATGCATATTGTTTTTTAAACCAAGATTTACATACTTATCAGCAGCAGTAAAGTCAAAGTAGTTAGGATATGGTTGAAGAAACATCCACTTTAATGAATTTTCAGGGGTTATTGAGTTAAATTGTGTTTCTACAATCTGTTTAGAGTCATTGTCAAGACCTAAAATAATATCTTCATTTATTGCAGCCCCTATATTAAAGAAACTACTATAATATTTTTTAAGTGAATCTGTTGAATTTAAATTATTTCCATAAGACGAAGCACAAAAAATAACAGCAAAATACAATATTATATTAAAATTATTTATGTTCTTTTTCATATCGTAAAATTAATCACTAATTTATTTTTTTAAGAGTTTCATTGTTTTAAATGAATTGTTTTGGGTATTGTATATTCTTATTAAATAATATCCTGCAGAAAGTTTATTCACATTAATAGAAACAACTTTAGAATCCATATAAGTGTAGTTAACATAATACTTATTTCCTAATAAATCAAATAAATCAATTCTAGTATCAGAATTCAACCCGTAGACAAATACTAAATCTTTGGCAGGGTTTGGATATAAAAATATATTTTTAAGATTCTCATCAATATTATCTATAGAAAAAGTTGAGTCTAAAAATTCATATGCTCCAATATCAACTACATCATCAATATTTGAAAAATCAATTGGTGCTGACCCTTGAGAAACTAATGAAAAATCATCTATAAAATAATCTCCCCCAATTCCATTATTAACTACTGGACCTTTTACATAAAGAAACATATTATCTGATGATTCGTGTGTGTAATCTGCACTAAGTTGTATCCATTCTTCATTAGAAGCATCTACGGAGGATGTTAAATTATTGTAAGTGTTTAGATCAGTATTTTTTATTGTCAATTGTGTTGTTCCAGAAACACCATCTGATAATTTAACCCAAACATTAAAAGTATAGCTCTCACCAACTGTCAATAAGTTTGTTAATACTAATTTTGGACTATGCCAATTTAGTGTTCTATCACTAATTAGTAAACTATTGCTTCCAGACAAAAACTCATCACCACTAGGGCTTATAGTTGCACCAAAAGCCGTCCACTGATCAGTAGTTCCTTCAAAACTTGACGACGATACTGCATTAGGAGGAGTTGGCCTTATATTTCCAATAATATCAGTTAAAGGAGTATGGTTTGAATTTCCTGCGTTAATTGCAGGTGAATTTGATGTAAGTGAAAAATCTGTAATTGAAATATCTATTAATCCATTTACTGTTGTTGGGGCTGAAACAAAAAGTGGATCAACATTGACAAGGTTATTGTCTACAGTCGCAGGCCATGCATACGTTCCATTTTGAAAAATATTATTAACTGCTAATCTAGTTCCTGAAATATCATTAAAAGCTAGTGCTGAATATTCATTATCTCTAGTAACTATAATATTGTTTACTACAGTAGCATTCAAAACACCGTTTGCTTTAATTCCAGCTACTTTATTATTACCAACATGTAATAACTCTCCATGTTCTTGCATTTGGATAATATTATGAACTCCGTTAAAATAAAGTGTATTATTTCTATAAATAGCTGAGGCAGAATCAGAATGATCAAAATTAATACCATTTTTTCCATTGTTAACACAAATATTGTTTTCAAATAAAAAGATTCCTGCATAACCAGGGTCACTTCTTGTAACATAAAGGCCCTGTCCATCTAAAATGTAATCTTGACTAGCTGTTCCGTAATTTCCACCAACATTACCATTGTTATCTGGAAGCTGAGTGACATAGAAAGGAATACGATTCCAATTATTATAAATAATATTACCTCGCATTATCATTTTAATATCAGAGCCATTGTCTCCTTCCGATGAAATAGATTCAGCATAAACAACAGCACTAGAAGCAGAAGAAGTCCACCAAGTAGTATTATAAACAGTATTATTTTCAATGGTAATATAATCACTATCATTAAAACGAATTCCTGATCCAGGAGTATTATAAACCAAATTGTTTCTAATTATAATATTATTATGTGGGCCATAACCCCATATACCTTTTCCTGAAAAATAGTTGTGATTATATGATGTATTATCATCATCATCTTCAGAAACTAATATTTTGTATTCTCTATCTGCAATAGCTTGTTCATAGGTTATTGAAGCCGATGGTCCTTCAATCTCAAATCCTTCAACAACAATATTATTAATTCCATTAGGAAACTTAATACCACCAGCACCATCAAATTGAATCTTTGGAGAATGTCCATTAAGATTTTTTAAAGTAATTGGAGATCCTGTTACACCTGATTGATTAAAGTTTACAACAGGACTGTTATTTAATGAAGTTCCATTAAGTCCTGTTCCATAGTTATTATTTTGATATAAACCATCCATCACTAGAATAGTTGTTCCAGGAATAGACTCAGAAATTGCTTTATTTATAGTTTTAAATGGAGAAGATTCCGAACCAGAATTTGAATCTGAACCAAGTGGCTGGGAAACATACAATTCTTGTGAAGAGATTAAATTAATTGATAGTAATAATAATAAAACAATTAACTTATTTCCATTAAATAAGGTACTAAAATTCATATAATCTTGTTCTGTTAAATAAAAAAAGTTATTTATTTTCTAAATAATCTTTATTCACAAATTCTCTCATTACTTTCAACTTCCTACTATATTTTTCAA
>CAXYEG010000018.1:0-20771 GCA_964275995.1 uncultured Flavobacteriaceae bacterium
TGGCGTTGAAGCAGTGGTATCAACGCAGAGTACTTGGCGTTGAAGCAGTGGTATCAACGCAGAGTACTTGGCGTTGAAGCAGTGGTATCAACGCAGAGTACTAGTACTCTAATGGTAAGGGTAACAAAAGAATAACATGTGGTAGATGGATCGGTAACTCGTACAAATAAAGTCTGTGGGTTTAATGCATTGGTCCCTACAGCAGTATTGGTATAGGCCTCAGGATCTGCTATAACATTGGTGTTTGCCATGGCATCTTGTTCTGTCTCAAAGTATTCTACAATCCAAGGGTTCCCACCAGTAATCTCTTCATCTTTAACCGTTAGATCAAAGACCGTTGTCTCATCAGCAATTATGTCATCACAAAGCTCTAATGGCAATGGTTGTATAGCATCTGGTGGAAGCGATACAATAAGATCGAACTCTCCAGTGGATACACATAAGTTTTCTATACTCTCCAGTCGTACATAAATAGTCTGTGGATTGGACAGGTTATTATAAGTCTCTGGATTTACAATAGGGTTATCTCCTGTATCAGCATCTTCTTGAGATATGTGATAAGAAAGATTAAACTCCGATGCTACTTGAGTGCCTAATATAAGTGCTGTGTTCTGGGTTAAATCAAATTGGAAGAATCCATTTAAATCATCATCACATATAATAATATCCTCAATAACAATAGGTAGCTGTGGAGAAGGAAGCGAGATAAGCTCCAACTCTACAATACTAAAGCATCCTGTTATACTGTTCTCTGCTCTAACAAACAATGTTTGCTGATTAGGGACAATGTTATCGTAAGGACTCGCTAAAGAATTCAGTGCATTCTCTGCATCGGTTAAAGTCTCGTAGTAAGTCACAAAAATATCCAGCTCTCCATTAATAATATCTTCCGATATACTCTCTAGATCAAAACTAGTAAAGCCATCTGCATCTACATCACATGCCTCTAGTGGTTCTACGGTAACTGGACTAGGTAGTGGATTAACTCTAAGGTCTAAAGTAATCGTGCTTACACAGCCTGTAATATCGTTCTCTGCACGAAGATAAATCGTCTGTGCGTTAACAATATTAGTGTATGGGCTAAAGATTGGGGCATCTGCATTATCTGCATCTTCTTGAGTCTCGTGGAAAGTAATACTGATTCCTGTTTGACCATTAAGTACTTGTGCTAAACTATCTTCTAGAGTAAATTCTTCTACTTCATCTCCTGTGTTGTTATCATCACAAAGTTCTAAAGGATCAGGCTGTATAAGTACTGGAAGCTCGTTTACAATAAGTGTAAGAGCGGTCGTGTTATAACATTCTGTATCGATATTCTCTACGCGAACATATATATCTTGAGTAAATGGAGATACATTAGTATAGGCTAAAGGAGTAGTGATTGGATTCTCTCCAAGCACTGCATTCTCTGGTGTCTCGTAATAATTTATCTCAAAGTCTAATGGGTCTAGCCCGTTTAAAACCTCCTGGTTAGCTAGACTTAAATCAAATAAACCAAAGCCATCGGTATCGTTATCACAAACTTCCAAAGCACTTGGCTCAGTCTCAATCTGCGGAACATCATTTACTACAAGTAAAAGCTCTAAGTAAGTAGCACATGTAGTAGTGATAGTTGCACTCTCTACTCGAACATAAATGGTCTGTTGGTACTGAACAATATTGTTATAATTACCAGTAATTGCATTTACATTATTTTCTGCATCAGCTTGTGTTTCATGATATGTAATAACTAAACCTGTTTGACCAGAAGTTATTTCTGCATCAGCATTGGTTAAATCAAATACTCCAAAACCATCTGCGTCAGCATCACAATATTCAAGGATTGAAGGTGTGTTTGCTGCAGGTGCAGATTGAACATTAAGTTCCATGGATGTTGTAACAAAACAACCATATATAATATCAACAACTCTAATAAATACAGTTTGAGGGTTAGATATGTTAGTATAAGGTAAGGTTAATGGATTATCTGCTGTGTTAGCATCTTCACTAGTTAAGTAATAAGTAACTGCATAATTAGAATTGCCATTTGTAATTTCTGAATTTTTAATACTTAAATCCATCTCAACAAAACCATCTGCGATATTATCATCACAAACTTCAAACGGAGTTGGGTCACTAATAACTGGAAGAACTGCTGACGAAAAATTAACTATTGATGAAGTTGGACAATCTCCGTTAGTAGTATAACTAACTGAGTAAGTTGTATCATAGTCTCCAGCCGTAATTGTTCCAGTTGAAGAATCTATCACTGCTCCATCCGTTGGAGCCGTATCAAATGCAAAAGTACCTCCAACTAAACCTGTAATGGTTGCTGTTCCACCATCACATGTAGGAGTCATTTCAAAGGAAGAATCGTCATCTTCCACAGATGTTACAGAAACTATAGTAGTCGTTGGACAATCTCCGTTAGTAGTGTAACTAACTGAGTAAGTTGTATCATAGTCTCCAGCCGTAATTGTTCCAGTTGAAGAATCTATCACTGCTCCATCCGTTGGAGCCGTATCAAATGCAAAAGTACCTCCAACTAAACCTGTAATGGTTGCTGCTGCTCCATCGCATGTAGGAGTCATTTCAAAGGAAGAATCGTCATCTTCCACAGATGTTACAGAAACTATAGTAGTAGTTGGACAATCTCCGTTAGTAGTGTAACTAACTGAGTAAGTTGTATCATAGTCTCCAGCCGTAATTGTTCCAGTTGAAGAATCTATCACTGCTCCATCCGTTGGAGCCGTATCAAATGCAAAAGTACCTCCAACTAAACCTGTAATGGTTGCTGCTGCTCCATCGCATGTAGGAGTCATTTCAAAGGATGAATCATCTGCAATAATAGATGTTACAGAAACTATCGCAGTTGTTGGACAATCTCCGTTAGTAGTGTAACTAACTGAGTAAGTTGTATCATAGTCTCCAGCCGTAATTGTTCCAGTTGAAGAATCTATCACTGCTCCATCCGTTGGAGCCGTATCAAATGCAAAAGTACCTCCAACTAAACCTGTAATGGTTGCTGCTGCTCCATCGCATGTAGGAGTCATTTCAAAGGATGAATCATCTGCAATAATAGATGTTACAGAAACTATCGCAGTTGTTGGACAATCTCCGTTAGTAGTGTAACTAACTGAGTAAGTTGTATCATAGTCTCCAGCCGTAATTGTTCCAGTTGAAGAATCTATCACTGCTCCATCCGTTGGAGCCGTATCAAATGCAAAAGTACCTCCAACTAAACCTGTAATGGTTGCTGCTGCTCCATCGCATGTAGGAGTCATTTCAAAGGATGAATCATCTGCAATAATAGATGTTACAGAAACTATCGCAGTTGTTGGACAACCACCTATAGTAGTATAGCTAACTGAATAAGTAGTATTGTAATCTCCACCTGTAATTAAACCAGTTAAAGGGTCTATTACTGCTCCATCCGTTGGGGCTGTGTCAAATGCGAAAGTTCCTCCAAAAAATCCAGTGATATTAGCAGAAGCACCATCACAAGCTGGAGTCATTTCAAATGAAGAGTCATCTGGTGGGTTAATCTGAAAACTTAAAATATCTGAATCGCCTATATTAAAACATCCTGTAGTTCCTATTACATCTATCCTGGGGTAAAATACTGAACTATTAGAAATTTCATATGGCATTTCTAATGCATTAATACCGTCATAAGCATCATCATAGCTTAAGTAGTAAGAAACTAAATAATCACTTGCAGCTTGATCTCCTAATAGTTGAGAATTAAAATTGTTAAGATCATAATCAACAAAACCATCATCCGTTTCATCATCACAAATAAATAACTTATCCACTGGATTAACCACAGGGGGGTCAGTAACATTTAAAGTAAAAGATTGAGTTTCATAACAGTTTGATTCTAAATATTCCACTCTTACATAAATAATCTGCTCGTCAAAACCTGGATAATTAATATAATCTGCTATAGAATTCACTTCATTGTCCGCATCTTGTTGGGTTTCATAAAAAGAAATAATTAAGTTATCAGGTTCAGCAGCAATGGAAGATATAAGACTTTCATTTTCTGTAAAGTCAAAAAATAAATCAGAAGTTAAAGGGTCACATATATATAAGTTAATTGCATCTTCTGTTACAATCTCCTCTTCAACATTGATACATATAGTCTCTGAGTATTCACATCCAAAATCATCTTGGACTACATAAGTATAACATATTTCGCCAGACTCGGTTGGAGTAACGACAATATTATTTCCTTCAACAGACACTATAGATGGATCATCTAACCAAACCTGTGAAATTATTTCAGATGGTGGCGCTGATAATGCAGGATCAAAATCAAGATTCCAAGAAAAAATCGTTCCATCATCTGCTGCCCAACTGTCAATTACGGTAAAGGTCCAGTCTCCATTTAATGAAGTGCCTAAAAGGTCGGCAAATGATGATCCGTTTGAAGCACCATAAATTCCTGCTGGAACAGTTGTCCCACCAGTGGAGGAAATATCTAATGTAGAAAAAGGAGTGAAACAATATTCAAAACCTGTACCTGGATTACCGTTATCAAGTTCATCCGGAATACCTAATGAAGTGCCTGGATCATTTCCGTCACCATACTGAGCAAAATAAACAGATTGACCATTTGGAGCTGTTAGTAACATATCTAAGTCTCCAATAAAGGAATGCTCTATAACAACACATATTTGAATAAGCTGTGAAATATCTGTAAACTCCAAACCATCAGCATAACATTCAACTGATATTGTAGATTCATAAGAAGCTTGCTGACCTGTACTTTGAGTGTCTTCAAGCCAAGTTTCTTCATATATTTCAGGAGCACAATCTTCTAATTGTGTGCTCTCTGCAACACCAAATATTGTTGTTGAATCTCCAAAACAAAGTTCAGTTTTACCAGCTTCTGTGCCGGTAAAATCGATTGATGGTGCTACAATTACAATTTGAGTAATTTGCAATGAAGAGCATCCAAGTGGATTAGTGTCTGTTATAACTAATCCGGCCGAGAAAATTCCAGATTGCTCATAAACCTTACTTACTGTTAGCCCCTCTGCCGTTGTTCCATCACCAAACTCCCAAGCAAAAGTTGCACCTTCACTTGTATTAGAGAAATCTCCTGATGCCGTGAATGTCACCTCTTCACCTGGACAAACAGTTACCTGACCTTCAGCATTTGGCTCTGGAAAAACACTATCTATAGAACCGATAATTTCTTGACATGGTTCATAACATGAAATATTTGCGGCAAATCCAGTTGTATTCGCTGCAGCATTACTAAAAAACTCAACTGTTATACAGCCAGATGCATTTGTAGCAGTGATGAAACCAGGACTTTGAGTAGCATTTCCCGAGTAAGTTGTACCAGTTCCAGTATTATCAGGCCCATCATAAATTGTTAAAATATCTGCATTAAGTTGTGTACTGAAAGAAGTGAAATCTAGTTCAATATTTTGACCAGGGTTATCTGGACAAATAGTTATAGAATAATTTTCATTGCTTGAATAATTTCCATTTCCACCACCTGAGTCATACAAGGTTCCAGAGCAGGTGTTGACTGTCCCTCCATCACTAATTAATATATCTTGAGATAAACCAATAAATGGTAAAAGCATAAAATAAAGAAGTAGATACTTTTTCATATATGGTTTAATTAAATTTTGATTTAATAACAATTAAATAATTAGTATTGTCAACTCTATAAATTAATCTTCTTTTTGAATTAAAATTAAAATTATAAATCAATGGATTAAAACTATCCTTATTGAAGGTAGGTATAATCATTTTATTATTGAATACATCAAAAACTGGGACAGATGATAAAAGCGGGTAATTTGAAATATCTTTTACATCTTCATTTTGAATAAGAACCCTATTTCTAAAGATATGCTTGATATCGTTAACTCTAGAAGGTTTGTCCAAAACATACTTTTTTAATTTATCTCCGTAGACATATTCAAGTTTTTGAATTTCTAAATTTGTAAAAGGTAATTGAATATTTTTAGGGTGGTCAACAACCCAATTGTATGAATTTTTTTTATTAATATCCACACTTAATAAATTGTTGTTTTCTTGTGCAGATACCAAATTAATTGAAAAATAAAATATAATAATAAAGTTGATTTTACTCATCAATTTTAGTTAAAGTTCTAGCTAATTTAAATTAAATTTTTAGATAATAGAAATTATAATAAATTTAACATTTTATATTATTAATAAATACCCAACTTTAGTAATAATTACTATCTTTGAATTACGTTTAATTTAGAAATTTAACAGTAAAAATGAAAGAAAATAATTTAGCAAAACACATTGATAATTTCGGTGATGACCATATGGGATCTTCATCAGAAACTCCATTAAGAATTGATGCTTTTGACATATCTGATCAAGAAAAAATTTCAATTATTGAAGAAAATATGAGAAATATTCTTCATACACTAGGTTTAGATTTAACAGATGATAGTTTAAAAGGAACTCCAAAAAGAGTTGCAAAAGCATTTGTTAATGAAATTTTCGGGGGTTTAAACCCGATAAAGAAACCCGTGTCTTCCACTTTTGATAACAAATATCAATATAATGAAATGTTGGTAGAAAAAAATATATCTGTTTACTCTACTTGTGAACATCATTTATTACCAATAGTTGGAAAAGCCCATATAGCGTATATTTCAAATGGGACTGTTGTAGGGTTATCTAAAATGAATAGAATTGTAGACTACTTTTCTAAAAGACCTCAAGTACAAGAAAGATTAACTATTCAAGTTGTAAAAGAATTACAAAATGTATTAAATACCGATGATGTAGCATGTGTTATAGATGCTAAGCATTTATGTGTAAATTCCAGAGGAATTAAAGATATAGGCTGTAGTACAATAACAAGCGAGTTTGGTGGTGCTTTCAAAAAACCTGCAGTTAGGGAAGAGTTTTTAAAATATATTCAATTAGAAACTTCTTTTGGAGGTTTATAATTCTTAACTTTAATTAATGTCCTTAACAAAAGAAAAAATTCTTTACATATACAACTCATTAACTGGCAAGAAAGAAAAATTCAAACCTATTAATAAAAAAAGAGTAGGAATGTATGTTTGTGGTCCTACTGTATATAGTAATGTTCATTTAGGTAATGTTAGGACATTTATGTCATTTGATATCATATACCGATATTTACTTCATCTTGGCTATAAAGTTCGTTATGTAAGAAATATTACAGATGCCGGACATCTCGAAAATGATTCAGATAACGGCGAAGATAGAATAAGTAAAAAAGCTAGGATTGAGGAGATTGAACCAATGGAAGTTGTTCAAAAATACACTGTAGATTTTCACAATACTTTAAATGAATTTAATTTACTTCCTCCAAGTATTGAGCCTACGGCAACTGGTCATATAATAGAACAGATTGAAATAATTAAAACTATACTTAACAATAAGCTTGCTTATGAGGTTAATGGGTCCATATATTTTGATGTAATAAAGTATAATAAGACAAATAATTATGGAATTTTAAGTAAACGAAATATTGAAGATTTAGTTCATAACTCTAGAAAATTAGATGGTCAAAGTGATAAAAAGAATCCTCAAGATTTCGCACTTTGGAAAAAAGCAGATGATAGCCATATAATGAAATGGAACTCACCCTGGGGATTAGGTTTTCCTGGCTGGCATCTAGAATGTACTGCAATGAGTACTAAATATCTAGGTGATAATTTTGATATTCATGGAGGTGGAATGGATTTAAAATTTCCACATCACGAATGTGAAATAGCACAATCTATCGCATGTAACAACACTAGCCCAGCAAATATATGGATGCATGCAAATATGCTAACATTAAATGGTAACAAAATGGCTAAATCTACTGGCAATAACATTTTACCGGGAGATATTTTATCAGGAAATAACTCCATTTTAAATAAACCATTTTCTTCTAGTGTTATACGTTTTTTCATACTCCAGGCGCATTACAGAGGTGTATTAGATTTTAGCAGTGAAGCAATTGAAGCTTCTGAAAAAGGGTTTAATAAACTGATGGAAGCTCAAAAAAGCTTGAGCAATTTAAAAAGCTCAAGTACCTCAGACTTTGATATTGATAATTGGGTTACAAACTGTTATAATGCTTTAAACGATGATTTTAATACTCCTATATTAATCGCAGAATTATTTAATTCAGTGAAATTTATCAATCAGGTGAAAATGGGAAAATCTAAAATATCTGTAAATGATTTAAAAATTATTAAAGAAAAATTTAATGAGTTTGTTTTTGATATTTTAGGTTTAGAATTAAATTATGATTCAAATTCAAATTCGGATAAATTAGATTCTGCAGTAGGTTTACTAATTGAGCTAAGGAACGAAGCTAGGTTAAATAAAAATTATGGTTTAAGTGATAAAATTAGAGATGATTTAAGTAAAGGAGGCATCACATTAAATGATAGTAATAACGAAACTACATATTCAATTAATTGAAAATGAAAATTCTAACTTTACCTTTAATTTTTTTAATTAAAATTTATCAAAATTTAATCTCACCTTTGACTCCAGCTACTTGTAGATTTGAACCAACTTGTTCACAATATTCAATAGAAGCATTAAAGGAACATGGGGTTTTTAAAGGTTCAAAATTGATGGTTATTAGAATATTTAGCTGTCACCCATGGGGTAAATCGGGATATGATCCTGTACCAAAAAAAAATATTAAAAAATAAAACTTATAAAATATGTACGCATTAGACATCGTTTGGGACCCTTCTTCAGAGGGTATAAACATATTCGGAAAATTTACTATTCATTATTATAGTTTAATGTGGATAGCCGCATTCACTATTGGGCATTATGTAATGAAAAAAATATATCAAAAAGAGTCTTTAAGTGAAGAAAGTTTAGATTCTTTATTTATGTATACTATTTTAGGAACTATCATTGGAGCTAGATTGGGTCATGTAATTTTTTACCAACCAGAACTTTTCAAACAAGACTTTCTAAGTGTTTTCCTTCCTTTTAGATTTAATCCTGTATTTGAATTTACTGGTTTTAGAGGTCTTGCTAGTCATGGCGCAGCTATAGGAATAATTTATTCCATGTATTTGTACAATAAAAAAGTTTTAAAGAAAAATATTTTATGGATTCTGGATAGACTTGTAATTCCTGTTTCAATAGGAGCTGTATTTATTAGAATGGGCAACTTTTTTAATTCAGAAATAATTGGTCATAAAACTGATAGTATTTTTGGAGTTGTATTTAAAGCAATCGGAGAAACGGAACCAAGACACCCTGGTCAACTCTACGAAGCATTTGGGTATCTAATTGTATTTATAATAGTTTATTTTACATATTGGAAAACTTCAAAAGCATTAAAACCCGGTTATATGTTTGGTTTATTTTTAACTCTTTTATGGGTTACAAGATTTATTGTTGAATTCTTTAAAGAGGCACAAGTCACTGGTAGAGAAGACTGGATTCTTGGAATGAACACAGGTCAAACACTTAGTATTCCATTTATATTAATCGGTATTTATTATATGTTTAGAAAATGATAAAAACATTAAGAGTAATTAGCTATTTAGAAGGTATATCATATATTTTATTATTATTTATAGCAGTACCTTTAAAGTATTATGGCAATGACCCAACTCTTGTTAAACTTCTTGGCATGCCTCATGGACTTTTATTTGTTGCTTTCGTTATACTATCTTTAGTGAATAGCAAAAAATATAATTGGAGTTTTATAAAAACTATAGTTGTATTAATCTCTTCAATAATTCCTTTTGGAACATTCTATGTTGATTATAAATACTTTAAAAATAATGTGGAAAGAAAATGAAGGTTATTAAGTCTTTAACTTTAAATAAAAAAACCTCAACAAATTGTTGAGGTTTTTTATTAAATTTATTTTACTGATTTTCCAATTGTATCACGCATAATTGGAGTTGCTATAAATACGGAAGAATATGTACCTACTAAAACACCCACAATAAGGGCAAATAACAACCCTCTTAAAGAGTCTGCCCCTAAAAAGAACATTGACATTAATACAACGAGAGTTGTAAATGAAGTGTTTAAAGTTCTACTTAGAGTACTATTTAAAGCAGAGTTTACAATTTTATTAAATTCCCATGTAGAGTGCTCATCAATAAATTCTCTAATTCTATCAAATACCACAACAGTATCATTTAATGAATATCCAATTACTGTAAGTATAGCTGCAATAAACGCTTGATCTATTTCCATATTAAATGGCATATACTTATATGTTAATGAGAATATTCCAAGCACAATTAATACATCATGAAAAACAGCTGCAACTGCTCCAAGAGAGAATTGCCACTTTTTGAATCGGAGCAAGATATATAAAAATACTACTACCAAAGAAGCTAAAACAGCCCATAGTGAAGATTGTTTAATATCATCTGCAATAGTTGGGCTCACTTTACCAGAAAGTACTTTACCCACATTATTATCAGCATTTAAAAACTCAGAGTAAGAATAATCTTTAGGCAAAAAGTTAACTAAAGATTTAAATAATTTATTTTGTACTTCTTCGTCAACTTCTGCAGAATTTTCATCAACTTTATATTTAGTTGATATTTTTAGCTGATTCGCTGATCCAATAGTTTTAACTTCTGAACTACCAAACATTGCGTTAGTTTTTAACTTAACATCTTCAGTACTTACATCTTGTGCGAATCTTACCGTGTAAGTTCTACCCCCGACAAAATCAATACCTTGATCAAGTCCAGTTGTAAACAACGAAGCCAAACCTGCAGTAATAATTGCCCCTGATATTAAGTATGTAATTTTAGTTTTTTTAAGAAAATCAACTGAGATATTTCTAAATAATCCTTTTGTGAGTGAAGTTGAAAAATCTAACTTCCCTCCTCTGTTTGTATTCCATTCTATTAATATTCTTGTAATAAAAATAGCAGTAAATAAAGAAGTCAGAATACCAATTAATAAAGTGGTTGCAAAACCTTTTATCGGACCAGTACCTAAAGAAAATAATATTAATGCTGTCAAACCAGTTGTAATATTTGCATCTAATATAGAAGACAAAGCGTTTGCAAAACCATCTTCAATAGCAGCGACTTGTTTTTTACCTTTTATTATCTCTTCTCGTACCCTTTCATAAATAAGAACATTAGCATCAACTGCGATACCTATTGTAAGTACTATACCAGCGATTCCAGGTAATGTTAACACAGCACCTAACCCAGCTAGAACTCCAAATATTAAAATGATATTCAAAACAAGGGCAATATTTGAATATATACCCGCTTTACCGTAGTAGAATATCATCCATAATAATACTAATAAAAGAGCTATCATAAAAGATCTAGAACCAGTCTCTATAGCTTCTTTTCCAAGAGAAGGACCAACTTCATCAGCTTGAACTATATCAGCAGAAGCAGGAAGCTTACCGGCTCTTAAAACATTAGCCAAATCAATTGCTTCTTCTAATGTGAATGTTCCTGATATTTCAGAATTACCTCCTGAGATAGCACCAGTGGTTACTCCCGGAGCAGAATAAACAGTCTCATCTAAAACTATAGCAATTTGACTTCCCTTAGTAAAAGCGTTACCAGTCATTTTTTCCCAAACCTTGGCACCCTTAGCATTCATTTGCATACTTACTGTAGGCTCTCCAGATGGAGAGTATGATTGTCTAGCATCTGTTATTACTGAACCACTTAATTCAGGTTTGTTATCTCTATTTCCTTGAAGAACATATAAATCTGTTAATTCATTTCCTTCAATATCTAGTGTTGGAATTCCCCATACAAACTTAGCATATCTTTGATCTGCAGAGAGCAAAGATTTAACTTCAGGCATTTTAAGGTAATCCGAAATTCTTTGTTTTTCTTTAACTTTAAACGTTGCAATAACAGGGCCTCCAGCATAACCAAGTAAAGGGTTATTTGGGTAACCAGGAATCGCATCCAAAATTGGATTAACCTCAACAAAAGTTGAATCTGAATCAATTCCTAATAAATCATCAATTTCACTATTAGCATCATCAGAACTTACCGATACTTCCTCGGAATCTTCCATTGATTTAGCTACTTCGTTTGCCTGTACTATAAAATTTAAAAAATCTTGACCTTTAAAAGCATCCCAAAACTCTAATTGGGCTGTACTTTGAAGTAAATTCTTAACTCTTTCAATATCTTTAGCTCCAGGTAATTCTACTAATATTCTTCCTGAATTACCTAATCTTTGAATATTTGGTTGAGTTACTCCAAACTTATCTATTCTTTTTCTTAAAACTTCAAAAGCAGAAATAATAGACTCGTCTATTTTTTGTTTGATAATTGGTTGTACATCTTGATCATCCATATCAAAAGTAATTTCCTCACTCAAACTTCTGTTAGCAAAGATATCTGGAGAAGCAAGTTTGGTATCCCCTTTAATTGCATCAAATGCTACGAAAAAATCTTCTAGATAAGTGTTTTGACTATTTTTTTGTATTTCTTCAGCATCAACAAGTGCTTGGTTAAATAGAGGATCTCTACTGTTATTTGAAAGACCTTTTAAAATATCTTTAACAGAAATTTGAAGAATTACATTTATACCACCTTTTAAATCTAGACCTAAATTCATAGCTCTATCCTTAACTTCATTAAAAGTGTAATCAGATATTCCTATATCAAAAACGGATGTATTGGATAAAGAATCCAAATAATTTGCTTCTATAATATTCCTTTGCTTATCAAAATCAATTTGTGATTCTGACACTTTACTTATAGCATACTTAGCTGCATTATCTTCAACCTGATTAGCTTTAAAAGTAAAGGATAGCTGGTATATACTAACCAAACCAAACATTAAAGCAAATAATTTTATTAATCCTTTATTCTGCATTGTGATGTATTTTATTCAATTTAAAAACGAGCAAATATATGATTTAACTAATAAATTGACAACAGAAATGACTCATTTCTAAATTGATCAACTAACTGGAAACAAAAATAATCCAGAATTATAATAGCGACTTATAAAGCTAAAAGATTATTTGTTTTCTTAACTCCTTCGGCACTTTGATGTAAATGCTTCATATCAGCCTCGCTTAATTCTATCTTAACTATTTCTTCAATACCATTTTTTCCAAGTATTACAGGAACACCAATTGAAAGGTCGTTAAGTCCATATTCACCATCTAACAAGACAGAACACGGAAACATTTTCTTTTGGTCACAAGCAATTGCTTGAACTAATCCACTTACTGCAGCGCCAGGGGCATACCATGCAGATGTTCCAAGTAATTTTGTAAGTGTTGCTCCCCCCACTTTAGTATCTTGTTTTACCTTTTCAAGCCTTTCATTGGAAATAAATTCAGAAACATTTATACTATTTCTTGTAGCGTTAGAAGTTAAAGGAACCATTCCCACATCACTGTGACCACCAATAACCATCCCATCAATATCACTAATTGGTGCATTTAATGCTTCTGCTAATCTGTATTTAAATCTTGCAGAATCTAGAGCTCCACCCATTCCAATGATTTTATTTTTAGGTAAATCTGTAGTTTTATGCACTAAATACGTCATTGAATCCATTGGATTACTAACAATAATTAGGATTGTTTCAGGGGAGTGCTTTATAAGATTAGATGTAACTGTTTTTACAATACCTGCGTTTATTCCAATTAATTCTTCTCTAGTCATTCCAGGTTTACGAGGAATTCCTGATGTAACAACACAAATAGAGCTATTTGCTGTTTTACTATAATCATTGGTAGTACCAGTAATTTTGGTGTCAAAATTATTTAATGAAGCTGTCTGCATTAAATCCATTGCTTTACCTTCGGCAAACCCTTCTTTAATATCTAATAAAACAACTTCTGAAGCAAAGTCTTTTATGGCTATATATTCAGCACAACTAGCACCTACTGCACCTGCACCAACAACAGTTATTTTCATAATTATATTTTTATTTGTTAAGCATCTATATTAGCATAGATAGCATTCTTCTCAATAAACTCTCTTCTTGGTGGAACTTCATCACCCATAAGCATAGAAAAAATTCTATCTGCTTCAATCATGTTTTCGATTTCAACTTGTCTCAAAGTTCTAAATTCAGGGTTCATTGTTGTATCCCATAATTGAGAAGCATTCATTTCACCTAAACCTTTATATCTTTGGATTTTAACGCCATCACCATATTTTTTCATAATTAGATCTCTTTGGTCATCATCCCAGGCATATTCTTTTTTAGCTCCTTTTTTAACTAAGTATAGTGGTGGTGTAGCTATATATATGTGACCTCCTTCAATTAACTCTTTCATGTATCTAAAAAAGAAAGTTAAAATAAGTGTAGCAATATGACTACCATCAATATCGGCATCACACATAATTACAACTTTATGGTATCTAAGTTTTGTAAGGTTTAAAGCTTTTGAATCTTCTTCTGTTCCGATTGTAACTCCTAAAGCAGTGAAAATATTTTTAATTTCTTCATTTTCAAAAACTTTATGTTGCATCGCTTTTTCAACATTCAGTATTTTTCCTCTAAGGGGAAGTATTGCTTGAAAAGCTCTATCTCTTCCTTGTTTGGCAGTACCACCTGCAGAATCTCCCTCAACAAGAAAAACCTCACATTTAGCGGGGTCTTGTTCAGAACAATCCGATAATTTACCTGGCAACCCTCCTAAACTCATGACAGTTTTTCTTTGAACCATCTCACGAGCCTTTTGGGCGGCAGTTCTAGCTTGAGCTGCAAGTATTACCTTTTGTACTATTATTTTAGCATCATCAGGGTGTTCTTCTAAATAATCTGTCAACATTTCAGAAACAGCCTGACTTACACTAGAGGAAACCTCTCTATTTCCAAGCTTAGTTTTAGTTTGCCCCTCAAATTGAGGTTCGGCTACTTTAACAGAAATTATAGCAGTTAAACCTTCTCTAAAATCATCTCCTGAAATTTCAAACTTTAATTTATCTAACATCCCAGATCCATCAGCATATTTTTTTAGTGTATGTGTTAAACCTCTTCTAAAACCAGAAAGGTGTGTTCCACCTTCATGAGTATTAATATTGTTGACGTAAGAATGTAAATTTTCTGAATAGGAAGTATTATAAGCCATCGCTACTTCTACAGGAACACCATTTTTTTCTCCTTCAAATGAAATAACATCTTTCATTAGAGGCTCTCTATTTCCATCTAGAAATTTAATAAACTCTTTTAATCCTTCTTTTGAATGAAAAACCTCATTAACAAACTCACCTTTTTCATCTTTATTTCTTTTATCAATTAGAATTACTGTAATTCCTTTATTTAAATAAGCTAATTCTCTTAATCGAGATGCTAGAATATCGTAACTGTACTCTAGGGTTTGAGTAAAAATAGTAGAATCTGGCTTAAAAGTAACCATAGTACCTCTTTTGTCTGTAGTACCAACTTCTTTAACGGGGTTTAATGATTTACCTCTCACATAATCTTGTTCGTATATTTTACCATTTCTATAAACAGTAGCTTTCAAACTCTCTGAAAGTGCATTTACACAACTGACTCCTACCCCGTGAAGACCACCAGAAACCTTGTAAGAATCTTTATCAAATTTTCCACCAGCTCCAATTTTAGTCATCACCACTTCCAAAGCAGAAACTCCTTCTTTTTTATGAATATCAACAGGGATTCCTCTACCGTCATCTATAGTTGTTACAGAATTATCTTCGTTTATCACTACAGAAATCTCATTACAATGACCCGCTAAGGCCTCGTCAATTGAATTATCTACAACCTCATAAACTAAATGATGTAGACCTCTTGTACCTACATCACCAATATACATTGAAGGACGCATCCTAACATGCTCCATTCCTTCCAGAGCCTGAATACTATCCGCAGAATAGCTTTGCTTATTTTCACTCATAAATTATATTTTTAATTGAATTTTTTTTAATAAAAAAACTAATGAAAAGTTAACAGTTTATTTATTCTTGTAAATATAAAAAAAAGTGAAAATTTTTAAGCTATTTTATTCTTAAATAACCGTATAAGTTATTAACAATTACAGTAGTAAAAATTAGCTAAAATTATGACTTATATGCATCTTCATGGACCTGAACAATTGCTCTGCCTGACGGCTCATTCATATTTTTAAATGCTTCATCCCATTCTAGTGCTATTTTGGTACTACAAGCCACTGAGGGTTCCTGCGGGACACTTAGTGCAGCAGCCTTACTTGGAAAGTGAGACTGAAATATTGAGCGGTAAAAGTACTCCTCTTTTGATGTAGGTGGTTGATTCGGAAAATTAATTTTTACAGCTTTCATTTGATCATCTGAAACAGAACTATTGACTAGCTCCTTTAACTTATCTATCCAACTGTAGCCTACTCCATCACTAAACTGTTCCTTCTGTCTCCAAACAATACTTTGAGGTAAATAGTCTTCAAAAGCTTTTCTTAAAACCCATTTCTCCATTCTTTCTGAGTTAATCATCTTATCATTTGGATTAACACTCATCGCTACATCAATAAATTCTTTATCTAAAAAAGGGACTCGACCTTCAATTCCCCAAGCAGCCAAACTTTTATTAGCCCTTAAACAATCATACATATGTAACTTATTTATTTTGCGAACGGTTTCTTCGTGAAATTCCTTGGCATTTGGTGCTTTGTGAAAATACAAGTAACCACCAAATAGCTCATCTGCACCTTCACCTGACAATACCATCTTAATACCCATTGATTTAATAACCCTTGCCATTAAATACATCGGAGTTGAAGCTCTAATTGTAGTAATATCATAGGTCTCTAAATTATAAATAACGTCTTTAATAGCATCTAATCCTTCTTGAATAGTGAATACTATCTCGTGATGAATAGTACCAATATGATCTGCAACTTTTTTAGCAGCAGATAAATCTGGAGAACCCTCTAGACCTACTGAAAAAGAATGCAATTGAGGCCACCACGCATCTGCTTTATCTCCACTTTCTATTCTCTTTTGAGAATATTTTTTTGCAATTGCCGAAGTTATAGAAGAATCTAATCCACCCGAGAGTAAAACCCCATAAGGAACATCACTCATAAGCTGCCTGTGTACGGCCGACTCTAAAGCATCTTTGACTAATTTTATACTTGTTGTATTTTCCTTTACTACACTATAATCACTCCAATCTCTAGAATACCACTTAACAAATTCTTTTTCACTACTGTGATAATAGTGTCCAGGAGGAAAAAGTTCAATTTTCTTGCACTTACCTTCCAGAGCTTTAAGCTCAGAAGCAACATAAAAAATACCTTTCTCATCCCATCCTATGTACAGAGGGATTATTCCAATATGGTCTCTTGCTACAAAGTACTCATCATTTTCTGCATCATAAATTGCAAAACCAAAAATACCATTCATTTTATCTAAAAAGGATGAACCATATTTTTTATAAAGTGCAATAATAACTTCACAATCACTATTAGTCGAAAAATCATACGAACCAATAAACTCTTTTCGTAAATCAAAATGATTATATATCTCTCCGTTAGCTGCTAATACTAATTTTTTATCATCACTAAAAAGAGGTTGTCTCCCTGACTTAGGGTCTACAATAGCCAATCTTTCGTGTGACATAATAGCATTATCAGAACTATAAATACCACTCCAATCAGGACCCCTATGTCTAATTTTTTTTGACATCTCTAATATTTCTGACCTTAAAGAATCCGAGGTTTGCTTTATATCAAAAGCACAAACTATTCCACACATATTATATATTTTAGGCAAATATGCATAAAATATTAATATTATTTATTAAATAATAATATTTGGTTACATATGTATATTTTTAAATGTTTATTTATAAAAATTAATAACTTATAAATATATAAAAAAGGGTAGTTATTAAAATAAGTAATTAAGGAATGTTTAGGTATTTATGCGTCTGAAGTGAAACCTTCCATTTTGGGTTTTGCATTACATAATCGACAATAAGCGGCATTACCTCGTCTCTTTTACTCCATTCAGGTTGTAAAAACAAAATACAGTCCGAGTTAACTTTTGCAGCTTCACTCTCTGCAAACTTAAAATCACTCTTATTAAATACTATCATTTTGAGTTCGTTTGCAACTTGATATATTTCTTTTTTAGGAAGTTTTCTTTTTTTAGGAGATAAACAAATCCAATCCCAATTACCTGAAAGATCATAAGCTCCAGAAGTTTCAATATGAACAGACTTGTTTTTTGCGTTAAGCAATTTAGTTAGGATAGTCATATCCCACATAAGTGGCTCACCGCCTGTAATAACTACAGTATCACTGTACTGCTTGGTATTTTCTACAATCTCAGTAGTTAGTGTGGGTGGATGAAGAAGAGCATCCCAACTTTCTTTTACATCACACCAATGACACCCTACATCACAACCCCCAAGTCTAATAAAATAAGCAGCAGTTCCTTTATGAAAACCCTCTCCTTGAATCGTATAAAATGACTCCATTAATGGCAACATTTCACCTTTATCCACTAAATTTTTAGTATTATTATCCATCGTGTGCAAATATAAATTTCTATTTATTACAAAAATAATTAAGTGACATTTATTTAATGAAAATAATTAAACATAGAGGGCATAAATAATTATATTTACAAAAGAATAAAATAAAAGAAATGAATAAAATTATAATCTTAATAATTGCAACTACTATTATTACCTCATGTTCAAATGAAAAAGACCCCTATTTAATTTCAAAAAATAGCATAGGACATGTGAGTGACACTACAATGATTAAAGATTTAATTCAGATTTTTAAAAATGACTCGATAAGAAATGATATTTCCGGAGATAGTTTCACCGGAAAATTTAATGATATAACAATATTAGACAAAGAAGGAAATGAATTATTAGAAATCACTCCTAAAGAAGACCTAGACTACACCTCTACAGCTAAATTAATTAAGATAATTGATCCAAAATATAAAACAAAAAAAGGAATAGGCGCTAGTAGTACCTTCAAAGAAATAAGAGATAACTACAATATAAGCAGCATTCAAAACAGCCTTAGAAATGTAATTATTTCAATCAACTCAGCTAATTTATATTTCACAATTGATAAGAATCAACTACCATCTAACTTAAGATATAATTCAAATATTGATATTGATAAAGCTCAAATTCCAGATAATGCTAAAATCAAGGACCTTTACTTGCAATGGATAAATTAGATGGAAAAAGAACTAATAAGGCTAAACAAGTATTTAAGTGAAATCGGATATTGCTCAAGAAGAGCTGGAGATAAGCTTATTGAATCTGGGCGAGTATTAATAAACAATGAGATTGCAACTTTAGGTCAAAAAGTAAACACAAACGACGAAATTAAAATAGATGATAAAGTTGTCAATGTAAAGGAAAAAAAGAAGATTTATTTAGCTCTAAACAAACCAATAGGAATTGTTTGCACTACAGATACTAGAGTTGAAAAAGACAACATAATAGATTTTATAGATTACCCTGAAAGAATATTTCCAATAGGAAGATTAGACAAACCAAGTTCTGGGCTAATTCTTCTTACTAATGACGGCGACATTGTAAATAAAATTTTACGAACAGAACACAACCATGAAAAAGAATATTTAGTTAAAGTAGACAAGGCTCTTTCTCAAACTATTATCGATCGAATGTCAAAAGGGGTCCCAATATTGGATACCATTACAAAGGAGTGTAAAATTAAAAAATCTGCAAGCAACGAGTTTAAAATCATTTTAACTCAGGGTTTAAATAGGCAGATTAGAAGAATGTGTGAATATTTTAATTACAAGGTTATTTCTTTGGAAAGAACCAGAATAATGAATATCAAATTAGACCTACCCATAGGGGAATACAGAGAGCTAACAAAAGAAGAGGTTAGTTCTTTAAACAAACTAGTAGATAATGAATAAATTAACCCCTTTTCACTTAGCAATTCCTGTAGATAACCTTTCAAAGTGTAGAGATTTTTACAAACAAATATTAGGCTGTAAGGAAGGCAGAAGCAGTGATCATTGGGTCGATTTTGATTTTTTTGGACACCAGCTCGTTATACATTATAAAGAAAAATCAATTGAAAAATCACATAAAAATCTTGTCGATGGAAAAGATGTTCCTGTGCCCCATTTTGGAGTCGTATTAGAATGGAATACCTTTCAGGAATTATCAGTTAGACTTAGGTCAAAAAATATAAAATTTATTATTGAACCTTATATACGATTCAAAGGTCTTGCAGGAGAACAAGCGACCATGTTCTTTAAAGATCCCTCCGGAAATGCAATAGAATTCAAATCCTTTAAAGATTTCAATCAAATTTTTGAGAAGTAGTAAAATATTTACGAGGTTTATAAATATCTAAATTACAAGAACGTATGCTTATGGTTTAGTGATGCTGTTATTATATTCCATTTTTTCTCCAATATATATTGGTTTACTTAACAATACATTCGTTTCAAAAGTATCTTCCCTAGTTTTAACTAGCCTAATAAATTCTGCATATTTATGATTTGGGGTTAAACTGTCTTTTACTATTATTTTTTTTACCTTATAATCATAGGTTGATTTCTTGGTTTTATCCTTAATTATTAAACTAACAATATCGTTAAAATCAATAAAATAGATTTTGTCAAAACAACGCATTCTACCGTAGTTATCTTTTTTTGTGTAACTAACATGAGCCATATGTTTAATTTGACTCCAAGCTTTAGTTGTTTTCTTAGACGGAATTAAAAATATACTTCTAGTAATTCCACGGTTATTTGCTGAGTATTTTATAAAACATAGTACTCTGCGTTGATACCACTGCTTCAACGCCAAGTACTCTGCGTTGATACCACTGCTTCAACGCC
>CAXYEG010000019.1:0-20117 GCA_964275995.1 uncultured Flavobacteriaceae bacterium
GGACCTCTATTTTTAAGTTGTGAAGTGTATAAAATATTTCTAAGTTCTATTTCATTTCTTGGAGCAGAAATAATTAAGTTAGGAATGCACCTTAAATAAGAAATATCAAATACTCCATGATGAGTAGCACCATCATTTCCAACTAGCCCAGCCCTATCAATACAGAATATTACAGGAAGTTTTTGTATTGCTACATCATGAATAATTTGATCATAAGCCCTTTGCAAAAAAGTCGAATAGATTACACAAAAAGGAATTAATCCTTGAGTAGCAAACCCTGCAGCTAATGTTACAGCATGCTGTTCAGCGATACCAACATCAAATGCTCTTTTGGGAAACTCTTTAATCATATACTTTAGAGAACTTCCAGTTGGCATTGCAGGAGTAATCCCAATAATTTTTTCATTTTTTTTTGCTAAATCTAAAACTGTTAACCCAAAAACATCTTGGAATTTTGGAGGCAGTTGATCATTTTCATTTTTATGAACTATACCAGTTTTATTGTCAAACTTTCCAGGTGCATGATATTTAATTTGGTCTTCTTCCGCTAGCTTTAACCCTTTTCCTTTTTTAGTGATTATATGTATTAATTTTGGCCCCTTCATTTTCTTGGCTTTACTAAATACAGCTAATAGTGAAGACATATCATGACCATCAATGGGCCCTAAATATTCAAAGTTTAATAACTCAAAAATATTATCTGTTTTATTGCCATTTATTTTTACAGAACAAAGATAATTTTTCAAGGCACCTACACTTGGGTCTATTCCAATTGAATTATCATTTAAGACAACTGTAATATTAGAATCAGTAACTCCAGCATGATTTAAAGCTTCAAATGCCATTCCACTTGCAATTGACGCATCACCTATTACTGCTATGTGCTGTCTTTCTAGCTCGTTTTTAATTTTTGAAGCTAAACTCATTCCAAGAGCAGCTGAAATTGAAGTAGAAGAATGACCTACACCAAAGCTATCAAACTCACTTTCATTTAACTCAGGAAAACCACTAATTCCTCCAAACTCTCTGTTAGTATGAAAAATATTTTTTCTTCCTGTTAATATTTTATGCCCATATGCTTGATGACCTACATCCCAAACTAATTTATCATAAGGAGTATTAAAAATGTAGTGAAGTGCAATGGTTAATTCAACAGTTCCTAAACTAGCACCAAGGTGCCCCTCTTTAATTGACACAATATCAATTATAAATTTTCTAAGATCTTTGGCAAGTTCAGTTAAGTCTTTTTTAGAAATATTTTTTAAATCCTGAACCCCATTTACTCTGTCTAAAAATTTCAATCTCAACCTTTTAAATTAAAAAATAAATTTATGAAATTAATTCTCAAAACAGATACTTAATTTCAAAAAACCAATTTGTAATTCGTTGTTAATATCCTTAATTTCACAGACCTTAAACTTGAGCATATTAATTATGAAGAATAAATTTTAGTGTATGGATTATGATATTGTGATTATTGGAGCAGGTTTATCAGGAATAGGTGCTGCCTGCCATTTGGAAAGAAAAAATCCGGAAAAAAAATATAAGATTTTAGAGGCCAGAGAAGAAATTGGTGGTACATGGAGTCTATTTAAATATCCAGGCATTCGTTCAGATTCAGATATGTATACTTTTGGTTATTCATTTAAAACTTGGGATGATGATAAATCATTTGCAGACGCTCCGTCAATCTTAAGTTATTTAAATGATGCAACAGAAGAGTATAATGTTAAAAACCATATTAGCTTTAACCAGAAAGTAACGCATTACAATTTTGATAATAAGCAAAAAGTTTGGACAATTACTGCTGTAAATCCAATTACTCAAGAACAAAGCTTATATACTGCTCAGTTCATATTTATTGCTAGTGGTTATTACAATTATGATAATGGTTATACACCAAAATACAATGGCTTGGACAATTTTAAAGGTCAATTTCTACATCCTCAAAAATGGAATAAAGATTTAGATTATAAAAATAAAAAAGTTATAGTTATTGGAAGTGGAGCTACAGCTGTGACGATTGTACCTGCAATTGCAGATGATGTAGATAAAATTGTCATGTTACAAAGATCACCAACGTATATTACAGCTTTACCAAATAAAGATAAGATTGCAAATATTATAAAAAGTATTTTACCAAAGAAAATTGCACATATCATTGTTAGAGGAAAAAATATTTTAACAGGTATGGTTTTTTATAATTTATGCAGAAAGTATCCAAGAACAATGAAAAAATTTGTTTTAAAAGGGATTAAAAAGGAATTAGGAGATTTTCCATTAGAACCGCATTTTTCGCCAAATTATAAACCTTGGGACCAAAGATTATGCTTGGTACCTGATGGGGACTTTTTTAAAGCAATTAAAAAAGGAAAAGCTTCTGTAGAAACAGATGTTATCGATACTTTCAAGGAAAACGGAATTTTGCTAAAATCGGGTAAATTTTTAGAAGCAGATATTATTATCAGTGCTACAGGATTAAAACTACTTCCTTTTGGCGGCGTAAAAATAGCATTGAATAACGTCCCTTTTGATATAACAAAACAATTTATTTATAAAGGATTAATGTTAAGTGAATTACCAAATTTCTTTGTTTTTGCAGGCTATACAAATGCTTCATGGACTTTAAAAAGTGATTTAACTAGTGAGTATATTTCTAGAATGTTAAAATATTTAGATAAACATAATTACAAATCTGTTAAGGCTAAAGTGATTGAAGAAAATTTGGGAGAATTGCCTTTAATTAATTTAGATTCAGGGTATATTCATAGAGCGAAAGATATATTACCAAAACAAGGAAATCAGTTTCCGTGGAGGTTATATCAAAATTATATTTTAGATTATAAAGTCTTACGATTAAATAAAATAAAAGATAAAAGGCTATTATTCAGTTAAGTTGCAAAGATTTATTAATATTCTTAATTTCACACTTTTTAAACCCTAATCATATTAAAATGAAGAATCTAATATTTTGTTTTTTTACTACCATCAGTGTTTTTTCTCAAAATGAATTTACATCAACAATTAATAATTATTTAGAGGATAATATGTCTAGATATTTATTTTTGGATTCTGATATTGATGAATTTACTATCAATAATGAAATTAATTCTGAAAGTATGGATATGAAAATACTATACATAAATCAGACCCACAATGGTTTAAAAATTCATAACGCCATCTCAACTATTTCCATTAAGGACAATGAGGTATTTCATTATGCAAATAATTTCATTAGTAATATTGATAACAAAATCAACTCTACTCAGCCACTTATTAGTGCTAAAGCAGCCATTATAAATACAGTTAATCATTTTGATTTAGGCCAACTAGACAGTTTGGAGGAGATAAGTAATAGTGATAAAAACTTTATTTTTAATTCTGCTGGTGTCTCTCAACATCAAATTCCAGTTTCTTTAAGTTATTTTCATTTAGATGAAAACAGCATTAAACTTGTATGGGATTTAAGCATACACTCAACTAATGGGAAATTTTGGTATAGTGTAAGAGTAGATGCATTAACTGGAGTTATAATTGATAAATCAGACTGGATCATCAACTGTAGCTTTGAACCTTCTTCATCAATTAATACTAGTAAAATATTTGAATCCTCTAATCAAATTAATAATAAATCTATATTGAGTGATGGCTCACAGTATAATGTTTTTGCATTGCCAGCTGAAAGTCCTATTCATGGTCCTAGACAACTTTTATTAGAGCCTTCAAATGATTTAGCATCGCCTTATGGATGGCATGATACTGATGGCACTGAAGGTGCTGAATATACAATAACTAGAGGAAATAATGTTTGGGCTAGAGAAGATATCGATGGACAAGGTGGTCAAGGGTATTCTCCAGATGGAACTTCTGAATTAAATTTTGATTTTGAATTAGATTTTGAGCAGCAACCAATTGGTTATCAAGACGCTTCATTAACTAACCTATTTTATACCAACAACATGATGCATGATATATGGTATCAATATGGTTTTGATGAAGAAAGTGGAAATTTTCAAGAAAATAATTATGGAAACTCTAGCTCACCTTGGGGAAGCGGAGATTCAGTCACTGCTGATGGTCAAGACGGAGATGGAATGAATAATGCTAGTTTTGGAACTCCTCCAGATGGAGGAAATCCAACAATGACCATGTATTTATGGAATGGACCTTCAGGCGAACCACTTACAATTAATAACAGTTCTATGGCAGGTTCCTATTCAGCTATACCTGCTGGTTTTGGAGTTGGGCTTCCAAGTGAAACCCCTTTAACTGCCGAGCTAGCTCTTGTAACTGACTCGCCAGTTATTAACGGAGACTCATATGATGCTTGTCAAAGTATAACAAACGGAAGTGAAATTGCTGGAAAAATTGCAGTAATTAGAAGAGGTACTTGTGAATTTGGGTTTAAGATTTTAGCCGCTCAAGCTCAAGGAGCAATAGGTGTTATAATGGTAAATAATGTGCCTGGTGGGGCAATTTCAATGGGTGAGGGAGCTGATGACGCTAGTAATACTCCTCCGTCAGTAATGGTATCTCAAGATATTGGAGAAGGTATTATTTCAGCTTTACTTTCAGGAGAATCTATAAGTGCTTCGTTATTGGACACTTCTGGATTTGATGTTGATGGTAGCTTTGATAATGGAATTGTAGCACATGAATATGGTCACGGAATATCAAATAGACTTACTGCGGGAGCATCCACTACAAATTGTTTACAAAATGCTGAACAAATGGGTGAAGGCTGGTCTGATTGGTTTGGATTAATGATAACAATGGAAGAAGGAGATCAGTCAACAGATCCAAGAGGGATAGGAAATTTTGCTTCTGGAAGGCTTGCAGACGGTAACGGTATTAGAAATGCGCCATATTCTACGGATCTTTCAATAAATAACTTTACCTATAACGATTCCAATAATGAGGCAGCTGTTAGTCAGCCTCATGGAGTAGGATTCGTCTTTGCTACAATGCTCTGGGATTTAACTTGGGCATATATTGACAAATATGGGTTTGATCCTGATTTATTTAATGGTAATGGTGGAAATAATAAAGTGATGCAGTTAGTATTAGACGGATTAAAGTTACAACCTTGTAGTCCTGGATTTATTGATGGAAGAGATGCAATACTTGCTGCAGACATGGCATCTACTGGAGGGCAAAATCAATGTCTTATTTGGGAAGTTTTTGCAAATAGGGGACTTGGGTATAACGCATCTCAAGGAAATAGTGGAGATAGAACAGACCAGGTTGAAGACTTTAACTTACCACCAGATGAAGATCCAACTCTAGAAAATTGTGAAGTTTTAAGTGTAGAGAACATTACAAATTTAGCATTAGTTTATCCTAACCCATCCAATGGATTAGTAAGTGTTTCATCACAATATATTAATGGAGAAACAATGGTTCAATTAATTGACATTAATGGAAGAGAGGTATTTAAAAGAAATTTTAATTTTGAAAATAAAATTAATTTAAATTTTGAAAACATTAGTTCAGGAATTTATATTCTAAAATTGAATAATAACAATATATTTTATAATTATAAATTAATTTTAAAATAGTCAGACGCATGATTCTAAATTATGATTCTAATTATTTTATGCAAAAGGCAATAGAGGAAGCTAAATTAGGATTAAATAAAGGCGAAGTACCTGTTGGGGCTGTTATTGTAATTGATAATAAAATTATTGCTAGAGCGCACAACTTTAACTGAAACTTTGTGTGATGTAACTGCCCATGCTGAAATTTTAGCAATTACCGCAGCATCTAATTTTTTAGGCAGTAAATATTTACATGATTGTACTCTTTATGTAACCCTTGAACCTTGCCCAATGTGTTTAGGGGCTTTATATTGGAGTCAAATATCTAGAATAGTATATTCAGCTAAGGATAAAAAAAATGAGTTTAATGGCCATCAATTAAAGACCCATCCAAAAACTACAATTGAGGGTGGAGTTCTAGCTAATCAAACAGAGATAATGTTAAAGGAGTTCTTCAAAAGTAAAAGAAGCTGATAGAAAGCTTTAAATTTTACAAGAATTATAATAAGTGGTAATGTTAATGATAAGTTAAAGTTTAAAATCTGGCTTATTAAATCCATCTTTGGCATATGGTTTGTAATTAAGGTTGTAATTAAAAAAATAATTTAACCCAAAAAATTAAAAACCAATTTTATGAAAAATGTATTAAAATTAAACAAATTACTATTTTTATTAACTTTCAGTTTTTTTATTATTTCATGTGACAATGACGATAATGATGAACCAACAGAACAAGTGGTATTAACAATCGTTGAAACAGCGGCAGCGACACCAGAATTAAGCATACTTGTTGATGCTCTAACAGCTGCAGATGGAGATTTGTTAACTACTTTAAGTGGCGGTGATTTTACTGTACTAGCTCCTACAAACGATGCCTTTGCAGGGTTTCTTTCAGCTAATGGATTTGCATCCTTAGATGAAGTTCCGACAGATGTTTTATCCAACATATTATTGAATCATGTGATTACAGGCAGTGTTATGTCAACAGATTTAGCATCTGCAGGATCAGGCTACACTACTACTAATGCAACAAATATGGACGGTGATAACTTGAGCTTATACTTCAGTACTTCTAGTGGAGTAGAATTTAATGGACAATCTAGTGTTGTTTTAGCAGATATTCCTGCTACTAATGGAATTGTTCATGTAGTTGACGCTGTTATTGGACTACCAACAGTAGTGACGTTTGCAACGACAAATCCAACGTTTGAAACTTTAGTTGCTGCATTAACTAGAGATGACTTAAGTCAAGATTTTGTTTCAATTTTATCAACTACAGATGAGCCTTCACCATTCACAGTATTTGCACCAACTAATGATGCATTTGCATCATTACTTTCAGAACTTGGTGTTGATTCTTTGGGTGATATTGATGCTGCAACACTTGAACTTACATTAGCTACACATGTAGTAGTTGAGGCAAATGTTAGATCTGGAGATTTAACCAACGGAATGAATATTACAACAATAGGGGATGGTTTAACTGTTTCACTAGATGCAGGCCCGCAACTTATTGATTTAAATGATAGAATTGCTAATATTATTGCGGTAGACGTACAAGCATACAATGGAGTAGTGCATGTTATTGATAAAGTAGTTTTACCACAGTTATAAATATAAACTACATATACTAAAATTAAAAAAAGCCATCCTAAGATGGCTTTTTTTATTCACATAATTTTTTTTTAATTTTTAGTTTTATTCATTTTATCTATATTTTCTTGAGTAAGCATGTAATCTTTGACATCTTTGTCTTTCCAACGGTAGTAAGAAAAGACAGGGAAAACAAAAAAGAATAAGCCTATTACTCCAGTTCCAGTTAATTGATCCCCAGAAATATTAAAGTCTATTACTACATTAAAAACTTCAAGTCTATTATTAGATTCTTAAAAAAAAGACCTGTAAAAATTAATGTAAAGCTTATAATTGAAGTAATAATAATTAATCTTTTCATAAATAGTATTTATGAATTAATTTTTAAACTCAATTCTTTAAGTTGTTCAGCATCTAATTTTGAAGGAGAATTAATCATGATATCTCTACCAGAATTATTCTTTGGGAATGCAATAAAATCTCGTATTGTTTCTTGCCCACCTAATATTGCAACTAATCTATCTAGACCAAAAGCAATACCTCCATGAGGAGGTGCTCCATATTCAAAAGCGTTCATTAAAAACCCGAATTGCTCTATCGCATCTTTTTCTGAAAAACCAAGATGCTTAAGCATTAATGCTTGTATTTTTTTGTCGTGAATTCTAATAGATCCACCACCAATTTCATTTCCATTTAATACTAAATCGTATGCATTTGCTTTAACTTCAGATGGGTTAGTTTCAAGTAATTCAATTTGATCTAATTTTGGAGATGTAAATGGATGATGCATAGCGTGGAACTTATTAGAATCTTCATCCCACTCTAGGAGTGGAAAATCAGTAACCCATAAGGGAGCAAACACGTCAGGATTTCTTAATCCTAAATTTTCTGCAACATATAATCTTAAAGCACTTAATTGAGCTCGAACTTTATTTTTATCACCAGATAATACGAAAATAATATCTCCTTTTTTAGCATCAGTGACTTCACTCCATTTAGCTAAATCTTCTTGGCTAAAAAACTTATCAACCGATGATTTAAAAGTATTGTCTTCGTTAAACTTTGCATAAATCATTCCTGAAGCCCCTATTTGTGGTCTTTTGACCCAATCTATGTACTTATCAATTTCTTTTCTAGTAAACGAACTTCCTCCTGGAACAGCAATGCCAATTATTTCTTCTGCATTGTTAAACACACTAAAATCTGTGTGTTTTGAAATACCGTTAAGGTTTCCAAACTCCATCCCAAATCGAATATCAGGTTTGTCACATCCATATTTTTCCATGGCTTGATCATAGGTCATTCTAGGAAAATTTAAAATATCAATGTTTTTAACACTTTTAATTAAATGTTTTGTTAGTCCCTCAAAAGTGTTTAAAATATCTTCTTGATTAACAAAAGACATTTCACAATCAATTTGTGTAAACTCAGGTTGTCGATCAGCTCTTAGATCCTCATCTCTAAAACATTTCACGATTTGAAAATATTTATCTAGGCCTCCAACCATTAACAGCTGTTTAAATGTTTGAGGAGATTGAGGTAAGGCGTAAAACTCTCCTTCATTCATTCTAGATGGCACCACAAAATCTCTAGCGCCTTCAGGTGTTGACTTAATTAAATAAGGTGTCTCAACTTCTATAAAATCCCTAGATGACAGATAATTTCTCACCTCTTGAGTTACTTTATGCCTTAAAACTAAATTATTTTTTAAAGAATTTCTTCTTATATCCAAATACCTGTATTGCATTCTTAATTCGTCTCCTCCATCGGTATTTTCTTCAATTGTAAATGGTGGAACTTTAGACTCATTAAGAATTGTTAAGTCCGATACTAAAATCTCAATATCACCGGTATTAATATTTGAGTTTTTTGAACTTCTTTCTATCACTTCGCCTTTAACTTGAATCACAAATTCTCTTCCCAGAGATTTAGCATTTTTCAAAATCTCCTTAGATGTTCTCTCTTCATCAAAAATTAATTGTGATATTCCATAGCGATCTCTAAGGTCAACCCAAACCATAAACCCTTTATCTCTAGATTTTTGTACCCAACCAGACAAGGTAACTTGTTTACCTAAATCTGAAATTCTTAATTCTCCGCAATTATGAGTTCTGTACATAGTTTTCTTTATTGTTACAAATTTAATAAGATATTACTTATATCTAATTTTTATCCACAATTTAAATTTTTCTATCATTAAAAATAGTGAAGGAACTACAAATAAGGTTAAAAAAGTAGCAATTAACAATCCTGCAATAACTGTTTTAGCAAGAGGCCCCCAGAACACAAAATTATCACCACCCATATAAATATTAGCATTGAAATTACTGAATAATGTGTAAAAGTTGATATTAAAACCTATTGCTAAAGGAATTAATCCTAAAATAGTTGTTATTGCTGTCAATAAAACTGGCCTAAGTCTGGATTTACATGATTCAACAATGGAATCAAATTTTAGCTCCATATCATTTTTTGTATTTTTTGGGTCAGCTTTTTTTCTTTCCAAAAGAATTTCAGAATAGTCTAATAAAACAACTCCATTATTTACCACTATACCAGATAGGGCAATGATACCCATCATTGTCATCATTATGATAAATGGACTACCACTAATAACTAAGTGTCCAAAAACACCGATTAAACTAAGGAATATAGCAATCATAATAATTGTAGGTTTACTTATTGAGTTAAATTGATATATAAGTATTAAAAATATTAACCCTAAACCTGTAAAAAATGCAGATAATAAAAATTTACCATTCTTATTTTGTTCTTCAATTTGACCTGTGTAATCAATATTAACACCATTTAAATCTTTTTGAAAATTTGACATTTCATTTTCAATTTGAGAAACAATTGCACCAGCATCAGTATACCCAGAAGATAATCCAGAATAGATAGTTACAATTCTTTTAAAGTTTTTGTGTTTTATCTCACTGTAGGTAGTAGTTATTGACTTGCTTGTAAGTGAAGAAATTGGAATTTCTTTGGTTTTCCCATTTGATGGATCTTTAAAAGTCAAGTTTTGGTCATACAAAGAGTTTTCTGAGGACCTATCTTTATTGTTGAATCGAATGTTTATATCATAATCCTCTCCATCTGATTTATACACCCCTACCTTTGCCCCAAATAATGCGGTTCGAAGTTGTTGACCTATTTGCCCTGTACTAACTCCTAAGTTCACCGGCTTTGACTCTGTCTACGTTAATCAAGTTTATCGTTCTTGATTTATTTACATCAATTTTTAATTCTTCAATTCCAAGAATGTTTCTTTTGTTAATGAATTCAGTAACTTCTTCAGCTTTATTAATAAGTAAAGAATAATCATTTCCTGTAAGCTCTATGTTAATTGGATAGCCAACTGGTGGTCCTGAGGCATTTTGCTCAACTGAGATAGATAATCCTGGATATTTATTTTTAAGCTTATCTTGAATCTCTTTTCTAAGTAATCTTGAGCTAACCCCTTTTCTATACTTAAATCCTCTTAAAGTAAGAGTGATTTTTGCTCTGTTTGGCATTTCCGACCCAGTTCCTAATTCAGTCTCAGGGTTTTCAGAACCTTCACCAACTTGAGAAACAGCACTTTCGACCATAAAATTATACCCTGAATCATCCTTAAATTTTTCAGAATTTATTATTGTGTAAACTTCTTTCTCAATTTTTTTTGCAGTTGTATTTGTTTTTTCAATATCAGTTCCTTCAGGATACTGCATAAAAATTATAATTTGTCTTGGATCCTCAGATGGAAAAAACTCTATACTTGTCCTTTGTGTTTCGATAGATTTCCCAAATCCGTAAAATGACAATACTAACAATATTATTGCTGATGAAATGATTAAATAGGTACGCCTACCAATTAATATTTTTTTTAATGTTTTTTCGTATAAAGTATCAATCTTTGGTAATAATTTTTGTTGAAAATTATTTGCAGCTTTTCTTAGAAATAACCTATAAATCCAAAAGTTAATACCAACAAATAATTGTAAAGTCCCAATAAATCTATATGTTTCACCATTTTCCCAGTTAAACAATCCATAGCTTAAAAACGAAACCCCTAAAACTCCTAAAATAGTTGTGATTTTAATTATTCTATTTATTGGCATATTAGTGTCTTCAATCTTCATCATTTTTGAAACTAGCACCGAATTAAAAAATATAGCTACAAGTAATGAGGAACCTAAAACTACAGAGAGTGTTATTGGAAAAAAGACCATAAACTTTCCAATTCTTCCAGGCCATAATCCTAATGGAATAAACGCGGCTATTGTAGTAGCGGTTGAAATTATTATGGGAAATGCAATTTCTGATATACCTTTTTTTGTTGCCTCGACTCTATTTAACCCTTCCTTTTCCATCAGTCTGTAAACATTTTCAACGACAACTATTCCATTGTCAACAAGCATACCTAGACCCATTATTAATCCAAAAAGTATCATAGTATTTAATGTATAACCCAAGCTATCTAATATTAGCAACGACATAAACATTGACATGGGAATTGCAAAACCGACAAATAATGCATTTTTAAACCCTAGAAAAAATAACAAAACAGTAACTACTAATACAATTCCAAATATTATACTATTCACCAAATCAATTACTTGGTTTTCGGTTAACTCGGATTGATCATTTGTTATACTAACCATTAAATTCTTTGGAAAAATATTGTTTAAAGTTTTGTCTACAATTAAGCGAGTTTTGGCTGCAGCTTCAATCATGTTCTGACCAGATCTTTTTTTAACATCTAACATAACAACAGATTCAGAATTTTCTCTCGCAAAAGTTGTAGACTCTTTTTCTTTGAAACTAACAGTTGCAATATCTTTCAATAAAATAGGGCTATTATTCTCTGATTTGACAACAAATTTTTCAAGATCACTAGGGGAGGTAATTTCACCAATTATTCGCAATGTTTTTCTTTGTCCGCCTTCAACTAAATTCCCAGCAGATATGGACATATTTCCATTTTGAATTGAACCTATTACATCATAAAAGCTAACTTTAGCAGCCATCATTTTATAAATATCAACTGCAATCTCCACCTCTTTATCTAGAGCTCCTCTTATGTCGACTTTTTTAATTTCAGTTAAGCCTTCAATTTCCTTTTGTAATACTTCAGAATATTCTTTTAATTTATCCGTTGTATAGTCTCCTGAAATATTAATGTTTAATATTGGCATTTCTTCAGTAAAAGTAAGGTTAAAGACACTTGGATCAACCTTGGCATTATTGAACATTGGCCAATCTTCAGATGCTGTGGCAGCATCAATTTCATCTTTCACTTTAAGCTTAGCTTCTAAAAATCCAATATTGTCATTAAATTCTACAATTATGATTGAAAAATTCTCTTGGGATGAAGAAGTAATTTTTTCAATATTATTTAAAGATTTTAATTTGTCTTCTAGGGGTTCGGTTATCAGTTTTTCTACATCCTCTGATGTATTACCTGGGTAAATTGAACTGACAAATACAATGTTTTCTTTAATTTCTGGGTAATCTTCTCTTGGCATATTCAAATAAGAACTAACTCCTAAGAATAATATTAATGCCATTAAAACATAAATAGTTACACTATTATTAATAGCCCATGAAGACGGTTTAAACTCTTTTTCTAGATTATTTTTCAATTTCTAATATTTAGTTATTTATGATTTTAACTTCACTGTTGTTCGTGATTTTTCTAGCTCCTTCACTTACTATTTCATCACTTATGCTTACTCCTTTAAGCACTTCTATAAAATCTCCGTTATTTCTTCCTGTTTCAATTATGGTTTTAGAAGCATAATTTTTGCCATCTTTTTTTATTATTTTATATACATATTCTTCATTGTTACTGTCAATGTTAATGTGGTTTAATAAGATTAAAATGGCATTTTCATTTGTATAATCATTTACCCTTATTTTAACATTTAGATTTGGTTTAATTTTATAATTATTTTCAGGAATTTCAGCTTCAATTCTATAAGTTCTATTTAGTGGGTTGATGTAGTTAGCGACTAAACTAATTTTAGATTTAAGAATCATATTAAGTACTGGAGCTTCGATTATAACATCTTTACCTTTTGTGATTGAATTGATGTAGTTTTCGGGGACTTTTGATTCAACATACATTTCTTGCATATTTACCAATAGCATCAAGTTTGAACGTCCGGGGTAAACAACTTCTCCCTTTTTAACTATAACATTATCAACTGTTCCAGAAAAAGGTGCTCTAATTATTGTTTTACTTAACTGTTTGTTTAGTTGTTCTATAGCCTTACTCTGAGCCTCAAACATTGATTTAGATTCTAGATATTGAATTTCGCTTCCAATTTTTTGATTCCACAATCTTTCTTGTCTTTCGTAAGTTGTTTTTGCTAGATTATAGGTGATTTGAAGTTGAGAAAGCTGTTGCTTTAAGCCACCATCATCTATTGTTGCCAAAATTTGACCTTCATCAACATTTTCCCCACTTTTTATAAATATTTCATTTATCATTCCCGAAAATTCTGGATATATCGATATCACTTTATCAGATTTTACATCCCCTTGCAGTTCAACGTAATGTTTAAATTTTTGTTCTATTATTTTTGCTGTTGAAACAATAGGGTATTTAGAATTGTTTTCTAATTCATCTAGTTTTAAATCAATTAAATTTAATTCCTTATATATTTTTTGTTGCTTATTATTAATTTCCTCTCGCTTTAATTTTATCAAATCAATATTATTAGATTCAATAACTTCAATAACAGATTTGTTTTCACTTTGACAAGAAAAAATTAAAGAACTGATTATTATTAATATTTTTTTCATAATTAATTTTGATTATTTTCGGATGTTAATGATTCTAATTTAGCTTTTGAATTTATTATACTAAGCATGGACATCAAATAGCTTTGTTGGGTTTTATAAAGTTGAGTTTGAGCATCTCTTAAATCAAAACTAGACGCTATTCCTTCAGTAAATTTAATTTGATTTTTTCTTTCTATTCTTTCTGCAAGTTCAAGACTTCTTTTTTTATTATAATAATCTTCAATAGCAAATTGGTAATTTCCTTTAGCAAGATTTATTTCAATATTTAATTTCTTCTCTAGTTCAGTTAATTGCAAAGTAGATTTTTCTAATTCTATTTTAGCTCTAGTAATTTTTGATAACTGCTCGCCTGAGCTTAAAATTGGGATATCCATTTTTAAACCAAAAATTGTTGATCCGTACCATTTTTGAGATTTGTCTGTAAAATCAAAATTATCCGAGTATCCAGAATATCCCGCATTTATAAATGCATTTATGGTTGGTAAAAGTTTAGTCTTTTCATAAAAGACTAATAATTCCTTAGAGGTTTTGTCATTATTCTTAATTATATAATCTGCAGACTTTTTTATGTTACTATTTTTTGAAATTACTGATAAGTTTATATTTTTATCAATAAGATTTTCAAAACTTTCTGTTAAGTTAATTTCATGATCAATTTCTAATCCTAAGATAAGATTTAATAATTGTGAAGCTAATTTTTCTTGTAACAAACCATTTTTCAAATTGCTTTGTAAGCCAGATAAGGTAATTTGTAATTGTTCTATATTTTCCTCCTCAGTAAGACCATTTTCATATATTTTTATTACCTCATTTAATGTGTTCTCAACGATTTTAATATTCTTGTTTATAATACTAACACTTTCTTTAGCTAACAATACATTTCCATAGGATTCAATCGTACTTTTTCTTAATTCAATTGAAGTTTTATTCCTAATTCCCTGCTCTATATCAACATAAATCTGAACTGACTTTAATCCCACAAAATAAGTTCCATCAAAAATTAGCTGTGATAAACTCACATTTCCATCAAGTGATTGTTTTGTGCCAAATCTTAACGGAATTAAACCTTCTGCTTGATTGACATTATTATTTGTTTGATCTACATTAAAATAGTTATTTACAACATTTATTATGCTTTGAGTGTTGTCAAATGCAGCAGCAGGTATTAGTGAAACTTGTTGTTTTATCCAATTACTATAATTTATACTAGCATTTATCTTGGGCAGTCCTGTAGAAATAGTTTCCCATTTTATTGCCTCGGCTGCTTTAATTTGTAGATCAGCAGATTTTAAAGTAGTATTATTTAGTTGTGCAAAATTAATTGCCTCTTCTAAGCTAAAATCTAATTTTTCAACTTGAGAATAAGCTAAGTTATATGAAATCATTATTATGAAGTATATCTTTTTCATATTTATATTTTATTATTTAGATAAGAATTTTTCTAACTTTTTTAACCCCTCTTTCGTAACTATAGCCCTTAGATGATATTCTGAGTAGCTTTCCATTAATATCCCTGGATTGAATAATTCTATTGGAAATATTTCTGGATTTCTGATGCCTATAATACCATTAAAATATAATCTTGAAATAAGTTCTATATTTATTCTTTCTCTAAATATCCCTTGTCTTACACCTTTTTCTAAGCTTTTTTTTGTGGATTCTAATACAAAATCAAACTTCTTTTTAGTTAACTCTTTGTGAATGGATGGGTAATATTTTTGAAGTTGGTGATATGGAGAAGTTTTTTCTCCTTTCAATGAATTCATTAAAAATATTTTTATATCATGTAGTTCAGTAATTGGATCTAAGGATTTTGTTTTAATATCTTTAATTCCATCAGTTATTTTTTTAAATAAATAAGAAGTTATAGCCTCAACCAAGCATGTTTTATTGTCAAAATAAGTGTAAATGGTTTTTTTTGACATTCCTAAATCATTTGCTATGTCATCCATAGTTACACTTTTAAACCCAAGGGATAAAAAAAGGTTTGCTGCTTTATTTATTATAGTATCTTTCATTTTAATGAAATTTTAATATTTAAGTCTTTAGTTAAATTAAAAGATGCATCTTTAAAAGAAGGACTTGATAAAAAACCACTTGCATCATTAGAAAAGCCATATTGCTCAATTGGGATACCAATAAAATTTTTGTCAATTATTTTGTTCTCGTTAGAATCAACAAACAAACTAATTGCATAGACTCCTTTTTTTAACTCAATACTTTTTTCAAAACTTTTAATATTAACAGCTTCAATAATTGATTTTACCCATCTTTTTTTATTGATACCCTTATTTTTATTGTCTTGATCGAAGCTAACAGAGTTGTCATATATGGCCATGTAAATAGTTCCTTTATTTTCTATATTCTCTACCTCAATGTTTAGCTTAAAAGTTTGACTATTTATACCACTAACTGCTAATAAAACAAGGGGAATAAATAGAATTTTTATTTTCATAAATTATAATAAATGGGGTGCAAATATAGTTGGAAACTTTAAATACCCCAAAAGTTTCTATAGTTTTTTTCATTAATTAATTTATTCATGTAATTAATTAGATTATTTTTGCACCATGCTAACAGTGAATCAATATCGAGAAGTTTTTGTCGAGTATCTTAAAAAGTTTCCTATGAACAGGGAACCGTCAAATTTATACGACCCCGTTTCATACATTTTAACACTAAAGGGAAAGAGGCTTCGTCCAATTTTAACTCTTATGGCTGCAGATATTTTTTCTGATTCTTATAAGCCGGGTCTTGATGCTGCTTTAGCAGTTGAAGTTTTTCATAATTTTTCACTTGTTCATGATGATATAATGGATTCTGCTGAACTTAGAAGAGGTAATAAAACTGTGCACAAAAAGTGGAACGTAAGTACAGGAATATTATCCGGTGATGTAATGCTAATACAAGCATATCAGCTTTTTGAAAATTATGAAGGTGAAGTGTTTGTAGACTTAGCTAAATTGTTTAGTAAAACTGCCATTGAAGTTTGTGAAGGCCAGCAATATGATGTTGATTTCGAGACTAGAGATGATGTTAAAATAGCAGATTACTTAAAAATGATCACTTATAAAACAGCTGTTCTTTTAGGTGCATCAATGAAAATGGGAGCTATAATAGCTCGTGCAAATAAGGATGATCAAAATAAAATTTATGATTTCGGGAAATATTTAGGAATAGCCTTTCAGTTACAAGATGATTATTTAGATGCTTTTGGAGATGAATCTAAATTTGGTAAAAAAATTGGTGGGGATATTTTAGAAAACAAAAAAACTTTTCTCTACTTAAAAGCGATTGAGTTCTTGGGTGAAGAAAATAAAAGTCAATTACTTGCATTGTATAGTAATAACAATATTTCAGAAGAAAAGATCATAAAGGCCAAAGTTTTATTTAAAGAAAGTGGGTCAGTTGATTACACCATAAAGGAAATAAAAAAATACACAAATTCTGCTTTTGAAATTCTAGAATCTTTAAATATTTCAAACGAAAAAAAGAAATTATTATACGAATTTGGTAATTCATTAATGGATAGAAACATATAAATTCTATTTCTTTATTTTGAGCCACTTATTTAGCTAATATTTATATTTTTGATTAAATTTGCTGTTAGAAATCCTTTGAAAAACAAAATGGATAATTTCTCTTTTTTAAATGCTGCACATTCTGCATATTTTGCTGATCTATATGATCAGTATATGGAAAATCCTGACTCTTTAGAGCCAAGTTGGAGAGCTTTTTTTCAAGGTTATGATTTTGGAACAAACAATAATTTTATTGAAGAAATTGTTGAAGGAGTAACTCACCAAATTCCAGACAATGTTAAAAAGGAATTTAATGTTATTAATTTAATCGATGCATATAGATCCAGAGGACATTTGTTTACAAAAACTAATCCAGTTAGAGACAGAAGAACTTATAATCCAAACCTAAGTATCCATAATTTTGATTTAAGGGAAAGTGATTTAGATAAAATTTTTAATGCAGGTGATATTTTAGGGATTGGCCCCCAGCCTTTAAAAGTTATTATTCAGCATCTTGAAGCCATTTATTGTGATGCAATTGGACTTGAATACATGTATATTAGAAGTCCTGAAAAAAGGAAATGGATACAAAATTGGATCAATAAAAATGACAATCACCCAACTTTTAGTCCAAACCAAAAAAAACATATTCTAAAGAAATTAGTTCAGGCAGTTTCCTTTGAAAATTTTTTACACACTAAATATGTTGGTCAAAAAAGATTTTCACTAGAAGGAGGAGAGTCTTTAATTCCAGCATTAGATTCACTAATTGAAAATGCTGCAAATCTTGGTGTTGAAGAATTCGTTATGGGTATGGCTCATAGAGGGAGGCTTAACACCCTAACAAATATTTTTGGAAAATCGCCTAAAGCAATATTTAGTGAATTTGAAGGAAAAGATTATGAAGAAGAAGTATTCGATGGTGATGTGAAATATCATTTAGGATGGACCAGTAATCGAGAAACTGACACAGGTAAAAAAGTTAATATTAGTATTGCTCCAAATCCATCTCACTTGGAAACTGTTGGAGCAGTAGTTGAAGGAATTGTTCGTGCTAAACAGGATAATTTTCATAAAAATAATTTTGAAAAAGTACTCCCAATTATTGTTCATGGAGATGCTGCCATTGCAGGTCAAGGAATTGCCTATGAGCTTGTTCAAATGGCAAATTTAGATGGTTATAAAACTGATGGGACAATTCATATAGTGGTGAATAATCAAGTTGGGTTTACTACAAACTATTTAGATGGTAGATCAAGTACATATTGTACGGATGTTGGGAAAGTTACTTTGTCACCAGTCATGCATGTAAATGCCGATGATGTTGAAGCAGTTGTACACGCTGTTTTATTTGCTTTAGATTTTAGAATGAAATTTAAAAAAGATGTATTCATTGATTTACTTGGATATAGAAAATATGGTCACAATGAAGGAGATGAACCAAGGTTTACTCAACCAAAACTATATAAAGCTATTTCAAAACACTTAAATCCAAAAGAAATTTATACTAACAGACTTGTAAACGAAGGTGTTATTGATTTAAATCATTCTAAAAAGTTAGAAAATGATTACAAATCAAGTTTAAATGAGTTTTTAGAAGATTCTAAAAATGATGATAAAACAGTCATTACAGAATTTATGAGTACTGATTGGAAGGATTATCCGAAAGCTAATCAAAATAAAATGCTGGAGGTTATAGACACGACTTATCCAAGGCTGAAATTGGAAAAAATTGTTCAGGTAATTTCAAGTCTTCCTAACGACAAAAAGTTCATTAATAAAATAAAAAAACTAGTAAACAACAGGCTGGTAATGTTTGATCATGATAAACTCGATTGGTCAATGGCTGAACATTTAGCATATGGATCTTTGTTAGAAGAAGGTTTTAATGTTAGAATTTCAGGACAAGACGTAGAAAGAGGGACATTCTCTCATAGACATGGAATTGTTAAAGTAGAGGATAGTGAGGAAGAGATTATACTCCACAATAATATTGGTGATAGTCAAGGGGTTTTCAGTATATATAATTCTTTATTATCTGAATATGCTGTTCTAGGTTTTGATTATGGATATGCAATGGCTAGTCCTAAAACATTAACAATATGGGAGGCTCAATTTGGAGATTTTAGTAATGGAGCCCAAATTATAATTGATCAGTATTTATTTTCCGGTGAAGACAAATGGAAAACTCAAAATGGATTAGTTATGTTATTACCTCACGGATACGAAGGTCAAGGGGCTGAACACTCATCTGCTAGAATGGAAAGGTATTTACAGCTATGTGCAAAAGACAATGTTTATGTTGCAAATTGTTCCACACCTGCAAATATGTTTCACATATTAAGAAGGCAAATGAAAGCAGGTTTTAGAAAACCATTAGTTGTTTTCACCCCAAAGAGCTTACTAAGACATCCAAAAGTATTATCATCTGTTGACGAATTTACAAAAGGATCCTTTAAGCCCTTAATTGACGACAATAGTGTGTTAGATTTAAAAAAAATTAATACTGTTGTATTTGTAACTGGAAAGTTTTATTATGACTTGTTAGATCAAAAAGAAAGGCTAGGGAGAGATGATATTGCACTAGTTAGAATTGAGCAACTTTTTCCTTTACCGATTAACTTAATTAAATCTATTATTTCAAAATATTCATTAGCTGATGATTTAGTTTGGG
>CAXYEG010000020.1:0-39003 GCA_964275995.1 uncultured Flavobacteriaceae bacterium
AAAGGAGTAGATCAGCGTGTAAGAGATTATTTAATTACAAAAGAAATATCAATCGGAGACTATGTATTAACTGGTGGAGAATTAGCAGCTGCTGTTTTGTGCGACTCTATAATAAGACTAATACCAGGCGTGTTAAGCAATGAAACATCTGCATTAACAGATTCTTTTCAAGATGACCTATTAGCTCCACCTATATATACAAGACCAAGAGATTATAATGGATGGAAAGTACCTGATGTCTTGCTAAGTGGAGATTTTCCTAAAATTGAAAAATGGAGAGAAGAAAAGGCTATTGAGGCTACATTAAAAAAAAGACCAGATATTATTGATTAAAAAAATATAGATAAATAACCCTTAAATATTGCATGTTATTAATTTATGTTTATTTTTGCAGCCAATTCGAGCTAACCTCTCAACGATAATCGTTCATGTTGTCTCAGAATAATTTATTAAAATTATATAAAATGAGTTCATTAGTAAAATTTGTACAAGACGAGTTTGTTCCAAAAAACACTTTTCCAGACTTTGGAGCTGGTGATACAATAACAGTTTATTACGAAATTAAAGAAGGTAATAAAACTAGAACACAGTTCTTTAGAGGAGTTGTACTTCAAAAAAGAGGTAGTGGTAGTTCAGAAACATTTACAATTAGAAAAATGTCTGGATCTATTGGTGTTGAAAGAATATTCCCAATTAATTTACCAGCATTACAAAAAATCGAGGTAAATAAAGCTGGTAAGGTAAGAAGAGCAAGAATTTTCTACTTCAGAAATCTTACTGGTAAAAAAGCAAGAATCAAGGAAGTAAGAAGAAAGTAAACTGCTTATAAACATTTGTTAATAAGACTAGTTTACAAGTAGTTAAGATCTTTATTCCGAATTTTGTTGTTTATTTAAATTCATATTATACTTTAGTGTTAGAATCATGGCTTAATGCAGTTTCGTTTACGAAATGATTGATTCATTAAAGACGTTCTTTGAAACAATTACCTGGTTACGATCAAGATGAGATTTATCTCTAAGATCATGAGGAATTTACTAAACTTAACGAAAGTTAGGCATGTAATATCTAAAAAAATGAAAGTTAAAATTCAAAGCGAAAGCCTGAAAAGAAACTTAAACCTAAACAAACTTATTTATAGCTACTAGCACTAAATAAGTTCTTGAGAAGGAAATAACCTTGTAATTAAACTGAGATATAAAGGTACTAAAGAGTAACCTCTTCTAGTACACTACTTTATATTTCAATTGAGTCGAATACCTCAAAATTATTCACAAGCGCAAGCTTGAAATAATTGGTAGATATACCACTGAAATTCGAATTCATAAAAAGCCATATTAGTGCAGATTTATCTGTAATAATATGGCTTTTGTTTTTTAATAGTAAATTGATTTTTTATATAATTTTTCGCAAGTCAATTCATATATTTGTATGATCACAAAAAATATACATAATATTCAATCAGCAGATAATAATGTCAAAAATAATATATACAAAAACTGATGAGGCACCTGCACTGGCGACCCTATCTTTCTTACCCATTGTAAAAGCATTTACAAAATCCTCAAAAATAGTAGTTGAAACAAAAGATATATCTTTATCGGCAAGAATTTTAGCTAATTTTTCGGAATTTTTATCTGAGGATCAAAAAATAAACAATGATCTTAATTACTTGGGGGATTTAGTAAAACAACCACATGCAAATATCATAAAACTCCCAAATATTAGCGCATCAATACCCCAAATAAAAAATGCAATAACGGAATTACAAAAGCTTGGATATAAAATTCCAAAATACCCTAACGATGCGAACTCAGTAATTGAAAAAAAGATTAAAGCCAAATATGATTCTATTAAAGGTAGTGCAGTAAATCCCGTTCTAAGAGAGGGTAATTCAGATAGAAGAGCTCCAATAGCCATAAAGAATTACGTAAAAAACAATCCTCATTCAATGGGGGAATGGAGTAGTAATTCCAAAACTCATGTTTCAACAATGTATGAAGGTGATTTTAGAAATAATGAAAAGTCTTATACCTTAGATAAAAATATTGAGGTTTACATTTCCCATACAGACATAGAGGGAAAAGAAATATTACTAAAAGATAAATTTAAATTACAAAAAGATGAAATCATTGATGCCTCTGTAATGAGCATTAATGCTCTAAAAAGTTTTTTACAACAAAGTGTTGATGATGCTAAAAAAGAAAATGTTTTATTTTCAGTTCATTTAAAAGCGACAATGATGAAAGTTAGTGACCCTATAATTTTTGGGCATGTTGTCAAAACTTATTTTTCTAAAGTTTTTGAAAAATATGATGATATTATTAAAGAACTTGAAATAAATGTGAATAATGGCTTTGGGCATTTAACCGGGAAAATAAACGAGCTAAATGATGAGTTGAAAAATGAAATTATTTCTGAAATCAATGTTGCATACAAAAAAGGTCCAGAGTTAGCTATGGTTAATAGTGATAAAGGAGTAACTAACTTACATGTTCCAAGTGATGTAATTATTGATGCTTCAATGCCAGCTATGATAAGGAATTCGGGTAAAATGTGGGATTCATTTGGAAAAGCTAAAGATACTAAGGCTGTAATTCCAGATAGTAGCTATGCTTCTATTTATCAAGCAACAATTGATTTTTGTAAAGATAACGGAGCATTTGATCCAACAACGATGGGTACTGTTCCAAATGTTGGTTTAATGGCTCAAAAAGCTGAAGAATATGGGTCTCATGATAAAACATTTGAAATTAAAAAAACTGGAACTGTTAGTATTAAAAACAATAAAGGTGAAATATTATTGAGTCATAATGTTGAAAGTGGTGACATATGGAGAATGTGTCAAGTTAAAGATGGGCCTATTCAAGATTGGGTTAAGTTAGCTGTTAATAGAACTCGTCTATCAAATACGCCTTCAATTTTTTGGTTAGATGATCAAAGACCTCATGATATTGAATTAATAAAAAAAGTCAAATTATACCTAAATGATCATAATACAAGTGGGTTAGATATAAAGATTTTATCTCCGTACGAAGCAACAAAAGTAACATTAGAAAGATTAAAAGAAGGTAAAGACACTATCTCTGTTTCTGGGAATGTGTTAAGAGATTATTTAACGGATTTATTTCCAATTTTAGAAGTTGGAACTAGTGCTAAAATGTTATCAATTGTTCCTTTAATCAATGGAGGAGGCTTATTTGAAACTGGAGCAGGTGGATCTGCACCAAAACATGTTGAACAATTATTAAAAGAAAACCATCTTAGATGGGATTCACTTGGTGAATTTTTAGCCCTTGGCGTTTCACTAAATCATCTTGGAATAAAATTTAAAAACTCAAAAGCAATTGTACTTGCAAAATGTCTTGATTTAGCAATTGAAGAACTTTTATTAAACAAAAAATCACCATCGAGAAAAAAAGGAGAAATTGATAATAGAGGAAGTCATTTTTATCTATCATTATACTGGGCAAAAGCTATTGCTAACCAAGATACAGACCTCAGTTTAAAGAGTGAATTTGACAGGGTATTTAAAATTCTTACTGAAAATGAAATAAAAATATTAAATGAACTTATACAAGTTCAAGGGAAAGAAGTAAATTTAAGAGGTTATTATAAACCGGATTTAATAGCTAGTAATAAAATCATGAAACCTAGTCCAATTTTTAATGAAATTATTAATAATCTATATTCTGTAAATTAAGACTATTGAATACATTTATTAAAATAACAGAACAAAATTCAATATATAACTCTATTGAGGATAAATCTGTTGATCTAATACTAAAAGAAATTAATTATGAAGACCAAAGTGTTGCTCATAATATTAATAAAGAATTAGATTCGATAGAAATAGTTATTCATGAAGCCATTAAATGTCTTAAAAATAATGGAAGGCTGTTTTATATTGGATCAGGAACTAGTGGAAGAATGGGGATTTTAGATGCTTCAGAGTGCCCTCCTACCTTTGGAGTGGACAATAATGTTGTTATTGGTGTAATTGCTGGAGGGGATAAAGCTATAAGAAACTCGCAGGAGTTTGCAGAAGACTCAACAAATCAAGGATGGCTTGACTTGAAAGAAAATAAAATTAATAACAAAGATATTGTAATAGGAATTGCAGCGTCAGGAACTACTCCTTACGTTTTAAATGCGATAAAAAAATGTAATAAAAATAATATACCAACAGCTTGTATTACTTGCAATAAAAATAGTCCATTAGCAAATGAATCCAAATTTCCAATAGAAATAATTGTTGGCCCAGAATATATTACTGGAAGTTCAAGAATGAAGTCTGGTACAGCTCAGAAAATGGTTTTGAATATGATAAGTACATCAGTAATGATTAAATTAGGTAGAGTAAAAGGAAATTTAATGATAGATATGCAGCTTTCAAATAATAAGTTAATAGAAAGAGCAATCAATATGCTAATCAGCTCTTTAAAAATATCTTACTCAGATGCTAAAAAATTGATTACAAAACACGGAAGTGTTAGAAAAGCAATTGAAAATTATAATGAATAAAAATCACAAAAAAGTAATAGAAAATTTACCCAAAAGAAATGAGTTAAGGCTAAAAAAACTTTACACAGGTATTCAACTTTTATGTATTTCTTTAATTACAATTATTAGCGGACCAATATTGATTCAAATTGGATTTGTTAAATCTAAAGGTCTAGTTAATCTTTACTCCATTTTAGGAGTTTTAGTTTGTGTATTAGCTATTGTATTAATATATACAGGGATAAAAAAGATAGGAGATTATATTTTTATCAAAAATGATAGATAATAAATTATATTAAATAAGATTATACAATTATATTTACTTTTTTAAAGCAATTTTATGATTAATATCACTCTAAAAGATGGTTCAAAAAAGAGTTTTTCAAAAGGAATCTCTGTTTTAGATATAGCCAAAAGCATAAGTGAGGGTTTTGCAAGAAATGTAATTTCAGCAAAATTCAATGATATAATTATTGAAACAACTACATGTTTAGATTCTGATGGTTCTTTAGAACTTTATACTTGGGAAGATGAAAATGGAAAAAAAGCATTTTGGCACTCTTCCTCACATATTCTAGCACAAGCTATTGAAGAGCTGTATGAAGGAGTTAAACTTACTATAGGACCCGCAATTGATAAAGGGTTTTATTATGATATTGATTTTGGAGATAAATCTATTTCAGAAAAAGATTTTAAAAATATAGAATCTAAAATGCTTGAAATTGCTAGAGGAAAGCACGATTTTAAAATGAGATCTGTAGGTAAAAATGATGCTCTAGAATTTTACTCATCTGAAAAAAATGAATATAAAGTTGAACTTATAAAAAATCTTACTGATGGTGAAATAACATTTTGTGATCATTCAAATTTTACAGATTTATGTAGAGGTGGACACATTCCTAATACCGGAATTGTTAAAGCTTTTAAATTATTAAGTGTGGCAGGAGCATACTGGAGAGGTAATGAGAAAAACAAGCAATTAACAAGAGTATATGCAATATCTTTTCCTAAGCAAAAGTTACTAACTGAGTACCTTGAAAACTTAGAAGAAGCTAAAAAGAGAGACCATAGAAAAATTGGTAAACAACTAGGATTATTTGCATTTTCTCAAAAGGTCGGATTAGGATTACCACTTTGGCTTCCCAAAGGTGCTGAATTAAGAGCACGATTAGAGAATTTTTTAAAGGATGCTCAAAAGAAAGCTGGATACGAAATGGTTATTACTCCACACATTGGTCAAAAAGAGTTATACATAACCTCTGGTCATTATGAAAAATATGGGGAAGATAGTTTTCAGCCAATTGGAACTCCTAAAGAAAATGAAGAGTTTTTATTAAAACCTATGAATTGTCCACATCATTGCGAAATTTATAACTCTTTTAAATTTAGCTATAAAGACCTTCCAGTGAGGTATGCTGAATTTGGGACTGTCTATAGATACGAACAAAGTGGAGAATTACATGGACTAACTAGAGTTAGAGGATTTACTCAAGATGATGCACACATATTTTGTACAGAGGACCAACTAAATGAAGAATTCAAAAATGTTATTGATTTAGTTTTATATGTCTTTAGGTCTCTAGGGTTTAATAATTTTACAGCTCAAGTTTCGTTAAGAGATCCTAAAAAATCTGAAAAATATATAGGTAGTGACGAAGTTTGGGAAAAATCTGAAAATGCAATTTTAAAAGCTGTAAAAGATAAAAAGTTAAAATACAAGATTGAAAAAGGTGAAGCAGCATTTTATGGACCTAAACTAGACTTTATGGTTAAAGATGCTCTTGACAGAGAATGGCAATTAGGTACCATTCAAGTTGATTACAATCTTCCTGAAAGATTTGAATTAAATTACAAAGGTAGTGACAACTTACTACATAGACCTGTAATGATACACAGGGCACCATTTGGAAGTCTAGAGAGGTTTATAGCGATATTATTGGAGAATACAGCCGGTAATTTACCTATTTGGTTAATTCCTGAACAGGTTGCAATACTTAGTATTAGCGATAAATACGAGAAATACACTAAAAAAGTTTTAAATTTGTTAGAAATTAACGAAATTCGCGCCCTGCTTGATGATAGAAGTGAAACAATGGGAAGAAAGATCCGTGATGCAGAAATAAACAAAACTCCATACATGATTATTATTGGAGAAAGCGAAGAAAAAGAAAACTGTATTTCATTAAGAAAACACGGTGGGGAAGATTTAGGTAAAATGAGTGTTGAAGATTTTGTAAAAATTATAAATAATTCAATAAAAAATATATTTAATAACTAAAATTATACACTATAGCAATTAGAAGAAGAAAACCTAGAGGTCCTGCAAGGATTATCAAAGTTGACGAACATAGAATAAATAGTAAAATACTAGCACCAGAAATAAGGCTGGTAGGCGAAAACGTAGAAATTGGAGTATATTCAAAATCAAAAGCATTAATAATAGCAGATGATTTAGGTTTAGATCTTGTAGAAATTTCTCCAAAAGCAAATCCTCCTGTGTGTAAAATAGTGGATTATAAAAAATTCCTGTACGAGCAGAAGAAAAGAGATAAAGTATTAAAATCTAAGACAACTAAGGTAGTTATCAAAGAAATTAGATTCGGACCTCAGACCGATAATCATGATTATGAATTCAAGAAAAAACATTCTGAGAAATTTTTAAAAGAAGGTGCAAAGTTAAAAGCCTTTGTTTTTTTTAAAGGAAGATCAATTATTTATAAAGATCAAGGAGAAATATTGTTATTAAGATTAGCACAAGATCTTGAAGAAATAGGGAAAGTTGAACAAATGCCAAAATTAGAAGGCAAAAGAATGATAATGTTTATAGCGCCAAAAAAATAAGTAAGTAATAATTAAAATTGATTAAATATGCCAAAAATGAAAACAAAGTCTAGTGCCAAAAAACGTTTCAAAGTAACGGGTACTGGAAAAATCAAAAGAAAACATGCTTTCAAAAGCCATATTTTAACTAAGAAATCTAAAAAAAGAAAATTAGCTTTAACTCACAGTACATTAGTACACAAAAGTGATTTAGACAATATTAAACAACAATTAAGATTAAAATAGTTTAAAGAAGGTAAAATAATAACCATGAATTGGGCAATAAAGAGTTTTTAAAAACCGCCTAACTCAAAAAACAAAAACAAAATGCCAAGATCAGTAAATTCAGTAGCCAAAAGAGCTAGAAGAAAAAAAGTATTAAAACAAGCCAAAGGATATTTTGGTAGAAGAAAAAATGTATGGACAGTAGCGAAGAACGCTGTTGATAAAGCAATGCTTTATGCATTTAGAGATAGAAGAAACAAGAAAAGATCGTTCAGAGCACTGTGGATTATGAGAATAAATGCTGCTGCGCGTTTGCATGGAATGTCTTACTCTGAATTTATCGGTAAAATGAAGTCAAAAAACATTGACTTAAATAGAAAAGTTTTAGCTGATTTAGCTATGAACAATCCAGAAGCTTTTAAAGCAATTGTTGATAAAATAAATTAAAAAGGAAGATCTGAATTATCAGGTAAATTAAATGCCTGGTTTGGATCTGGTTTAAAGGTGTCATCATTTGCTGCTGCATTCATTTTTGAATGAAACTCATATGGAGAATCAAAGTCATCTATATTTTCAAACCTACCTAATTCCTTAATAAACTTAAGTCTTAAATTGTCTAAACCTCCATTTCTGTGTTTAGCTACAATCAGTTCAGCTTGTCCATCTGTTGGTGATCTATCATCGTCATCCCATTCATCAATTTTATAATATTCTGGTCTGTAAATAAAGGATACAATATCAGCATCTTGTTCAATTGCTCCAGATTCACGTAAATCGGACAAAATAGGTCTTTTACTACCTCCTCTAGTTTCAACAGCTCTGGAGAGCTGAGAAAGAGCTATAACAGGGATACTCAATTCCTTTGCTAATGCTTTAAGGTTCCTAGAAATAGTAGATATTTCTTGTTCTCTATTACCTCCTTTATTATTACCTCCAATAGTCATTAATTGTAAATAATCAACAATCAATAATTTTATTCCATGTTGAGAAGAAAGACGTCTAGCTTTAGCTCTCAAATCAAATACAGATAAAGAAGGAGAATCATCAATAAAAAGAGGAGCTTTTTCTAAACTCTTAACTTTAACATTTAATTGCTCCCACTCATGCTTTTCTAATCTACCAGTTCTTAACTTTTCCGAAGACAAGCCTGTTTCTGATGAGATTAATCTGGTAATTAATTGAACAGAAGACATTTCTAAGGAGAAAAAACCTACAGGAATATTTTGATTGACCGCAATATTCCTAGCCATAGATAGTGTTAATGCTGTTTTACCCATACCTGGTCTAGCTGCAATAATGATTAAATCACTTTCTTGCCAACCCGAAGTTAGTTTGTCAATTTTATCAAATCCAGAAGGAATACCACTAAGACCATCTTTATTTGAGATAGCTTCAATTTTTTTCTTTGCCTGAATAACTAAACTCTGAGCAGTTTCCGAAGATTTTTTTATATTTCCCTGAGTAACATCATATAGTTTTGCTTCTGCTTTATCAAGCAAATCAAAAACATCTTTAGTTTCATCATAAGATTCTTCAATAATTTCATTAGAAATTTTAATTAAACTCCTTTGGATATATTTTTGTAAAATAATCCTAGCATGGAATTCAATATGAGCTGATGAGGAAACTTTTTGAGTAAGAGATATTAAGTAAAAATCACCACCAGCTAGTTCTAATCTATTATCCTTTTTTAGCTGAGAGGATACTGTTAGCAAGTCAATCGGCTCACTATTTTCAAACAAAGTAAGAATAGCTTGAAATATATATTGATGGCTTTCTTTATAAAAAGCTTCAGAGTTTAATATGTCTATTACCTCATCAACACCTTTTTTATCAATCATCATAGCGCCTAGTACAACCTCTTCTAGATCAATTGCTTGAGGAGGTATTTTACCTTTTTCTAAATTAATAATAGAATTTCTGTCAACTCTCAAGTTTTGATAAGGATTTGTTTGCTTCATAAAGCTAAGTTACTTAAATAATGAAATGAAAAATAAAATATAAAACTTAACTTTTTAACTTATAATAAACAATATTGTTGTTAATAAAAGTTAGAAATTGTTAATAGAGGTTAGATTTATATTAACCATTAAAAACACCCATAGACGAATATTTATCCATTCTCTTGCTAACCAAATCTTTAGAAGATAAATCTTTGAATTCAGAATAAGCTTTAACAATAGCATCACGTACATTAAGAAATGTTTTTTCTCTATCATTATGCGCGCCACCCAAAGGCTCTTTAATCACATGGTCAACTAAATTCATTTTTTTCATGTCTTTAGCAGTCAATTTTAAAGCTGATGCAGCTTGCTCTTTAAATTCCCAACTTCTCCATAAAATTGAAGAACAAGATTCTGGTGAAATAACTGAATACCAAGTATTTTCAAGCATTAATACTTTGTCACCAACACCTATTCCTAATGCTCCTCCAGAAGCACCCTCGCCTATAATAACAGTTATAATAGGGACTTTCAACCTAGTCATTTCTAATATATTTCTAGCAATTGCTTCACCTTGTCCTCTTTCCTCTGCTTCAAGGCCTGGATAAGCACCTGGCGTATCGATTAAGGTTACTACAGGAATATTAAATTTCTCAGCAGATTTCATTAGTCTTAATGCTTTTCTATAACCTTCAGGGTTAGCCATACCAAAATTTCTATACTGTCTAGTTTTAGTATTATAACCTTTTTGCTGACCGATAAACATAAAGGACTGATCAAAAATTTTTCCAAGCCCACCAATCATGGCTTTATCATCCTTGAAATTTCTATCTCCATGAAGTTCTAAAAAAGAGTCCCCAAAAATAGCACTAATATAATCAAGAGTATATGGTCTATCAGGATGTCTAGACATTTGTACTCTTTGCCATGGAGTTAAATTGTTATAAATTTCCTTCTTGGTCTTCTTTAATTTATTTTCGATTTGTTCATAAGTCTCGGAGACATCTACATCACTTTTTTCACCAATAACTTTTTGGGCATTTAACTGATCTTCCAATTCTTTAATCGGTAATTCAAAATCTAAATAATTCATATAAATAGTATTAAAAACAAATATAAAAACTTTAATGGTGATTAGTTATTATGAAGATACTTTTTTAGTATTCTTAATTTTAAGAATGGAATTAATAATAATTGTCAATATTATAATTAGTGTGCCTATATAAAATGAAAACTCCATTTTTTCAGTTTCAGGAAAAATAAAAATTGCTAATAAAATTCCATATACAGGCTCTAAGTTATAAGTTAAAACTAATGTATATGGACTTAAAAATTTTAAAATATGTACAGAGGCAATAAAGGCATATGCTGTACAAATGGAACCCAAAATAAATACATACAAATAATCATAACTAAAAAAAGATTCAATATTTAAATCAATTAAATTACCTGAAAAGGTTAAGTATAATAATATAAAAGTTACACCTGATAAAAATTCATAAAAAGATATTAAAAACGGATTATTATCTTGAACTAATTTACCATTCAATACTGAAAATAGAGAAGCAAGAAGAGCAGAAATAATACCCAATAAAACTCCAATAAAACTACTAATATTTGCCTGTAGGATTATAAAAACACCACATATAACAATAAAACCTAAGATAATCTCCACAGGTCTTACTTTTCTTTTGAAAAATATTGGTTCAATTAAAGAAGCAAAGAAAGCTCCAGTAGAAAACATGGCCAAGGTTATGGATATATTTGATTGTTCTATCGCTTCAAAAAAAGTAATCCAATGAAGCGCAATTATGATACCAGCTAGAGAGAATTTAAAAAAATCTTTTAACTTAATTTTTAAATTATATCTATAGTATAAGAGAAATAAAAAAGTAAGAACTAGAGCAATAAGCATTCTATGCCAAACCAAAGCAATAGAACTTAAAGAAATTGCCTCACCTAATATAGCAGTAAATCCAGCTATAAAAACTAAAAAATGTAGATGTAGGTAGTGTTTAAAGTTATTTTTTTGCATGGTATAATAAATAAATTGCAAGAACACCGAATAAAATATTTGGTAACCAAACAGCTAAAAATGGAGAGAAATCAGATTGCTGAGCCATTACTCCAAATACTTTATCAAAAAAAACAAATATCATGGCAACAACTATTCCAAAAGCTAAATTAACTCCGGTTCCTCCCCTACGCTTTACGGAGGAAACAGAAAAAGCAATAATGGTTAAAATAAAAACTGAAAAAGGTATACTCCACTTTTTATATTTAACAAGTTGATATCTTCCAATATTGGAAGAACCTCTAAGCTTTTCTTGATCAATAAATGTTACTAGCTCTGGATAGCTCAACGTTTCTGCAATATATTTTATTGGAAGTAAATCCTTTAATTTAAAAGCAAATGAAGTGTCAAGTTTTCTTTTCTTTATAAGTATATCATCTTCTTTACCAATTATTCTTTTTGTATAATTAGAAAGTCTAAATAGGCTATCCGAAGGCAGGTAACGAATATTACTAGATTCAATTTTATATTTTAAAATATTATCTTCGAAATGCTCTAAAGTAAAATTAGACCCAACATTACTCTTTGGATTAAATTGACTTAAATAAATATAATCATTTGGACTAATTTGTCTGTAAATATTTTGAGTATCATAACTCTTTTTAGAGCCTTTTAAATATTTATAAGAAAATTCATTAAAATCTTTACTTGCATTAGGAACAATAAATAATCCAAACAAAAAGGCAATTATAGCTATAATTAATGCTCCTAAAAGGTAGGATCTTAAAAATCTAAAAAAAGATATACCAGAGCTTAAAAAAGCAATAACCTCAGTATCAGAAGCTAATTTTGATGTGAACCAAATAACAGATAAGAATAAAAAAAGTGGTAGTAATGAAGAAGAAAAATAAATTGTAAAATTAAAATAATACTCAGCTACGAGATTAAATGGAACTTCATTTGCTAAAATCTTGTCAATATTATCAGCAAGATTAACTACAATAGCTATGGGTATAAATAATAATTGAATAGTAATAAAAGTACTTAAGTACTTTTTTAATATGTACCAATCTAAAATCTTCATTAATTATAACCTGTTACTTAATTTTTTAACCATGTTGTTTTTCCAATCTACAAAATTTCCTTCAATAATTCTGCGTCTAGACTCTTTAACTAACCAATTATAAAACCCAAGATTATGAATAGTAGAAATCTGTTTAGCCAATAACTCATTTACAGAAAACAAGTGTTTTAAATATGCTTTAGAGTAATCTGTATCAACGTATGTATGTGCCATACTGTCTATACAACTAAAATCATTTTTCCATTTACTGTTTTTTATATTTATAGTTCCTTCAGATGTGAATAACATTCCATTTCTTGCATTTCTAGTTGGCATTACACAGTCGAACATATCAACACCTAAACTAATATTTTCTAAAAGATTAGTAGGAGTACCTACACCCATTAAATATCTTGGCTTTGACTTCGGTAAAATTTGACAAACCAAATCAGACATTTCATACATTTCTTCAGCAGGTTCACCTACAGATAAACCTCCAATTGCATTTCCAAAACAATTGGTTTCAGCAATATATTCAGCAGAAATTTTTCTTAAATCTTTATATACACTTCCTTGAATTATTGGAAAAAAAGCTTGCTCATAATCATATAAAAAAGGGGTTGTTTCTAATTTTTCAATACATCTATCTAGCCATCTGTGAGTCATATGCATTGATTTTTTTGCATAATCAAAAGAACAAGGATAAGGTGGGCATTCGTCAAAGGCCATTATGATATCCGCACCAATTTTTCGTTGAATCTCCATGACATTTTCTGCTGTAAATTCATGAATACTTCCATCTATATGACTCTTAAACTTAACTCCCTTTTCATTTATTTTTCTATTTGCTGCTAAAGAATAAACTTGATAACCGCCGGAATCTGTCAAGATATTTCTATCCCAATTAATAAACTTATGAATACCTCCTGCTTTATGTATTATCTCTGTATTAGGTCGTAAATAAAGATGATATGTATTTGCTAAAATTATGTCGACATTCACATCATTTTTAAGCTCTCTTTGATGAACTCCTTTAACACTACCAATAGTTCCTACTGGCATAAAAATTGGAGTTTCAATAATTCCGTGATCTGTTTTAATTAATCCAGCTCTAGCAGATGATTCAGAGTCTGTTTTAATCAGGTCAAATTTCATATAATTAATTTAAGCAAATATAAATAACAAAAATTCAATATACACTGATAAAAATTAAATGTTAGTAAATCAAATACATTGTTGATAAAAGGATAACTCATAATTATACAATAGCTATATATTAAATTATTTTTACGTTTATATAAAATAAAAATGGAAGAACTTCAAAAATTGACAATACAAGTTAGAAGAGACATTTTAAGAATGGTACATAAGGTAAATTCAGGTCATCCTGGCGGGTCTTTAGGTTGTGCTGAGTTTTTAGTGGTTCTTTATAAAACATTAATGAACAGAAAAATAACTTTTGAGATGAATGGTCATGATGAAGATTTGTTTTTTCTATCAAATGGACATATATCACCAGTATTCTATAGTGTTCTTTCTAGGGTGGGTTATTTTGATGTTGAAGAACTAAATACTTTTAGATTGTTAAACTCTAGACTTCAAGGACACCCAACTACTCACGAAGGTCTTCCAGGAGTAAGAATTGCCTCTGGTTCACTTGGTCAAGGTTTATCTGTTGCCATTGGAGCTGCAGAAGCAAAAAAACTTAATAATGATAATAATATAATTTATAGTCTTCATGGAGACGGAGAGTTACAGGAAGGACAAAATTGGGAAGCTATAATGTATGCATCTGCAAAAAATATAGACAATATTATTGCAACTGTAGATTTGAATGGAAAACAGATTGATGGAGCTACAGATGATGTACTGCCTATGGGAAGCATTAAAGATAAATTTGAATCCTTTGGATGGATAGTAGTAGAAATTAAAAATGGTAATAGTATTCAAGATATTATTAACGGAATGCAAAAAGCTAAAAATCTAACAAAAAACAAAAAACCTGTTTGTGTTTTATTAAAAACAATGATGGGTAATGGAGTAGATTTTATGATGCACACCCACGCTTGGCATGGAAAAGCTCCTAATGATGAGCAACTTAAAAGTGCGTTAGAACAAAATCCAGAAACACTAGGAGACTATTAATAAAACTGCAAAATAGACAATGAAAAAATACACATATACACAGAAAAAAGATACTAGAAGCGGTTTTGGTGCAGGTTTAGCAGAGTTAGGAAGAACCAACCCCAATGTTGTAGCACTTTGTGCAGATTTAATAGGTTCCTTAAAAATGAATGAATTTATTGATGAAAATCCCGAAAGATTTTTTCAAATTGGAATAGCTGAAGCGAATATGATGGGAATAGCAGCCGGACTTACAATTGGAGGTAAGATTCCATTTACAGGAACTTTTGCAAATTTTTCTACAGGAAGAGTATATGATCAAATTAGACAATCTATTGCGTATTCAAATAAAAATGTAAAGATATGTGCATCACACGCAGGTTTAACTTTAGGTGAAGATGGTGCTACACACCAAATTTTAGAAGACATTGGACTTATGAAAATGCTTCCGGGAATGGTAGTTATAAATACTTGTGATTATAATCAAACCAAAGCTGCAACAATTGCCATAGCTAAGTATGAGGGTCCTGTTTACTTAAGGTTTGGAAGACCTTCTGTACCTATTTTTACAGATGAAAATCAAACCTTTGAAATTGGAAAAGCTATTAATTTAACTGAAGGTAGTGATGTTACTATTGTAGCAACTGGTCACTTAGTTTGGGAAGCATTACAAGCATCCGAAAAATTATTTGAAAAAGGAATATCTGCTGAAGTAATAAATATTCATACTATAAAACCATTAGACAAAAATGCTATTTTGAAATCTGTAAAAAAAACTGGTTGTATAGTAACTGCTGAAGAGCACAATTATCTAGGTGGTTTAGGAGAGTCAGTTTCAAGAATTTTAGCTTTGGAACACCCTACTCCTCAAGAGTTTGTTGCTACAAATGATACTTTTGGAGAATCTGGGACACCAACTCAACTGATGGAAAAGTATGGATTAAATGCAAATTCAATTATAGAAAAAGTAATTAAAGTTTTAAAAAGGAAATAAGTTAAAAAAAATATTTGTTACTTTTAATTAGTTATCAATTCTGTTGAGTTTAATTTACTAACTACATCAATACTTTCTCCTATTTCATAAAAATCAACTGTTATAAAGTTGGGGAATTTATTTTTTAAGTCCTTACAATTTGTAATATGATTCATAAGGTATTTGAATGAATTTACTTTGTTTGCATTATCCTTATTACCAGTTAATGAAGTAATGAAGTGGTTGAAGATAAAAAGACTATTTTCAGGACTACCTCTATTAAATTCACAGTTAATCTCACCATACTTGTTTTCTACAGCAAAATTCCACATATAGTGATACCAACTTTGTTTTTCATTTCCATCATTTTTATCTGAAAGTATTACTAACCTTTTATTAGAATCAATCATTGTTTGTAACTTTGGCCATAAAGAATTAACATCTTGAGTATGTAAATATTTTAATAACCCTACTTTATTTATTTCATTTTCTATAGCATTAGAAGAAGTATAAGTTTCTAATATTAAGGTTAATATTTCATTTGGATTATTATCCAAAAAATATTTAATGTCATTTAAATAAACGGATAATGGTTGAGATCCTAAAAACTTATAAGCGTGATAAACAACAGTACTTCCATTATCGTCGTATACATCAATCATTAGTGCTCTTACACCATTGTTGAGTTGTTCGGCTATGTTGGATTTCTGATTTGGAAAAAGAAATCTGTCTTGTTTAGAATTAAAGGCATTATGGGTAGTAAGATATGCCACTTCATTATATCTTTTGTTGCATAGATCATTTGAACCATTACACTGTCCATAAAAGTTAAACGTAATAAAATATAAAAAGGAAAATATATATTTATGCACTAATTAATCATTTCTTGAAGCTGAATCATCTTCATCCAAGTAATTTGGAATTCCATCACCATCAGTATCATCATTGGTTGGATCACCATCTCCAATATCATTAGTTGGATCACCATCTCCATCACGATCTACATTAGGGTCTGTGTCTGGCTCTAAATCCTCATCAATTGTTAAGGTACCATCGTTATCATCATCACTATCAACAAAATCGTAAAAAGTATCACCATCAGTATCATCATCTGTTAAGTCTAAATTTCCATTTAAGTCCTCTAAATAAGAAGGAACATTGTCTGTATCATGGTCATTACTTTCCATTTGAAAACAAGAAAATTTAAAAGACAAACAAGAATAAACTGGAATAGAACCAGCAGCACTAGAATAATAAGCTAATCCAGAAGGAATAAACATAACACCGATTCCTGGATTTGTGTAGCTTACAGTACCATCAGAATTAACAGAATAATCCTCAGCTGTATTAAATTCAGGTAGGATCCTTCCCCAACCAGCAACTACAGCAGTTAAATCAAAAACTACCGGAGCAAATGTGTTGTCAAAAACCTCTCCATCTAAAAGGTTACCTTCATAGTTAACTCTAACTTTATCAGAAAAATTAGGAGAGTCATCTCCTCCCCCTTGATTTAAATTTAAATAATAATAATCATACTCGGCATCTTCGTGAACAGTGGAACCTGTAATAACATCGTCAATTAACAATGTATTTATATCTGGGTCTGGCAAAACACCATCTTCATCAAGCGGGGTAATAACGATATCGTTAATAGTGAAACTAGACATTTGTGAAAGCTCACCAGCATTATAGTAATGAGTTTCTAAATAATTATTTAATATTGAATCATCAACAACTTGTTGAATAGTTCTATCAACTTCTGGAATAGAGGTAAGTCCATCATCGTCATCCGGACAAGAAAATAAAAGAAATGTTAAACTTAGGGTTATAAAAAAATAAATCTTATTTTTCATTATTATTATTTAATTTTACATTGGCAAGATACAATTAAATAATTTTTTTATATTAAGTTTAATCATATTTTAAGAAAAAAAATGTCTTCATTAAATTAACTTAATTACATAATAATATATCCTCAATGAAAAAAAAAATAATTCTAAACGAAGACCAAATAAATCAAAAAATCGCAAGAATTGCACATCAAATTATAGAATGTAATATTGGTGAAAAAGAAATTATTATTGCAGGAATTGAAAAAAATGGATTTATAATAGCAACCAAACTTAAACAAAGTCTTGCAAATATTTCCGATATAAAAATAACAACCTGCAGCGTTAAAATAAATAAAGAAAATCCCTTAGATGAAGTGACCACTTCACTTAATGAAGATTATTACTTAAATAAATCCTTAGTATTGGTTGATGATGTATTAAATTCTGGAGCTACTTTAATTTATGCTGTAAAACATTTTTTAAATACAGAAATTAAGCAATTCAAAACAGCAGTATTAATTAATAGAAATCATAAAAAATATCCAGTAAAAGCAGATTTCAAAGGAATTTCTTTATCTACAACTACAATAAGCCACATTAAAGTTAGGTTTACAAATAACAAAGCAGAGGCATTTTTAAGCTAATAAGCTTGCTATCTCATTAGCGATTTCGTCTTGATTTTTAAAATCACATTGAATGATATTGGAAGCTTGATTGTAGAAATAGTTTCTTTCAAATAAATGCTTAGCAATATGATCATTCATTTTGTCTAAATTATCAATATCAGAGAGAATAGGTCTAGACGAGTTAATATTAATTAATCTATTTGATAAAATATTAATTGAATGTTTTAAAAAAAACGATTTAGAGTTTTGAATTAATGTTAAATTATTTGAATAACAAGGAGTACCACCTCCAAGAGATAATACAATATTATCATGCTTAGCCATTATCACTTTTAAGCAATTCGATTCAAGTTTTCTATAGTAAATCTCTCCCTTTAATGAAAATAGATCACTAATTGTCTGATTTGTTGTTGATTCGATGTAAGAATCTAAGTCAATAAATTTTTTGCCAGTTATTTTGGATAAGATTTTTCCAATTGTTGTTTTACCACAGCCCATATATCCTAATAAAACTATATTCATATTATTTTTGAAGTTAATTATTATATGTAAAAAAATGTAATTGAATTAATATTTAATATTATCAAAAAAAAATCATTGTAATATAAATTAAACATTTTATATTTGCAGCCTTATTAAAACAAATAAGACCTGGTAGCTCAGTTGGTAGAGCATCTCCCTTTTAAGGAGAGGGTCCTGGGTTCGAGCCCCAGCCAGGTCACAAAAATCTCATCAAAATTGATGAGATTTTTTTTAATATTTTGCCTTTAACCTTCCTGGTGTATAAGGTGCATTCAATATTTTTAATTTATTCTCAATTTCTTTTATATCAACTTTCAATAGGTTTTTAATTTGATTAAATATTGGAGTAAATTCTTCTTTTGCAATTTCAAAACTTTCAAGATGAGTGAAAGTAGGTGATGAAGTAGAATACTTTTGCTCATAAAGAATTGACATTAGCCTGTTGTAAGCGGTAGGTGTTTCTACAATATCTAATTTACTTTTTAAAGAATTTCCATATAAGCTAGTGTTTATAGATTTTATTTTAGAATCGATATTAAAAATTAGTTTAGATAATTCATCATAAGGCGCTTCAACTAGTTTAATAGCTTCTTTGAAATATTTGATTTTATTAGAAGCATCCCCTAACATTTGTGCTGCTGACAACATCTCACCTTCAAGTTGAGATACATTTCTTTGAAAAACTACTTTATTATCTCTATCTGTAGCTGGCATACTAGTTATTTTTAATGCTTTTACATTAAAGCTCACAGGGTTAACTAATTTAGTGAAATCAGATCCATCAAAAAGGTCCATTTCTATAGAATACATACCAGGTTTTATTAAGGTCCCTTCAGAGACTCCAGCAAAAGGATTATAAAAAGAAGATTTAGCAAAACTAACAGGTACTTTTTGTTCATAACGAAGGTCCCATTGAAAGCGATGAACACCCTTTTTTGGAGATTTAAAAACTTTTTTAACGACCAACCCATCTGAGTCTTTAATTGTGAAGATTAGTTTATTTTTAAATTCGTTAGATTCACTATACAAATCTTCATAAGAAGGATAGCTTACATCTTTGTTATTTTTAATTAATTCTTTTTCACTTTTTTGTCTTTTAGATTTCAAGGAACTAAAGTTGTCATTATGGAAATATGTTATCATTGCAACAGGTCCTAAGTTTGTAGCTGAGTAAAAGTTATCTCCTTGAAAAGCTTTACCTGGCAGTCCTAAAGGCATACTTTTCTCCCACATCAATGGATCCCTAACATTAAAAATATTAGAATTACTAGATGAGTAATAATCATTAATTGATCTCAATGATGAATAGTCATCTAGCACATAAAAACCTCTACCAAATGTTCCAAGAACTAAATCATTTTCTCTTTCTTGTATCGCAATGTCTCTTACTGCAATAGTGGGTAAACCATTACCTAGTTCTTTCCATCTCTCACCAGAATTTGGGGAAAAGAAAACTCCAAATTCTGTTCCACAAAAAATCAAATCTTTATTAATATGATCCTCTTCAATCGAATATACACTTCCTCTTTCAGGAAGGTTATTTGAAATTGATTCCCAACTTTTACCTTGATCCGAAGATTTAAATATGTAAGGTTTAAAATCTCCATATTTATGATGATTAAATGCAACATACATAACATTTATATCATGTTTAGATAAATAAATGCTATTTACATAAGATAAGCTAGGAGCACCTTTAATATTATCAATTTTAGCCCAGTTTTGTCCACCATTTTTTGTAATCTGGATTAGACCATCATCAGTTCCAACAGCAATAAAATCAGAGTCAATTGGAGATTCTGATAAAGACACAATTGTTCCATAAGGCGAAGTTGAACCATTCTTGGCTACGGCATCCATACTTAAGACTCTTCCATAAACTTTAAGTTCGTTTCTTTTAATTTTTCTAGAAAGATCATCACTTATAACTTCCCAGCTATTACCGTAATCGTCAGATCTAAAGACTTTATTTGCTGCAAAATATAATCTTCCACTTTTATGTTTACTTACAGCTAATGGAGCATCCCAGTTCCATTTATAATCTAGTTCACCTTTTCTTGCTATTGGTTTAATACCTACTTCCTCACCACTTAATTTATCATATCTCACTAACCATCCATACTGCGACTGAGCATAAACAATATTTGGATTATCCGGATCAACTTGAGATTCAAACCCATCTCCTCCATGAGTAATAAACCAATCTTGATTAGTTATCCCATGAGCAGTTTTAACTCTTGATGGACCACCCATACTAAAATTATCTTGAGTACCACCGTATATATTATAAAAGGGTTCAGCGTTATCAACTGCTACTTTATAAAATTGAGTTACAGGAAGGTTTTCTTTAAAATCCCAATTTTTTGCATTATCAAAAGTTTCATATATACCACCATCACAACCTACTAGCCAATGAGAATTATTATTAGGATTAATCCACATTGCGTGATTATCAACATGTTTAAAATCTTCTCCAACATTTTTAAAGGTTTTACCTCCATCATGAGTAACTGCCATCCAAGTATCCATAGTATAAACCACATCTTGATCAACAGGGTCAGCAAAAATCTCTTGATAATAATTACCGCTTGTAACTTTACTACTTTGTTTTACCCAGTTCTCCCCCCTATCAGTAGATTTGTAAAAACCGCCCTTTCTTTCAGCAGCCTCGACAATTGCATAAATGATTTCTGGATTTGCATCAGAAATATCCATTCCAATTCTGCCTATCTCAACTACAGGAAGTCCTTTATTTATTTCTTTCCATGTAACACCTCCATCAGTAGATTTATGTAAGCCAGATCCTGGACCTCCACCAACATAAGTGTAAACATGTCTTCTTCTTTGATGACTTGCAGCATATAAAACGTCTGGATTTCTAGGATCCATATGTATCTCATTAAAACCTGTATGCTCATCAATATATAATATCTTATTCCATGTATTTCCTCCATCTTCAGTCTTATAAATACCTCTATCTCCTCCTTTACTCCACAATGGCCCATAGGCTGAAACAAACACTACATTAGAATTCTCAGGATGAACTAAAATATTTCCAATATGTTCAGAGTTTTTAAGCCCCATATTTTTCCATGACTTGCCACCATCAAAAGACTTATAAATTCCATCACCATAAGCAACAGATCTTTGATTGTTATTTTCTCCAGTACCAATCCAAATAATATTGGTATTATTCGGATCGATTGTTACGCAACCAATAGAGTAGGAAGATTCATTATCAAATACTGGAGTATAATCCAAGCCCCAATTTGAGGTTTTCCATACTCCACCGGATGAAACGGCTACATAATATTCAAATGGTTTATCAGGATTAATTGCTAAATCTGAAATTCTACCTGAGGTTAAAGATGGACCAATACTTCTCCAGGAAAGACCACTCAAACTAATTTTGTCAAGTAGATTGTCTTGAGCTTTATTTTTATCTTTTTGGGCAAAAAAATTAGTGGAACATATTAATAATAGGGAGGTAAAATATATAATTTTTTTCATAATCTAGATATTAAATTTAGTTGCAATTTAATAAATATTATATAATGTTAAATAAATATTAAAAAAAGTATATTTAGATAAAATCTTGACTAGTTATGGTATAATATATTTTATATTTGTTCTTCTAATTTTTTGCGTACGTGGCGGAATTGGTAGACGCGTTAGGTTGAGGGCCTAATGACTTATTTAGTTGTGGAAGTTCGAGTCTTCTCGTACGCACAGAATATATTTTATGAAAAAAAGTATTTCAATTATTGGTTCTGGATTTTCTTCATTGTCTGCAGCATGTTATTTGGCTAAAATGGGACATAAAGTTGAAGTCTTTGAAAAAAATGATGATTTTGGCGGTAGAGCTAGACAATTTAAAGAAGAAGGATTCACCTTTGACATGGGGCCTAGTTGGTATTGGATGCCTGATGTATTTGAAAGATTTTTTAAAGATTTTAATTCAGAAGCAAAAGATTTTTATTCACTAAAAAAGTTAAACCCTGCATATCATGTATATTTTGGTAAAAAGGATTTCATAGCAATTCCAGATTCTCTAGACAAGATTTATAAAGTTTTTGAAAATGAAGAAAAAGGAAGCTCAATAAAACTAAAAAAGTTTATCTCCCGAGCGAAAGATAATTATAAAATAGCTGTAACAGACATGCTATATAAAATGCCTGGTTTATCCCCATTAGAACTAATATCATTCGATACTATTAGGCGAGTTGGATATTTTTTTAGTAATATTAAAAAGGAAGTTCATAGAGACTTTAAAAACCCTAAACTTAGATCAATTTTAGAATTTCCAGTTTTGTTTTTGGGAGCTGAATCATCAAATACTCCAGCTTTTTATAATTTCATGAATTATGCGGATTTTGGTTTAGGCACTTGGCAACCTACAAATGGGTTTTATGATGTAGTAAATGCTATGATTAGTATTGGAAAGTCACTTGGAGTGAAATATCATAATAATTCAAACATAGATGGAATTATAACTAAAAAAAATATTGCAACTGCAATTAAAGTTAATGGAAATCTAATAAAATCCGATGTTGTACTTTCAGGAGCAGATTATCATCATACAGAAAAACTTTTGCCCAAAAATTTAAGACAATATTCTGAAAAATATTGGTCAAAAAGAGTACTAGCTCCTTCGTCTTTGTTATTTTACCTGGGTTTTGACAAAAAATTAAATAATCTAGCTCATCATAATCTATTTTTTGACACCGATTTCAATTTACATTCCAAAGAAATATATAAAGAACCTAAATGGCCATCTGAGCCTTTGTTCTATGCTAACTTTACTTCAATAACCAATGAACATACAGCTCCATTAGGTTGTGAAAATGGTTTTATTTTAATTCCATTAGCACCTGGACTAGAAGACACTGAAAAACTTAGAGAAAAATATTTTAATATAGTAATTGAAAGGATTGAGTCTATAACAGAGCAAAAAATTAAGAATAGCATTATTTATAAAAAATCTTTTTGTGTGAGTGATTTTATTGAAGAATACAATTCATACAAAGGAAATGCTTACGGATTAGCAAATACGCTTCTCCAAACTTCATTTCTTAGGCCTAAATTAAAAAGTAAATTAGTTAAAAACATGTACTTCACTGGACAATTATCTGTACCAGGTCCAGGTGTACCTCCTGCAATAGTTTCTGGTAAACTAGTTGCTGATTTGATAAATAATAAATAAATTGTATTAGCTTTAACACAAATTAATATTATTATGAAAAGTATTTTTGATGATGTGTCTAATGATTGCAGTAAAATTGTAACTAAAACTTACAGTACTTCATTTTCTTTGGCTACAAAAATGTTGTCTAAAGGAATACGTCAACATATATATAATATTTATGGTTTTGTAAGGTTTGCTGATGAAATTGTAGACTCATTTCATGATTATGACAAAGAGGTTTTATTTAAAGACTTTTCATTAGATTTAGAGAAGTCCTTAAAAAATAAGATTCATTTAAATCCAATCTTAAATTCTTTTCAAGCCACATACCATAAATTTAATATAAGCAAAGACCTTGTTGACTCTTTTATGAGTAGTATGGAAAAAGATTTACACAAGAAAAAGTATATGTCAAATCAAGAATACCAAGATTACATATATGGCTCTGCCGATGTAGTTGGACTAATGTGTTTAAAAGTATTTGTAAATGGAGATACAGAAAAATACGAAGAACTAAAGTCTTTTGCAATGCGACTAGGTTCTGCATTTCAAAAAGTCAATTTTTTAAGAGATTTAAAAGATGATTTTGAAGTTCTAAATCGTACATACTTTCCAAACACTGATCTAAACCAATTAGATGAAGAATCAAAAATTAAAATTATTGACGAAATTGAAGGAGATTTTAGAGAAGGTTTGAACGGAATAAAAAAATTACCAATTGAAGCTAAGTTTGGTGTTTTTATGGCATATAGATATTACAGTCAATTATTAAAAAAGCTCAAAAAAACTCCAGCTTTAGACATAAAAAATACTAGAATAAGAGTTCCTAATTATAAAAAAATTGAACTTTTAACTAGAAGTTATGTTAAATATCAACTTAATTTACTTTAAAAATTATGAATACAGTCTATTGGTTTATGACATTTTTAATCACATTTTCAATAATGGAGTTTATGGCATGGTTTACTCACAAATATATAATGCATGGCTTTTTATGGAATGTCCATAGAGATCATCATCACAAAAATCATGATAGTTGGTTTGAAAGGAATGATTTATTTTTTATTTTTTATGCAGTGGTAAGTATGAGTTGCTTTTATTTATGGAGCTATGAAGGGTTCTGGTATGGATTACCAATTGGTTTTGGAATAATGGCATATGGCGCATCTTATTTTGTTGTACATGACATTTTTATTCATCAAAGATTTAAAATTTTTAAAAAAGCTAATAATTGGTATGCAAGAGGAGTAAGAAGAGCACATAAAATACATCATAAAAATATTGGAAAAGAAAAAGGAGAATGTTTTGGAATGTTAGTTGTTCCCTTCAAATATTTTAAATAATAGTAATGTGAAATACGATTATATTATTGCAGGTTCAGGTTGTGCAGGATTAAGTTTATTACATAAAATATTACAAACTCCATCATTACAAAACAAGTCGATATTAGTTATTGATAAAGATCAAAAAAAAAGTAATGATAGAACATGGTGCTTCTGGGAAAAAAATCCAGGCCCTTTCGAATCTATTGTATATGCCAAATGGAATAAATTAGAATTTCTATCTACAGATTTCAAAAAAAAATTAAATTTGGAATCATATACATATAAAATGATTCAAGGTATAGATTTCTACAATTTTATAATTAATTATGCTAAGAAATTCAAAAATGTATCATTTGTTCAAGAGTCGATAAACTCTATTGATAATATCGATAAAAAAGCTGTTTTAAAAACAACTAAAAATACATATACTGCAAATTATATTTTCAATTCAACAAATCTTTTTAATCCAGAAATTAACGAACAAAATTCTTTACTTCAACATTTTAAAGGATGGCTTATTAAAACTGAAAAACCAGTTTTTAATGCAGAAATCGGAAGACTAATGGATTTTAGAGTGTCGCAAGAAAATGGTGCAACTTTTATGTATGTTTTACCTTCATCCTCTACAAAGGCGTTAATAGAATATACATTATTTAGTCCAAGCACTCTAAAGCAAGAAACATATGTTGAGGAGTTAAAAAAATACATAAAAGAGGTATTAAAAATTGAAAAATACACAATTGAACATGAAGAATTTGGAATTATTCCGATGTCCTTGGCAAAGTTTGAGCAAAATCCGAAACAAAATATTATTAATATTGGAACATCCGGTGGATATACTAAAGCAAGTTCAGGATATACATTTCAATTCATTCAAAAAAATGTTATAGACATAGTAAAAAATCTAAAAACAGGGAAAAATCCTGTTCAAAAACTGTCTTTTAAAAATAAAATTTATCAATGGTATGATAGAACACTTATTAATGTTTTATTAACAAAAAAAATGACTGGCAAAGAAGTTTTTACAATTATGTTTACGAAAAACCCAGCTCACAAAATCCTAGCATTTTTAGGAAACGAAAGTAGTATATCTGAAGATCTTTTAATTATGAAAAGTTTTCCTAAAATTCCATTCTTGATAGCTGGAATAAAAAGTTTAAAGTAAAAAATAGTCGTAGTAAACTATAAACTAAGTTTTATAGGTTATTGTTTTAACCAATCACTAAAAAATTCACAATCTCTGTACTCACTAGCAATCTTTACATAAGTATCGTCAATTTTTATGTCTTGCCATTTTTCAATTTCCTTTAATTTTTTATTCTGAAGTGCTAATGATTGGATCTTCAAATAATCCTTCGCAAAGTTAGCCTCATGTTCATCAATTCGATCGGTAACCGTTAACAATTTAAATTTGACAGGATTCATTCTATCTTCGTCTTGTAAAACAATACTAATCTCGCCATCTTTTAACTTTTCAATTTGAGAATATAATTCAGGTTCCATTTTCGTTAATTCAAAGTTATAGTCTTGAGTCTCTGGGTTTATTAATTGACCACCATCATACTTTGTCTCTACTTGATCACTTATCTCTAATGCAGCATCAGCAAAACTTATTTCATCATTAACAATTCTAGTTCTAGCATTCAAAAGTTTGTTTCTGGCCTCTGAAATTTCTTCAGGGTTAATCTTAGGTTTTAATAGTATACTTCTAACATCGTATTCTTGTCCTCTAATTTTTTCAAGAAGAATGATAAAAAAACCAAAATCAGTTTCAAAAGGGTCTGATATTTCACCTTCTTGCAATGAAAATGCGACATCTCTATATTCTTTTACCATTTGAGGTTTTTTCTTATTAAGTACATATTTTCCACCATTTTTTCGTGAACCATAATCTTCAGTATACAAAACCGCTTTAGTGGTAAAACTAGATCCATTATCAACAACATCTGCTTTAAATTGTTCAAGTCTCTCAATAACTTTTTTCTTTTCTTCTTCAGTAGTCTTTGGAATAACGACTATTTGAGCAACTTTTAGCTCTGTATTAAAAAGGGGACGATCATTTTCAGGAATCGAATTAAAAAACTGTCTAACTTCTTCAGGTGTCACTTCGGTTTCTTCAATTATCCTTTCTTGCATTTTCTTAGCTAACTCAGAACTTTTATTTAATTCAAACATTTCATTTCTAAGTTCCTGTTCAGAATTTTTGTTGTAATAATTAATTAGTTTTTCCATAGAACCAATCTGCTCAGCAAAGGCATCAATTTGTTGATCAACAAAAGATTGAATTTCTAGAGTATTTACAACTATACTATCTTGAATCGCATGATGTTGATAAAGCTTGTCTTCTAATAGCTTACCAAAGACTTGACATCTGGTCATATCATCAGTAGAAATTCCTGAGGCTTTAAGCTGATCAAATTGTTTATCAATGTCTGAATCTAAGACTAAGAAGTCTCCAACCACAGCAGCAACACCATCAATTTTATTTCTATTATTATCAATTATATTACTTTCTTGAGAGAATAACATATTAGTAGTTAAAACAGCGATAACTACCACATAATTCATATATAAATATTTAGTAAATTTCAAAATTTTTATTTTTAATTGCATCTTTAGTTATATCTTTTCTTAGTTGATCAATAAACACTAATTTTCTCTTATTAATCACCATCCTCTTTAAAGTTTCTGAAACATATTCCAGAGGGGCATATTGATTAGTTTTAAGCATATCGCTTATATTAATCAAATATAAACCTAATGAGTCTTTGATTTCAATAAAATTAGATTTTTTTAACATATACTTATTCACCTTTTTTAAATTTGGTAACTGGTAAAAAACTTCATTTTTATTTCTCCAAACAGAATCATTTAAAGAAAATCTATTAAATTGAAAAGAAAGTGAATCTAAATATTTAATATCATCGTTATTAAATCTTCTTAATTTTTTTTTAAAAAGTCTAATATCTGGATTAAGATTAGAAATGTAAATAAATCTAATTTTAAAAAGTTCTTCACTTAGTTTAAAAGTTTCTTTATAGTTATCATACAAGCTGTCTAACTCATAAGAGCTAACTTCTAAATTCATGTTTTCATTAACCATAGCATCGATATAAGAATTAATTAATATATCGCTCTTATAATCATCCACTAAATCTTGAATTCTATTTTGATTTTTTTCTGTGAGGTTTAGTAAAGCTCTTTGAATTAATAATTTATTAGCTGCCCAATTATTTATATAATTATTTAGAACCATCGTACTATCTGCTAAGTTTGTACTATTTTCAAATATGCTTTCTATTTCAAACTGTGTCAAATATTCATCTTCTACCCTAGCAACATCTATATTGGATTGATTTTTAAAATAGTTATCACATGAAAAAAACAAGAAAAATAATATTATATACCGCATAACTTATTTTAAGATTTTTTTAATTCTTTTTAAAACTTTTTTATTAATAAAAATAGTTCTTTTTTCTCTTAAAGAATTAATCCATTGTTTTTCAAATAATACTTGATAATTTGAAATTACTTCACCAGAGATATCGTCGTAAGATTTTATAGTTTTATTTTTATCCACAAAAAGTAATTTATTGTTGTTGTAATATTTTTTTAATGCTAATGTATCATTCTTAGCATTATTCCAAACCTCATTTTCCATTAGATCAAATAATAACAATCCGTCTCTGTATTCGTTATATATATTTCTATACTGTTCATTTTCAGTTAATAAATTTTTTTTATAATAATTCATTAATGACTTATTAATAAAATCTTTATATAAATCATCAACTGGTTTGTAATTTAATTGATTATTTAATCCATAATCAACAATATAATTCGCAAAATCTAAATAATTAAGTTCAACATTATTAAAACTAATTAAAACCTTTTTCTTTTCAATATTATTTGGGATCACCCAGGGGTTATTATTATTCGAATCATTTAATTCATTTGTAAAGTAATTCAAATCATTTTTGTAACTAACAGAGTATTTACTCATTAATTTATTATAAAAAGAATTAGAAATAATTGAAGATCTAGAATTATTTTTGATTTTTTTTAGTAACGAAGGTTTTAAGTCCTTAAAAGAACTTAATTTAGATTTTGAATAAAGCTTCAATATATGCCATCCAAATTTAGTTTGTATTGGCTTAGAAACTTCCCCAATGTGTTTAAGTCCAAAGGCAGCTTTTTCAAAAGGTAATGAGTTTAATTGTCCACTAGTAAAAGGTTTTAATTTCCCTCCTATACTAGATGTGTTTTTATCATTTGAATATTTTTTTGCAAGAGATTCAAAGTTAGAACCATTTATAATTGAGTCATAAAGAGCATTTATTTTTATTTCAGATTCTTTATTTTTTTTAAATAACATTATGTGGCCTACTGTTACTTCTCCTAAAGAACTTCTGATATCATTTACTTTTACAATGTGGAAACCAAATCTGGTTCTAAAAGGCATAGAGACTTTACCAATATCAGTTTGATAAGCCTTTGACTCAAAAGAATAAACCATTTTGAATGCTGAAAAATAACCAAGATCTTCAACAAAAATATTTTCACCATCATGGTATTTTTTAATTAGATATTCTAATTTATTACTTTTAAGCTCGGCTCTATAGGACAAAAGCTTATTATAGATGTCTAATGTGTCATTACTTTCTTGGTCAACTCTAATTAAAATATGACTAGCGTTAATTTCTGTTTTTGTTCTTTGGTATGCTTCATTTAACAAAGAATCTTGAGATTTTTTGTCAAATAAATAATTAGATGCTAATTGTGCTGAATACTTGTTTAGTTCAGAAATATAGCTCTCTTTTTTATCATATTTTTTTTCATAAGCCTCCAAAACCTTTAACTTATAATCAATGTAAAGCTGCAAGTAATTGTCAATATCTTTTTGAGATTGGTCTGTAATTAAATCTAGATTTTTGTTATATACTCTCAAAAACTCTTCACTAGCCACATGATTATTATCTATTGAAAATAAAATGTCATTTTCATTATTTTGAGTAAAACATAATAATGGAAAAATAATATAAAATAGAATGAGTTTTCTCATAGCATGGTTCATTATTGAAAAAAGAATTTATCTGGAGTAATTTGGAGCTTCCTTTGTGATACTGACTCCATGGGGGTGACTTTCCACAATTCCTGATGAAGTAATTCGTATAAATTTTGAAGTATTTTGAAAAGTTTCAATATCCTTTGAACCACAATACCCCATACCCGCTCTTAAACCACCGATAAATTGATGAATACTTTCATTAAGTTTTCCTTTAAAAGGAACTCTACCAACAATTCCTTCAGGAACTAATTTTTTTAAATCATCTTCAACATCTTGGAAATATCTATCCTTACTTCCCTGCTTCATAGCTTCTACTGAACCCATTCCGCGATAAGTTTTAAACTTTCTGCCTTCATAAATAATTGTTTCTCCTGGAGATTCTTCAGTTCCTGCAATTAACGATCCTAACATTACACAATCTGCACCAGCAGCAATTGCTTTTGAAATGTCTCCTGTATATCTTATTCCACCGTCAGCTATTACTGGAATACCTGAACCTTTTAAGGCAGTAGAAACTTCTATAATAGCAGATAATTGAGGAAAACCAACTCCTGCTATAACTCTGGTTGTGCATATTGATCCTGGACCTATGCCTACTTTTACAGCGTCTGCACCAGCTTTAACTAAATACTTAGCTGCTTCTGCAGTTGCTATGTTACCAACAATGATATCTAAATTTGGGAAGTTCTTTTTAATTTTTTTTAATACACCTACAACTCCTTTGGTATGGCCATGAGCAGTATCAATAATTATTGCATCAACCTCAGATTTGACTAAAGCCTCTGCTCTTTTTAAAGCATCAGAAGTTACTCCGATGGCTGCAGCAACTCTTAACCTTCCATAAACATCTTTATTTGAATTAGGTTTAAGAGTAAGTTTGGTAATATCTCTAAAAGTAATTAAACCAACTAATTTATAATTTTTATCTACGACTGGAAGTTTTTCAATTTTATAATTTTGTAAAATAACTTCTGCCTCTAATAATGAAGTACCTTTAGCCACGGTTACTAAATTATCGCTGGTCATAACCTCTGAAATTGGCCTACTATTATCCTTTTCAAACCTTAGATCTCTATTAGTTACTATTCCGATTAATTTTTTTTTATTATCTACAATAGGTATACCGCCTATACTGTACTCTTTCATGTAAGATTTAGCATCTAATACAGTAGAATCTAAAGGAAGGGTAACTGGATCTATAATCATACCACTTTCTGCTCTTTTTACACGTTTAACTTTATCTGCCTGAGCTTCAATAGTCATATTTTTATGTAAAACCCCAATACCACCTTCTTGAGCAATAGCAATAGCCATTCTACTTTCTGTGACTGTATCCATAGCTGCAGATATTATAGGAATATTTATAGAAATATTTTTTGAAAATTTTGTTTTGATTGAGACTTCCCTAGGTAAGATTTCAGAAAAGTTCGGTACAAGCAGAACATCATCATACGTTAAGCCTTCTCCGATAATTTTGTTTTGGTGTGATTTCATTGCAATTAGATTTAATTGCATGTAAATATACGACTAAATATTAACTTTTAAGAAGATTAAAATTTCCATAAGATAACTTTACTTAAAAGTTTCAATATTATAAAAAGAGGAGTAACGAATTACTCCTCTTAATAACTAAAACTAATACAAATTAATTATTTAGAATGATTATTAATAAACAATTAAAGTGCAAATATATATCACAAAATTAAATACACAATATTATTTAGAATAATTTTAAATAATAATTAAAAAAAAAGTTAATTATGTATCTTTACCAAATAATGAAACAGTTAAAAAACACTATACTATTTGACAGTAAATGCAACTTATGCTCTAAAACTGTAAAAAAAGTAATGAAATTAGATAAAAATAAATTATTTACATTTATTTCTAACAATAGTGAATATGGTCAAAATATTATAAAAAAAAATAACTTAAATTTTATCACCACTGAAACTATAGTTTTATTTACAACTGAAGAGGAATTCTTAATAAAGTCAGACGCTGCAATTTCAATAGCTGTTAAACTCAATCCATTATTTGTGATATTTAACCTACTATTTGTTATACCAAAAGTAATAAGGGATAAAGTATATGATTACGTGGCTAAAAACAGATACAAATGGTTTGGAGAAAATGATAACTGTGAAATAATTTAATGGTATTGATTGAAAAGTTCTAATGATTGGTTGTGACAGCTTTCAAAACGAATTGGATTTAAATTATATGATATTTTATTAGCATTTAAGAAAGAAATTATTTTTTCGGTAGGCATATTACCAACCATTTCATCACTAGCCATGGGGCAGCCTCCAAATCCCTTTATAGCGCCATCAAATCTTCTACAACCTGCTTCATAGGCACTTTGTATTTTTTCATGCCAAGTATTCGGATCTGAATGAAGATGTGCTCCAAATTCTATATCACTATGATTTTTTAATACAGAATTGAAAATAGATTTTATAGATTCTGGATTAGATGTACCAATAGTATCACTCAAGGAAATAATCTTAACACCCATTTTACTCAACTTACATACCCAGTGATTAACAATATTTAAATTCCATGGATCACCATATGGATTTCCAAAGCACATAGACAAATACACTACAACCTTTTTATTACTACTATTAGCAATAGAAATAATTTCTTTTAATTCATTTTCTGAATCGTTAATAGTTTTATTTGTATTTCTCATCTGAAAATTTTCTGAGATAGAAAATGGGTAACCTAAGTAACTAACTTTATCAAATTCAGATGCTTTCAAGGCTCCTTTTTTGTTAGCAACTATAACTAATAATTTTGAAATAGATTTTGACAAGTCAATACTATCAATGATTATTGAAGTATCCGAAAGTTGTGGTATGGCTTTTGGAGAAACAAAACTTCCTATATCTACAACATCAAACCCAACATCTACAACAGTTTGCAAATAACTTAACTTTGTAAGAGTAGGTATAAAAGTCTTTATGCTTTGCATAGCATCTCTTGGACATTCAATGATTTTGACTTTATCAAACATTAAATAAAAATAAAGCTATTTTATTTAAAAATGAATTAAACTGAAAAAAGTATTATGCATCCAATTGATATGAAAATCAAGATTTGGATCCATTTCATAAAAATATGAAACACTTTAAAATCTACTAGGTATTTTGCTATTGCAGAAGAAAAAACGACTATTAATAAAAAAACAATCAAAGTAGTTGTCATAAATAAAGCACCTAATATGTAAAACTGATATAAATAGCTTAATTCAACAGGTTGTGAAAATAAAAAAGCAGGAAAAAAAGTAAAAAAGAAAAAATATACCTTAGGATTTAAAATATTCATAAATAGACCGGTTAAAAAATTATTAACACTTGACTCTTTGGTGTTTTCTATTTTTTTAATCTTGAAGGAAATAGAGGAGTTAAAAACTTTATATGCTAAAAAAAACATGTAAGAAAAACCTAATAATCTAATGACATAAAAGATGTTTTCATCAAATCTTATAAACTCAGATATTCCAAAAGCAACCAAAGTTGTATGGAATAAACATCCCGTGACCAATCCCAGTACAGTAAATACACCAGCCCTTTTTCCGTTATATATAGTATTCGATAAAACAAATATATTATCAGGTCCAGGGGATAATGCCATAAAAAAACTAGCAATCGTAAAAGAAAAAATAATTTCCAATTTAATTTAAATTTAAATCAAAAATAAGCTTTTTAATATTTACTATCTTTACCATATTAACCCATCAGCATATGAAACTTTTACACTCAATATTAATTTCATTATTTTATTTACTTATAACAACAAATGGCTATTCTCAAGAGACACAATACTGCGCTACTCAAACAACAGAAGAAAACCGACAGTTTATTGAGGATAATATAGATTTAATTCGATATTATGAAAATGAATATTACCAATTAAAACAATTCAAAACCTCTACAGCGCTAACAAGTATTCCTGTTAAAATACATATAGTAACAAATGATGATGGAAGTGGAGGAATAGACATAAATGATGTTCTTTCAGAACTTGCTGAGGTCAATACCTATTTTCAAAATTCCTTTGTAGAATTTTATGTTTGTGATGATGTGAACTACATTAACAGCTCTTCACTTAATGATTTTGATTCTGATTCTCAACAAGATTTACTTTTTTCAAACCATCAATCTGACATTTTAAATATTTATTTTGTAAATGATATTTCATTCGGCGCTGGTGGCGCATGTGGATATACCTACTTACCTGGAAATTCTAATCAATATTATGATGCAATTGTAATGGATAATGATTGTACAACATCAACAGATGGAACTACATTAACACATGAGTTTGGACATCATCTAAATTTAATCCATACACACGGACCACAAAATGGAAGTCTTACAGATGAATTAGTTAATGGCACCAATTGTAGTGTTGCTGGAGATTTATTATGTGACACACCTGCAGATCCTGAGCTAGGAGGTAATAATGTTAATAATGTTAATTGTTTATACTCTGTTGCTGGAACACCACCAACAGATGCACAGGGGAATTTATTTGACCCCGATACTAGTAACATTATGTCCTACGCTCCACAAGCCTGCACAAACACACTAAGTGATGAACAATACGCTCGAATGTATGCTGGCTATCATGCCTTTAAAAACTATTATGCATGTCCATCATTAAATGTTGATTTTAGCTCTGAAGAAAACACAATAGATTGTGGAGAACAGTTAGTAGTTAACTTTAGTGACAATAGCACAAACGCAGTAAATTGGGAATGGGATGTGAATGGAGATGATGTTATTGATTATACGGAATCAAACTTTTCTCACACCTATGAATCACCAGGAAATTATGATGTTAGTTTAAAGATATCTGATGGAAGTGAAACCATAACAAAAGTTTTTCCTAATTATATTAGTTTCAGTGCTAATATTTATGAAACCTCTAAAATATATTTAAATGTCAGTGTAAAAAATGGAATCAATGAAAATACATGGGAATTAAAGGATGGCTCTGGATCAATTTTATATTCTGGTGGACCTTATGATTCAAATGGCTTGTATGAACATGAATTTGATGTAGCTTTAGATTGTTATGAATTTATCATGTACGACTCTGCTGGAGATGGATTAACTAATGATAGTTGGAATCTTGGCTCAGAATATTATGAGTTACTTGACGAAAATAATGTTACTATAAAATATGGGAGAGATTTCGGATTTGAAGAATCCACTTCAATAAAAAATGAATATTTAAGTTTATCAAAACCTACGGATATTAGTTTTATGATTTATCCAAACCCAGCTAATGATTATATTAATGTAATAAGTGAATCGGTCATTAATGGGTATGTAATTTATGATATAAAGGGTACTCTTGTTTTAGAAGCAGTAAAAAATAACTCAAATGATTTAACCATTTCCTTAAAAAATATTTACTCAGGTATATACTTTTTAGAAATTAAATCTGGCAATATTAAGGAAACAGTTAAGTTTATAAAGAAATAAGCTTAAACTCTTTCTAACAAGGCTTTATTTATAGATCTAATTAAGTTAGGACCTTCATAAATAAAACCAGTATAAATCTGTATTAAATCTGCACCTGCATCAAATTTTTCTAGGGCATCTGCAACCGAGTTAATACCTCCAACTCCAATTATTGGAATAGTTTTATTGCTATTTTTTGAAATGAATTTAATTACCTCAGTAGATCTTGATGCTAAAGGTTTACCACTTAACCCTCCAATTTCATGTTTATTAGCTGATTTCAAATTATCTCTGTTAATGGTAGTGTTGGTTGCAATTATTCCATCCAAGCCAGTGTTCTTTACTATAGAGATAATATCTAGTAATTGATTATTATTTAAGTCGGGTGCAATTTTAAGTAAAATCGGCTTTGGTGATTCTTTTTGACGATTAATTGAAGTTAAAGAATTAATTAATTTTGTTAGTGGTTCTTTCTCTTGTAAATCTCTTAAATTAGGAGTGTTGGGTGAACTTACATTTACAACAAAATAATCAACGAAATTAAACAGCATATTAAAGCTAGCGACATAGTCATCGATTGCTAAAGAATTAGGAGTAATCTTATTTTTACCAATATTTCCACCAATTAATGTGGTTTTATTTTTTTTTAAATTTTTAACCACCTCTTCTACTCCAACATTATTAAATCCCATTCTATTAATTATAGCGGTATCTTCTACTAAACGAAAAAGTCTTTTCTTTGGATTTCCAGATTGAGGCTTAGGGGTTACTGTTCCAATTTCAATAAAACCAAAACCAAAACTACTTAACTCTTTATATAATTCTGCGTTTTTATCAAAACCAGCAGCTAATCCAACGGGGTTTTTAAATTTAATTCCAAATAATGTTTTTTCCAGTCTTGAATCTTCAATTAAATATACTTTACTAACTAAAAGTTTAACAAATGGTACTTTCAACAAAATTTTGAGTGATGAAAATATAATATTGTGGACTTTTTCAGGATCTATTAAAAAAAGAATTGGTAAAATAATTTTCTTATACATTATTATATTTTTGATATTTACAAAAGTAAAATAAAAACAATGAACTAAAAAGTATGTAAGATAGTTCTTGCCTAGTTATTATTTAGATACATAATTTTGAGAAAAATGATATTCAATGTTAGATGAAAAAAAAATAATAAATCGCTTTATTTCTTACGTAAAAATTGATTCTCAAAGCGATCCTTACTCCAATGAAACACCTAGCACAGAAAAGCAATGGAATATTGCAAATAAATTAGTACAGAGATTTAAATGAAATAGGTCTAAGTGACGTTTCCATTGATAAAAATGCATATATATACGCAACTCTTCCATCCAATATTAACTGCAAGTGCCCAACGGTAGGTTTTATATCACATTTTGATACTTCACCTGATTTTTCTGGCACAAAAATTAATCCACAAATAATAAATAACTACGATGGAGGTGATATTACATTAAATAAAAAAAAGAACATCATTTTATCGTCCGAGTATTTTAATGAAATAAAACAATATAAAGGACAGACAATTATAACTACTGATGGAAACACTTTACTAGCCTCTGATGATAAAGCAGGAGTTTGTGAAATCATTTCAGCTATGGAGTATTTGATAAATAACCCCGACATTAAACATGGTGATATAAAGATCGGGTTTACGCCCGATGAGGAAATAGGTAGAGGAGCTCATAAATTTGATGTCAACAAATTTGGTGCAGACTGGGCTTACACAATGGACGGAAGTCAAATAGGAGAATTAGAATATGAAAATTTTAATGCTGCATCGGCATTAATAAAAATTAAAGGTAGAATTGTTCATCCTGGATATGCCAAAGGAAAACTTATAAATTCAATGTACTATGCTAGTATGTTCATAAATAGTGTCCCTTTAAATGAATCTCCAGAAAAAACCGAAGGTTATGAGGGGTTTTATCACTTAACTTCAATGAAAGGTCTTGTTGAAGAGACCGAACTGCAATATATCATTAGAGACCATGACTTCGAAAAGTTTGAAAAAAGAAAAAAGAATCTAATTGACTTGACAGAATCTCTAAATAGAAAATTTAATGAAAAAGTGTTTGAGATAACAATAAAAGATCAATACTACAATATGAAAGAAAAAATTGAACCGCACATGCATATTGTAGAAATAGCTGAAAAAGCCATGGTATCGTTAGGTATTAAACCTATTATAAAACCCATTAGAGGTGGCACAGATGGCTCTCAACTAAGCTATATGGGCCTTCCATGTCCTAATATATTTGCAGGTGGCCATAATTTTCATGGTAAATACGAATACCTTCCTGTGAGCAGTATGTTCAGTGCCATAAAAGTTATTTGCAAAGTATGTGAGATAACCGCTTTAGAAAACAAAAACTAATTCAATAACATAATGAAACAATTAATGAAAATTTTAAAAATTGTTTTATCCATTATCATGATTTCGGTATTATCTATGATTATTCTTTTTAGCCATAAAGATATCCCATTAAATGAATTAAAATTAAATTACACTAACTCAGATTCTTCCTTTATTAACATTAACGGAACAAATGTCCATTATCGTGACGAAGGAAATTCTAATGATTCTATTCCAATTGTACTTATTCACGGAACCGGTTCAAGTTTACATGCATATGACATTTGGAGTGATAACTTAAAAAAAAATAATCGCATAATTAGAATGGACCTACCTGCTTTTGGGTTGACTGGTCCTTTTTTAAGCAGAGATTACAGCATTTCTAACTATACAACTTTTTTAAAAGAGTTTTTAGATAGTATAAACATTAGACAGTGTATATTAGTTGGCAACTCGCTTGGAGGAGAAATAGCATGGAGATTTGCCTTAGAAGAACCATTAATGGCAAAAAAACTTATTTTAATAGACCCAGGAGTGGATACCCAGTCATTTCTAAGAGTGTTCCAATTGCATTTAAATTAGCAAAGATTCCATTTTTAAATAAGTTTCTTACATATATTACACCTCGTTTTCTTGTGAGAGCGAGTGTTGAAAATGTATATTTTGATAAATCAAAAGTTTCAGATTCACTTGTAAATAGGTATTTTGAATTAAGCTTAAGAAAAGGAAATCGTAATGCGATTATAGATAGGTTAAAGGTTTCTACAAATTTAACAAACGGGACAAAAACATATACTAGTATAAAAAACATTAAAAAACCTACACTCATAATTTGGGGAAGTGATGATCAATTGATCCCAGTTGAAAACGCATATAAATTCAACAACGACATAACAAATTCTAAATTAGTTGTAATGCAA
>CAXYEG010000021.1:0-22873 GCA_964275995.1 uncultured Flavobacteriaceae bacterium
GAATTATTGTCATTAAGGAATTAATTATTTTAAAAATAAAGGCAGAATTGCCCTCTAAAACACGCTGAGTGTAATCACGTGCAAATATTGTTAACGATCCTGGTGCTTGTTCAAAAAGAGCCCAAAAGAATATAGTAATAAAAGCAAAGAAAACTACAGCTAACATTCTGTCACGAGTAATTTTATCATATTTAGGAATTCTGATAAACAATAATATTACAAAAATCACCAGTGCACTAATTATAGCAAAGTTAGATCCATCCATACCTAAAACACTAAAATTAAAAATATTATATGCACCTTCGGAAATTTTAGAAACTGGATCATTTATAATCCATGAAAGACCTAATATGCCAGCAATTACTATAAGGGTTAATTGAAAATTAGTAAAAGGATTTAATTTTGGCTCAATTGAAGCTGTATTTGAATTTTCAATATCGTTAGTTAATGGCTTTGTTCCTATATCTCCAAATATTTCTTGGGCAAACCAAAACTGTAATAAACCAAATAACATAAAGATTCCAGCCAAGCCAAAACCCCATCTCCAACCAACTTGCTCACCTATGTAACCGCAAAGGAGAATTCCTAAAAATGCTCCAGCATTTACACCCATATAAAATATAGTATAAGCTCCATCTTTTTTTTCGTCATTACCTTTATACATACCAGAAATTATCGAAGTGATATTTGGTTTAAAAAAACCACTTCCAAAGACTAACAAAGTCAAACCTAAGTATATAAAAAATGGAGTTTCAAACGCCATTGACCCATGACCCAAAGTCATTAAAAGTGCTCCAATTAATACAGCATATCTATATCCAATAATTTTATCAGCCATATAACCACCTAGTAGAGTTGAGATGTATACGAGTGATGTATAAGTTCCAAATATTGCGTATGCATATTCTCTTGGCCAACCCCAACCTCCATCCATTAAAGCCGCAGTAAAAAACATAACTAATAGTGCGCGCATACCATAATAAGAAAATCTCTCCCACATTTCAGTAAAAAACAATACAAATAATGCAGATGGGTGCCCTAAAACAGTAGACTCAAAAAAATGATCGGTTGAAGTATTATTCATATTATTTAATTTTGATTATCGTCTTCAGCGCCGTGAGTAAGTTTTTCTAGTTTCGTTCTAAATAATAAAACTATACAACCAAAAACAACACAAAAAATTGCTATTCCTGTAAAAATAGTAAACTCCCCCATACTTTGTGAAGCCTCACCAAGCCAGCCAGCCAGCTTGTTTCCAAAACCAGTCATAGCAAAATACACACCCATGGTAAGAGAAGCATATTTTAACGGTGCAAGTTTTGTTATAAATGATAATGCAACAGGAGAGATACATAATTCTCCAATGGTATGAAATAAATAAGCTAATACTAACCAATACATTGCAGAGCTACCGTCAGTCTCATATTGAGTTGCTGCTGCAGACATAAAGAAAAATCCTGTCCCCATTATTATGAGGCCAATAATCATTTTAAATAAAGAAGATGATAGTTGGTTTTTTAGTTTTCTTTTAGCCCAGAACATTGCAACGGATGTTCCTAAAAATATAATAAACATGGCATTCAAAGATTGAAACCATGAAGCTGGGACTAGCCAGCCCATTAATAATCTATCTGTTTTTTCAGATGCATAAATATTCATAAGACCTCCTGCTTGTTCGAACGCACCCCAAAAAACTATAACTAATATAAAAGATAAAAACAAAACAACTAATCGATCCTTTTCGATAGAGGTTAATGGTTTTTTAAGAACGTCTGCACCTTCTTCAGATTTATTGTCTCCGATAAAATCTCCAACTTGACTTAAATATTTTTGGCCATATAAATATTGTACTAGACCCAGAATCATTCCAATCCCTGCTAAACCAAATCCATAATGCCATCCATAAGTTTCTCCAACATATCCAACAATTAAACTGGATAAAAAAGCTCCAACGTTAATTCCTATGTAAAAGATTATAAAACCTTTATCTCGTCTTACATCACCTTGAGCATAAAGCCCTCCTACCATAGATGAAATATTTGGTTTTAACATACCTACACCAGCAATAATAAGACCTAAACCTGAGTAAAAAGCCCACATTTCTTCAACAGCTAAAATTGAATGGCCTAGTACAAGTAAAACCCCTCCATAAAGGACAGATTTTTTTTGACCTAATATATTATCTGCTATCCATCCACCAGGAATAGATGCTACATATACTAACATGGTGTAAGTACCATATAGAGATAGTGCCGCTCCAGTTTCCCAATTTAACCCTGGATTAATCGCGTCAGGTGTAGACTCAGCAACTAAGTATAATACTAAAATAGCTCTCATTCCATAATAGGAGAATCTTTCCCACATTTCAGTGAAAAATAAGACATACAGGCCAGCTGGATGTCCAAATATTTGCTTTTGTGAGTTTAATGTATCTGCGTTAATCATTGGTATTTTTTTTAAATTCGACTCAAAATAGCATATTTAATATAAATATCCATAAATAATTGAAAATTTATTATTAGTTAATTAATTTAGAATAGAATAGTATCTTTGAAATAAAATTTTTTTATGAAAAAACCGATTTCTGGTTTCTCAAAACTTAACAAATCCGAAAAAATTGAATGGCTAATAAAAAATTCATTCTCTTCTGATGATAATATCAAAAGTATACTATTACAATACTGTAATAGCAACGAAAAATTACAAAAACTTCATGACGAGTTTGCAGAAAATACAATCTCAAATTTTTATTTACCCTTTGCAATAGCTCCAAACTTTTTAATTAATAATAAACTTTATACAATTCCAATGGTAACAGAGGAAAGCTCTGTAATTGCTGCTGCTAGTAAATCTGCTAAATTTTGGTTAGACAAAGGAGGTTTTAAAGCAACAGTTTTATCAACTACCAAAGTAGGACAAGTTCATATGATCTATAAAGGAGATTTCAAAATATTAAAAAAATACTTTGAAAAAATTAAACCTAAACTGATATCTGACGTAAGTTCTATAACTGCCAATATGGACAAAAGAGGTGGGGGAATTAAAAGTATTGAATTGTTAAACTTAAATAATAAAATAGAAAATTATTTTCAAATTAAAGCCACTTTTGATACTCAAGATGCGATGGGTGCAAACTTTATTAATTCTTGCTTGGAACAATTTGGTAAAACTTTCAAAGATAATTTTGAAGAAACAAATCAAATTGAAATAATAATGTCTATTCTTTCTAATTATGTTCCTGAATGTATTGTAAATGCTGAAGTATGTTGTGAAGTTGAGAAGTTATCAGACAGCAGCATAATAAATCCTATAGATTTTGCTAATAAATTTGTTCGAGCTATTAAAATAGCTGAAGTGGATAAATTTAGAGCTGTAACTCATAACAAAGGCATAATGAATGGTATTGATTCTGTAGTAATTGCTACAGGAAATGACTTTAGAGCTATAGAATCAGCTGCACATGCTTATGCTTCAAGGAGTGGAAATTATAAAAGTTTAACTAAAGCGAGTATCGAGAAAAATATATTTAAGTTTTCTATTGAAATTCCTTTGGCACTTGGGACAGTGGGTGGATTAACAAAATTGCACCCTTTAGCAAATCTTGCTTTAGAACTACTAGACAATCCAAATTCTAGAGATTTAATGAAAATCACAGCTGTAGCTGGACTAGCACAAAATTTTGCTGCTATAAAATCTTTAATCACCACGGGTATTCAACATGGGCATATGAAAATGCATTTAATTAATATTCTAAATCAGCACAAAGCCTCAGAAAAAGAAAAAGAAAAGGCGATAGAATATTTTAAAACCAATATGGTAAGCCATTTAACAGTAGACTTATTTATTAATAAATTAAGATCTAATGGATGAATATTACAGCAACGGAAAATTACTATTAACATCTGAATATGTTGTTTTAGATGGTGTAGAATGTATTGCTTTACCTACTAATTTTGGACAATATTTATCTGTTAAAAAAACTAAATCAAAAGAGTTTAATTGGATTAGTTTTGATTATAAAAACCATATATGGTTTGAAGAAAAGTATCTTATAAGCAAAAATAATACAATCCAATACCTAGGGAAAAAGAATAATATTTCTGACACATTACTAAAAATATTTAACTCAATTTTTAAATTAAATAGCTCTATTCTAAAAGACAATTTGGGATATGATTTTATTTCTAGATTATCATTTTCAAAAAATTGGGGACTAGGGTCATCATCTACTCTTATTAATAATTTAGCTGATTGGGCTAAAGTAGATTCTTATGAATTACTCAAACTAACATTTGGTGGAAGCGGTTATGATATTGCATGTGCGAAACATAATAACCCAATTAAGTTTAGTAATTTAAATAATAAAATTTCCGTAAAAGAAGTCAGTTTTGATCCAGTTTTTAAAGAAAATATTTTTTTTATATACTTAGGTAAAAAACAAAATAGCAGACATGGAATTCAAAGATATAGATCAAAAAAAAATGATATAACCAATAATATTATAAAGGAATTTGCAAATATTAACCAATCTATTCTAAAGACAAAAGATATAAAAGAATTTGAAAAATATTTAACTAAACATGAGCTACTAATATCTAAGCTAGTTGGTCTTAACACTGTTAAAGAGGAATTATTTAATGATTACTCAAAAGGAGCAATTAAAAGCTTAGGTGCATGGGGTGGTGATTTTATTCTAGCAACAGGCACAAAAAAAGATATGGAATATTTCTTAAAAAAAGACTATAAAATTATATTTGAGTACTCTCAATTAATAAAATAAACTTCTCTTATCATCTATATTAGAAGCATCTTTTAATGCTTCATAAACCTTAGTATTTAGATTATTCGTTTTAGATGAACTTAAACTATTTGCGAAAGATAAATAATTTGGCAAATCTTCAGCTTTGTTTAATTTTTCTAAATAAACATAAAACACTCCACCATTTCCTAAAATAGCTTTTGATGTTTGCCCTACTTCTAGTCCAAAAGAATTTCCTATAACTTCAGGCTCATTTCCAACTCCAGAAAGTGTAGGACTTGATATATTCACAGCCAATGCAGTTTGAACATTTTGATTTTGATTAGTTGAAATTTCTGTAAGAGTTCTGCCACTTATTTTTTTCATAATTAACTCAGCTTTCTTTTTATTCTTAACCATAGGCAAAGCTGTGATAGATGCCTTTTCATTAGACATTAAACCAGCTTTGTTTGTGGAAGTCAACATTGCAACAACATAGCCTCCATTTTGTAGGTTAAACCTTTTAAAATCTCCTACATCAGTACCTGCTTCATACATCCATCTTACTATACTTCTTTGAGAGCCAATCCCTGGAATATTTTCATCTAAATCCTTTATTGCATTAATTGATCTAAGAGAATAATTATTTTCATTTGCTACATCTTTAAAATCTGATTTAGAAGCCATCACTTCAAATTTTGATGCAATATTAAATATACTGTCAATAGTTCTCTCAGAAGATTCGATTCTAAGAGCTAGATTAGCAACTTTAACAGCTTTTCTTTTCTTAGTTTGAGATAATATCTCAATGATATGATATCCAAAACTAGTTTCAACTACAGATATATTCCCTACATTATTTTCAAAAGAAAAATCTCTAAATTCAGGAGCAAAACCATCAGTATATGCAAATTCAATTTCGCCACCTTTTTCATTACTAACCTTGTCAGATGAAAGACTTAACAAACTTTTAAATTTACTTTTATTTCTCTTAACTAAATTATAAATACTATCAGCAGTTTTTTTAGATTGATCAGCTGATCTAAACTCTTGATCACCGGCTCTAGTGGAGCCTGCGTAAGGAATTAAAATATGTCTAACTTTTACAGAATCAGATAATTTTATTACGTCCAACATTTTGGTAACTTTCATGTAAGCTCCTTCTTTATATGGACCATATAATTCACCTCTATTTAAGTTATATAGCTTAGATGACATTTCTTTTGAAAAGGAATTTTCAAAAACATAACCATCATATAATTTAATATCCGAATATCTATTTAGAAACGACTCAGGATCATTTGTATTTTTCAACCCTAAAACTTTTTCTGTTTTGTTAGTATCAGTATTGTATTCATCTTTATCGTTAATTAAACTAGTTAATTGATTGGTTATATCATTTTCATCTTCCTTAGATGGAGTTTCATCAAATTTAACATATATCATGTCTCTAGAATTTTCAATAGAGTAATCATTTGGATTGTCTTTGATGTAACCTCTTAATTCTGCTTTAGAAACAGATATTAAAGAGTCTGGAATTGAAGTATAAGGAAAATATAAAAATTTAATATCTGCATTATCATTTTGAAAGTGATAATTAGTTTTACCATCAAAAAGTGTAGATCTTAAACCAGAGTTAATTAAATTAAAGTAACTAGATTCTAAACCATTTTGGGCAATAGTATTTTCAAAATTAACCCATGCGTCATAATTAATAAGGTTTCCTTGAAGAGGGGAAGTTTCAGGTGAAATTAATTTTAAATTGGCAATAAATTCATTCAACTTATTGTCATCAAACATACCATCTGTGTTCAGAAATTCGTCAAAAGAAATTAGGTTATTCTTCAATAAAGATCTCATCTGGTCTCTCTCAACTGAGATTCCAACTTTATTAAATTGATTCTTTAACACAACTCTTCTTAATTCAGTGTCCCAAACAAGATTCATTGATTGTATATTAGATCTAGCTCCAGCATTCTGTCTCTCTGTACTTTCTACCTTGTTCATAAAATCATCACGCTCTATATCTATACCATTAACATTAGCCACTACAGTCTGCTCACTACCAAAACTGTCACCACTTTTAATAAGCTCAGCAAAAACAAATGAAAATAATGCCATTCCTATTACTATTATTAACACTGATGATTTACCTCTTATTGTATTTAATATTGCCATTGTTAGTTAAATTTATATATAGTCGCCAAAAGTACCATTTTCTTGTTAATAATAAAAACAAATTATTTCTTGATAGTTAACGAAACTGTGTTAATTTTTGTCTCTGAAACATCAATAATTTTGAAAAGACAATTATTGATTATAATCTCCTCACCTAATTTAGGGATTTCCTGGTTATGGTTGACAATAAGCCCTCCTAAGGTTCCATAGTCTTCACTCAAGGGTAAGTCTAAATTATATTGTTCATTTAAATAATCTACTTCTAATCTAGCAGAGAAATTGTAATATCCAGTTTCTAATTCAATCTCTATTAAGTCACTTATGTCAAACTCGTCATCTATTTCACCAAAAAGCTCTTCAACTATATCCTCAACAGTTATCATTCCTGATGTACCTCCATATTCATCTAAAACAATAGCTATACTTTTTCTCTTTTTTGTCAAAATACTTAACAAATCTTTAATCAATATAGACTCTGGTACAAATTCTACTGGCAATAACATTGATTTAATAGTTTTTGGATTTTTAAATAAATCGTGTGAATGTACATATCCTATTATATCGTCAATTGTATTTTTATAAATTAAAATTTTTGTAAATCCTGTTGAAACGAATATCTCTCTTAATTTTGATATATAATCATGAATTTCTAATGAATATAATTCAATTCTAGGGACCATAATATCTCTGGCTTTTGAATCTGAAAAATCTAATGCATTTTGAAAAATTTGAACTTCACTGTCAATTGGCTGATCTTGGGAGGATGCGTCAATTTGCTCATCTATATAGTTACCCAGATCATCTTTACTTATAGATAATTGAACTTTGTCTCCTTGAGTTTTAAATAAAAATTTAAGAATTAAATTAGTAATCCATAGAACAAAGTCAGAGATGTAATAAAAACATAAATAAAAGAAATAAGCCGGTATAGAAAAAAATTTAAGAAACTTAAATGAATAAATTTGAAAAAAAACTTTTGGTAAAAATTGTGCAGTCATTAAAATAACTATTGTTGAAATTATTGTTTGTGTAAGCAAATTAAAATCACTCAACAATAACTCTAGTAAAGGAAAATTAAATTTTGATAGCTGTTTAAATATATCCATCAATATATCTCCCATAAAATAACCATAAACAACTAATGCTAAATTGGTTCCAATTAACATGGAAACAATAAATTTTGAAGGATTTGAAGTTAATTTTGAAAGTATTTTCGATGAAAAACTATTATTTTTTTTTTCTATTTCAATAGAAATTTTGTTGGATGAAACATAGGCAATTTCCATACCTTCAAAAAAAGCTGAAAACAATAATGAAATTACAACTATAATATAATCAATATACATTCTAACTATTTATTTCTAGAGTTAAAGCGGTCTTGTATGTTCTTTCTAAAAAAGAAAATAAATACTGCAAGCAAACAAAGTAATAAAGAAATAATTGATCTGGTAAGATTGCCACCTAAATTTGAGATAAATTCAACAAAAAAAAGAATAGCAAAAACTAGATATGCATATTTAAAAAAACTTAATTGTCTCATAGTGTAATCTAGTAAATAAATATAGTAATTATTCTTCTAAAAGCACGTAACCATTAACCTCCAGAAAATTGATTTTTGTAAAATCAATATTAGAATCAAAGCCCACGCCTGTAATATTTTTGTCTATTGATTTATATCTAAAATGATAATTAGTAAATAACCATTCATCTGCTTTATTATAATATAGTTGATCAGTATAAAGCGTGTCTTTAGAGCTAGTAATAACTATGACGTTTGTCCTTAAATCAACAAGATCAGTATTGTTGTATGAGATAACATAATCCGCAGTAATTATACTTTCCTTTTTATTTTTATCGTATAAAATTATTTCAACAGATTCAGGAAATTCAAAGTAGGGGAAGTCCATGTTAGAGAAATTATACATTTTAGGACTAATTAATTTTGATGAAACAATTCCTGAGTCAGTATAGACTGAATTTATACTTTTAGCGATAGTTATAGGAGATGTATTGTAATCTAGTGATCTAATATCTGCTAGTTCATTTTTACATGAACAAAAAAATACAAATATCAATAAGAAATATAAATGTTTCATTATAAATTAGGCACTTTAACACTAGAGCCAATCCAACATCCAATACTTATCAGTTCACCTTCTCTTCCAGACGAAAATATTTCACTTTTTTGAGGAGCTTTAGCCAAGTAGTTCTTAGAAGAGTTATTTGCAGCCTTCTTTAAGTTTGGATCAACTTTAGATGCTTTTAAAGCTTCAGAAGAGGCTAACCAATATACAGCTCTTTGACTAAAATTATCCGAACCACAATTTTTTGCACTTGATGCATACATTTGTGCAATTGCTATATAGCATTTACCCATTGATGGATTAAACCTCAATGCTTTTCTGTAATAACTTCTAGCCTTTGAAAATGAACCGCTTTTCTTAAAATTGGTAGCAATTTTAAATAAAATCTTTGCTTTTTTATAACTATCTGTTTGAAGTTCAATAGCTTGATTATAATATTCAAGAGCTTCTTGAGCTTTCCCTTCTCTATCTTTAATAATCCCTAAGTAATAAGATGTATCAGGATTAGGATCTAAATTATTTTTTTGCTGTAAAATTACAACAAACAACTCTGTATCAATACAATCTTTGCCAGCAAGCCTGTTCATAGCTCTTTGTAACCAAAGACCGTCATTTTTATTTTCTTCGTAATTTTTTTGATAAAGGACTACTAAATTTTCACAGTTGGCTCTAATACCTAGTGATATATCCATTCCTTTTGAAATCTGCTCATAGCCCTTTAAATAACTATTATATGCTCTGATTTTTTGAGCATCTTTTTTTGAATAAGTCAACTCTGCAGAGTCATCAGTTGGTAAGAAAGCATTAAGTTTAATAGTATAATTTTCAACCTCTGACTCAACCTTTTCTGAAACTTCATCATACTTAGTAAATAGTTCTTCTGCACTTTTAATTCCGTCATCAAACAGTTCCACTGCAAGTTTAAAATAAGTTAATAAGTCAACGGGGTTATTAAATGATTTTAAATCAGATTTAAATGCATTGTCATAAGAATTAAATAAATCTAAGTTTGGGATATTTAACAACTTTCTATGGTCGTATTGTAATTTTGCTGATTTAGCAAGGAATTTTCCTAATGGAGTTTTAGATTGAAAAAAATCTCTTCTTTGAGAATATAAAAAAATCAAATCTTGAATGAAACTAATTTTTTCATCACCTACCGAATTTTTTATTTTATACTTTAATATTTTTTCTCCTTCACTGTAAATCCCTAAGTGAAATTTTGGGTTTCTATTTCGTAATTCTGTCCATGGACCATAAGCAGCTTCATAATTCTTTGCTTTTGAATATTCATTGAATATAGAAAGTGCATTAATATCATCCTCATTTTGTTGAGAAAATGAAAAAGTAATTGTTATAATAACAAGTAGTACACTAAATAATTTTTTCATAATTAATTATATTTTCTTTTAATAAACCATCTATCGTTTAATGAAAGACTCATTTTTAGATTTGCGAATTTTTCTTCAACTAAATTTGCATCTGTAGTTCCACGTTTACCAACCTCTACAGCTAAATTTAAATTAGAAAACATATTACCTACTGGTATACCTACACCAAAAGTCATACCGTATTCTTTAATTGATTGATCATTAATTATTAATCCTGTTTTTTCAAAATAAATTCCAGATCTATAAACTATTCTTTTTAAAACATTTTTAAATGAAGAATAATCAGGAATATAGTAACCACCAAAAGAAATAGTTGAACCATCCTCATAACTAGTGTTATCAATGTTTATTAGGTCTGATTTAAATACACTGGTATTTACAAAAGTATACTCAGAACCAATAAACCATTTTTTGAGTTTTCCTACTCCAATACCAATAGATGTTTTTGAAGGCATCGACAAACTAGTCTCTTTTAAGCCTAGAGATTCTAAATCAACATTAATTTCATTAATTGGAAATTCTTCGCCAGAGTTAGAGTTAATAACAATCGAGGAGAATGTTCTATAATTTTCAGAATTTAAATTGTAGTCAGGGGAATAAGTAATCGCAGAATGAAGTTGTATTAAATCGGACAACATTGGTTTAAATGTTATACCCATATTATAATTAAATCCACTTAAATCAGATCTATTGGCTTCTCTACTTTGATAATCTAATGGATCTAGATTATCATCATAAAGAAATTCTATTGCATTGTTTTGGATATTACCAAAGTTATAGTCAAAATTTATTCCTAATGCTAAACTTTCAGAAAATTGATATGCGAAGCCTAGTAAAACTTTATTCAAACCACCTTTTCCATAATATTTATATTTGATTAATTCGTTGTCATCCAAAGATTCAAGTTTGTAGCCAACCGAAGAATGTGGCATTAAACCAAACCCAACTCCAAATTTACCCATTGGAACAGATAAACCTAAATAATCAAAATTTGTTGTCGATGATTTTGATGATGAGTTATTCGTTTTAAAATTAATATCAGAGTTACCTACACTGACCGTGAATTTTACTAACCTACCCTCATTATTAAATGCTTTTAGATCGTTTCCAGTAAATGATGCTGGATTTCTGAAGTTCATGTGGATACTATCAGTTAACATGCTAATACGACCCATAGCTCTATTTTCAGTTGTTCCATTAAAATTCAAGCTACCAATTCCATAAAAAGAGTATGGAGATGCGTTTCCTTGAGAAAAGGAAGTAACAGAAAATAAAGATAAAATTATGTAAAATAGATATTTTTTCAACTTGAGATATTTAATTTAATTAAATCGTTTAGTCCTTCTAATAAGAAATTTTGATTCGCAAAGATGCTAATTTTTAATTGGTTAGACAAGAAATCTGAGTCACCACCTGTTAAAATAACTGTTAAATTTTTGTATTTAGAAGAATATTGATCAATAAACCCTTCAATTTCATAGTTAACACCACTACAAACCCCATTAATAATTGAATCATAAGTGGTTTTACCAATATTTATTGATTCAGTTAATGATTTGACTAATGGTAAATTTGAGGTGAAATGATTTAGTGATTTAAATCTCATGTTTATACCAGGAGAAATGGCACCTCCAAGATATTGATTATTTTCATTTATAAAATCATATGTGATACAACTACCTGCATCAATAATTAACACATTTTGATTTGAAAATTTAATGGCTGCACGAGAAACTAACGCTATTCTATCGTTACCTAGTGACTTTTTTGTGTTGTATAAATTTATAAAAGGGAGTTTGGAATTATTTGAAACAAAATGAATATTTTGAAAATTGTAACTATCAAAATTCAAATCTGTATCAACTACAGAACAAACAATAAGATTTTTAATCAAAGGAAATAGTTTCAAAAAGTCATTAATATTATCATAAATATATTTTGAATCAAAGCTTTTAATTTCAAGTAACTTATCATCAAAGACAGCTAATTTAGCTTGAGTATTTCCAATATCTAAAGTTAAATTCATAATATTATATTGATACAAATTTACAAAAAGGAATTTTACGAATTTATTTTGGGGAATAATAAAAATGAATCTATATTTGCACACCTTGTAAGGTACCTTAGCTCAGTTGGTAGAGCAATGGACTGAAAATCCATGTGTCCCTGGTTCGATTCCTGGAGGTACCACATTATAAATTAAACCCCGTCTTTTTAAGATGGGGTTTTTTATTTTGATTATATTAAAAATAATTTTTTAATTGTGAATAAAATCACGAAATCGATTTCGATTTATAGTTAAAAAATAAATACTTTAGCAACAACGTTAAATACAAATAATGCCAATAAAAAATAACTATGAAAATGAGCTTTCGCTTGAAGCTAAAAGTAGAAAAATTACTACTGAGTTTATAAATATAGTTCACGATCTTTGGTATGAAAAATCTATAGAGTTAGTAATTTTTAGAAATTCTTTAATTGACAAAAGAGCCAGCGAAGTACTAAATTTAGTTTCCTATACTAAGGAATTTATTAACAAACCTATTTCAATTTCTGATATTTTAGTAATATCTCAATATATACGTGAACTAGATTTACCTCCCTCCAAGTTAGATATTGGGAAATTAGTATATGAATATCACTCTAATTCATCTAAAAAATTAGACAAAAAATTATTTATTAGTTCACAACTTAAAGACATAAAAAAAACAAAGACACAAGCCCCTAAGGATGTTATATTATATGGTTTTGGAAGAATTGGAAGACTATTAACTAGAGAATTAATGGTTCAAATTGGAGCAGGTTCCCAATTACGACTTAGAGCAATAGTAACAAGAGGGGAAATTAACGAGTCTGTGTTAGAAAAAAGAGCGTCTCTTTTAAGGATTGATTCTGTACATGGAGATTTTTTAGGAACTGTTGAAGTTAATACTAAAGCAAAAGCACTTATCATTAACGGAACTACAGTTTATATGATTTCTGCTTCTAAGCCTGAAGATATTGATTATACAAAATATCAAATTAAAGACGCTTTAGTGATTGACAATACAGGTGCATTCAGAGATTTTAAAGAATTAAATAGACATTTGATTTCAAAAGGAGCTAGTAAAGTTTTATTAACAGCGCCTGGGAAAGGAGTTCCAAATATTGTTCACGGAGTTAATCATAAAATATATAATCCAGAATTAAATAAAATTTACTCTGCAGCATCTTGTACAACTAATGCTATTACACCAGTTTTAAAAGTTATTGAAGAAGAATTTGGAATAAAAAAAGGCCATATTGAAACTATTCACGCATACACCAATGATCAAAATTTAGTGGACAACATGCACAGTAAACACAGAAGAGGCCGAGCAGCAGCTTTAAATATGGTCATCACTGAAACAGGTGCAGCTAAGGCCGTTTCAAAGGCATTACCTAGTCTAAAAGACAAATTAACATCTAATGCAGTTAGAGTTCCTGTTCCAAATGGGTCTCTAGCAATATTAAATTTACAATTACACAAAACTACCAATAAGGAAAACTTAAATTTGTTAATGAAACAGCACGCTCTTGAAGGGGATTTAGTTGAACAAATAAAATATTCGATTGACAAAGAATTGGTTTCATCGGATATTGTTGGCACAACAGCTCCATCTATTTATGATAGTGAAGCTACAATTGCTGATAAAGAAACAGTTGTTCTCTATATTTGGTATGATAATGAATATGGGTACACGCATCAAGTAATTAGACTAGCTAAATACATTTCAAAAGTGAGAAGATATACTTATTACTAATGAGTTTGAAAACTATAATTTTAATAATATTATTTTTTTGGGGTGCTCCAAGCACGTATTTTAGAAGTAAATTTAGGAAAATTGTTTACAAAACTGATGATTGGAAAATAAATATCAAACCATTATTTATTAAAGAAATTAAAGGCTTAATTTTTAACATCTACCCTGAAAATTATAAATATTTAAAACTAAGAAAATATTACAGTTTTTATTTAATAATTTACTTAATCTTATTTGTTGTTTATCTGCACCTTGAATAACTTGAGGTCAAATATTTTTTTATATATTACAAAAAATAGTTTTTATGGATTCTACCTTTGCAATTGATTTTTTCTCTGAAGAATGGATCAGAAACGCCACAATAACTGCATTTATAGTTTTTCTTTATTTTTACTTTCTCTCCAAATTTAAAAATGAAAAATTAGAATTATTTTTTAAAGCTAGTGCTCTTGTTGTCTTTAGCATGACATTAACATATCATATCATCCTTTTATCGAGTGGATCTTGGACGTTAGTAGAAGATCTTCCATTACATCTTTGTAGTGTTTCTGCTATAATATGCTGTATAATTTTCTTTGTAAAGAAAAAACAGCTTTTATTTGAATTTTTATTTTACTGTGGAATCATTGGAGGATTAATTTCTATACTTACCCCTCAAATTACACTGTATGACGGGAACTATTTTTTTTATGTAATGTTTTACTTTAAGCATGCGTCAATAATTGTAATTCCGATAGCAATCATGTATCGAATGAAAATGCACTTAAGAAAGTATTCTTGGTTAAAAACATTTGCCGGCATAAATATATTATTAGCTATTGTAATGCCCGTTAATGCCGCTCTTGGTTCAAATTACCTATATGTTGCAAAGCCTCCAATTGCAAAAAACCCTCTAATTTTAGGGACAGGTGAAAATACTATTTTAGGTTTACCTGACTATGTATTTGGTTTTGAAATAATTCTATTGATATTACTGCTAGTATTTTACTTAATATTTAAGCCAAGGAAATTGAAATGAAGAGATATTTATTATTGATTATTTTACTTCAAAGCTGCAATAATTCAAATAATGTTGCAGATAATTTTTCCGAAAATAACACACTGGAAAACTCAATTAATATTAGCTCTAAAATTAATCCTCAAAGCTTAAGTTTTGAAGCTCAAAATATAACACAAAAGTGGTCAAGTTTACCAGAACTACAAAGTATTATAAATGGCTTGAAATCTGAAAATTATACTGCTTTCATGGAGACAGACAATTACTTAAAAGAATTTATAACAGAGTTAAAAAAAACACTTCCAAAGAAATTAAATATACCTTCTATAACATCAAGAATTGTTGTTTTAGAAACAAATATTTTGGAGTTAGAATCTGTGTTATCTAAAACTCAATTAGAAACAAAAAGAAAGGTTATAGTAACGGATAAATCTATTGAATCTTATTACAATCTTATTTATCAAATAAATAAAACCATTGAAAAGGAACTACAAAAAATTACGGAGTAGTTTTTTGAGAAAGCAAAGCATCTTTACTAATTTGAGCTAAATTAAAATTTGGAGCAATTGCTAGAGCTTCATCCATAATTTCAATTGCAGCATCAATATTTAAAGTTTTATTTTCTTTGAAACGAACAAGACCTTTCAAGTAAATAAATGCAGCTTTCATTGGCACTTGGTATTGAGACTGAGATTCATAGTATGTCCTCATAATATCACTTTTAGAATTGGCAACTCCAAAAGTTATATGCTTAGTTGCCCCTAATAAATCATCGAGTTGAATCTTTAAATCTGCCAACTCATATGCAACAAGTGGATTAGGCTTTCTTTTATAAAGCTCTTCATAATGCTCAACTGATCTTTCAATTTGATTTAAAACTTGTAGTGAAATAGCTTTCACTTCTACAGCCATATCAGAATCATTTTCATTTCTATCAATTCCAATGGTGTTTAAAGCTTGAACATGTTTACCCTCGTTCATGTACAAAACAGCTAAGGTATCTTTTCTAGCTTGACTTGGTGATAATATATTGAGATGAGTTAGAGCGTTAATAACTCCTTGAACATCTCCTTGAGTTCTCATTTGCTTATAATATTCTTTATAATGATTGAGCATGGATTTTTCAGACTGTGAAAATGCGGAATATGTAACTAAAAAAGTTAAGAAAAATAAAAAATGTTTCATGATATTAAATTTATTTGAGCGAAACTAGTGATAATTTTAAAACTAACAAAAAAATCAAATTTACTATTGATTAAACTCATACCAATTATCAAACTTTCCATTAATTGGATCAATAAATTTATTTACGTAAACAAGACCACTTTTAATTAAAACTTTATTTGAAGCTAAATTTTTAACTGATGCTATACCACAAATATTTTTATAATTTTTATAATAATTTAGTATCGCTATAGATGCTTCAGCAGCTATTCCTCTACCCCATTGATTTGGATTTAATCTATACCCTAAGTCATAAAAATTAGTTTTATTGTTAATCATTGAATTGTTAAACTTAAGCCCTGCCCAACCTATAAAATTATTTTTTTTATCTATAACAGCTAATCTACCCACTCCATGGTTTTTATGTTGGGTTAACTGGGCTTGTATATATTCTTCAGCTTCAACATATGATTTCATTGGAGAATTGTAAAGATATTTATGTACTAAGGGGTTTGAATCTAAGATATAAAGTTGTTTAAAGTCTTTAAATTCAAACTTTCTAATCAATAATCGTTTCGTTTCAATCATAATGTTATTGAATAATTATTTTCCAACTGTAATCAGAAGTATTTAGTATATATATTCCAGCAGGGAGATAGTCATGATTTAAAATAGTTGATTGTGATGAATAATTATAACTTGATTTTACATCAATTTTTTGTCCTAACAAATTATATAACGAAAAACTCTCAATTCCTAAAGTGTTTAATACATGAATTTGTTCGTTCGAGTTAATAGGGTTTGATTTTAATTTAAGAAAGTTCTTATTAAAATAAGAATTTGATAAATTGTCAGAAAAATAACTTTCTCCGAACTCAAAACTATCATTGCCAATTGTATTTCCTATAAGCCTACCTGGAATATCATCAATATAAGGATGTATTCCACCCCAAATTCTTGATAAACTACACTGATCCGCAGCATCTCTATATGTAGCCCATTGAAGCTCTATATCCTCACTTGGGCCCTGCTCAAAAACTAAAAACTCGTCTTTAGGAGCAGAAAATTTTCCAATACCTCCAGGAAAATAAGGAGTGCCTGTAAACATAGTTAAAACTTCGGCAGCAGATCTGGAAAATGTTGAATGTCCAGAAACATATCCTGCAAAATTAGGAGTTACAAATGTTGGCCTTTGATAAGGCCACCAATCCTCTGCCAAGACCCATCCTACACTAGCTTGATCCAATTCTACATCATCAATATAGTCATGCCCTCTCCATGTGTATAATTTAATTTTACCTAAATTTTCATTATTTTCTCCGACTAAAAAATCTCCCTCTTCAACCGTTTCAATATGGCCCTCAATAATAGGAAAACCTTGAGGATGATAATTAGCTAACGAAGAATCAGAACTCTGCCCTAAAGCCGAAAGATATCTTATGATAGAAATAGGTCTTACATAATCATACCAACCTTTAATACCCCATACTGAAACAGCAGTATCGTGCATTGTTCCACCCAATATAAAATATGATTTAATGTCCCATTCTAAATTTGATAATATGTCTCCTTCTCCTTTAAACTTTTTAATTAATAAAGGATCATCACTGACCTTATTTAATAACACAAACCAATGTCCTGGAGGTGTTTCCGATTCTGGTCCATCTGCCCAAAATTCAGCTAAAACTCTAGTATAATCCCCTCTTAAAACAAATTGAGGATTATATGGAAGATTTGTAAAAGGATTTAATTCATGGCCAGTACTAACATCTCCTCCAGAATAATAATTATAAAAATTAGTATAATCTGAAACAGATGTAGGAAAATTATTTAAATTAAAATTACCAATTGATCTTGGAGAAATATCCCATGAAATATCATTTTCAGATGAAAGGTGTGAGCCCCATATAGGAACCATTGAAAATGCATTCACAAAATCAAAGTTTTCTTCATCAGAATTATTCAAAAAAGGAGGTGGTCCAGGGTCATGATAAACATTGTATGGATTATCATCTCTTGAAAAAATACTTAAATCACCCTCATTTAAACCAAAAGGGTGAACATTACCCCATTCAGCGCCAAGAAAAGGAGGTGTGTTTTCGCCGGTTACTTGTCCACTTTGGTCAATAAAAACACTTAATGTCAAAGGCTGCCATCTGTTGGGATCAAAAATATTTTCATTTCCACTTAATATTGGAGATAAAGGATCATTTACAGGCTCATAATACTGGTTTTCATAATTAAGACTCTCCATAGAACCATCCTCTAATCCATATTCTATATAATTTTCTGCAATATAATTACCTAAATGAATTGGATCTTCTGTGTTGTTTGAGGTTTCATAATTCTCTATATCAAGTTCTAGTAAACTCATATAATAGTTAGCCAAATTAATAATATATTCAGAGTTAGGAGACGCAGAAAAGCGATGGGTAATTAATCTATAAGCAGCATAACTTATTGCATTAACCATATTTTCTTCATAAGATAAATTATTATCGAAATAGTCAAAATCAACATTAAAATTATTCACACTTTGACCAATTAAATATGTAGAACCTTGTTCTTTAATTATCGCCCATGCATCGTACATTGCCGCACTAACATGAAATAAGTTTCTGGCATGCACTGTAGGTCTAGCAAAGTCATTTCTTATAGCCTCTAATAGTATTTCGTTCCAAAGTCTTGCAATAGAAATATTATTAGATGTCCAATCAATTTCAGATGTGTCAATAGTAATATTTAACATTTCTGTCTCGGTAGAACACTCATCGTTAAAGGCGGTCACTGACAAGCTGCCTTCCAAAGCCACATCCCAAATTACAGAAACAGTTGAGGTTCCTTGACCACTAATTATGGTCCCATTTATAATATTCCAAACATAGTTAGTAGAATCATTTGATAGGTAAGAATATGTATATGGCAACAATGGTTGGATATTATTTTCTCCTTCTAAAGATCCAGCTTCTAAAAACTGACAAGACCCATCATCTACCGTTGCATCTGGATTATAATTACATGAGTTAACGTTAGTACACCCTTCAATTTTCGCTGAAGTATTATTATCATTCTCAACTACCCCATCATTTTCAACAATAGTAATTGAGGAATTTATATTAATACCTTCATATACTTGCCTTCCCGTATTTGGCCAAGTAACAGCTACACTATCAATTGAAACCGTGTTATCAATACCAAAATGAACTGATTGCAATGACTGATTTTGATATGAAGATCCATGATATAATCTAGATTGATGCGTGTCATTATCTAAGTAAATTTGAACTATAGATCCTAAAGCGTCCATATTTGACACAGTCCCTTTTAAATTAATTTTAATCCAATTTCCCTGCATCTGGGTATTAAAGTAAGTATCTACAGCTTTATTTTCATACAGTATCAGATTTGATTCAAAATTAGATATCAATAAATCTAAATCTCCATCATTATCATAATCAAATGATACGAGTGACCTACTTTTGGTAAATTCAACCTGTTCTTCAATTGGGTCAGTTTTTGAAAATTTTCTTGATTGGATTGATTGTGAACCCGCAGAGACATTTATAAAAAACTCATTTTCTTCATCAACTGAAAATCCATTTGCAATAAATAGATCTTCAAAACCGTCATGATTATAATCTGAAAAGTTTGCTCCCCATGCCCAATTTGTATCGTATATATTTACATTTTCTGAATTATTTACATACTGGTTACTCATAAATTCATCTACATAAAAACTGTTTTCTTTTATGTTTGTAACTAAGATTTCAAAATCATTATTATTATCGTAATCACTTGTGGCTAAACCCATTCCGTCATAAGGATCTAAAAGGTTGTAAGTCTGAGTTTCATCAACAAAACCTTCTCCTTGTTGATTAATTAATAACATATTATTTTGATCGTGATCATTAGCAATATATATATCCGGGTAATTATCGTCATTGGCATAAATAACAATTGAAGAAAAACTATTAGTAGTACTATTAACATTACTTAAATCTACACTCTCAAAAGTACCATTACCTAGGTTTTTATATAATTTATTATTTGAATTGGAGTGATAGTCTGTAATAAAAAGATCTAATAATCCGTCAATGTCATAATCCAACCATAATCCACTGGTTACAAAACAAGTGTCACAATCTACAACTAAGCCAGACTGGTCTGTAATATTGGAAAAGGTCCCATCAGTGTTATTTTGGTATAATTGACTTTGGTTAGAGTTTCCTAAAAAAAGATCTGGATAGGAGTCATTATTAAAATCTCCCCATGAGGCTGAAAGTCTATCTCCAAAATCTTGTTGTAAATCTAAAAAACCTATATCATTTAGTATAATATCATGGTTTAATGTTTGTTCAATACCAGTATTAGCTGTAACATCGATAAAGTTACCATTATTAGTATTTTGTAACAATCGACTCCAAGTAAAATCATTATTTTCTTCAGAAAAACTACCAACAATAAAGATATCTAAATCTCCATCTAAATCGTAATCTGCAACAGCAACTCCGTTATTGTCTTGATAAATATTTACATCCGAATAATTAGATGCATTTCTAAACTGTTGTGAAAAAACACAAGATGTTATAAAAAAAAATGTGTAAAAAAAATATTTATTTTTGAATAACATAGAGAGTTGCCTAGACAATAAATTTACGCAAAATTAACACTAAACTATAAAAACATTACAATCTAATCTGACAAACTAATTCAGCGATAGTAGTCTCATTACCGTAAAAATATTTTATAGAAGAAACTCCAACCTGAATCTTTAGATTGTTATCATCAAAATATTTTGAGATTCCAAAACTCATGTTTTCTAAATCCTGAAGAATTGAATTTTGATAAGGATTATTAATTTCATTTGTAAATTCAGGCGTAGAAAATTCATATCTAAAATCAATTCCGATATCATTTTGGAAGATATATCCTAGCTGAAAATTATAACTACTTCCTAAAACTAAATATTCGCTAATTTGTTGTGGAATTAATAAATTGAATGTATCCGTATAAGTTTGATTTAAACTAGAAGCTGCGGCATCAGCATATTCAGCTAAAAAAGAAAATCCTTGATACTTTAGTAATAAGTCTACAAATATTTTTTCATAATCTGGTAAATTATTATTTCCATCTGCATCATAAAACATAATATCTCCGTGACCATTTCCGGTTCTATGACTAGTTCCAATATTTTTACTGTAAGCAAAACCAAGCTCCATAATTAGTTTTTGTTCACGTACAAAATCTACGGAACCTTCATTTCCTTTAGAAAAATTTCCAAAAGGATACAAGTCTAATCTAGCTCCAAATTTAACACCACCTAAATCACTATCTCTGGAATCTTCACCAAATGAGTTTCTACCATCTCCAGATGTTACTGCAAATTTTGGAGAAAGAATAAACTTTTCACCAAAAGTAGTTTCTATAAATAATCCAAACTCTTGTCCATATGAATTTGTATGGTTTTGACTAAGTAAACTTCTGTCTGTGAATTGAAGAATATCTTCATTAAAAATCATTTCTCTGTTATTTAAGAAACTATTTTTTTGACCAAAATATACATTAACATTTTTGCTTGGGTGATATCCAACCCAAGCTTCAAGTAATGGATTACTTAGACTATAATCCATCCTAATACTAAAGCTTACTTTTTCTTTTTTAGCATTTCCAGAAATCTCAAGCACTGAATTCTTTGACTTAAATTGTCTATTTATTTCGTTTATTGTTCCGCCATCAACAATACTAGTCATATCATTATAAACATATGTAGGCTTTATGTAGCCATTAATATTGAAGTTATAATCACCATCCTCAAAAGATAATGATACTCCATTACCAAAATCAAAATCTGATTTATTTTGACTTAATTCTTGAGCAGTAATAAATGTTGTAATAAATATTGTTATTAAAAATGATATCTTTTTCATGACTATGTTTTTTTAATTTATTAATCTGTATATAGGTAATATTTCGTTTATTTTTGTCCTTAAAATTCCAAAACTAACAAAGCTATTTGGAGCTTCTGGTTCTAATAATTCTGTTAAGATATTAGTAGCTCTTTGATTTGTTAAAATTAAATATGTCCCTTGTTTTACTATAATTTCATCTTTAACAAGGGAAGCTTTTACGGACTGTAAATTCATTTTTTCGTACTTATCAAAATTATCATTATAACTTGTTATTTTAAATTTCTCAACTTTCATAACAGAATCATTTTGAATAGGATTTACTTCAAGACCAAGAACTCTTAATTTCTCAATTAATTCAATATGCTCTTCTAATATTAAATAACCTAAAGGTCTATCTCTAATTAAGATAGGGTTAGATCTTAGAGCATCTCTTATAGTAACCTCATAATCGATTATTTTATTTGAATTCAAATCAATTGTTTGAATCATTTCCTTTTCAACAGTTCTAGAACTGGTAACAACAATATCACTTGAATTATAGTTTAAAGATTTTTTTAATTCTGATTTTATAAAATCACTATTTTCAAATGATGTTTTTAGATAGGATAGTGCGATTGAAAGCAGAATTTA
>CAXYEG010000022.1:0-36723 GCA_964275995.1 uncultured Flavobacteriaceae bacterium
GTATAGCATTTCCTTCGATAGTTTCTTTACTTTCTACTATTTCATCAAAGCAATTTATATCCTTCAAACTTTTTATGTCAAATTTTTTATTTAGTAATGCTTGAACTTCAATTATTTTATTGTTGTTGTTTGTTGCGAAAATTAATTTCATAATTATTGGTGATGATAAGGTTCGTTTTTAAGAATACTAAATGCTCTGTAAAGTTGTTCAGTAAAAAATAGTCTAATCATTTCGTGAGAAAATGTCATTTTAGAAAAGGATAATTGATGAGTAGATATAGCTTTTATTTCGTTTGAAAACCCGTAGGGACCACCTACGATGAAAGTGAGAGTTTTTACCCCTGAGTTTAGTTTTGTTTGTATAAATTTAGAAAAACCTACAGATGATTTGTGTTCTCCATTTTCATCAAGTAGTATGATAAGTTCATTTTTTTTTAAAATGGATAATATTTTTTCCCCCTCTTTTTTGATTTGAATACTTTCTGGCAATTTTTTTTTCTGATCTTTTATGACGACCAATTTAAATTTAATATAATGATTAAGTTTATTAATATATTGATCTATAAGTACTTTTAAATTCTTATTATTTGTCTCCCCAATAACTACTAGTTTTATGTTCATTAATAAAATTTAATTGTATTTTTATAAATATATTATTTTTTAATGTATTGAATGTTTCCTTTGATAAATTATTAGTGATATTTCTATATATAAATTCAAATATTTTAATAAAAAACTGTAGATAAATTAATGTTATTTTAAGTATTTAAAATGAACTTTTACGTAGATGTAATATTGCCAATTCCTCTCGATCAGCTTTTTTGCTATGAAATTACTGTAAGTGAATTTGATTTTGTTAAACCAGGGTCTAGAGTGTCTGTTCCATTTGGTAAAAGTAGAATTATTACTGGAGTTGTATCAAAGCTTCATCAGCAAAGACCGTTATCTTATGAAGTTAAGCCTATTCATCAGATTATTGATGAAACTCCTATTGTTAACGAACATCAATTAAGTTTTTGGGATTGGATGTCTAATTATTACATGTGTGGCATTGGTGAGGTTATGAAAGCTTCGATTCCTTCAGTTTTGCTAATAGAAAGTGAAACTATGATTAGCTTAAATAAAAACACAGAGTTTATTCAAAATGATTTATCTGACGATGAGTTTTTAATTTATGAAGCATTGTTAAAAGCTACAGAGTTGTCAATTCATGAAATATCAGATATATTAAATAAAAAAAATGTATTTAAAATCATACAATTTTTAAATGATAAACAGATTGTTCATATTGATGAAAAGCTATATTCCAAGTACAAACCTAAATTAAAAAGATATGTAGAAATTAATAAGTTGCTTAAGGATGCTTTTTATGTTTCTAAAATTAAAGAAAAACTTAAGCGATCGCCTAAACAGACGTCTTTATACAATAACCTTTTAAAATTAAATTTAGAAGAGTTTATTTCAGTGGAAGATTTAAAGAAAAAGTTTTCTGTTAGTTCAAGTCTAATTAAACAATTGATTGATAAAGATATACTGAATGAGCATTTTATTGAAATTAATCGTTTTGAAAACTCTATATCTACTCAATCTCCTATTAATAAACTAAGTCAGAGTCAAGAACTTGCTTATGAGAAAATTGTATTGTCTTTTAAAAAGGATAATCCGGTTTTGTTTCATGGTGTTACATCTTCTGGAAAAACGGAAGTTTATGTTAAATTAATTCAAGAGGCATTAATAAATAACAACCAAGTTCTTTATTTGGTTCCTGAAATTGCATTAACCACGCAGGTAGTAAAAAGATTAACTAATTTTTTTGGAGAAAAAGTGTTGGTTTATCATTCAGGTTATTCTATAAATCAAAGAGTTGAAGTTTGGAATAAGATTTCTAGTAATGAGTCTTGTCAACTTATAATTGGCGCTAGGTCTTCACTGCTCATGCCTTTTAAGAATTTAAATCTGATTATAGTTGATGAAGAACACGAACAGTCTTATAAGCAGCAAGACCCTTCCCCAAGATATCATGCGCGAGATGCGTCGTTGGTTTTATCTAGAATTTTTGAATCTAATATTTTATTGGGATCTGCAACTCCAAGTGTAGAGTCTTATAACAATGCAGTTGTTTTAAACAAGTATGATCTTGTTGAATTAAAAAACAGGTATAATGATGTTTTAATGCCTGTAGTAGAGTTAATTGATTTAAAAATGAAGTATGCTAAGAAATTAATGAATGGTCATTTTAGTGATTCCTTAATAAGTGAAATTTTTAATACTGTTAGCGAACATAAACAAGTTATTTTATACCAAAATAGAAGAGGTTTTTCTCCAATCGTTGAGTGTGAAGATTGTGGAGCTTCTCCAACCTGTATTAATTGTGATGTTAGTTTAACTTTTCATTTAAATACCAATTCTTTAAAATGTCATTATTGTGGTTATGCAATCCCTCTAATTAATAATTGTGCTTCCTGTCACTCTAATAATATTATTACTGTTGGTTTTGGTACTGAGCAAGTAGAAGAGGAGGTTAAGGCTTTGTTTCCAAATTATAGAGTGAAAAGGTTAGATTATGACACAACAAGAAAGAAAAATAGTTTTGAAAGATTAATTTCAGATTTTGAGAATCAAAAGATTGATATTCTTATAGGTACGCAGATGATAACAAAAGGTTTAGATTTCAAAAATGTTAAACTAGTTGGTATTTTAAACGCAGATAATTCTTTAAACTTTCCTGATTTCAGAGCCTATGAAAGAAGTTTTCAACTAATTCAGCAAGTTTCAGGTAGGGCAGGTAGGTCATCTGAAAGAGGAAAGGTATGCGTACAGACCTATAATCCAAAACATAAAATCTTACAAAACATAATTAATGATGATTATATTTCTATGTTTGAAGGAGAAATTTCAGATAGAGTTAAATATAATTACCCCCCAAATTGTAAGCTAATAAAAATAACTCTGAAGCATAAAGATTATTCAATAATTAATGAATCTTCGGATTGGTTGGGTAAATATTTAAGGCAATTTTTTAAAAAAAATATTTTAGGTCCAGAGTTCCCTCATGTAATTAGGGTTAGAAACAAATTTCAGAAAAATATTTTAATAAAAATTCAAAAAACCCAATCTCTAAATCAAACTAAAAGTATTATTATTAAATCTAAAAAATCACTAAGTAGTATAGCTAAATTTAGATCTGTTCAAATTATAATAAATGTTGACAGCTATTAATTACTCTTTAAAGTTAAGGCTGAATCTAAGTTTGCTTTTTTATTCCTGCTAAGTGGTATTTTCTCTGAATCTATAAATACATTTTTACTGTCATAGGTATCGATTTTTTCTAAATTAACTATATAGGATTTATGTATTCTCATAAATTTATCTTTAGGTAATTCCTGTTCAAACGACTTTAAAGAAGATAGCATTACTATATTTTCTGAATTTGTAATTAACCTTATGTAGTCACCTAGTGCTTCAATCCATTTTATATTTGTTAAGTATATTTTTTTCTTTTTTAGTTTACTTTTTACGTAAATATGATTGCCATTATTTTTCTGACTTAGATTGTTTAACTTGCTAATAGCTTTTTTAAGTCTATCGTTAGAGATTGGTTTTTTTATGTAATCAATACAGTTGTAATTAAATGTTCTAAAAGCAAATTGAGTATCATGACTTGTAAATATAATTTTTATATTTTTTGTTAAAGAGTCTAAAAAACTAAAACAACTTTCAGGATTCTTACTAATCTCTATTACAATTATATCGATTGAATTTTTATTTATATGATGTTTAGCATCTATGTAATTTGAGAATCGGCCAACCAAATGTAAATTGGAAAACATACCAATTTTGGAAACTAGATTTTTTAAATCTTCTACATTTTCATCAATTATAACGCAGTTCATATTTTAATTTTATTAAAATTAACAAATATTAGGGGATTTTAGAACACTATTTTATTAAATAATAAAAGTTTAAATAATTGTAGATATGATATAAAATAACTATTTTCGCACCCGTTAAATAAACAAAAAATAAAATTTTTATGAATCATTATGAAACTGTTTTCATCTTAAATCCCGTTTTATCTGAAGACCAGATAAAGGAAACAGTGAAGAAATACGAAAGTTTTCTTACCTCTAAAGGAGCAAAGATGATATTTACTGAAAATTGGGGCCTAAAAAAATTAGCCTACCCAATTCAAAACAAAAAAAGTGGCTTTTACCATATGTTTGAGTATCAATCAGATGGATCTGTTGTTAACCCTCTTGAGACAGAATTCAAAAGAGATGAGAGATTTATGCGTTTTCTAACTGTAAAGATGGATAAGCATGCTATATCTTGGGCTGAAAGAAGAAGAGAAAAATTAAAAGTAAAATCATAACTATGGCTACATTAGAACAACAAGCAAAAGGAAAAAAAGATGGAGAAATTAGATATCTTACTCCACTTCAAATAGACACAAACAAAGCAAAAAAATATTGTAGATTTAAAAAGTCTGGTATTAAGTACATTGACTATAAAGATCCAGATTTTTTAATAAAATTCGTAAATGAGCAAGGTAAACTTTTGCCAAGAAGGTTAACAGGAACATCTTTAAAATTTCAAAGGAAAGTATCTGTTGCTGTTAAAAGAGCAAGACATTTAGCAATTATGCCATACGTAGCTGATTTAATGAAATAAAATATATTCAAAATGGAACTAATATTAAAAATAGATGTTGAAGGAGTCGGTTTTAAAGATGACTTAGTAAATGTCAAAAATGGTTTTGGTAGAAATTTTTTAATACCAAACGGTTCTGCTGTTTTAGCAACTTCATCAGCTAAAAAAGTATTAGCAGAGAACTTAAAACAAAGAGCTTTTAAGGAGAAAAAAATTGTAGATGATGCTAATAAAGTCTCAAAAAAACTATTAGCTTTAGAGGTAAAAATTAAATCTAAAGTTGGTCAAGGAGTTAAATTGTTTGGATCTATTAATAATATAGATGTTCAAAAATCTCTAGAATCAAGTGGATTTGAAATTGATAAAAAGCAGATTATTATCCCTGGTGGGTCAATTAAACAATTAGGTAAATTTATAGCTAACATTCGATTACACAGAGAAGTTAGTGTTGAGTTTCCTTTTGAAATTATTCCAGACAGTAAATAATATATATTTTTTGACAACATAAAACCTCAATACTTCTTGGGGTTTTTTTTATTACAGATTATGAAATACTCTAGATTAAGTAAGGATCAATTCGTTGAGCTTCACAAAGAATTTATTGATTTTCTTTCTTCTAACTCAATTACCTTTGAAGATTGGACTATTCTAAAACAAAATAATGATGGAAAAGCTGAAGGCCTTTTAGATCTTTTTAGTGATATTGTTTGGGCTAAAGTTTTAGATAAAACACAATTTTTAGAAAACATTTCAAAAAATCATATTTATTTATTTTCTTTTGGTAACTCTCAAATGAATTTTATTGCAATTTACACTGAAAAAAAGCATGTAGATTTTACAACTAATGATGGATTCTCTTGGTTAAGAGATAATTTATTTGATGATAGTGTTAAAATTTATAATTCAAACAAAAACTATTCACAGGACAAACTATCCGATATATTTGATTTAATTAAAAAAGGTGGTATAATTACCAAGGGTGAGTTATTTAATTATTTTGACGAATTAATTATAGCCTAACTATTAAATTAATTAATAATTGTATATATTTCTGTTATGAAAGCTAAAGCCTTAACATCTAAAGGAACTAGAGACTTTAATTCTACTCAAATCTTTAAAAGGGATTTTATTATTAGTTCTATAAAAAATAGTTTCAATAAGTTTGGTTTCTCACCAATTGAAACTCCAAGTTTTGAAAATACAGAAACATTATTAGGTAAATATGGTGACGAAGGGGATAGACTTATATTTAAAATATTAAAATCAGGTAATTTTAAAAAAAACATTGATGATTCAACACTACTTTCTGATAATCTTAGTTTAATTTCATCAAACATTTCTGATAAAGCATTAAGGTATGACCTTACAATTCCTTTTGCAAGGTACGTTGTTCAAAATCAAAATGAAATTAACCTACCATTCAAAAGATATCAAATTCAATTAGTTTGGAGGGCAGATAGACCTCAAAATGGAAGGTTTAGAGAGTTTTTACAATGCGATGCTGATGTGATAGGTTCTAAGTCTTTACTTCAGGAGGTTGATTTTATTCATTTATTTTCTGATGTTTTTAAAAATTTAAAAGTTCCTAATTGTAAAATTAGAATTAATCATAGAAAGATACTTATTGGCCTTTCTCAGGTCCTAAAACTTGAAGACAAGCTTATTGAGTTAACTGTAATTTTAGATAAAACTGATAAAATTGGTAAAGACAAAGTAATAAGTGAACTTATAAAATTAGGTTTAGACCCGTCTTTGCAACCTGTTTTAGTTAATTACTTATCAATTGAAGGAGATTTTATTAATTCTATTATTTCATTAAATAATTTATTTAAATCAAGCCTAATTGGCTTAGAGGGTGTTCAAGATTTAAATTCCATTTATAAACTTATTCATTTAAAAAACTTAGGCAATACTAAATTAGTTCTTGATACTTCCTTGGCAAGAGGTTTGAGCTATTATACTGGTACTATTTTTGAAGTCAACGCTAGTGACGAAGTTAATATTGGGTCTATTGCAGCTGGAGGTAGATACGACGATTTAACTTCTATGTTTGGTCTAAATGATGTGAGTGGCATCGGTGTAAGCTTTGGATTAGATAGAATTTATATTGTAATGGAAACTTTAAATTTGTTCCCAAAAATCAATAAGACAAAAGCTACAGTGTTATTTACAAATACGAATGAGAACCATTTAAATTATCTTCTAAATGGAGTTAATCATTTAAGACTAAATAATATCAATACTGATTTTTATCCTGACTTTGTTAGCTTAAAAAAGCAATTAAAATACGCAAATAACATTGGTGTCCCTTATGTTGTTATTGTTGACGATAATGAAGTAGAAACCTCTTCATATTGCTTGAAAAAAATGAATGATGGTACTCAGCAAATACTTTCTATTGAGGAAATAGTCGAGATTTTAAAAAAATAAACTTTTAGTGAAAAATTGTAGCGAGACCGAGAATTGAACTCGGGACCTCCGGGTTATGAATCCGACGCTCTAACCATCTGAGCTATCTCGCCATATTTAAGGTGGTGCAAATATAAAATTAAAATTATATAGAACAATAATTGTTTAGTTAATATTTATATTTTTTTATTATATAACTTCATAATTAATGTATATATTACATCTGTTAATAATTTATAAATGAGCGAAAAAATTAAATACGAAATTGAGTTTCCCATTCAGGCTTCTGAAAAACTTCTTTTTCAATATATATCTTCTCCTTCTGGCTTGTCAGAATGGTTTGCAGATAATGTAAATTATAGAGGTGAAATTTTTATTTTTATTTGGGATGGTGCTGAAGAAAGTGCGAAACTTCTAAGTAAAAAAAATAATGAAAAAATTCGTTTTAAATGGGTTGAAGATGATCAGTCAAATACATACTTTGAATTTAGAATTCAATTTGATGACATAACCAAAGATGTCTCGCTTATTGTAACTGATTTTGCTGATGAAGACGAGTTGGAAGAATCTAAAATGTTATGGACCAATCAAATATCTGACTTAAAAAAAATATTAGGTTCATCTTAGCGCGATTATGGTAAACATTAATGGACAAATATATGCAAATGATGATGCTTTCATTTCTATATTTAATACTAGTCTTGTTTCTGGTGATCTTATTTTTGAAAATATAATTGTAACTCGTAATAAAGTCCTTTTTTACGAAGATCATTATTTTAATCTTTTATCCTCAATGAGGATTTTGAAAATTAAAATACCCATGTCTTTTACACCTGAATTTTTAGAAAAGCAATTGTTATCTCTTTACGCTAAATCTGGTTTTGTAGACGATAATATATTAATGAGAATTTTAATTTGTAATAATGTTGCTAGTAAAGTAAATCCTACTACTGTAAAATATTATATTTACGATGTTCGACAGATTAATTATTCTACTAGTAATTTTGAAAAATATACTTTAGATGTTTTTAAAGATTATTTTAAAAACACTGGACTTTTATCAAACCTTACTACTAATAATCAGTTAATCAAAAGAATCGGATTAAGGTACTGTGAAGAAAATGATTTTAATGATTGTGTAATCTTAAATAATTTTAAAACTATTTCAGAGACTTTAAAAGGAAATATTTTTATGGTAATGAACGATAAAATTATTACTCCCCCATTAAAGGATGGGAGTAATAACAATGTAATTAGAACTAAAATAATTGAGCTTATAAATAATGATATAGAAGGATTTGATGTTATTGAAAAGTCATTATCTGTTTTTGATATACAGAAATCAGATGAATTATTTATTTCAAATATTAATTTCGGAATTCAACCTGTTCGTAAATTTAGAAAAAAAGTTTTTACAGATGAAATTACTTCATTAATAATGAACAAACTTGCTTTACTAGTTATGGGATAGATTTTCTGGGGCGTTAGACCAAATAGTATATTCCCCACCTAGATTAATCATAGTTTTTTTCCATGAGTTACTCATCTTTGTAAAAATATCTTCAACTTTAATTTTAGTACATTTAATCCAATTATCATCTCTAACTTCATTTATTAATTGTTTAGCTGACCAGCCGGTATAACCTAAGCAAAACTTTATGTCTTTAGTAGTTATTTTTTTCGAATTGATTAAATCAACTATTGTTTCAAAATCTCCACTCCAAAATAATTGTTGGTTAATTTTTATACTTTCAGGGATTAAATGTCCTTGGTTGTGAATGTAATATAAATTATCTTTATTAACAGGACCTCCATCATAAACATCAATATCTATATTTATTTCTGGAATAATATCTTTGAGTTTATAATCTAAAATTTTATTAACTATTAATCCAACGACTTCATTTTCTATTGAGCTAGAAGTAATAAGTATTATAGACCTGTTAAATTGAATGTCATTAACTATACTCGGATCTGCAATTATAAGATCTCCTTTTTTTAAATGAGTCATTGTTAAATAAATTTTGAGCTTAAATCAAACTTAAATCCATTCATTAAATCTGATATTTTCATACTTTTTTTACCCTGAACTTTTATTTCTTGAGGGATTAAAAAGCCATCCTTAGTTGCTATTTTTATTTGTTTTTTTTCAATTATTATTTGACCACTACCTAACTGATGAGTTTCTATTTCAATTTTAGAACTATAAATAATAATTTTTAAAGTTTCATTCCCATGAACTAAGAAACAATTCGCTCCTGGGAATGGACTAAGCCCTCTTATTTTATTATATACATAAGATGTGTTCATAGACCAATCAATTCTACAATTTTCTTTATTTAGTTTATTTGCTGAATTTAAATTAGAGGTATTTATTTGAGGCTTTAAATCTATTTTACCCCCGATAATATTGTTAACAGTATTTAAGACTAAATCTGCTCCTATCTTTTTTAATTTGTGGAATAAATCTCCGTAGTTGTCAAGGATATTAATTTTTACAGTTCTTTGATCTATTATATCTCCAGTGTCAATATTTTCATTTATAAAAAATGTTGATACACCAGTAATTTTTTCTCCATTAATAATGACCCAATTAATTGGTGCTGCTCCTCTGTAGTCAGGAAGGAGAGATGCATGAAGATTGATAGTCCCTAGTTTTGGAATAGCCCAAACAGATTTAGGTAACATTCTAAAGGCAACTACAATAAAAAGATCACTCTTTAATAAATTCAACTCTTCAATAAATGACGAACACTTTAAATTTGATGGTTGAATAATTTTTAAATTATTTTCTTTCGCATATATTTTTACTGAGGATTCTTTTATTTTCAAACCTCTACCTGCTGGTTTATCTTCTGCAGTTATTACAGCTTTAACATTAAAATTATCATTTAAAATACTTAAAGTTTCAACTGCAAAGGCTGTTGTACCAAAAAATATGATTTTGAGTTTCTTAGACATATTTTTTGATATTATTAATTATAAAATCTTTTCTTTTTATAATGGACATGTTTGGAATCTCAACAATATTGTATTTAAAATTTGCATATGTTTTGTAGATGTATTTGTCAATTTCTAGCGATTCTTCAAAACTCTCATATCTTTCTTTATCATTTACAAATATATCTTTCCACGGTCTTAATATAAATACTACATCATACCTGTATTTTTGACAAGCAGTGATATATTGCTGGTCATATTTCATTTTTTTAAAATCTAAATATGCTACAACATCAGGAATACCTCTATCAAAAAAAACATTTTTTATTTTAATTTTATTTGAATCAGTAAATTGATTAATTCTAGATTCAAGTAGTAAATCACTAAACAACAGAGGGTTTGTTAAAAAAATCTGATCTATTCCTTTCTTTTTATAAGAATTAATTACTTCTCTTGATTTTTCTTCAAAACCAACAAACCCATCAGTAATTAGGCTATTAAATAATGATGTTTTACCTGTGCCAGGTCCCTCCAGTAATTAAAATTTTTTTTTGACATCTCATAAAAGTATACAGTAAAAATCGTGATTAATAAGTAATATAAAAAATATAAATAACGACTATATTTAATTTATTACTTAATTTTACTATCATATGAGTAAATCAGAAGAGTTTTATGAAAAGCTATATAACCAATTAGAGTCTACAAATACTTGGCCTAATTTTTATCTTTTTAAATTCATTATTAAATCTGAATCTAATAATCTTGAACCTATAAAAACTATTTTTCAGAATTTAGATTCAGAAATCAATACAAAATCTTCAAAAAACAACAAATACTGTAGTATTTCAATCAAAGCTTTTATGAAATCTCCATTGGATATTATTAATATATATAAAGACGTTGGTGTAAAAATACCAGATGTAATATCCTTATAAAACTTAACTAATTGATTTTTATTTTGTATTTTGCTATCATATTTAACTTCACGTATAACATAATTTAATTTTTATAATTTTGATTGAAAACATAGAGTATAATACTGAAAGAGAATTTTTAATAATTCCTGAATATGGCAGACATGTTCAAAAAATGATTAATCATGCTACCTCAAGAGAAACCAAAGAGGAAAGAAATAAGTTAGCCAAGGCAATAATTTCGGTCATGGGTAATATGCAACCTCACTTAAGAGATGTGCCTGACTTTCAACATAAATTATGGGATCAACTATTTATAATGTCTGATTTTAAATTAGATGCTGATTCTCCTTATGAAAAACCATCGAAAGAATTATTAGAGGCAAGGCCATCTCCATTAAAATATCCGCAGAATTTTCCAAAATACCGCTATTATGGTAACAATATTAAAACAATGATAGACGTAGCAATTACATGGGACGAAGGTGAAATGAAGGAGGCTTTAATGTATACGATTGCAAATCATATGAAAAAGTGTTTTTTAAATTGGAATAAGGATACCGTAACTGATATTGTTATATTTAATCAATTATTTGAGCTTTCCGATGGGAAAATTGATTTAAGAAATTCAGATGAAAAACTTCAAGATTCCGCTTTGTTATTAAAGGACAGAAAAAAGTTTGTTGCTAAAAAAGCCTTTTAAAAAGAATAATAAACCCAAAGAAAAAGATATTAATTAATCATGCAATCATTTAAAATAGAAGGTGGACATAAGCTAAAAGGTGAGATATTCCCACAGGGTGCCAAAAATGAGGCATTGCAAATTATATGTGCAGTTCTACTAACTGATAAAAAAATATTGATCAATAATATTCCAAATATTATTGATGTTAATAAGCTAATTAGTTTATTAAAAAAACTTGGAGTTAAAGTAAATACAATCAATAACAACTCTTACACCTTTCAAAGTGATGAAATTAACCTTGATTATTTAGAGTCGGATGAATTTAAAATTGACGGCAAGGGTTTAAGAGGTTCAATTATGATTGTAGGACCTTTATTAGCAAGGTTTGGAAAGGGTTATATCCCTAAGCCAGGCGGGGATAAAATAGGAAGAAGAAGGCTTGATACTCATTTTGAGGGGCTTATAAAGTTAGGTGCTAAATTTAGATATAGAAAAGAGAGATCATTTTTATGGAGTTGAATCTAATCAGCTCAAAGGTGCTTACATATTATTAGATGAAGCTTCTGTTACTGGAACAGCAAATATTTTAATGGCAGCAGTGTTAGCAAAAGGTAAAACATCTATCTACAATGCTGCTTGTGAACCTTACATACAGCAATTATGTAAAATGCTAAATCGAATGGCTGCTAAAATCAGTGGGGTAGGTTCGAATCTTTTAATAATTGATGGTGTTGATAGTTTAAAATGGTACTGAGCATACGATGCTTCCAGACATGATAGAGATTGGTAGTTGGACTAGGTTTAGCTGCTATGACAAAAAGTGAGTTGACAATAAAAAATGTTAGTTGGGAGAATTTAGGTCAAATTCCTTTTATTTTTAGAAAACTAGGTATAAATATTGAGAAAAAGAATGATGATATATTTGTTTCTGGACATGAAAATGGTTACGAAATTCAAAATTATATAGATGGTTCAATATTAACTATTTCTGATGCTCCTTGGCCTGGGTTTACACCAGATTTGTTAAGTATTATATTGGTTGTAGCAACTCAAGCCAGAGGAAGTGTACTTATTCATCAAAAAATGTTTGAAAGCAGATTATTTTTTGTTGATAAACTTATTGATATGGGTGCTAAAATAATTTTGTGTGACCCTCATAGAGCCTCTGTTATTGGTCACGATTTTAAGTCTATGTTAAAAGCCACTACTATGACTTCACCTGATATTAGAGCAGGTATTTCATTATTGATTGCTGCTTTATCGGCTAAAGGAACTTCAACAATACATAACATCGAGCAAATAGATAGAGGATATGAAAATATAGATGAAAGATTAAGATCAATCGGTGCTAAAATTGAACGTATTTAATTATCATTTACTGGGGGTGGTCCTTCAGGAACCATAGCGACGTAAACTTCATTTCCTTTTCTTTCTAAATATTCATTTTTAACTCTTTTCACAAGTTCATCATTTTGGTATAAATCAGACATTGTCATTGCAATAGCTTTTGATGCATGTAGCATTCCTTTATGTCCAATACTCATTCCTCCGCAAGCAACTACAGCCCACGAGTGCCAAGGAGTACCTACTGGAGCGGTAGCAACACCTACATTAATATTCGCAACATTCCAGCTGACATCTCCAACATCAGTTGATCCACCACCTGGGTGTTCTCTAGTGTCCATTAATGGTCTAATTTCTGAATCCATTCCGTCTGAGGTTTTGATGTTACTTCTTGTATCTTTTTTGCAAACTCTATCTCTTCATTAGAATATTCAATTGGTCCTAATATTTCTAAATTATTTTGCATAATCGCACCTCCAGATCTATTTACTAAAGTTTCATAAATTCCAGAAATTAATGAAACTTTATAATCAACATTTGCTAAAATTGCAGCCCCTTCGGCCATTTCAACAACTCGTTCGTAAACTGGATACATACCAGATCTTTTCGTATCTCTTACTCTCATCCATAATTTCGAATAATCTGGTACGACATTTACAACCTGCCCACCGTCTTGAATATGATAATGCATTCGTACAGTTGGTTTTACGTGTTCTCTGTAGTAATTAACACCAGTTGTATAAAGTTCCAGAGCATCTGAGGCACTTCTTCCATTCCATGGATCCATGGATGCATGAGCTGCTTGACCAAAAAATTCAATTTTAAAATCTATTAACGCCAATGAACTTTGAACATCAGCTTCAGTCTGTGCAGCTGGATGCCAGCTAAGATTTACGTCTACATCATCCCATAAGCCTTCTTTAACCATCCATATTTTTCCAAAATATTTTTCTTCACTTGGAGTTCCAAAAAACTTTACTGTACCACTTATTTTACCGCTTTCTATCAATTCTTTAATAGCAATTGCTGCCCCTAAACTTCCTGCTCCAAATAAATTATGACCACATCCGTGACCGGCACCTCCTTCAACTAAAGGAGATTTTGTTGGCTTAGTTTCTTGAGATATTCCTGGAAGTGCATCAAATTCGCCTAAAACACTAATAACAGGACTCCCTTTTCCATAACTTGCTACAAAGGCAGTTGGCATGCCAGCTACACCCATTTCAACACTAAAACCGTTCATAGTTTGCGTAATCAGCTAATATCTTAGATGATTTATGTTCGTTGAAAGCAGTTTCTGCAAGATTCCAAATTTTATCACTAATGTTAATTAGGTTAGAAGAATGTTTTTCAATAGAATTCAAAATATCTTGATTTATATCAGATACTTTGCTTTGAGAAAAATTTAGATTAATTGAAAAAATAAATATTAAGCAAATAAAGGACAGATCTTTCATAAAAAATAAGTTTAGTTACATAATATAGGGATTATTAAGAACTTATTCTAAACCTTTTTTATATGTTTCCAAACATCTTTGTCTGGCAAATTTGTGATCAACAATTGGTTTAGGATAATCCAATTCATTTAAATCTGTCACCCATTTGTTTATATACTTTAATTCTTTATCAAATTTTATAGCCTGAGTTGTTGGGTTAAAAATTCTAAAATACGGAGCTGAGTCTACCCCAGTTCCAGCAGCCCATTGCCAATTTCCAATATTACTAGATAATTCGTAATCAAATAGTTTTTTAGCAAAGTATGCCTCTCCCCATCTCCAGTCAATTAGTAAATGTTTACATAAAAAACCTGCTGTAATCATTCTTACTCTATTGTGCATAAATCCAGTGGCATTTAATTCTCTCATTCCAGCATCAACTATTGGGTAACCTGTTTTTCCTTCACACCATTTATTAAAAGATTCTTCATCATATAGCCATTGTACATTTTCATATTTCTCTTTAAAACATCTGGTTTGTGTATTTGGAAAAAACCATAAAATCTGCATAAAAAACTCTCTCCATATTAGTTCTTGTAAAAACACCTCATTTTTGCATTTTAAAACAAACAATAAAACTTGCCTAATACTCACTGTACCAAACCTTAGATGAGGACCAATCTTACTCGTTGAATTTAAAGAAGGGAAGTTTCTTTCATTTTCATATTTTTCTACTAAATCTTCATCTAGCTTATAATTTGGAATCTCCATACTTGACTTTTCAAACCCTAGGCTATTGAGTGTACACCAATTATAGCTATCGTTTTTAGAATAAAAGTTGTGAGTTAAATCTTTAGATTTAAAACCTGATAGGTTTGTACCGTCTAGTTTTGTTTTCCATTTTTTCATGTACGGGGTGTATACTACATAAGGAGTTTTGTCATCTTTCGTTATTTCATCTTTTTCAAAAATAACTTGATCTTTAAAACTTGAAAACAGAATATTTTTGCTTAATAAAAATTCATTAATTTTTTTATCTCTAGCAATAGCATAGGGTTCATAATCATGATTTGAAAAAACCTCCCCAATATTATAATCAGTAATTAGCTTTTGAATGACCTCAAAAGGATTTCCTTTTAAAACTAAAAGTTTAGAGTTGAATTTGGTTGATAAAGTGCTATTTATATATTCTAGTTGCTTATAAATAAAGTTTACTCGAGGGTCGTTTTTATCTAATTCATCAGTAATGTTTTCATCAAAAATAAATAATGGAATAACTTCAAATTTATTGTTGAGTGCTTCGTTAAGACCGATATTATCATCAAGTCTCAGATCTCTTCTAAACCAGAAAATATTTACCTTTTCACTCATTTTTTTAATACTCCAAAAAGTTTTTCTAATTTTTCTTTTCTAAATCTAAAAATTTCTTCAAGTTTAGGTTTTACCAATATGGGGTTCATTATTCTTCCTAGTAGGCCTAATGGAATTTTGTAGTCTATAATATCAATCATTTCCACTCCACCCTTAACCTCTTTTATGAAATGTTTATGATGCCATAAACTATAAGGACCAAACCTTTGTTCGTCAACAAAATATTTTTTATCCTTAACTTGAGTTATTTCAGTAACCCATTTTGTAGGAATACCAAGTACTGGAGTAACAATATATTGTATTATTTGGCCAGCATACATTTCTGTGTCTTCTTCATTTATTATATTAAATCCCATGTACTCAGGAGTGATTAATTTTAAATTTTTTGGATCGCTAAGGAAATCCCATGCTTTTTCAAGTGTAATAGGTAATAATTGTCGTCTTTTGAATCTGTAAATTTTCATTAGTTGTAAATAGCTATATATAGGTTAAGTGAAGTTGCAATAAGTAGCCATATAATGTAGGGAAGTATTAATAAGGAATATTTTTTCATAATAGAGATGTTTTTAATAAATATAAAAACAACAACTATAGTTAAAAGAATTATATCAATCAGTCCTAAAATTATTTCTTGCTGCTTAAAAAATATAAAATTCCATATTAAATTTAAAAAGTATTGTATTAATACGATAAATATTAATTTTGGTGAATTAACCAGAACTGAAAGTTTAGCTAAATAAATTGCAAAACAAGTCATTAAAAATGTCCAGGCGAAACCAAAGATCCATCCCTTTGGAGTCCAGGGTGCTTTTGTTAGATTTTCATACCAAATTGATGAAGCTCCTTCACCCATTAATAAGCTTCCAACATATAAAACAGAAAAGTTTATTAAGAGAAATAATAGAACTCTAGGAATTAATTTCATTTTAGATATTTGGTAATTTTTTCACTAAGAGGTTTTGTAAATGAATACCAGTAATTAACAAACTCACCTTTTTCATTTATTAAATATTTCTGAAAATTCCACTTCACTGTTGAATTACTAACCATGTTTAAGTTCTTGTTAGTAAGCCATTTGTATAATGGATGCTGTTGACTTCCTTTAACTTTAATTTTTTCAGTCATTATAAAACTTACATCATATTTATCTGAACAAAAGGTTGCGATTTGCTGTGATGTTCCTGGTTCTTGACCACCAAACTCATTAGAAGGGACTCCAATTACAACTAAGTTTGATTTATATTTTTCATGTAATTCTTGAAGTCCATCATATTGGCCTGTAAAACCACATTTAGATGCTACATTAACAAATAATATATTTTTGTCTTTAAAATCTGATATTTTAATTTCTTTACCATCAATACCAGTAATAGATAGATCGTAAATGGAGCTTTGACTATTCATTGTCTGAGATATTATGGTTATGGATATTAATAATATATTTTTAATCAATTTCATTAATTTATAGTTTGAATGATACAATACCAGCATCTAAATTAAATATTTGTCCAGAAATAGAAGATGCATCCGTTGAAATTAAAAATTTAGCCATTTTTGCAACTTCTTCAGGCATAAGAATTTTTTTTAAGGGATGTCTTTCTATCATATTTTCTATCACTTTTTCATTTCTTAGTAACTTTGATGCAAGATCAGTTTTAGTTATGGTTGGAGCGATAGCATTAACTCTGATTTTTGGAGCTAACTCCGCCCCCAAAGTTTTAACAAGACCATCGATAGCTGATTTAGAAGCAGCCACACTAGAATGATATGGCATCCCTAATTTAGTAGCTACTGTACTAAAAAGAAGTATAGAGGCATCATTTGATTTTTTTAAACTTGACAAGTATTTTTGAATTACTTTAATTGCTCCAACAACATTTATCTCGAAGTCTTCTCTAAATTCATCTAAAGAAATTCTACCTATTGGTTTTAAGTTAATACTTCCTGGACAATATATAACAGATGAAACACCTTCTAAATCAGGAAGGTCACTGCTAAGAATGTCTATATTGTAGTGAGTCAAGTTTGTATGAGTTAATTCAGGTTTATTTCTACTGAGGTTGATAATCATATTATCGTCTACGAGTTGATTGATAATTTCTTTACCAATCCCTCTACTACCTCCAACTATAACAATTTTGTTCATATTATGATCCAGGTCTTCCTTTTAATCTTTTTTCAATCTTTCTTTTAATAACTGTCAATCTTTTCATTAAATCCATAAGTTCCGCATCTTTACTTTCTTTATAGATTTCATTGATATCTAATATAAGAGCCTTTACTTCTCTAGAAGCTACTATTCTCTCATTAGTTGTTTTGTAAGAAGTTTTTCTAGTTTCAAACTCTAGTGCTCTTTCTATTAATTCCATTTATTTTTATTGTTAAAAATTCTATATAATTTTCTCAATATAGGTAATTTTTTTTTTCCTATCGATAACTACTATAATTATGACAGTAAAACTACAAAAAGGTATATTAAATCGTATCTATGTTATAGAAATATTAACATTTTTTATTAATTAAATTCCTGCTTTAGGTCTTTGGTAACCTTTTCTGTCTTTTAGTTTTGGAATTGAGTACCCATCTAAACCAGTTACAGATGCCACCTTGGCTTTTCCTAAGTTTAGATAACCATCTTTGTCAATGATTTCATCCTTAACGAAAAGATTAACTATTTTTCCTAATACAAGGGTGGTGTTGTTTTCTTTAATGTAATATTCATTTACATACTGCATTTGAATCTGTACTGGGGAGCCTTTAACAAAAGGAGTTATAATTTTTTTTTTGTATTCAACTTCAAGATTAGTGACATCAAATTCTGAAATATCTTCATCATATCTAGCAGAAGTATGATGGGCATCACTTGTGATGGATTCAAATACATGATTTATAGTGTAAAACTGTGTTTCTTTAATGTTCTTGTATGTATTTCTAGGAACTTCTCCAGAGGGTCTAACAATAAATCCTAACAGAGGTGGATTTGACCCTACATGAACAACAGAGCTAAATATTGCTACATTTTCAAAACCTTTTTTTGAAACTGTTGCTATCAAATTTGCAGGCTTATATCCAGAACAACTATTGATTAAGTTAATTTTAAATATATTATGTAGGCTATCTAATTTTTCTTGATTGAAATGAATCATTAATTTTTTTCTTTTAAATAAAATTTAAATAAATATGCGGCTAACATGCCTGCAATAATAGTTATAAAAATATAGTAAGGACTAAATGCTAATGACATATTAGTCCCTTGTCCATTAAAAACATTGAAAATAGCTGGACCTAAAGAAATAGCGGGGTTTAAAACAGAACTAGAAATTTCTGCAATAGAGTACTGACTAGCTATGACTGTTAGTCCTATGGCAGCTCCATAAAATTGATTGTCCTTAAGTTTTGGATGAGTGCCAACAAATAAAATTGTAATTACTAACAAAAATGTAAAAATAAACTCAGCAATTAAAAATTGTGTTCTTGTAGTATCACTATCTGGTTGAATTTCAAAAACATTATTAGTAATGAGAAAATAAATAAAAGAACCAGCTATAGCTCCTAAAATTTGTGCTATGCAATATTTAAAGCATTCAGTTTTATTTATTTCTCCTCTAATCACCATAGCGATACTTACAGCAGGGTTGTAATGAGCCCCAGAAACATGAGCACCTACATAAATTAAAGATGCTAAACCAAGTCCAATTGCAATTGGATTTTCAGTTAATGCACTAATAAGTAATAAAAAAAAGGTGCCTAAGAATTCAATAGAATATTTTTTCATAATTCTAATTTTTTGTTAATTTATTTGTTTATAATATTGATTTCAAAATTAATATTTTAACTTCATTTTTTAATATTTATTTTAATCTATTTATTCCTTACTATGAAAAATTTTATATTTTCTTTATGTTTATTATTATCATTTAACATTTCTTCTCAAATCCAAACACCCGCACCAAGCCCAGCTACAAAAGTTCAACAAACAATTGGACTGACTAATATAACTCTTGAGTATGCCAGACCATCTGTTAGAGACAGAGTAGTATTTGGTAATTTAGTTCCTTTCAATAAAATGTGGAGAACAGGGGCTAATGAAAACTCTATAATTTCTTTTAATACTTCAATTAAAATTGGGGATACGGATGTTCCTGCTGGAAAGTATTCAGTTTATACTATTCCTAATGAGAATAGCTGGGAGTTTATTTTATACTCTGATTATAATAATTGGGGTTTACCTTCAGATTGGGATGAAAACAAAGTGGTAGTTAGGCAGAAGTTTACTCCAATTAAACTTGAAAATAAAATGGAGTCATTTAAGTTTGCATTAGATGATTTAACCAATAATTCTTTTACCTTAGGAGTAACTTGGGGTTATTTTTATCTTCCTGTTGAAATTAAATTGCCTACTACTAAAATAGTTATGTCAAGTATAGAAGAGGTTCTTAAAAACCCTACATCGTCTGATTTATATAAAGCAGCTGTTTATTTATTACAAGAAAATAGAGATCTTAGAATGGCTAAAGAATGGATGAATCAATCTATTGCGATGATGGATGTGCCAATGTTTTATCATTTAAGACAGCAATCCTTAATATATGCTGCTTTAAAGGATTACAAGATGGCAATAAAAGTAGCGAAATCTTCTCTAGAAAAATCAATAGTTGCAGGGAATACAGATTATGAAAAAATGAATCAGGATTCGATTTCAATGTGGAGTAATATGTAATTACTATTTAGTGTTTTTATAAAATAACTCAATTAAGTAAGATATAATTATCACTGTAAATACTCCTAAAACATTAAGCCATAAGTAAGGCATGTAGTCGTTATACCAAACATACAATACTATTAATTGTGTTATTATTGCCCCATAAAAAACAGCATTGGATTTTATATACTTTATAAAAAATGCTATTAAAAATATACCTAATACATTTCCATAAAAAATAGAACCAATAATATTTACTAATTGAATTAAGTTATCTGCCAGAAATGCAACACAGGCTATGGCTATAGCAAATATACCCCAAAATACAGTAAACATTTTAGTAGTATTTACTGTCTCAATTTCAGTGGATTTGTTTTTTTTGTTTCTGTTGTACAGATCTATTGTAGTTGTTGTTGCTAATGCATTTAATTCACTAGCTGTTGAGGACATTGCAGCACTTAAAATTACTGCGATTAATAAACCAATTAAGCCTTTAGGTAAATTGTTTAAAATAAAACTTATAAAAACATAATCTTTATCATTTGATTCAATTCTATTTAAAGAATTATTAGAGACCTCTTTTATGATTTCTTTTGCCTTATCTCTAATTATTTTTTCTCTTTCATTAAGACTTTTTATTTCTGCTAAATTGTTAGCATTATTGTTATCTAGAAAGTCGTTAGTAGCTTTGCTTTTTAAGTAATAAACCTCCTCCAAAGATTGCTCTAGTTTAGAATAGTCATTAGCTTTTTCAGAATTAGAAATTGTAATTTCTGCTTGTGGGTTAAAATTTAAAGGAGAAGGGTTAAATTGATAAAAAATAAATACCATTACTCCAATGAAAAGAATAAAAAATTGCATTGGAATTTTTAAAACACCATTAAATATCATCCCCATCTGCATTTCTTTTAAAGACTTTCCTGACAGATATCTTTGTACTTGACTTTGGTCAGTACCAAAATAAGATAACATTAAAAAAGTACCACCTAATATGCCACTCCAAACGGTGTACCTATTTTCTAAATCGAAAGAAAAATCTAAAATTTTCATTTTATCATTTGCTCCTGCTAATTCAATTGCTTTCTCAAATGTTACATTGTCTGGTAAAGAATAAATAATGATTAAAAAAGTTATTATCAAGCCTGTAAATATTACACCCATCTGGTATTTTTGAGTATAATTAACTGCTTTTGTGCCTCCAGAAACAGTATATATAATTACTAATAATCCTATAATTATATTCAAAGTAGTTAAATCCCATCCTAAAACTGAAGAGAGAATAATTGCTGGGGCAAAAATAGTTATTCCTGCAGCTAAACTTCTTTGAATTAAAAATAGCACGGAAGTTAATGTTCTTGTTTTTAGGTCGAATCTAGATTCTAAGTATTCATAAGCGGTAAAAACTTTCAACTTATGGTATATTGGTATAAATACTATGCATATTATAATAATGGCTATGGGTAATCCAAAATAAAATTGAACAAAACCCATACCATCATTAAACGCTTGACCTGGAGTTGATAAAAAAGTTATTGCACTAGCTTGTGTTGCCATTACAGATAGTCCAACAGTCCACCATTTAGCTTCATTACCACCTTTGATATATTCAATAGAATTTTTTGCACCCTTTGTTTTTATAGTTCCATAAGTTACTATTAGTAGTAGGGTAGAGCATAAAACAATCCAATCTAGTAGTTGCATTAAGAGAACTTTATTGTTACAAAATAAAAAATAATTAGATAAAAAATATTAGCTATTAATAGTATTGAATATAATCTGGACCATTTTTTTTTCACTTTTTCCATGATTTATAAATTCATTAATTCTTTGTAAAGTGAGTGAGTTGGAAGCCCCATTACATTATTGTAAGTACCTTTAATATTAGTTATACCAATATAGCCAATCCAATCTTGAATTCCATATGCACCAGCTTTGTCTAATACTTTGTTGTTTTTTATGTAAAAGTCTATTTCCTTTTCAGTTAAGTTCTTAAAAGTGACCTCTGTTGTATCATTAACAATATTTTTTGATTCTAATGTTTTAATACAAAAGGAGGTAATCACTTTATGTGTGTTGCCACTTAAAGTCTGTAGAATTTCTTTGGCATTTTCATTATCTTTTGGTTTTCCAATAGCTTCTTCATTTAACCATACAATAGTATCGCTAGTGATAACAATCGTATTTTTATTTAACAACTCTGAATAATAACTAGCTTTTTTATCTGCAATAAAATCTGTTATTTGTTCAGCCATTAAATTATTTGGATAGGACTCATCAAAATCTAACTTTACTGACTTAAATTGGATATCAAGTTCATTAAAGAACTTAATTCTTCTTGGAGATTGAGACGCTAAAATAATCTCATAGTTAGAAAGCTTTTCTTTTAACATATTAATTAATCCATTTGTGCATTATTGAACGTATTCCATTTGCCATGAATTTTCATAACTTGTTCAATTACATCTCGTACAGCTCCTTTTCCACCATTTTTACTTGAAATATATCTACAGATATCTTTTACTTCATTTACAGCATCTTGTGGGCAACAAGATAGCCCAACTATTTTCAAAACAGGTATATCCGGAATGTCATCTCCCATATAAAGTATATTTTTTAAGTTAACATTAGAAGATTCGATAAATGAATTTAATTGTTTTATTTTGTTATGTGCACCTAAGTATATAAACTCAACACCTAATGCTTTAAGTCTGTCTCGAACACCTTCGTTTGTTCCTCCAGAAATAATTGCAATTTTATATCCAGAATCTAAAGCAGCTTTTAAAGCAAACCCATCTTTAACATTCATTGTCCTTAACATCTCACCATTGCTAGTAATTGTTAATGATCCATCTGTCAATACACCATCAACATCAAAAATAAAAGTTTCAATTTGAGATAATATTTCTTTATAATTTTTCATGATCTAAATCGTTAATTAAATTGGTTATAAGTTTGTAAAGTTGCCTATGTTTTTCATTCTCTAAGTCCATTAAATGTTTATCAATAGTTTTTTTATCTCCTCTAATTGCAGGACCTGTTTGAGCTTCTTTAGGGTCTAATGTATTAATTTTATTGACTGTTTCAGTAATTAACGGTTTTAAAATATTAAAATCAATCTTTGATTTATCCGTTATGCTTTTCGCAATTGTATACATGTGATTTGTAAAATTATTTACAAAAACTGCAGCTAAATGTAACTTTTCTCTCTGATTGGAATCTATTTCGTAATAAGTGCAACCTAAGCTTTTAGATATTTTTTTTAATGTAATCATATCCTCATGATTACTGGACTCTAAACAAATAGGGATTTTTGAAAAATCAATTTCACTTTCTTTTGAAAATGTTTGTAAAGGATAAAAAACTGCAGATCTATTTTTTAGATTTAATTCATTTTTAGGTTTACTTCCAGATGTATGACAAACAAGCCTATTTGAAAATAATAATTGAGTTGATAAGTCATGGATAGAATCATCATTAACAGCTAATATATATACATCAGCAAATTCTAATTTATCTAATTGATCAGTGATTTTAACTAAATCGCAATACGGAGCTAGATCTTTTAAATTTCTGCTATACCATTGCTTAATTTTAACTTCACTATTTTTTTTATTAAAAGCTTTAAATAAGTGTGTGCCAACATTACCAGAACCTAAAATCACAACTTTAATCATATAGCTAAATTAAGGAACTAATGAGTCTAAAAAAAACTTTAATTATTTAACAAATATTTACTATTTATATAAATTAAAAGAGAACATTTCTTTGTAAATTTGCACACTCTATTTATATATATTTAAATGATAAAAAAGATATTTAATTTATTATTTTCTACTCGCCTTACTGGCATGCTGTTTATTGTTTTTGCAATAGCGATGGCTGTGGGTACTTTTTTAGATGCAGGTCAAGATACCTCACCAACTCCTTACTCAAGAACATTAATATTTAATGCTCTTTGGTTTGAGTTAATTATGTTGTTTTTTATTATAAATTTCACTGGAAATATATTTAAATATAATCTACTTAGTTTAAAAAAATGGCCAGTATTATTACTTCATTTTTCTTGGATTTTTATAATTCTAGGTGCCTTTATTACTAGATATCATGGCTTTGAAGGAGTAATGAGTATTAGAGAGGGTGAGACTGAAAACACATTTATAAGTGAAAAGACATATATTAAAATATACATAGACGGAGAGTATACTGTTGATGGAATTGTTCAAAGACGTGCAATCGAGGAAGCTGTTGATTTTTCTCCAAGGTTAAACAACAAATTTAGCATTAATACCACTTACGATGATAAAAAAATTAACATTGAATTAGTTGATTTTATTCAAGGAGCAGAAAAAGATATTATTCCAGATATTAATGGGGAAGAGTATTTAAAAATTGTAGAGGCGGGTGACGGTGTTCCACATAATCATTTTTTAAAAATGGGTGAGGTTCAAAGTTTACACAATGTTTTATATGCCTTAAACAAACCTACAAAAGGAGCAGTTAATATTACTTATACAGATAATGCAGAATTATTTATTGAATCTCCTTTTGAGGGTGAGTATATGATTATGGCATCTGGTACAAATGGAATATTAGAAAAAGATAAAAAACAACTTTTAAATTTAAGATCTCGATACATAATAGGCAATCAGGTTTTAGTTTTCCCTAAAAATGTAGTTAAAGGTGTGTTTGATATAGTGCAAAAGTCAGAAATTTTAAAGAGCGATGAAGATGGAATTGCACTTAAAATAACCTCTGAGGGTGATGAAAAAATTGTTAAAGTTCTTGGAGGAAAGGGAATTAATAGTCCATTTGAAGAATTTTTTATTGATGGACTTAATTTTAATATTAGATATGGAGCTAAAGTTTACGACTTACCATTTAGTGTAAAATTAAATGATTTTATTGCTGATAAATATCCTGGGAGTGAGACTAGCTACTCTTCTTTTGCAAGTGAAGTCACTGTTATTGATGAAAAACCATTTGATTTTAGAATTTTCATGAATAATATCTTAAACCACAAGGGATATCGTTTCTTTCAGGCCTCTTTTGATCCTGATGAAAAAGGTACTGTTCTATCTGTAAATAAAGATGCTTTAGGCACATTTGTCACATATCTTGGTTATATTCTATTGTATATTGGTCTTATGGCTATTATGTTTGCTAGATTTACAAGGTTTGACTTCTTAAGAAATCAAATTTTGAAAATAAAAAAACAAAAACAAAAGTTAGCTTTAATTCTAGTTTTTTTAACTTCAGTAAACCTTTTTTCACAATCTAATGATACTCACCTTCACGCGAAGTCAGATGTCGAAATTATTGATTCTATATTAGGGAAGAATATCGTTCCAAAATCGGAAGCCACAAAATTTGGTAATATTGTAATTCAAGATCTTTCTGGAAGAATGATGCCAGTAAACACATTTGCATCGGAATTTTTAAGAAAATTAAGTAAAAAAGACCATTATGGAGAATTTGATGCTAATCAAGTTTTTCTTTCTATTCAAGAAAGTCCACTTTTGTGGTACAATGTACCTGTAATCTATCTCAAAATCAAAAAAGGAGATTCAATTAGAAGCATAATAGGTGCCAATAAATCTCAAAAGCTTGTGCCTTTAGTTAATTTTTTCACGGAAAGAGGTGAATATAAGCTAGCTCCTTATTTGGAAGATGCTTACAAAGCACAAGTCCCAACTGGATATCAAAAAGAATTTAAAGAGACCGATCAAAGGGTTAATCTTTTATATAATATGATTGAAGGTAATTCATTAAAGTTTTTTCCAGTACCAAATGATGAAAATGATAAATGGATTTCTCCAAAAGAAAATATAGAGGATTCAAGTTTAGTACAAGATTCTCTTTACTCAAATTTTATTAATACAGGCTTCAAAACATATTTATATATGTTAAATGAGGATAAAATCATGAATGATTTTAGTCAAAGCAGTAATGTTTTACAAGGAATTTTAAGTGCCCAATATAAATTTGGGGGGGATGTTATGCTTAGTGCTGAAAAAATCGAAGCGGAGGTTCTTTACAACAAACATGATATTTTTAAAAAGTTATTTAGTTGGTATTTATATGCTGGAACATTATTGTTTATTGTTTTAATAACACAGATATTTAGAAATAATAATATCATTAATTTATCTATCAAAATTCTAAAAGCTGTAATTATATTTTTATTTATACTACATACTTTTGGGTTAATATGGAGATGGTATATTTCAGGGCATGCACCATGGAGTGATGCATATGAATCGATGATTTATGTAGCTTGGGCTACCATGTTTTTTGGTCTTGCTTTTGGAAGAAAAAGTGATTTAACCTTAGCGTCTACAACCTTTATTGTTTCCATGATACTAATGATAGCTCATTGGAGCTGGATGGATCCTGCTATTGCTAACTTACAACCTGTTTTAGATAGTTATTGGTTGATGATACATGTCGCTGTTATAGTAGGTAGTTATGGCCCATTTGCCTTAAGTATGATACTTGGGTTTGTTTCTTTATTTTTAATGATCCTTACCAATTCTTCCAATAAATCTATAATGAAACTTAATATAAAAGAGCTTACATTAATTAATGAGATGTCTTTAACAGTAGGTCTAGTTATGCTTACCATTGGTAATTTTCTTGGTGGTATGTGGGCAAATGAAAGTTGGGGAAGATATTGGGGTTGGGACCCTAAAGAAACTTGGGCTCTAATAAGTATAATGATTTACGCTTTTGTCTTACACATGCGTTTAATACCTGGATTAAAAAGTAGGTTTGTCTACAGTATAGCTTCTATATTATCTTTTGCTAGTATATTAATGACTTATTTTGGAGTTAATTTTTACTTAGCTGGTCTTCATTCTTATGCTAAAGACGATCAACAAATAAGTTTCTTGTATTCAGGAATAGCCTTTCTTGTGGTTGTAATTATGGGAGTTTTAGCTTATCCAAAATATAAAAAGTATTTAAAAAATTAATTGTAATTTTAAATCAATTAATATAGTAATGAAAAAAAATAATAAGCGAGAAAACACTATTTGTACTCACGAAGGTGAAGTGGTAGATACTCAATTTGGTGGTTCTGTTTCTCCAATTTTTGTATCAACTTCTTACGAGTATATAAATAAAGATATTAGTAGGTACCCCAGGTATTTTAATACTCCAAATCAAGAAGCATTGTGTAAAAAAATATCTGCATTAGAGAGTTCCGAATCTGCAATGATTTTTGGCTCAGGAATGGCAGCTATAAGTACAACACTTTTGGCTTTTTTATCGTCAGGAGATCATATTTTATTACAAAAAGATATTTATGGTGGAACTAGAAATTTAGTTGAAGCCCAGTTTGATAGATACAACATAGATTATACTTTTACTGATGATATTGATTTTAAATATTTTGAATCTGCAATTAAAAAGAATACTAAAGTTATCTATATTGAAACCCCCTCTAATCCACTTTTGAAAATTGTCGATATTGAAAAAATCGCACAATTTGCAAAATCAAAAAATATAATAACAATTATTGATAACACATTTGCTACTCCAATAATTCAAAAACCCATTCTATTTGGTGTAGACATTGTTCTTCACAGTGCTACAAAATATTTTGGAGGGCATAGCGATATTAGTGCTGGAGCAGTAGCTGGCTCGCAAGCTCACATCGATAAGATATGGAACTTAGCAAAAAATTTAGGAGGTAATCTCAGTGATTACTCTGTATGGCTATTAGAAAGAAGTATGAAAACTCTCTCAATAAGGGTTAAGGCTCAACAAAAAAATGCAAAAAAACTTGCAAAATATTTATCTGAATCGAGTTTTATAAAAAAAGTTTATTATCCTGGACTTAAAAATCATCCTAACCATATCTTAGCAAAAAAACAAATGAAAGGTTATGGTGCAATGATCTCTTTTGAATTTATTGATAAAATTGATCCTTCACTTTTTTTAACTTCATTAAATTTAATTAAACCCTCGATGAGTCTTGCAGGAGTTGAAAGCACTATGCTAAGCCCTGCAGAAACCTCTCATTACCTTTTAACTGAAAAAGAAAGACTTAGTCAAGGAATTACAAATGAGTTAATTAGATTCTCTGTGGGAATAGAGAATAAAAAAGATATTATCACGGATATTGAACATGCAATTAAACTTTCAATTAAATAACTAATATGAAACTAGATATACTAGCAATAGGAGCCCATCCTGATGATGTTGAATTAGGATGTTCAGGAACTTTAGCAAAAGAAATTCACCAAGGAAAATCAGTTGGTATTTTAGATTTAACAAGAGGAGAGCTTGGAACCAGAGGAAGCGCTGAAATTCGAGACAAAGAATCTGCAGCTGCTGCAAAAATTTTAAATATTAAAGTTAGAGAAAATTTATCTTTTGCTGATGGGTTTTTTATCAATGATAAACATCATCAAATTGAAATAATAAAAATAATTAGAAAATATAGACCAGAAGTGGTTTTTTGTAATGCAGTAGATGATAGACACATAGATCATCCAAAGGCAAGTCAATTAGTTAGTACATCATGTTTTTTAAGTGGACTTACTAAAATTAAAACAAAATTAGAAGGTACTACTACTTTTCAAGAGGAGTGGAGGCCAAAGTTTATATATCATTATATCCAGTGGAAAAATATATCACCAGATGTATGTATTGATATTTCTGATTTTATGACAATTAAAATAAAAGCTGTATTGGCTTACGAATCTCAATTTTTTAAAGAAGGGGTGAGTATGAAAAATACTCCAATATCTACTAAAAATTTCATCGATAGTGTTGAGTATAGAGCTAAAGATTTGGGTCGCCTATGCGGTGTAGATTACGCAGAGGGTTTTACTGTTGAAAGGAGTCCATTAGTAAACTCAATTTTTGATTTAAAATAATTTTTAAAAATCTTTGTAACATATAACAAAAGATTTACATTTGCATCCGTTACAAATGGTGGTTGTAGCTCAGTTGGTTAGAGCATTGGTTTGTGGTACCAAGGGTCGCCGGTTCGAATCCGGTCTTCCACCCAAAAAAAAGCCTTTCTTTTGAAAGGCTTTTTTTATTTTATTATTTGTTTTGAATTCTATCGTCTCTATTAGCTAATTCCCATGCGGTATGAAATATTAACTTAGTTCTTTGTTGAAGTAAATCAAATTCAATTTTATCTACTGTATCGGTTGGTTTATGATAATCTTCATGGGTACCTGAAAAATAAAAAATTATAGGAATATTTTTTTCTGCAAAGTTGTAATGATCTGACCTATAGTAGTATCTGTTTTCAATATATCTACCTGATTCAAAGACTTTTCTAGTAGGGTCGTTGTATCTGTAATCTAAAACTAAATTGGAATATTTTTTTGAAATTTCTTCTGAAAGATCGTGTAAATCTTGTGATATTATGTCAGAACCGATTAGGTAAATATAGTTTCTGTTTTTTTCCTCTCTATTTGGATCGATTCTCCCAATCATATCAATATTAAGGTTTGTAACAGTATTTTTTAGGGGAACAATAGGGTCGTAATTTGTATAATATTTAGACCCTAACAATCCTTTCTCTTCAGCAGTCATGTGTAAAAATATAATGGATCTTCTTGGACCATAGCCATCTTTTACAGCCTTTTGAAAAGCCTCAGATATTTGCATTATTGCAACTGTTCCTGAACCGTCATCATCAGCTCCATTATATACTTCACCATCACTCATGCCAACATGATCCAGATGTGCTGTTATTATTATATATTCTTCAGGAAATTCACTTCCTTTTATAATGGCTGCAACATTTTGAGATTTAATTTTTTTCTCTTGAATGTCATAAGTAATTTTAATTTTTGTTTTAACCTTTTGACTTGAAGTAGGAAGATTTTTCTTTTTATTTATTATTATTTCATTCGCAATTGTTTCCCCAATATAAAAGCTAGGTATATCTAAACTTTCTTTACTTTCTGAAATTACGTCTAACTCAAGTCTTTCATTTTCCCCATGACCACGTCTTTTATACCAATCCCCATATCTTTTTAACATGTCTTCATCTATGTATAAAAAAGCTATAGCACCTAAATCAATTGCTTGTTGTTTTTTTAATATAAATGATCCTCTTTTTGACCATTTGCTTTCCTTCGTAGTTTCAGTTATACTATAATTTCCTTCTTCATTTTTTGGCTCTCCTTTAATTGCAATTACTATTTTATTTTTTACATCAATATTTTCATAGTCATTATAAATAGAATCATTAATTCCATATCCTACATAAATTACTTGTTTAGATTTTACATTAAAATCATTTTCTCCAGCTGAGAGGATTACATAATCATCATATTTTACAAACTCTTTATTATTTATTGTAATACTAACTTCAGGTTCTTGAATAGATTTAAGAGGAACTGTTTGAAAGTAAGTATCGTTAATTAAGGATTCAATATTATTTTTTATATAATGCTCTTTTAAATACTCTACTGCAATTGTTTGTCCTTTTTTCCCAGTTTCCCTACCTTCAAACTCATCAGAAGAATAGGTGTATAATTTTTCTTTCAATTCATCTAATTGAATGGTTTTAGAATAATCTAAAACGTTTTGGGATTGGACTTTTAAATAGCTGAACAATAAAAAAAATACTGTAAAATAATATTTCATAATTAGGGGTATATTTTTCAAATTTCTACATTATAGAATAATTTTTTCATAAGAAATTGTTAAAAACTGTAATTTTAGTTAATTTGCAATTTAATTTAAATATGAATAACATTATGAAATACTTATTAAACAAATCATTTTTTTATTTAATAATTTTAGTTGTTTTTACTAGTTGTAACAGTAACCAAAATTCTAATAATATCGATCTAGATGTTGTAAAGGCTGAAGCAACTGACTTTATCTCAAGTCAATTTAACTTTTATATTACAGGTGATATAGAACTTGCAAAAAATACTTTTGACTCGAATGCAGTTGTAATCGGAACTGATGCTTCTGAGTTTTGGACAGGATGGGATACTATGGAACCAGCTATAAAAGCGCAATTAGAAGTAATTAAAGACGCTAAATTTGATGTGTCAAATTTAAATGTTGTTGTTAGTCCACATGGAGATATGGCAGCATTTACTAGTGTTGTTGATTTTTCATTTACAGCAGCAGGTGAGCAAGGATCAATAAATGCCGTTAGAAATAGTGGTGTAGCTAGAAAAGTTGATGGAAAGTGGAACATGATCCAACTTCATTGGTCAATTGGTTTAGCTGGACAAGCTGTTGAATATTAATTAATAAATAAATAAACATGAAAAAAATAATTTTAATTTTAGCTGTAGTAATTACAGCATGTAATGCCCCTGTAGAAGTAAATACCGAAGCTTCACAAGGCGCTGGTTTTTTCTTACCACAACCAGGTGAGAAATTTGTAGTTGGAAGTGATGATATAACTGATGTATGGAAGAAATATATCGATGCTCACAACAATAGAGACCTTGGATCTATATTGGCGATGGAATCGGATTCTTTACTAATTGTAGATCCTACTGGTACTAGAATATCAGGTAAATTAGCTCATAAAGAAGCTTTGTCAGCATGGTTTGAAGCAGAAGAGCCTAAATGGAATATGTACTGGGCTATGCCTTACAAAGGAGTTCCAGGTGGTGCAGATTGGATTATTGCAGGCCATACAGTAACAACAAATGTTGATGGCAAGGTAGTTGAACAAAATCACATGATTGATGCAAAAATTAGTGATGGTAAGGTAGATTTGTTTTATGTATATGCTCAAGATATTCCAGCTAAAGAAACAATGGAATAACACAATGTATAATATGTAATAAAAAAAGCATTCTAAAATTAGAATGCTTTTTTTGTTTGTAGTAATTCAATTATGATTTTATTCCATTTCTTGACTAAGAGCTAATTCTGCCATCATTTCTTGTGTATCATAATTGTGATATTCTTCAATTATTTTTCCATCATCTCCCCATTTAAAACCTATGTGTGCAGGAAGAATAATTGTTTTGCCAGTTACTTTTCCTGTAGCATTCCAATCAAACCAGGATTGAGTTAATGTAGAACTAGGATATTCCCCTATCGCTGGATAGGTAATGGTTTGAACCCAAACTCCAAGATCTTCTCCGCCTTCTTCGCCAAAAGTCATAAGTATAGGGTCAAAACCAGCGTGTTGAGCTTCTAATAAACCAACAAAATCGTCAAGACTAATTGCTTGTTTAGAGTTTAAATAAACTTTAATATCTGGTGACCAAAGCTCTTTTAGGCCGTCCATATCATTGTTTAAGTAATTTTGAAAATGTGTTCTAATTGCATTTGAATTTTCATCGTCAAAAGTAACAACGACATCATTGTTTGAACAACTCATTGTAAAGCCAACAAACAGTAGTAATAATAATTTTTTCATTTTTATTTATTTTAGAGTTAGAACTTAAATTTAACTAAAAAATAAATATTTAGTTTAGTAGTGGGAATAAACTTTTTCAAAAGGAACCCTAAATTGTTTATTATAAAGACCTTTTTCATCTCTTATTCCACAGCCTATAACCATATTTATTTCTGATTTTGATGGAAGATTTAATATTTTTTTTATTCTTAAAGTGTCGGTTCCTTCCATTGGACAGGTATCATAATTAATTGCAGCCATACTAATCATGAAATTTTGTGCAGCAAGCGCCATACTTTTATGAGCTACAATTCTATTGTCACTTAATTTAGCTTGTCTGTAAATCGGTCTAAAAAGTCCAATAATTTGAAAAATAAAGTATCTTATGTAGCCTAATACTCCGAAAAAGCTTGTGTACAAAGTTGGTACTAGTTTACCGTAATAAAATAAAACTGATTTCTTTCTTTTTTCTGTGTTTCCTCTAGGATTTTCTTTAAAGGAATTATTTAAAAAATCAATATTAGATTTTGCTCTTGATTTCCATAAATCTTTTCTAGTCACAAATATTACTAATTGATTAGCTGTTTTTGCAGCATTTTGATTCATACATGCTGGGCTAAGTTTTTTGATCAAATCTTTATCGGAAATATGAACAAATTCCCATAATTGTAAATTACTACTATTAGGTGCTAAGCTCGCATTAATAATACAATCTTTAACTTTTTCTGTATCTAAATTGATTTCTTTAAATATGCGTATTGATCTTCTATATTTTATAGCCTCTGAAACGGTCTTTTCCATTTTATTAATTTTTTTTAGGTATAAATTTAACGAGCATCATGAGTGTATAAGAAATTAGCCCTATAAGAAGCATTATTAAAAAATAATAAGGCCATTCTGGCATTAGCTTTGTAAATGTAACGCCTGGGGGTTTACTTTGAGTAAACATATAATTACTTTCTAATAAGATGTTTATTATTATCATTACTATTACTAAAAATGTTGTCCATTTTACAGTGCTAAAATAGTCTTTCCATGAAGGTCTGTAACCATCAATTATTAGTGCTGCAACAACAATGAGTATCAATCCATGTGCAATAAAGTAGTGTATAAATGTATAGACCATTGCTCCATCTTCTAAGTTGGTGTTGATAAAGGCAAAAAATGATCCACCAAAACCTGCAAAAAACAACCAATTTTGAAGATTTCTATTTTTTTTATTATAGTTATAAATAGGAATAATAAGTGCCGATATATAGCACATTTCCAAGGGCAATGACTCTGTTAGTGACCACGAATTAAAATAAGTTAGTAAGTACTGAAAAATAATTTCATTTAAAATTACAATTAACGAAATGGAATTTAATACTCTAGATTTATTTTTTGTGTAAGTATAAATGTAGATTAAGATTAAGCCAATCATAACACTAAAAAATGTAAACACTAAGTGTTGATAGGGTAATTTTCTAATTATATCAAAAACCTCATTCATAGATTATTTAATTAATGCGTAAATATAACTATATATTAAATTATATTATTAAATATATTTAATGTTCACATCATGTTTATATTATGTGATAAATATGTTTTGAGTATCTCACTATATTTATTATTTTACATTCTTATTTAAATACAAACAAAAAAAACAAATTAATTATGAAAAAAATTACTCAAAAACTAACTAAGTCTATTTGGAAAAGCAGTTTTGTTGCTTTGACTTTTTTATTTAGTTTAAGTGTTAATGCACAAGATTTGGTACTTCAAGGTATTATTGATTTTGATGTTCCTTCCGCTGGAAGTGACGGAAAAGCAATCCATGTTTTAGTTGTCAATGATATTGACAACTTGAGTCTTTATGGAATTGGTGTTGCTAATAACGGAGGTGGAACTGATGGTCAAGAATATACATTCCCAGCTGTTTCAGTTTTAGCTGGAGACAACATTATGGTAGCTAGAAGTCCAGAAGCTATGGCTTCTTTCTTGGGAGCTACAGAAGCTAACCTAATGTTAGCAAGTTCTGATATTGGACAAAATGGTGATGATGCGATTGAATTGTTCTACAACGCAGAAGTGATTGAAACTTTTGGAGATGTTGATACCGATGGTACTGGTGAATCATGGGAATACGTTGACTCATTTGCTTACAAAGTAGATGATGCTTGGACTTATGCAGCAATTAATTGTACTGACGATGCAGAAACTTCTGCAACTTCAGCTTGTCCTTATCCTTTCACAGGTGTATACACTGTAGGTACTGAAGTTTCAACCGAAACATTTAATGTTACATTTTCAGTAAACACAGCAAATATCACTGTTGGAGAAAACGGAATGTATGCAGGTGGAGGAGTTTTAGGTGGTGCGAATGCTTATGCGATGTCCGACGACGACCAAGATGGTACTTGGACAGTTACTATAGCATTAAATGAAGGTACTACAGGAAACTATATTTTCTTAAATAGTCCAACTTCTGATAGTGATTGGGGAACTAAAGAAAACTTAGCTGGTCAGGCTTGTTCTGATCCAAATAATTTTGATGATAGAATTTTAGCACCTGTAACTGCTGATACAACTTTATTACATTGTTTTGGAAGCTGTGAAACGGATGGATCATGTCCTAGTGAATTCTTTGATGTAACATTTTCTGTAAATACAGCAAATATTACTGTTGGAGAAAACGGAATGTATGCTGGTGGTGGCGTCCTTGGTGATGCAACTGCTTATGCGATGTCAGATGATGACGGAGATGGTACATGGACAGTTACTGTTTCATTACTTTCTGGTACTGCAGGTAACTACACTTTTTTAAACAGTCCAAACGATGGTAGCGACTGGGGAGCTAAAGAAAATTTAGCTGGTCAAGAATGTGCTGATGCAAATAACTTCAATGATAGAATCTTAGCTGAAGTTACTGGTGATATTACATTACTACATTGCTTTGGTACTTGTGATACAGACGGATCTTGTCCATCAACTTTCTATGACGTAACATTCTCTGTGAATACAGCAAATATTACTGTTGGAGAAAATGGTATGTATGCTGGTGGTGGTGTCCTTGGTGATGCTCAGGCTTACGCGATGTCAGATGACGATGGTGATGGTACTTGGACAGTTACTGTATCTTTAGTTGAAGGAACTATAGGTAACTACACTTTCTTAAACAGTCCAAACGATGGTGGCGACTGGGGAGCTAAGGAAGATATTTCTGGTCAAGAATGTGCTGATGGCAATAACTTCAATGATAGAATCTTAGCTGAAGTTACAGCTGATATTACATTACTGCATTGCTTTGGTACTTGTGATACAGATGGAACATGTTCAGCTTTAGCAGTTAATTCATTCCCTTACTGTTCAAGCTTTGATGCTGACTTAGGTGATTGGACTGCTGAATTAGTTTCAGGGGATACTAACTGGTCATCAGCTGCATCTAACTACAATGGGACAGTAGTTCCTTTAACTGGAGCTGGTATGGCTTACTTATACGATGCTAACTCTGTTTCTAACTTAGTTTCATTACCAATGGATTTAACTTCATTAGCTTCACCACAAGTAACATTTAGTTACGCACAACCTGTATGGGCTGGTGATCAAGATGAATTAAGAGTATGGTATAAAGCTGCAGCTGGAGACGAATGGTCTCAGATTGCAGAATATACTGCGGATACTCCAGCATGGGAAACTGTAACTTTAGACTTACCTAATGCAAGTAGTGATTACTACTTAGCATTTAATGGTACTGCAGGATATGGATATGGATTAACGATTGATGATGTTTGTGTTGCTACTGCTAGTGTATCTAATGAAGAGTTATTAGCGTTCTTAGGATCAGGATCTTGGAGATCTGATGCTGAAACAGCTGGTCATATAGGAGTTGGTCCAAGTGGTTCAACTAATGCTGAATGGTGGAATGCAAATGCTTA
>CAXYEG010000023.1:0-48579 GCA_964275995.1 uncultured Flavobacteriaceae bacterium
TTTAATGGAAGATGAGTTTGGAGACATATTATTTTCTTTAATTAACTACGCCAGTCATAATAAAATTAATCCTGCAAAAGCATTAGAGAAAACGAATATTAAATTTATTAATAGATTTAATTATTTAGAAAAAATATCTAATAAATTAAATAAACCAATTTATGAAATGACTACTAGTGAACTTAAAAAACACTGGGACGATGCTAAGATTGTTTAGGCTTTGAATTCCAAATTTTCCATGATTCAATAGCTTGATTTTCTAACATTTGATCCCCGTTAATTATCATAGCTCCATTTTCTTGACTCTTTTCAAGTAAAAGAGATTTAGTTGGATTGTATATCAAATCGTATACTATGTGTTGATTGTTTATTAAACTAATAGGGATTGGAGGAATTTGTTCTGTTTCAGGGTGTGTTCCAACAGGAGTACAATTAATTATCAATTTATGTTTATCAATTATGTCTTGATTTATTTCATTGTAAGTTATATTATCTTTATTTTTTTTTGATCTTGAAACAAATACGTATTTGACCTTCAATAACTTTAATGCATAAGCAATAGCCTTAGATGCACCTCCAGTACCTAAAATAAGAGCTTTTGTATTGGGTTTGACAATATCCTTAAGAGATTCATAAAAGCCTAAATAGTCCGTGTTATAGCCACTTAAAACATTATTATGAATTTTTATAGTGTTTACTGCTCCAATTTCTTTAGCAATTGGATTAATAGAATCTAATTGGTCCATTATTGATTCTTTGTAAGGGATAGTTACGTTTAATCCATGAATGTTAAATTCATTAATAATACTTTTAAATTCTTCTATTTTTTGAATATCGAAATTAGTATAAACACAATTTATTTTTTCTTTTTTGAATTTATTCAGTAAAAAATTTTTTTGAGAAAGAATAACCAATATTTCTTCCAACTAGCCCATATATTTTACTTTGTTCTTGACTTTTCATATTTACTTAACATTAGCACTATAAAAGTACCAATTAAAATGTGTAAAATTGCTATAAAAAAACTTGTATTAATTTCTGGAATATACCGAGTTATGTTTAGATTTTCAGGATTTGTACTTTTCCATGGCCACAATACACCTAAAGAGCCAATTATAAAACCAAATATTAAAGATTGTATAGTGTTATTATATTTAGTTAAAAGTAATGACATTATTTTTGATAATAACACTAACCCTGTTACAGATCCAAGGGTAAATACAGCTATTATTTTTAATCTACTTATTGTGTAGGAGTTTTGTAAAAACTCAAAATCTCCAATAATAACTGATGAAATAGTATCAAATAGTACATTTACACTATCCACTAACAATAAAACATAGTTTCCTAATATTATTAATAAAAATGAACCTGACAAACCAGGAATTATCATTCCACATATACTTAATACTCCACAAATGAAAACAAACAATAAGTTATCATTTTCTGCCATTGGATCGAGATAACTAATGATTAATCCAATAATTACACCTAATAAAATTAAGGAGATAGACTTACTATTCCAATTATTTATTTTATGTTTTAAATGAATAATTGTTCCAATTACTAGTCCAAAAAACATACTCCAAACAAATAATTCATACTCACTTAATAAAAAATCTAATAATTTTGATGTAGAAAAATAACTTACTATTATGCCTAAACTGATATATAATAATAAAGATTTATTTGAATTTATAAAGGCAAATCTAAATTTAAGCCTTAATAGACTCTTTAATATTTATATTTTTAATTGATTCTAACAATTCATCGTAAAAGTTTAATGCTAATGCTACTACTCCCCCCGAAACTCCAGGTATCTTATTAGCTGTACCCATAATAATCCCATTAAGAAATATTATGAAATTGCTTTTTTTAATTGCTTAGGTTTTTTCAATATTTTGATTCTTGTTGTTTTTTTCTAATAAGAAAATTAAGCAAAATCCAATCATAAATAAAACAATTGATTCGATTAGGTAATTATATTCAGAATAATTAGTGGGAAGAATATTGATTTCATCTAATTTCCAAGGCCATAGTTTATGAATAGATCCAATTATTAAGCCTGTCATTACAATTAAGATCTTATTTGGAAATCTATCAAATCCCCATTTAACTACTCTTACTAAATGATGCTAAACCCAATATGACTCCAAATCCAAAGATTAGTATTTTATTTAACTCTACATTTATTAAAGCTTTACTCATGGTTTTGTATAAACCAAGGATTACTAAAATATAAGATCCAGAAATTCCAGGTAAAATCATAGCGCAGCTAGCAATAAAACCTGCGAAAAAAATAAAAGTTACATTTTCATTTAAGCTATCTAGTTCTGATAAACTTGTAAGTAAGTAGGATATATATACACTTGAAAATAATCAAAACCCAGTTTTTAATTATATGTTTAGTTTTCTTTATTGAAATTAAATAGATCAGTTGGTTTTAGTATAATATATATGCTGGCAGAAACCAGCCCTAGGAAAAAAGACCAAATTAAAATCGGAAAATTATCGATTAAAAAGCTGGCAAGATTCATAAAAACAACTAGGCTAGATAGTATTCCAGAAAAGAGTATTATTAAAAAAGTTCCATTAAATTCTTTCCAAAACCCTTTTAAACCGTCTCTCTTTAAAGTTTTAAATAGTGAAAAATTTATATTACTTATAGAGCTTATTAATTCTTTATAAATCCCTAGAATTAAGGCCATTGTTCCTCCAGATATCCCGGGAAATGCATCGGCGACCCCCATGGCCATTCCTTTAAAATATAATTTAATATTTTTTGAGAAGTTAATTTTCATTATGCATTGTTTAATGTTCTATTTTAATATATCCTCTAGGTATTTGTATTTTGCTATAACACTAAATAACTCTTTGAAAATATATTTATTTTTTTTATTAATTGATAATGCTTTTTTTAGTTGTATAATACCTTCTTCTATTTTGTTTTGCAGAAAGTATATTCCTGAAAACCTATATAATATTATTGATTTATCTTCAAAAAGTTCGTAACATTTTTCTAATATATCTATAGCATGATCATATTCTCCTAATTTTATAAGTATATCAGATTTTGCTAGCCATATATTTTCATCCGCTTCCCCTAAATCAATAATTTTTTGAAAACCTATATCAGCTTCTTCATAGAGTTTTAAGCCTATATTAATTTTAGCATATAATTTCCAGTAACCTTCTTTTTCTGAATTTATATCTAAAGCCTTATTTATACTTATTATAGCATTATTGTATTTCTGATTTTTATAATAAATATCAGCTAATAAATACCATGCTTTGTTGAGCTGAGGATCAACTTGAACACAGTCGTTGAAGTTTTGTGTGGCTTTTTTATAGTTGCCTAGTTTGTCATTGCAAATTCCCATCCTTAGTAGAGGGTAACTAGACTCGTCTTTAAGAGCAATAATTAGCTTATAATTTTCTATAGCATCTGTAAATTTGTTAATTTTCTCTAAAGCTCTCCCTTTTTCTATATATGCTCCTATAAAATACTCGTCAGAAATTATAGCAAAGTCGAATGCTGTAATTGCTTTAATATAGTTTTTGAAAAATAAATATTGTTTTCCAAGTTGATGCCAGGCTACTTCACAATATGGATTAGTATTTAAATAATTATTCAAATACTCTATGGCGTTTTCATTTTGTTCTAAAATTTCAAAACAATAAACAATATTATATAATGCACTGTAGTCTGAATCATCATAGTTTAAGCATTTTATAAAATTGCTTTTCGCATTTTCAAAATCTTCCATAAAAAGATATTCTATGCCTATTAAAGAATATACTTCAGCATTTTCTGTATTAAATTGTAATATTTTATTAAGGCATACTATTGCCTTTTTGTGTAGTTTTCTTTTTGAATATATATTGGCCTTTTGTATGTATACCTCTTCATTTGAAGGTTCAGATAAAATCAAATCATCTAGTAATTTTTCAGCATTATCTAATTTATTTTCAAAAATGAAAATTTCAATTTCAAATAAAGCTAAATTTGATGAGTCTGGATGTTGTTCTAAACCTAACTTAATAGCTTTTTTAGCTAAGTTAATTTTTCCATTTTCTAGGTAATATGAAATAATATTTTCAAATTCATTAGAATCAAAAAATAAAATTCTATTTGTTTTTAACATTTTTTCAAACCTAGTAAGAGAAAGGTTTTTATTGTCATCGAATTCTTCAAATTCCATAAAAATTAATTTACCAATTGTTTCAAAATTAATACTCTATACTATCAATAAGATGTTTTAATTGTTTTATTTATAATAAACTAATTAACATCTCTACTTATATTGTTTAGTTGTTGAATAATTATATTGCAGCCTAATGAAATATCTTTTTCAGTTATAGTCAGCGGAGGAGTAATTCTAACAGCTTTTTTTTCTATTAATAACCAAAATAGTAGGAGGCCGTTTTCCTTAGCCTTAATAACTAGTTTATCAGCTATTTCTGCACTTTCAAGAACCATTGCTAACATCAATCCTTTTCCTCTGATTTCTTTTATTAGAGGGTGCTTTAATTTTTTTCTAATAATAATTTCTTTTCTTAGTGTTTTCTTTATTAAACTAGTTTCAGTTATAATTTTTAATGTTTGGTAAGCAGATGCAGCTATAACAGGATTACCTCCAAAAGTAGTAATATGACCAAGTTTTGGATTATTACTAATGGTATTCATAATTTTTTTTGAACTAATAAATGCCCCAATCGGCATACCACCACCAAGCCCTTTTCCGCTAACTATAATATCTGGAGTACAATTGTAGTTTTCAAATCCAAATAATTTACCTGTACGGCCAATTCCAGGTTGAATTTCGTCTAGTATTAGTAATGCTCCAACCTCTTTACATTTTTCGCTAACTAATTTTAAATAATCATTTTTAGGTTCTATAAAGCCGGCTGCCCCTTGAATTGTTTCTAAAATAACACCTGCGGTTTTATGGGTGATTTTATTAATATCATTTAAATTATTAAAGTCGATAAAATTAACTTCGGGTAATAAAGGTTCAAAAGGTTTTCTGTTTTCTATTTTGCCCATTAAGGTTAAAGCTCCTAATGTGCTTCCGTGATATGCATTGTTAGCACCAATTATTTCTTTTCTACCTGTGTACTTCCTTGCTAATTTTATTGCTCCTTCAATAGCTTCCGTTCCAGAATTTGTTAAGTAAGTGGAATCCAATCCTTTTGGTAAGTGTTTTGATAACAATCTAGTTAAATCAACGGCAGGTTGAAGTATGAATTCACCATAGACCATTACATGTAGATATTTGTCGAGTTGTTTTTTTATAGCTTCAATTACTTTAGGATGGCAATGCCCTAAACTACAAGCTGAAACCCCAGCTATAAAATCTAAATATTTTTTATCATTAATGTCGTAAATATAACAGCCATAAGCTCTCTTAACTTCTATTTCTAGAGGATGTGGAGTTACCTGTGCTTGATATTTATGAAATTCTTTTTTGATATCTAGTTTTTGTTTGGTTTAAAAAGTTCTTCAATTGATAATATTTTTTCATTTAGCCTATTATTAAACCCTTTCAATAATTTAAGTTTGTCAGTAAATTTATCTTCAGGATATGTTTTTCCGTCTATTTGATTAATTTTTTGAATCTTTTCTATTTCATTTAATTTAAAAAATATTTTTAATTTTGCAGATTTAGATTTATCAATCGAGATTAATTCCTTCTCATCATTTCTTAAATAATAGATTGATTCTGCATTTTTAATAATATCTATACTTTTTAATTCATTATCAAAAAATTTTCCAAGTAAAGATTTTCCAGAAATTTGATTAAAGCCAGTACCTAAAGTATCATTTTCAAGAATGAAAGCATTATTAAAAACTATTAATGAATCAATTTTATTTGTGTTTTTTTCAAACTTTAAAAGTATAGTATCTCCAGTGATTTGGTTATTGAAATTAAATATGATAGGTTTCTTAGACTTACTGAACGATAAATCTCTTGTTTTATTAATATTTATAAATTGAGCTAAACCTTTAGACTTATCGTAATGAATTGAATCTGCTCTACCGCTTAAATCTTGTTTGAATATCTTTGCATTTTTAAAAGCTCTTATTATCCTGTTTTGCTCATTTCCAGTTATTAATATTGTGTCACTATGAATGTATAAAGAATCATTATTTTGTTTTGATGCAATAATAGCTCGTTTTGTTATAAACATAGAGTCTTTATCTTTAAATATTTCGGCATAATTACCTCTTGTTATACTTTCATTGATAGTATCTATAATTGTAATATTATTAGTAGCGGATGCATAATTTAAATTTCTATCAAAATATATACTATCTGCAAGTATCGTGGAGTTATTGAAATCAACTTTTGATTCTTTAATAAAGTACCCAGTATCATTATTGGTATTGTAAAATCCTAATTCACAATATATGTCAGATTCTTCACTTTTTATTTGTGTTGGACCATAAAAATATGCATGTCCATTTTCAGTGTAGTAATCTAACCTGGGTGTGCTTATTTCATATTTTAAACTTTTTAGTAATACATTAATTTTAAATTCATATTTTTTATTTTCCATTAAGTAATTACCAATTTTACTATCAATCGTATCTTGTTTTTCTTTTATTACTCGGCCGTAATTATTGTAAAATGCTTCCTGTTTGTTCCTGTCAAAATATAGTGAGTCAGTTAATAAAATTGAAGAAGGTTCAGTGAGTATTACTTTTCCACTTGCAAATGCAATTTTTGTATCTCCATCATATTCTAAGTACTGAGAATTTAGATTAATTGTATCCCCTTGCTTTAAAATTACATCTCCGTAAGCTTCAATATAATTTCTGTTTTCATAGAAGAAAGCTTGGTTACACCACATGTCAATGCCATCGTGAGATATTTTAACTTTATTTTTATTATTTCTAGTTAATACGGTTGCTTTTGTGAACTTTATATCATCTTTTTCAAAAAAACCAGCACTATCAATTTGAATACGTGTGTTTTCTTGACAAAATAAATTAGGTAAGGAAATTAAAAGTAAGAAACTGAATGAGTATATGTTAACTTTTTTTTTCAACTTGGTATTGTATGTATTTATACAAATATTGTTTGTTTTCTATCTGGACCAACTGAAACAATTGATATAGGGATATTTAATTCCTTTTCGATAAAACTTATATATTCTTTCAGACTGTTTGGAAGACTTTCAAAATTTTCTTTTTGAGTTAGATCTTCATCCCAACCATTAAACTCTTTATAAATAGGCTCTATATTTTCTTGCTGTATATCATATGGAAAATGTTCAATTTCTTTTCCTTTATACAAATATGATGTACAAACTTTAATTGTTTTGAAACCAGAAAGAACATCTGCTTTCATCATCATTAGTTCTGTTACTCCATTTATTTGACACGCATATTTAAGAGCTACTATATCTAACCAACCACATCTTCTAGATCTGCCTGTTGTCGCTCCAAACTCTTTACCAACTCTACCCATAGTTTCTCCATCTTGGTCAAATAATTCTGTAGGAAATGGTCCAGAGCCAACTCTGGTTGTGTATGCTTTGAATATGCCATAAACTTTTTTTATGGCATTTGGCGCTACCCCCAAGCCTGTACATGCTCCCGCCGCTGTTGTATTTGATGAAGTTACATAAGGATAAGTGCCAAAATCAATATCCAGTAGAGATCCTTGAGCTCCTTCAGCTAAAATTGATTTACTATTGCTTTGAGCATTAAATATATATTCTTCTGAATCTGTAAAGTTTAAGCTTTTTAATACTTCAATTGCATCAAAAAATTCTTTTTCAAGCTCTTCTAGGTTATACTCAATTTCTACATCATAAAAATTAACCATTTTTTGATGTTTATTAGCTAAATTCCTGTATTTAATTAACCAATTTTCTGATTCTAAATCACCAACCCTTATTCCATTTCTACCTGTTTTGTCCATGTATGTTGGACCTATTCCTTTTAAAGTTGATCCAATTTTCTTTTTACCTTTAGCTTTTTCACTAGCAGCATCAATTATTCTGTGAGTTGGTAATATTAAATGTGCTTTTCTAGAAATAAGCATTGATTTTTTATAATCAACATTAACTTCCTGCAGCTTATCTAATTCTTTTTTAAAAATTACAGGATCTATAACAACTCCATTTCCAACTAAATTTATTTTATTTTCATGAAAAATTCCAGATGGGATTGTATGTAAAACGTGTTTACGACCATTGAAAACAAGTGTGTGGCCAGCATTTGGACCACCTTGAAATCTAGCAATTATGTCATATTTAGTTGTTAAAACATCAACTATTTTACCTTTACCTTCATCTCCCCATTGTAAACCAAGTAATAAATCAACACTCATATTTTGTTAAATTTTTTTTATTTTTTGTCTATTTTTTTTCCATAGAAATATAATGAGTGATTTTCAATTTCAACATCAAAAACTTCTTCAATTGTTTTCTTAATAGTCTCTATTCTTGGATCACAAAACTCGATAACCTCACCAGTGTCACTTAAAATTAAATGATCATGTTGTTTGTCAAAGAAACATTTTTCATAATGAGCCTGGTTATTTCCAAATTGATGCCTTCTTACTAATGAAGATTCTAATAATAATTCAATTGTATTGTACAGTGTAGCTCTTGAAACCCTATACTTTTTATTCTTCATTTTAATGTATAGCGATTCTATATCAAAATGTATATCACTGTTATATATTTCTTGTAAAATAGCATATCTTTCAGGGGTTTTTCTATGACCATTGTTTTCTAAAAAATTTGTAAATGCATTTTTTACAATCTCTTGATTTTTTGAATGTGTCTTTGAACTCATATTGCTAATTTATAAAAATTATATTCTTTTTACCTTCTCCACGCCATTAAGTTTTTTTATTTTATCCATAACTTTTATAGCGTAGTTATTACTCTTAACTAACATTGTAATACTACCGCTAAAAACCCCACTATTTGTTTCAAAATTTAGCTTCTTCATATTTACATTCATATTGTCCGAGATAACCTTTGTTATATTATTTGCTAATCCAAATGTGTCAATACCACTTATATTAATGATAATAGTAAAATCTTGTTGTGAAGAATCTATCCATTTTGCATTTATTATTCTGTAAGCGTAATTTGACTGTAAACTCAATGCATTAGGACAATTAAATTTATGGACTTTAATACCTTCGTTAATCGTTAAAAATCCAAATACACCATCTCCTTGAATAGGATTACAGCATTGTGATAGTTTGTATTCTAGCTTTTCTTCGTCACTTCCAAAAACTAGCATATCATACTTGTGTGTAATTTCTTGCTTATCTAAATCAAATTCTTTAGGTTTTCTTCTAATACTATTTTTTAAGAAACTCATTAAAATATTACTTCTAGAGCCAGCATATTTCTTTAACATCGGATTATCTATAGTATTAATACCAACACGATAAAACAAATCTAAACTTGTCTTTAGTTTAAAAAACCTGACAAGTTCATTTATTGAACTTTCGTTTAGACTAATTTTAAGTTGTTTAAGTTTTCTTCTTAGAATTTCTTTCCCCTCCTCAGCTAATTTTTTCTTTTCATCATTTAAAGATGATTTTATTTTGTTTTTAGCCCTTGCAGTATTAGCATAATCTAACCAGTTTGCATTTGGCTTAGTTTTGTCAGATGTTAAAATCTCTACTCTGTCTCCACTTTGTAATTTGTGGTTTAATGGAACCAATTTTCCGTTAACTTTAACTCCTCTAGTTTTTAAACCAATTTCCGTATGAATACTAAATGCAAAATCTAATGAGGTCGCATTTGTAGGTAATGACTTTAGTTCACCAGTAGGAGTGAACACAAATATTTCTTCAGAATATAAATTGAGTTTAAATTCTTCAACAAAATCTACAGCATTATTATTATTATTAAGTAAAGTCTCTTGAATTTTATTTAACCATAAATCCAAACTTCCGTCATTATCACCAACTTGTTTATATTTGTAATGAGCAGCATATCCTTTTTCTGCTATTTCGTTCATTCTTTCACTTCTTATTTGAACTTCAACCCATCTGTTTTTAGGTCCAACAACTGTTATGTGAAGTGCTTCATATCCAGTTGATCTAGGAGATGAAATCCAGTCTCTTAACCTTATTGGGTTTGGAGTGAAAAAGTCCGTCACAATAGAATAAATTTTCCATGCTAAAAATTTTTCATTTTTGAGACTTGACTTATAGATAATTCTAACAGCAAATCTATCATATACTTCATCAAATGAAACTCCTTTTTTTATCATCTTATTCCTAATGGAATAGATTGATTTTGGTCTACCTTTAATTATACACTTTAGCTTTTCAGAGTTTAACTTTCCGCTTAAAGTTTTATTGATCTCTTTTATATAATGATCTTGTTCTTCTTTGCTTTCAATTAATCTACTAGAAATATCATTATAAACCTCTGGCTCCGTGTATTTTAATCCTAAATCTTCTAATTCACTTTTAATATTATATAAGCCAATTCTATGTGCTAATGGGGCGTATATATAAAGTGTTTCGGAAGCTATTTTAATTTGTTTGTCCGGTTTCATAGAATACATAGTTTGCATATTATGTAACCTATCAGCTATCTTAATGATAATAACTCTAATGTCATCATTTAGAGTTAATACCATTTTTTTAAAATTTTCAGCTTGTAATGAAACGTCAGAACTTTTACTAAGTTTAGATATTTTAGTAAGTCCATGAACAATTTTAGCAACTACTTTACCAAACATTTGTTCTATATCATTTATGGAATAATTTTCATTGTCTTCAACCACATCGTGTATTAATGCTGCTGCGATTGATGTAGCGTCAAGTCCAATTTCAGAGGAAACTATCTTTGCAACTGCAATAGGATGAAATACATATGCTTCACCAGATCTTCTTCGTTGACCATTATGCGCTTCAACTGCGAGATCAAAAGCTTTTCTAATAAGTTTTTTATCTGCTGCAGATAGAGTTTGATAGCTAATCTTAAGAAGCTCTTTATACTCTTTAGCTATTGCATTATTTTCTATTTCTATCTCAGTTTGTGACATATATATTAAAAATACCACAAACTATCTTATTAGACAATAGTATTATAAATATTTTAAGTGAAGTTTCTTTGGCGTACAGCCTCAAAAATTAATATTGCCGCTGCATTAGATAGGTTTAAAGAGTCTATTTCGCCTTTCATTGGTATTTTTACATTTTTATATGAATTTTCTGACCACTCTTTAGAAATTCCTTTATCTTCAGTTCCAATTATTAAAGCACAAGGTTTAGAGTAATTTTGATTGTGATATAATTCATCCGCCTGAAGAGAGCTAGCAAATATTTTAATATTTTTATCCTTTAATAACGAGATAACTTCCGTTGTATTTCCTATGCATATATTATTAGTAAAAATAGAACCTACACTAGATCTAATTATATTGGGATTGTAAAGATCTGTTTTTGGATTTGCAATAATTACTGTATCAATATTTGCTGCATCGGCTGTTCTTAATATAGCTCCAATATTACCAGGCTTTTCAGGTGCTTCTATCACAATAATTAATGGGTTGTTTGATTTGAATTTTATGTTTTTTAAATCATGATTTTTACAATTTGTAATTGCAATTACTCCTTCAGTTGAATTTCTGTAAGCAATTTTTTGATAAACTTCTAAAGAAACTTCAATTTTTTCAATCTCATTTTTAAATGATTTATCTAAATCTTCCTCACTAATTATTTTTGGACAATAAAGTAGTTGTTTAATTTGCCAATGGTTCTTTGAGGCAAGTTTAATTTCTCTTAAACCTTCAATTAGAAAAGTATTTGATGTTTTTCTGTGTTTTGATTTTAAGGTAAGTTGATAAAACCCTTTAACCTCTTTATTATTAACACTTGTAAGTTTTTTTATTCATTTGATAACTTATATTTTCTTGAATATCGTTTCCAAAGTTCTGTTTGGTGAGTTTCTAGACTTACTTTTCTTCCTGAAATATATACTCTAGTTAGTTGGTTTGACTTCATATCTAAAGCATCTCCCTTACTTACAAATAGTGTAGCACTTTTTCCTACTTCTAAAGTACCAAGAGTTTTATCAATTCTCAATATTTTTGCTGTATTAGAGGTTATTAATTGTAATGCTATTTCTTTATCAATTCCTTGTGCTGCTACTTGTCCGGCATAAAAAGGTAAGTTTCTAGTCTGAAAGTTTGAAGCTTCACCAGTATGAATCCCAACTAGGACACCAGCATTAAGTAATTTTTTAGGATTTATATAAGTAGAATTATAATCTTCATCTTCAAAATTTGGTAAACTATGAGTATGTTGAATTAAAACTGCTACAGTATTTTTTACCAAAAATTCCGAAATTAAATGCGCTTGATAACCACCTACAATCACTATGTTTTTTATATCAAAATTCTTAGAAAAATTAACGGCATCTATAATTCCTTTTTCATCATCTACATGTATAAACAATGTTTGACTATTATCAAACAATCCATTCATTGATTCGAAAGCTAAATTTATTATTTCTTTATTACTATTTAAATAAGCTACAGATTCATTAAAATAATCTGATAATTTTTCTAAATCAGAGTTGTATTGTGGATTTTGTTTATATCCTCTTGATTCGCCCAACCACCATCTGCCTCTAGAAAAACTATTTGGCCAGTTTAAATGAATACCATCATTAGCTTTTATCACTGCATCTTCCCAGTTCCAAGCATCAAGCTGAACTATTGAAGAAGTTCCTGAAATTCTTCCTCCTTTAGGGGATATTTGAGCAATTAAAACTCCATTAGGCCTCATTGATTCAACAACTTTTGATTCAGCGTTATAAGCTATTAAACTATTAATATTTGGGTTGTTATCTCCAATTTCTCTTTGATCATCACTAGCTCTTACTGCATCAACTTCAACTAATCCTAGAGAAGTATTTGCAGCGATAAAACCTGGATAAACATGTTGTCCTTTTATATCTATGATATTGCCTTTGTAAGGTATTTTAGAACTACTTGCGTCAACACATGCTTTTATTACACCATTTTCAAATACAATTGCACTATTTTCAATAATTGTACCATTTCCAATATGAGCTATTCCACCTAATAATGTGATAGCATCTTTTTGATCATTTCCTGGAGTTTGTTGTGCAATAATTTCACTGGATATGAAAATCAGGACTATTAATATACTTGCTATTTTTTTCATCATTATATTGATTCACAGGTTAATAACGTTTTTACTTTTCTTTTTACAGGTTGGGTTTTACTACCTTTATTTTTTTGTTCCATCATCATATTTATAAGTAGAGCTCTCTCTTCTTTAATTTCTTTTCTAAGTTTTTTGTCCCTTTCCTTATCGAAGTAAATAGCACCATCAATTATAGTTTTCTCAGCTATTGCATAAACTGAAAGAGGGTTTTGATTCCAAAGAACTACATCAGCATCCTTTCCAACCTTGATACTACCAACTTTATCATCAATTCTTAAAAGTTTTGCAGGATTTAGCGTTATTGTTTTCCAAGCATCCTCTTCACTCATACCTCCATATTTTATAGTTTTTGCTGCTTCTTGATTTAGCCGTCTAGACATTTCTGCATCATCACTATTAATTGCAGTAGTCACCCCAACGTTATGTAATATTGCAGCGTTGTAAGGAATTGCATCATTTACTTCAAATTTATATGCCCACCAATCACTAAATGTTGATGCTCCAACTCCGTGATCCTTCATTTTGTCAGCTACCTTGTATCCTTCTAGTATATGAGTAAAAGTATTTATGTTAAAATTAAATTTTTCTGCTACTTTCATTAACATATTGATTTCACTTTGAACATAGGAATGGCAACTAATAAACATTTCTTTATTAAGTATTTCTGCTAAGACTTCTAATTCTAAATCTTTTCTATATTCTTGACCTGATTTTTTTATTTCATCATATTCTTTAGCTCTGTTAAAATAATCAATAAAAAGCTGTTCAACTCCCATTCTTGATTGTGGAAATCTATTGTAGCTTTGCCAATTTGACTGCTTTACATTTTCACCCAAGGCAAACTTTATAAATTTTGGTGAATTTTTAAAAATTAAATTATTTGCACTTTCTCCCCATTTAAGTTTAATAATTGCAGATCTTCCTCCAATAGGATTAGCAGACCCATGTAAAATCTGAATAGTTGTAACTCCACCAGCTAAATTCCTATATATATTTATGTCTTCTGGGTCTATAACTTCTTCAATTGTAACTTCAGCCGATGAATTGTGACCACCTTCATTTATACTTGAGGCTGCTATGTGAGAATGTTCATCAATTATACCAGATGTTAGATATTTCCCTGTACCATCAATTATTAGTGCACTTTTATGTTTTAACTTATTTCCAATTTTAGATATTTTCCCTTTTGTTATTAGTATATCAGTATTAGTTAAAATACCTTGGCTCTCATTTGTCCAAACTGTAGCATTTTTAATTAAAATATCTTCACTTTTTTGGGGTTCATTAAATCCATAAGCCATATTTGGATACTTTACAGCAAGAACCTTTATTTGCTCACTTTTTTTATTATCTAATTCCTTAGATTTAGATTCTTGTTTTTCAAAAAAGTTTGCATATATGTTATTAACAGTTCCGTTAGAATAGTAAATTTTACCTTCTAAATTATTGTTTTCTAAATTTGATCTTAAGCTTAATCTAATCAAATTTGAATCATCGTTAATGGTCATGTTAATCCAATCTTTCTTGTAGGTTAGTTTTTTGACTGATAAAGTAGAGTCGTTTAACTTTGCTTTTGGTTTGTCAATCTTACCATCAATATTTAAAACAGCACTTTTTTTGTTAATAGTTAAATTATATTTTCCTCGAATATCTTTAACATTCATTGATTTTATAATATTTCTATTTCCTTTTACCCAATTTTCATGAATTATAGTGTTATCATCAAATAGCTCTCCAGATGTAATTAGGAAATTAGCTAAATAACCTTTTTTTAGATATCCCAAAACATCATCTCTACCAATTAGTTTTGCAGGAATACTTGTTAATGCTTCCAATGCTTTTGATTTACTTAAGCCATGATCAATAGCTTTTTTTATATTAGTTTTTAAATTATTTGGTGACTTTAGACCTTCTGTTGTAATTGCAAATTGTATTCCATTTTCTTCAAATTGACTTAGGTTAGAAGGTCTCTGATTCCATTCTCTCATGTCAGAAAGTTGTAATATGTTTGCAGAATATACATCTTCAATATCATAAGCATCTGGAAAGTTAATAGGTAAGATATAGCTAGCATCTGTAGCTTTTATTTCCTCGATTCGTTCGTACTCATCTCCACCACCCAATAAGACATACTGAATATTAAATTCATCACCTATTTTATCAATTCGCAATGAATTATTTTTACTTTTGGCTTCAAAAATTTGTATTAATTTTTTATTTCTATTTAGTGCTTCTAATGATTTGTCATTGGTTTTAGAAAGACCTTTAGAATACCAGTCTGCATCATAATAAACTTGCTTCAGTAAGGCAAAAGCCCCCATCATTGACGACGGATACGATTGGCTAGAAGTAACGCTGTTTGATAATGACAAATATTGAGTTGAATTTATGTCAATTATACTATTTGAATCTCCATTGTTAGTTAGTGCTATTAATGCACCCTTACCTCTAATTATTCCATCACTCAGATGAGTATTAACTGCTCCAAAACCATTTTTTATTAATTCTTTAGCTGTTCTCTCATCATATTTAAAGAAATCTATAGCACTTTGTTCTGGTCTTATGTGATCATTCCAATAATAACCTTTTCTTGTATTATTATATTGTGGGGATCTTCTTCCACTAAAATTTCGCTCAGGGGCCTTAACTCCAAATTTTGAGTATATATCTATGAACGAAGGATATATTGACTTTCCATTAAGATTTATTATTATTGAATTTTTAGGAGCCTCTACCGATTTGCCTACAGCGATTATCTTGCCATTTTTAATTAGCATAGATCCGTCTTCAATTATATTTTTATCACCAGAGTAAATTTTAGCATTAGTGAATAATGTATAATTAGAATTATTAAAACTGATGCCATCATTTGTGGGAAAATAATCTTGAGAAAAAATGAAATTGAAAGTAAAGAGTAAGTAGGAGTGTAGTAATTCTATTTAGCATAACATTTGATTTGAGTATCTAAATATATAATTTTTAGATTATAAGGATACTTAATTATACTATTTTTAACTACTTATTTATATTTATTTTTTCAAATAATTTATAATTAATGAAACGCTTTGGTTATAACTTTTAATTCCTTGGCTAATATTATTAAATTTCAAAAACTTATCATAACCAGACTTTGTAATTGATTCTATTGGGTTTGAGTATTTTTTCCAAAATTCAGAATTATTTTTAAAATCTTTTAAAATTCCAGTATTTATTAGTTTTAATAATGAATTGTATGATGGTTTATCATATTTGTAGAGTTCATTTAGGCATTGTCTTAATGCAAATGTATAACCATTGTATTTAAAATATAAGTCTTCATTATTTATTAAGTTGACAAAGGCAATAAAATTACATTCTAATTCTTGTGCAAAACCTAATTGATGAGCAATTTCATGCGAAGCAGTATGTGGTATGGTATTTTTAGGAATTAGGCTATTTATTTGAGATTCATTAGTAAAAGGGTTAATATATCCACTAAATCCAAGATATGATAATGGTAAACTAATTAAAGATTTTTTTACAATCAAATTATTTGTTTTAACCTCTGGGTAATATTTCTTTAGGAGACTTAGATTATTATAACTAATAGAAGCTTTTTTGTTAATTCTTGCAATATCATAAGGAATTTCTGTCGAAGACGAGTCTGCTTGTGCAATTTGTCTATGTAATTTATTTGATTTTATTATTAATTGTTTTGATATTTCTTTTAAATCTTCAATTGTATATGTTGAATCAATTTTTAACTTTTTATTTAAAGAAGTTCTGTGATAATTAAAACCCCATTGAAAATAAAATAAGAAGTGTAATATAGAAACATAAAAAAATATGGATTTAATACTTTTTTGCAAATTAAATTTCTTTTTACTTATTTTCTTTATTAATGACCTGCAAATGTATAACGATATGATTATATACAAAATATCACCAAAGGAAAAAGGAAAGACTGAGGAGATAAATCTTAATATATTTGAAATAAATTGATAAATTCCAAGGCTATAATATTTTTCAATTATCTCTGGGTAATTAGAAATGTATTGAACAAATACAAGTTGAGGTATAATTAATAGTCCAATATATTTTTTTTTAAAAATCATTATTTAAAAATAGTAAAATACTATTAGTTTATTGTTAGTATTAATTAAATTTGGAATCTAAACAAAACACATCATTATGAGTAATGAAATCCGAAACCTAGAGCCCAATATTATTTGGAACAACTTTAGTAAGCTTAATGCTGTTCCAAGACCTTCTAAAAAAGAAGAAAAAGTAATTAAATTTATCCATGATTTTGGTGTTAGTTTAGGTCTGGAAACTCAAATTGATAAAGTTGGTAATGTGGTGATATTTAAGCCTGCTACTGACGGAATGGAAAACAGAAAGACAGTCATTTTACAATCTCATTTAGATATGGTTCATGAAAAAAACAATGATGTTGATTTTGACTTTGATAAATCTGGAATTCAAATGTATGTAGATAATGATTGGGTTAGAGCAAAGGGTACTACTTTAGGTGCTGATAACGGATTAGGTGTTGCCACAATAATGAGTGTCTTAGAAAGTAAAGATATTATTCATCCAAGATTAGAAGCATTATTTACAATTGATGAAGAGACTGGGATGACAGGAGCTTTGAAATTAGATGATAATATTCTTAATGGCGATATATTATTAAATTTAGATACTGAGGAAGATGATGAGATTGGAATTGGTTGTGCGGGTGGTGTGGATATTACAATTAATAATTGTTTTGATACAACGATTAACCCCAGCCTTTTATTTATTAAAATTACCCTTAACGGCTTGTCAGGTGGGCATTCTGGAATGGAAATCCATAAAAACTTAGGTAATTCCAATAAGTTACTTAATAGTATTATTAATGATATTAATGAAAATTTTTTAATTCATATTTCTGAAATTGATGGTGGTGGTTTAAGAAATGCAATACCAAGAGAGAGTTCATTTATTTTAGGTATTAATGATTTAGATTTTGAAAGTATTAAAACTCAATCTGTAAAATCATTTAATACTATCAAAGACCAATTTTTAAATACTGACCCATTTATAAAATTAAATATTATTAAACTAAAAGAAGATTTTAAGATTATAGGGACAGATTCTCAAACAGAATTAATAGAGCTAATTAGAAATTGTCCAAATGGTGTTTATAAAATGAGTGATAATATTTCAGGTTTAGTAGAGACATCTAACAATCTAGCTAATATATGTCTTAAAGATGGAAATTTAAATATAAAGTGTCTAACAAGATCGTCTAATGAATCTTCAAAAGAAGAGTTGAAAAATATTATTAAATCTCTTTTTATGAATAAAAGATATACTGTTGATTTTTCTGGTGATTACCCTGGGTGGCAGCCAAATATGAAATCAGAAATACTTGCTAAACTTGTTGAAGTATATAAAGACTTAAATAGTACAGAACCAAATGTTGCTGCATGCCATGCTGGTTTGGAGTGTGGTATAATAGGATCTCATTATCCTGAATTAGACATGATAAGCTTTGGACCTACTATTAGAGGAGCTCATTCACCTGATGAAAGAGCATCAATTAAATCTACAATTAAGTTTTGGAAATTTTTAAAAGAAGTTCTTTTAAAAATTCCTTTAAAATAAAAAAACAGCCTATATTTTAATATAGCCTGTTAAGTTTATCTATTTGTTGTTTATGAGTTAGTTAACACTTACCATAGTAATAATAAAGATTAAATCTTGTTTAGGTTTAATGATACCCCCTCCTTGAGCTCCATAACCTAAACTCCAAGGAAAAATGCAAATATCTTATCTCCAACACTCATCATTCCTACAGCTTCTTTAAAGCCAGTAATCATTTGTGCATCTGGTGATAATTGCATAGGCATTGCATTGTATCTACCTTTCACTTCTTTGTCAGAGCTGTATCTTCCGTAGCTTTCTTCAATTTCTTTAGAATTTGAATCAATTAAATTTGCCTCGGTATCATAAAGCTCATAAAAAAGAGATACGTTATCTCCTTGATTCGGCTTTATTCCATTTCCTTTTTTTAAATAAAGTGTTTTTAGTCCAGTTTTAGATGTTTTGGATTTGGCTTTATAATTATTTAGAGTTGGTAAAAAACTTATCGCCTTTTCTTTGCCTTTAATTTGATTTTCTAGTATAGTTTTTCTTTTTTCCTCTTCAAGTAATTTGTTTTTCTCAACTAACTTAGTTAGTTCAATATTCCATACGTCTACAGCATCAAAATTATTAGCTTCAGTTCCTTTTCTAATTATATTCAATTTTTTTATAATTACATCAGAAATAGGTCGATCTGCTACACCTGTTTCAACATTAGAAATCGAATCTTGAATTTCAAGACCTAGTACAACTTCACCAAAAACAGTGTGTTTATTATTTAAATGTGGAGTAGGGGTTTCAGTGATAAAAAATTGACTTCCATTTGTAGCTGGCCCTGAATTTGCCATCGATAATATTCCTGCTTTATCATGCATTAATGATGGATCAAATTCATCTGGAAAGCTATAACCAGGACCACCTCTTCCTGTTCCCTCAGGATCACCTCCTTGAATCATAAAATTGTCCATTACCCTATGAAATATTAAACCATTGTAAAAAGGCCTGCCTATATGAATTGAATCTACATCTGGGTGATTTCCTTCTGCTAGAGCAACGAAATTAGCTACAGTTATAGGTGTTTTGTCATATGATAGTTTAACTATCATAGTTCCCATATTAGTTTCAAATTCTGCAAATAAGCCATTGCCAAGATTTTCATGTTGGTTATTGCAACTTGCAAAAACAACTACTGTAGATAATAATAAAAGTATTTTTTTCATATATATTAATTTTGGTTTGAATTTATTGATTTTACTTTGATTGTACAAATTATAGCAGAGTTTGGAGGTATTTTATTGTTGTCGCCATAAATGCCATATGCTTTGTACGATGGAAATATAAAAGTAGCAATTTCTCCATTTTTTAATAATTGTAAAGCTTCTCTTAGTCCAGTGATTATCTCTTGTTTCCCCATAATATAGATCTGATCACCAACTAAATCTTCTTCATATATCAGATTATTTTTTAAATCTTTCACAGAGTAATTAAACGTAATTATATCTCCAAATTCAGGTTTTTTAGCTGAAAGATTATTTGTTTTTTGAAAAAAATAAAAAAATCCTTTTTTTGAGTTTAAATAATTATTCTCTAAGTTTTTTGAAATATAATTATCTATTTTTTTGTTCTGCTCTATTATAATTTGACTAATTATAGTTGAATTATCACTTTTAGTATAATTTAGAGGGTATCTTGGCTCATTAGTATTACAAGATATTAGCATCGTAATCATAATTAAACATAAAAACTTCATTCGCTAAGTTTGGTTTTATATTGTGATAATAAGTTTTTGAATTTTGAGACAGTATCTTCTAAATTTTCTTTGCTATAACCTCCAGCAGCATTTATGTGTCCACCTCCGTTAAAATTATCTCTAGAAAATTCGTTCACATTAAAATTTCCTTTGGACCTCAATGATATTTTAATAATTTTGTCAGCTTCATTTTCTATAAATATTGCAGCAAATTTCACACCTTTTATTGTTAATCCATAATTAACAAAACCTTCAGTATCTCCTTTTTTAAAATTATATTTATTTAAACTTTGTTGAGTTAAATACATGTAAGCAGTTTTGTGTTCTATATCAACAATCATATTAGATAGAGTATGACTTAATAGTAATAATTTTTCAAAAGAATTATTATCATAAACTAAATTATTTATTTCATTCCCGTTGGCACCTTTTTTTATTAGTTCAGAAACTACTTTATGAGTTACATCTGTAGTTAGTGGAAATTTAAAAGATCCCGTATCTGTCATTATCCCAGTGTATAATGCACTCGCTATTTTTGAACTAATTTTATCTTTTAAGGATAGTTCAGTTATAAAATGAAATACCATTTCACATGTTGAGCTCATCTTAACGTCAGAATATGTATAGTCTGCATAATTTTCAGGATTTTGATGATGGTCTATCATTACCTTTAAAGCATTAGAATCTTTAAGAATCTTACCCATTGAACCAATTCTAGATAAAGAATTAAAATCTAAAGTAAATATAATGTCAGAAGTTAAGATTTCATTATTAAATAATTCAGGATTATTTTCATAAATCTTAATTTCATCTTCGTTATCCATCCATTTTAAAAAATCTGGAAAATTATTTGGAGAAATAATAGATGATTTGTGTCCTAAGGACTTTAATAACTCATTTATAGCTACACATGAACCTATAGCATCACCATCAGGATTTTTATGTGGTACCACAATAATTTTTTTTGAATCTTGTAATTGAGTCTTTAAATCTCTAATATTTATATTAATCATAATCTACGAATATACGATATATTGATAAATGATTTATTTAGTTCTATAAAATGTATTATTTTTGTGATTAAATTTAAAAATATAAAAATGATTACAAACAGAACTTTTACTATGCTCAAACCTGATTCGGTTGAGAAAGGTAATATTGGAGCGATAATGAACAAAATTAATGCTGCTGGATTTAAAATTTTAGCATTAAAATTAACTAAAATGAGTGTGATAGATGCCGAAAATTTCTATTCTGTACATAAAGAGCGACCTTTTTTTAATGATTTAGTCGAATATATGACTCGAGGTCCTATTGTAGCTGCAATCTTAGAAAAAGATAATGCCGTAGAGGATTTTAGATTACTAATAGGTGCTACTAATCCAGCCGAAGCAGCTGCTGGAACTATTAGAAATGAATTTGCTGACTCTATTAGTGAAAATGCAGTTCATGGTAGTGATAGTGATGAAAATGCTAAAATTGAAGCTGATTTTCATTTTTCCGGAAGAGAAGTTTATTAAACTAATAATAGTATAAAAAAAAAGAGTCAAATTAAATTTGACTCTTTTTTTTTCGATAAATCTAAATTATATAATTATACAACTTTTACATTTACTGCGTTAAGACCTTTTTTGCCTTCTGTTAAATCGAATTCAACTGCATCTCCTTCACGAATCTCATCGATTAACCCAGAAATGTGTACAAAATGTTCTTTGTTTGATTCATCTTCAACGATAAAGCCGAAACCTTTAGTGTCATTGAAGAATTTTACTGTTCCTTTACTCATTTTTTTAATTTAATTGTTTTAATAAGTTGCAAATATACATTAAATATATTCATCTTTTGTTTTTACTAGCTAAACTTTTAATTAATAAATTCAATATCTATAATTTCTAATCTGAATTCTTCATTTTTTTTGTTTCCTACAAGTATTCCAAATTCTTCAATTTTATCAAAGTCAAAATTTTCCATATTCAATTTATACCCTCTGTATTGAGCAGTAAACTCATTTAATGGGATTTCAATAATTTGTTTTGAATTGGTTGTTTTGAATGTTTTTGAGTAGGTATATCTTATGTTTTGACTAGGCTTAATTCGTATTTGATATTCTTTAGAATCACCAATTACCACCATTTTAATTTTCTGATCTTTATTTACTTTTAAGTTTCTTGTATTATATCTAAAGGAAGCAAATCCACCATTATTTTCAATTGAGACTCTTCCTTGGAATACCAAAGTGTTATTTTCACTAAATCTAATGTTTGATTCTGAAATTCCACCCATTACATTATCATTGACTACTAACCAATTATTTCTGTCGTTGTCTAATATGTTAATTTTATTTGTCTGCATGGTTATTAAATGGGATATTATTAATATTGTGTAGATGAAGTTTGTCATTTATCTTAGAACTATTTTTTTGATTGCATCTTTTTCTAGAGCTTCATTTAATAAGTTAATTATTTTCTCTTTTCCGTAGCTCAGCTCTTCCCTAAGGGTTGATGAACTAAGACTTACATACAAAGTTTTATTTTTTAAATGAACATCTGTAGTATAATTACTAACCCCATTTTTCATAATTTTAAACCAGGCGTCTTTAGCATCTACTTTTTCTAAACCTTTTTCTAAATTATTATTTTTTAAAAACGTATTAAGTAACGCCCCAATTTTTATTTCATCTTCATTCATCTAGTCAAGGTTTAACTTTTGATATACTTTATAGTGATATATGTAATTTTCTTTATTAGTTAAAAATAGCTCAGTTGAATCTAATTTAACTATTGTTTCTCTAAAAGTATTGTTTTTATCAAAATACTCTATAATAGTTTCTCCATTTAATACAGATATATTAAAATTAATTTTATGTAGAGATGTTTCGAATTTACCATCAAATTTTGGCATCACTTTTTTTCGTAATCCTTTTCCATTTTCCACTTCAAAATAATCAATTATTCCGCTAAATGGATAAGTTTTTAAAAGTTTATTATCTTGTTTCACTGATTGTATTTCCCAATATCCATTTAATAAACTTGTGTCTGTTTTGTATTTTTCTGAACACGAAAAATTTAAACTAATATATAGAAGGAGTATGATTTTTTTCAAAGTTTGAAAATTTTATTGGAATTATGAATTTCCTTGATTGACTCTTTGGTTCTTTCCTCATCTGTATCTGAAATAAAGATTTGACCAAAATCATTGGCGCTAACTAAATTTATTATTTGTTTTACTCTATTTTTGTCTAATTTATCAAAAATATCATCTAACAATAAGATTGGGTTGTTTTTGTTTTGAGATTTTAAGAAATCAAATTGAGCAAGTTTAAGAGCAATTAATAAAGACTTTTGTTGGCCTTGGCTTCCAAATTTTTTAACAGAGTAATTATTAATATTAAATACTAGATCATCTTTATGGATCCCTTTGGAAGTATATTGTAAAAACATATCTTTTTCTATGCTATTTTGGAGTAAAATGGATAGCTTGTCATATTCTAAATCTGATTTGTATGTGATATCTACTTCTTCGTTATTATTAGATATTGATTTGTATTTTTCTTTAAATACTGGTACAAATTCACTTAAAAATGATTTTCTTTTTATAAATATATATTCTCCAATGGATTCTAATTGGGAATCGTAAACTTGTATTGTTTGTTTGTCGAGAGTTTTATTTTTAAAAATTAATTTAAGCAAACTATTTCGTTGTGATAAAACCTTATTATAATTTATTAGACTCTCCAGATATTTTTTGTCACTTTGAGAAATAACACTATCAATAAATTTTCTTCTAATATCACTTCCTTCTGCAATTAAATTTCTATCACTTGGAGATATTATGACTAAAGGTAAAAAACCTATGTGGTCACTAAATTTTTCATATTTTTTGTTATTTCTTTTAATGACTTTTTTATCATTTTTTTTGAAATTTATTATTATGACTTCTTTTTTGGATTCCTTTAGATAACATCCCTTTATTGCAAAAAAACCTTCATCGTGTTTTATATTTTGTGACGAAATAGGATTAAAATAACTTTTACCAAAAGATAAATGATATATAGCATCCAAGACATTAGATTTTCCAACTCCGTTTGGGCCTATAAAGCAATTTATATTAGGGTCTAGTTCAACGGTTTTAGTACTAAAACTTTTGTAATTAGTTAATGTTATTGATTCTAATATCATTAGAGGGATTAATGAAAAAATGATTAAATTGAAATTTATTACTGCAAATTATTGAAAAATTACAAATATTTTATCCTTTTTTAAGAATAAAAATATATTTTTGCGACACAAATAATTTAATTTATGGCAACTTATAAAAAAAAAGGTTCTAAATCTAAATCATCTAGAAACAAATTAGAAGAGTTAGAGAATAAATCCGCTACAGCTGGAATTATTAATACTTTAGATGATGGTGCATCAAAGACTGAACAGTGGGTTGCCACTAATCAAAAATATATATTTATAACCATAGCTTTAGTTGCCTCCTTAGTTTTTGGTTATTTAGGTTTTGATAAATTTATTCAACAACCTGCAGAAGTAAATGCAATGAACGAAATGCATCCTGCTCAGATATATTTCGAATCAGCAAATCAAACAAAAAACGATTCTTTATTCAATTTAGCCTTAAATGGAGCCGACGGAAAATTTGGTATGATTGATATCATTGAAAATTACTCTGGAACTAAAGCTTCAAACTTAGCGAGTTATTATGCTGGTATGTCATACTTGAATTTAAATGATTACCAAAATTCTATAAAATATTTAAGTAAATTTAACTCAGAAGATGAGATTCTTGGAGCAACCGCTATCGGATCTATCGGAGATTCTTTTTCTCAATTAAACCAATATGAAGACGCTTTTGATTATTATCAAAAGGCTATAAACTATTCTGATAATGGCTTTACTACCCCGATGTATTTACTTAAAGCTGGATATATAGGATTAGAAATTAATAAATCTAAAAAATCTTTAGATTTTTTTAATAGAATAAAAAGTGAATTCCCAAATTCTATTGAAGTTACCAATATCGACGCATTAATTGGTATGGCTAGTGCTTCAGCTAAATAACCACTATGAGTACTAAAAACTCTAATTTATCAAAATTTGATAGCTCAAATGTCCCAAACGGAGATTTATTAACTATTGGTTTGGTTGTTTCTGAGTGGAATGAAAAAATTACAGAATCTTTATATAATGGTGCTTATACAACCCTGGTAGATTTTGGTGTAAAATCTAATAACATTAAAAGAATAAATGTCCCAGGTAGTTTTGAATTAGTTTATGGATCAAAAAAAATGATTCAATCAAAGGTTGATGTAGTTATAGCTATCGGATGTGTAATTAAAGGCGAGACAGAGCACTTTGATTATATATGTAAATCTGTTTCTAAAGGCATTGTCGATTTAAATATTAATTTTGATACTCCAGTTGTTTTTTGTGTTTTAACAGATAATAATATTCAACAGTCTATTGATAGATCTGGTGGTGTACATGGAAATAAAGGGGTCGAGGCCGCTATTACTGCCTTAAAACTTGCTAATTTAAATTAGTTGGAAACTCTTTCTGAAAAAAAGATATTATTCATTATTTTTAAGTAAATTTTCAATTGGCATGCTCAACTTTAATTCTAAAAATAATAAAGTTTACAATTATACTGAAAGGTTTGCTAAAACAAAACTTAAGCTAAAACCTAAATTTGATGAATTTAGAACAACACTAGGTTCAAATAGTGGTATTAAAAATAAACTTACTAAAGCTTTAAACGATTCTAATAATATAACAGATAAATCTGTTAAAATAAGGTTGCTAATAATTACTTCAATTTTGATTTTTATATTCTTATATTTAATTGACTTTGATTTAAAAATATTTTTATAATTAATGGATAATTTAATTAAGCTATTACCTGAACATGTTGCTAATCAAATTGCTGCAGGTGAAGTTGTTCAAAGACCATCTTCTGTTGTTAAGGAATTATTAGAAAACTCAATCGATTCAGGTGCTAAAAAAATATCTTTATTAATAAAAGAATCTGGAAGAATACTGATTCAAGTAGTCGATAATGGTTGTGGGATGTCTGAAAAAGATGCACTCATTTGTTTTCAACGTCACTCTACTTCTAAAATTACTAGTGCAGCAGATTTATTTAACTTATCTACTAAAGGATTTAGGGGAGAGGCTTTGGCTAGTATAGCAGCAATCTCTCATACCGAGTTAATTACCAGAACTAGATCAAGTGAGATAGGTACGTTTATCAGAATCGAAGGAAATAAAATTATTCAAAATAAATCAATTGTTTCTAATGAGGGATCTTCCATCTCTGTAAAAAATCTTTTTTATAATGTTCCAGCACGTAGAAACTTTTTAAAATCAGATAATGTAGAAGTCAGGCACATAATAAATGAGTTTCATAGAGTAGCTTTAGCACACCCAGAAATTCATTTCGAATTCGATAATAATGATAACCAGTTATTTAGTTTACCAATTTCTAACATTCGACAAAGAATCGTTAATATTTTTGGTTCTAAATCGAATGAAAAGCTAGTTCCAGTTAACGAAACAACCGAAGTTTTAAAGTTATCTGGTTTTATTTTTAAACCTGAATTTTCTAAAAAATCAAGAGGTGAACAATTCTTTTTTGTTAATAATAGATTTATTAAGAGCCCTTATTTAAATCATGCTGTTAATTCTGCATTTGAAGGATTAATTAACTCTGGATACAACGCCTCGTATTTTCTTTTTTTGGATGTAGACCCTAAAAGAATAGATATAAACATACACCCAACAAAGACTGAAATTAAATTTGATGATGATCATACAATATATGCAATATTAAGATCTGCCATAAAACATAGCTTAGGTCAATTTAATATATCACCAATTTTAGATTTTGATAGAGATAAAAATTTAGATATTCCATATAAGTATGCTTCTATGTCTTCAACTAATAATATTGAAGTTGAAGTAAATCATAATTTTAATCCATTCGATAAGAATCAAAATGAATTAAACTTTAAAGATTTAAATCAATCTAAGGATAATCAACAATTAGAATATTCTGCTTTTCAAGGAGATTTAAATTCACAGTTAGATTTAGATAGTAATTTAAATCACGAGACTACATCTAGTGTATTTCAACTTAAAAATAAGTACTTAGTTAACAAGATTAAATCTGGACTGGTTATAATAAATCAAAATAGGGCACATCAACGAATTTTATATGAAAACTTTCTTAAATACATAACTGTTCAGGGAAATGACTCACAAAAACTGATATATCCAGTTGATGTTCAATTATCTATTAAAGAAATTGCAATAATTGAAAACTTTAAAACTCAATTAAATAATTCTGGATTTTTATTCGATACTGTTAATAATGACACTCTTTCATTCTCTTCACTTCCTAGTTCTATAGAAAAAGATGATTTAGAGTCAGTAATTAGATCTTTATTGGATAATATTACCAATGAGATACCTGATGATAATTTTAGTCAAACGGATATGATTTCAAAATCTTTAGCTAAAAGTATGGCTATTAAAAATGGTCAAAATTTAAATGCCAATGAAATGGATTTTATAGTTAATGGTTTATTTGCATGTAAAGAACCTAATATATCCCCATTTAATAAAAGAACTTATATAACTTTAACCAAAGAAGATTTGGATAACAAATTCAATTAAAATATGTTTAGATCAATTACAGATGGAGTTAAGCACTTATTAATCATCAATGTGATTATGTTTGGAGCAACAATGCTTATTAGCCCTGAGATGATGTATTCTAATTTTGGTCTATTTTTTCCAGAAAATAATACGTTTGGGATTTGGCAGATCTTTACCCATATGTTTATGCATGGTGGGTTAAGTCATATATTGTTTAATATGTTTGCCCTTTATATGTTTGGAACTGCAGTTGAACAGGTTTATGGAACTAACAAATTCTTATTATTATACTTTTCATCTGGTTTAGGTGCAGCTTTAATAGCTCTACTTTTTTCATACTATAATTTTTATTCTATACTGGATGTATTGGTTTCATCAGATATTAATAAATCCGAAATTTTAGATACTTTAAATCAGGGTAAATATAATACTGGTTGGTTATCAGTAATTAATGAAGTTGATTTAAATACTTTTATTTCTGCATTTAATACTAGTATGGTTGGGGCATCAGGAGCAATTTTCGGCATTTTAGTAGCTTTTGGTTATCTATTTCCAGAAACCAAATTAATGCTGTTATTTGTCCCTTTTCCTGTTAAAGCGAAGTACTTTATCCCTGGAATAATTTTATTGGATTTATTTTCTGCTACAACTGGAGTTTCAATATTTAGCCCTAGTAACACCGCCTATATTGCACACCTTGGTGGAGCACTCACAGGTTTTTTAGTTATATATTATTGGAAAAAAAATCAATTCAATTCTAACAGATGGGATTAAACGAGATTAAGTTAAAATATCAATCATTTTCAATCTTTGAAAAGATTATACTTTATAATGTATTAATCTTTTTGTTATCATTTTTTTTTAAAAGTTTTCTTCTTGATTTTTTTCAACTTAACTCAAATTTTCAAAGCCTTATACTTAACCCCTGGACTTTAGTAACATATTCATTTATCCATATAGGTTTTTTAGATATTGTTTTTAACATGCTAATACTTTTTTATGTTAGTAGATTATTGGTTGATTTGTTTAGTAATACACTTCCTTTAAAAATATATTTTTATGGTACTATAACTGGAGGCATATTTTTTATATTATTTTCTTCAATCTTAGGAATGGATAGTGTAGGTTTTAATCTAATTGGAGCTTCGGCAGGGGTAAGAGCACTTTTAATATTTTTATGCTTTTATATGCCTAATAAGCAAGTCAGAATTGCCTTTTGGAATATAGAACTAAGGTACATAGCTTATTTTATTTTAATTGTAGATATACTAGGAGCTTTTGGTACTAACTCAGGTGGATATATTTCTCATCTTGGAGGAGATTTACTTGGTATATATTTTTATTCTAATTTATACTCAACTAGTAAACCTTCTTTTTTTAATTGGGAATCCATTAAATCATACTTTTTTAAGAAATCTTCAATGAAATATTATAAAAATAATAATTCAAAAAAATATAAACTTAAAAATGACGCTGCTACTCAAAAAAGAATTGATATTATTTTAGAAAAAATTAGTAAAAGTGGATATGAGAACTTGTCTAAAGATGAAAAAGAATTTTTATTTAAGGTTGGTAAAAAGTAATATGTAAATGAAGAACCTTAATTTTATTGATAAGTTACTTTACTTTGTAAATTCAATTTTAGCAATCCTATTATTATTTTCTTTTTTATTACAGTTCATAAAACCAAGCTTATTCCCTTATTTGTCTTTTATGAGCTTGTCAGTTCCAATTTTATTAATAATTAATTTGTTGTTTTTCGTCTATTGGTTGGTAAAACTAAAAAAACAATTTATTCTATCTCTTTTTGTTCTGTTAATTGGTTATAACCAGGTACTTTCTTTTTTTAAATTGTCTGATAATATTGAGCGAGTTAGTCCAGATACTATTAGTGTAATGAGTTATAACGTACGATTATTCAATTTGTATAATTGGATCGATAGTGATGTGGAAAATGATATGATCTCTTTTATCGATAGTCAAGAACCTGATGTAATTAATATGCAAGAATATAGATCCTCAGAAAGATTTTTACTTGATAATTACCAATACCAACACTCCTCTTTGAGTGATGGTAAAACAAGTTATGGTTTAGCTACTTTTTCTAAATTACCAATAGTAAATCAGGGTACAATTAAGTCTGATAACATGTCTACAATTGCTATATTTATTGATGTAAAAAAATATTCTGACACCTTGAGATTTTATAATATTCATTTACAATCTTTTAAACTTGAATCTGAATTAGAAATATTAGATGAACAGAATTCGGATAAAATTTTAAATATTTTTGATAATACATTTAAAATTCAAGAAAATCAATCCAATATTATATCAAAACATATAGAAAATTCGCCATATAAAGTAGTAGTTTCAGGTGACTTTAACAATACAGCTTACTCTTATGTTTATAAGCTTCTAAAGGGAGACTTAGTAGACTCATTTGATTCTGCTGGAAGCGGCTTTGGAAGCACCTACAACTTTAAATACTTCCCCATGAGAATAGACTTTATATTAATGGATAAAACATTTAGGATAAATGACTTTAAAACCTTTAGTCAAAATTTATCCGATCATTTTCCTATAATATCTACTTTTAATTTGTAGAGCCTATTTTTTTATAACTATTTTCCTTGAATATGTTTTATTTTCAATAAAAGAAATTCAAGAAATACACCCCGTCACTAGGTCTCTTAACATTTATTTCATTATTCCCCTCTGAAAAACTTCCTTGATGTCATTTTTTGCCCGAATATATTTTATATAAATATTATTAATTCTTAGAAATTATAATGTCTATTAGTTAAACTAATTATTTATTAATGACACAGAATTCTTTCCTTCACTAAAGATTAGATCTAGAATACTTAAGTTATTTATATATCCGTGCTTTGATTCAAAAACCTGGATGTACTTAGGGGTTTCAATTTTCTTTTCTTTTCTAGCATTACTTAAGCCTCTTAAATCAATAATATCATTAGTCTTTTCTACATACTCACTACTAATTTTGATAATCTAAATCTAGATCTAGTAAGATCAGAAATCAACTTGATGCATTTAATATTAAAATCAGCTAGAAATTTTTCTTTTTTAGAGTATAACTTGATAAAATCGTCTTCGAAGTATTCAAAATAAGGAGAACTTCTATAGGCACTTTGTAAGGACTTTAGATGTAAATCCATCCAATTACTCTCATAAGAGATTTTAACATCCTTAAATAACTCTCTTTGTTTATGAGTGTGAATTACTGGGATAAAAAGACCTAACTTTCCGTTAGCTCCATAAATATAGGTTCTGTTTCTAAAGGTTTGTTTTTGATAATTATCACTTACCTCAAAGAGAATATTGTTGGCTTTAATTATTTGGGTAAACTGATGAATATTTGGAAAATAGTTTGGATGAATTAGAATATCCATTAATCTTCTTTTTTATATTTTTTCCATTTTTTTACTCCAAAATAAATGCCAAGAAATACTAAGAATGGCACAAAATAGGAGGTAGGACTACCTTCTCCATGGACTGTGGTAAACATTCTGTCCCATCTAATTTTATTAAACCCTTTTCCATTTGTATTCCAACTTAACCATTTAAAGACAGGTTTTCCAACAACATGATCAAATGGAACAAATCCCCAAGCTCTTGAATCTTGAGAGTTATGACGATTATCACCCATTAACCAATAATAATCTTGTTTAAATGTATAGTCTTGAGCAAGCTCTCCATTTATGAAGATATTATTTCCATTTACTTCTGAGAGTGTTGTTTTCATACACCCCGATTACTCTTTTGTAAAGGGGTAAATTTTCAATATTAATGTCTATCGTAGTTCCTGCCTTTGGAATATAGATTGGACCAAAAAAATCATTGTTCCAATTGTAATTTTCATTTTGAGGAAAAATATTTGAATCTCTTTCCCCTTCAACTGATAAATACTTTTCAATGGAGCCTACATTTGGATGGTTTTTGAATTTATCTACAGTCTTATCACTCATTGCAATAAACTGATAAGTGTTTTCTCTCTGTTAATTATTCCAAAAGGGTCAGTAATGTCATAATTATTAACCATTACTTTTTTACTAAAGGTCCTACTTTTAGGTTGAACTAGGTAGGAGAATTGTAATTCTGCACGATCACTTAATTCATTTTTCTTTCCATTTATATAAACATACCCCTCTTTAATTTCCAGAGTGTCACCTGCAATTCCCACAGATCTTTTTACATAATTGGTTTTTTTGTCAATCGGCTTGTAATGATATTTGTCCGTGTAATACATGTTAAGCATCGTATCTACAGGCCAGTTAAATACAACTATATCGTTATTTTTTATTTTCTGAAAACCAGGTATTCTTAAATAAGGAAGTTCGAATTCTCTCTAAATAAGATTTTGTTTTAATAATATGGAATCGTATCGTGAACCATTGGAGCTGCAACTGTGGTCATTGGTACTCTAGCTCCGTAATGGAATTTACTTACAAATAGAAAATCGCCAACAAGTAAGTGATTTTTCCAGTGATGATGTTGGGATCGTGTAGGGTTGCATTACATAGTTGTGGACTAGGGTAGCGGCAATAATTGCAAAAATAATTGAGCTGGTCCATTCTCCACTCGTGCTTTTTGGGTTTATGTCTCTATTTGGTATACATGTTCTACATCTTCAATGTAGTTGAGGTAATAGGTGTATAAACCTAGCGTAATGATGGTAAGAAAAGTATCTAGGTATGTGTTCTTACCAAAACTTCTAGCTATTTCAACCCATATTACAATAAACATTAAAATATTAATTACAGGCAAGAAAAGTAAAAAAACTAACCACCACTCGCGGTTAATTATTCGCATTAAAACAATGGCATTATAAACAGGCACAAATGCTGCCCAAGGCTTTTCACCAGCTTTAATATATAATTTCCATGTACCCAGGCCATGTATAAATTGTACTGCAATAAATATTATAAACCAATCTTGGTATGACATTTTTTTTAATTTTTTGTAAAAATAACAATTCAGTTAAAACAATAACTACTATTTAACCCATGTTTAACATATCACTAATAGAAAAACAACCTTTTTTATTTACTAACCACTCTGCAGAAATAACAGCACCAAGTGCAAATCCATTACGATTTAAGGCTTCATGTTTTATTGAGATTATGTCATTTTCAGAGCTATAAGACACTTTATGAACCCCATTAACTTCATTTTCACGAATAGAACTAATGCTAATTTTATCCTTAGAATGAGAATCTAATTCCCAATCTCTATATCTAGAATCTGAAATAATGTCTTTAGCTAGTGTAATTGCTGTTCCGCTAGGTTTGTCTACTTTATGCACATGATGAATTTCATCAATTGAAGTTTTATACTCATTTTTACCTGCCATCAGATGAGATAATTTTTTATTTAATTCAAAAAAAAGGTTAGCTCCTAGGCTAAAGTTAGATGCATATAAAAAACTTCCATTTTTCTTATCACATAATTTTTTAATATCCTCTAAATCATCCAGCCAACCTGTAGTGCCTGTTACAACTGGAACGTTACTATCTAAACATTTTTTGATATTTGTAAATGCCGATTCAGGTGTACTGAATTCAATAGTAATATCAACGTCATTTATTAAATTTAAATTAAAATCATTAGTTTTAAAGGCTATTGAATGACCTCTTTGTACAGCAATTTTTTCAACTGCCTTTCCCATTTTTCCATATCCAATTATACCAATCTTCATAATTTTAATTTTAGACTCAGAGAAAGATCTGATGTTGAATTAACTTCATTGAAATTATAAACAGGAGATAAGGATAGATTATCATCAATATTATATTGCATTAAGTGTGCATCTACATTAGCGTCAATTATATTTAATGCATAAAGACCAATTGTTACTAAAATGGACATTTCTTTATTTCTTTTTAGCTGCTTTTGAGCTCGAATAAGACCATCATTTGAAATATTAGGAGTAACACCAGACCCCCAAAATTCATCATCTGAAAAACCAGCTAATCTTCTTTTATATGCTCCACGATAACGTTTGTAGCTATCATTATTTTGATTATGAAAATAGATTCCGGTTCCTATTGCCCCATAGACAATTGGTATTTTCCAATATTTCTTATTATAAGCTTGTCCTAATCCGGGTAAAATAGCTGAAAAGAATGCAGCTTTTGCAGGTGCTAAAACTTTTTTCTTTTCTAATTTTTCATCTATTTCTTGAGTAAAAATACTCTGCGATATAAATAAGGTAATTAAAAATAAAAATAGCTTATTGTTTGTCATTTAATAATTTATTGATTCTATCGAATTCTATTTTGTTGTCAAAATTTACAACAAAATTTCCTTTTCCGTTTTCCCCTTTATTAATAAATACATCAGTACCAAGTAAAGAACTCTTAAATTTTTCTTTTATTTTACTTGTAACCTTTGAAGGTTTCCCTTTTAAATCTCTAACAAGTAATTCGGTATTTCTAACGGATAAATTTTTAGAAATTATTTTTTTATAGATGTTTAATTGATCCTTATTTAAACTTATATTTATTAGCGCTCTACCGTGGCCCATAGTAATAAACCCATCTCTAATGCCACTTTGTATAATTGGATCTAATTTTAATAACCTTAAATAATTACTAATAGTAGTTCTGTTTTTTCCAATTTTGTCACTGAGTTCTTCCTGAGTTAAATTAATTTCTTCTATTAACCTTTGATAAGAGATTGCTATTTCAATAGCATCTAAATCTTGCCTATGAATATTTTCTACAAGAGCCATTTCTAATGAATCTTGATCATTGGCCTCTCTTACGTAAGCGGGAATTTTTTTTAAACCAATTTCTTTACAGGCTCTTAGTCTTCTTTCACCAGAAATTAGTTGGTATTTATTGTTATCGATTTTTCGAACAGTAATAGGTTGAATTATTCCAATATTTTTAATCGAAATACTAAGTTCTTGTAAAGAACTATTATTGAAATTAGATCTTGGTTGAAATGGGTTTACGGATATTTCATTAATATTAATTTCATTGGTACTAGATTTGATAGTTTCCATTTCTTTTGAACCTAACATTGCAGATAATCCCCTTCCTAGAACTTGTTTTTTATTCAGCCATCTATAGTTAATTTTTTGAAATTAGTTCTCTTGCCAAGCTTAAATAATCTTCAGCTCCTTTACTTCCAACATCGTAATTTATTATACTCTCTCCATAGCTAGGTGCTTCTCCAAGTTTCACATTTCTTTGGATGATAGTTTTAAATACCATATCTCCAAAATGATTGTTAACCTCTGCGACAATTTGATTGGCAAGTTTCAATCTAGAATCATACATGGTCAGTAGCATTCCTTCAATTTCCAAATTAGAATTATGTATTTTTTGAATGTTCTTGATGGTATTCAATAATTTCACGAGACCTTCTAGAGCAAGATACTCACATTGGATAGGAATTATTACTGATGTTGCTGCAGTTAATGCATTTAAAGTAATAAGTCCAAGCGAAGGAGCACAGTCAATTATAATATAGTCATAGTCTAAATTACATTTACTTATGGCTTTTTTTAACATGTATTCCCTTTCAGCCGTATCCACTAATTCAATTTCTATAGCTACAAGGTCTATATGTGATGGAATAATATCTAAATTTGGAACATTTGTTTTTTGAACGCAATCCTTTATGCTCTTAGTATGTTCAAGAACTTGATATGTGCCAGATTCAACAGATTCTGTATCAATTCCAAGGGAAGATGTAGCGTTAGCTTGTGGATCTGCATCTATAAGTAATACTTTTTTTTCTAAAACTCCTAATGAAGCTGCTAAATTAACAGAACTAGTAGTTTTGCCAACACCTCCCTTTTGATTAGAAATAGCAATAATTTTAGTCATTAATTTAGGTGTTTATAAAAATTAAAAATACAACTAATTGAGTATAATTAAAATATAACTTGTTAACATTTTAAGGGAGAAATTTAATAATGATACTATCTATTTAATAGAATAGTCAGAATGGTTTTGGCTGTTTCACTAATTTTTGTTCCAGGGCCAAAAATTGCAGTAACACCTTGGTCTTTTAAAAATGCGTAATCATGTTTTGGTATTACTCCTCCAACAATAACCATAATATCTTCTCTTTGGTATTTTTTTAGTTCTTTAATAACTTCTGGCACTAAAGTTTTATGTCCACCAGCTAATGAAGATATACCTAAAATATGAACATCATTCTCTATTGCTTGTTTAGCTGCTTCATAAGGAGTTTGAAATAAAGGACCAATATCTACATCAAAACCCAAGTCGGCGTAACTAGTAGCAACTACTTTTGCTCCTCGATCATGTCCATCTTGCCCCATTTTAGCAACTAAAATTCTAGGTCTTCTACCATCAATAGTAGAAAATTTATCAGCTAATTCTGTAGCTTCTTTAAATGAACTGTCGTTTTTGATTTCTTTACTATACACTCCAGTAAAAGTATTAATTTTTGCTTTATATCTAGAAAAAACCTTTTCTAAAGCACTACTTATTTCTCCAATAGTAGCTCTGTTTTTAGCAGCTTTTACAGCTAAAGCTAATAAATTTTCAGAGGTATTTGCTGCATTTGTTAGATTGGTCAATGAAAGATCTACTTTGTTTTGATCTCTACTTTTTTTAACCTTTTCTAATCTTTCAATCTGTAAATCCTTAACCTTATTATTGATTTCTAAATATTGAATCTGTTCATCATAATCCACTTTGAATTCATTTACACCTACTATTATATCTCTTTTAGAATCAATTTTTGCTTGTTTCTTGGTTGCTGATTGTTCAATTCTCATTTTTGGAATTCCTTTTTCAATTGCTTTTGTCATTCCTCCATAACTCTTGATTTCTTCAATGTGTTTCCAAGCTTTTTCTACAAGACTATTGGTTAAGTTTTCTACATAATAACTCCCTCCCCAAGGATCTATAGTTTTTGTAATTTTAGTTTCATGTTGCAAGTATAATTGAGTGTTTCTTGCAATTCTTGCAGAAAATTCGGTAGGTAGCGCAATTGCTTCATCTAATGAGTTAGTGTGTAAGCTTTGAGTTCCTCCAAACACAGCTGCACTTGCTTCTACGCATGTTCTTGTAATATTATTAAAAGGATCCTGTTCTGTTAAACTCCAGCCACTGGTTTGACAATGAGCTCTTAACATGAGTGATTTTTTTTAGCTTAGGATTGAATTCCTTCATTAATTTACTCCAAAGAAGTCTTCCAGCTCTAAGTTTAGCAATTTCCATAAAATGATTCATTCCGATTCCCCAGAAAAAAGATAGTCTAGGTGCAAAATCATCTATATTTAATCCAGCCTTAAGACCATTTTTTACATATTCTATTCCGTTACAAAGTGTATACGCCAATTCTATATCATTTGTAGCTCCAGCTTCTTGCATATGATAACCAGATATACTTATACTATTGAATTTTGGCATTTTTTTTGATGTATATTTAAAAATATCTGAAATTATTCTCATTGATTCTCTTGGTGGATAAATGTATGTGTTTCTAACCATATATTCCTTTAAGATATCATTTTGAATGGTTCCTTTTAAGTTACTAATATCTACCCCTTGTTCCTCTGCTGCAACTATATAAAAAGCCATTATTGGTAAAACAGCGCCATTCATAGTCATTGAAACACTCATTTGATCTAAAGGAATTTTGTTGAAAAGTATCTTCATATCCTCCACAGTATCAATAGCTACTCCAGCCTTACCGACATCTCCTGAAACCCTTACATGATCTGAATCATAACCTCTATGAGTTGCTAAATCAAATGCTACAGATAATCCTTTTTGACCACCTTTTAAGTTGTTTTGATAAAAGGCATTACTTTCTTCAGCAGTAGAAAACCCAGCATATTGTCTAATAGTCCATGGCTTTGTTGTGTACATGCTTGAATACGGTCCTCTTAAAAAAGGTTCTATTCCTGCTCCAAAACCTATATGTCCTAGTTTATCTAAATCCTTAACATTATATCTAGATTTAATATCTACCCCCTCAGAGGTTTCAAAATCTTTAGAACTAACTTTTGAAATTGACAACTGTTCCAATTCGATATTTTTGAATCTATCTCTATTCATTGTCGAGTCGTTTTTTTTCTCTTTCAGTTGCTAATCTTTTTTTAACTAGAGGTTCAATCAATGTTTTTTCTGATTTTCTAGTAGGGAAGGGGTTAACTTCTAATTGCTCTTTCATTTTTTCATCCATATTAACATAACAATTAGAACCTACTAAAATCTCTAACTTAGAATTGTAGTTTTTGTTGTTCTTTATAAGTATTTTCTTTAATTTTTCTTTGGATTGTACCATTTTTTAGGTGATCTAAAAAACTTGACTTACTATCTAATTCTTTGAATAAATTAAATGATTTTTTTTGCAAATTCATCTACTAAGTAGTTAATGTAGTACGATCCAGAAATAGGGTTTTTTACTTTATCAATATAACATTCATGCTTTAAAATCAGTAATTGATTAATTGATATTCTTGTAGAAAATTCATTTTTATATTTATAAATTGAATCGTAATTAAAGTTTTTTATTGAATCAGCTCCACCTAAAATAGCAGCCATACACTCGGAAGTGGATCTAACAATGTTGTTGTTGTAATCATAAATAGTCTTATTTCTACTTGTTGGGATAGCTATGATATGAACATCATCAATTGGAAAACTATAGTAATTGCTTATGGTTTTCCATAATATTCTATATGCCTGTATTTTTGCAATTTCAAAAAAATAGTTTGACCCAATAGCAATTTCAAAATTTAGTTGTTTAATAATAGTACTGCCAAATAGATTTATGTACTCATTTGCTTGACACATTGAATAACTAATTTGTTGTATAATATTAGCTCCTGCCTCTTGAAAGTTTGTAGATTTAAGCTGTATGGCCGACTTAAAATGTGTTATTTTATTTAGGATATCTTTAAATCTATTAACTTCCTGCTTATAATTTGTTTTCCAATTACCCGTGGATAAGTAATCCCCTAATAAATCATGGTCAAGATGAAATAGAGACTTATGTTTTTTAGCAAAATTATCTAATTTTGATAAAACCAATTCATTTAAATCTTCTATTTTAAAATATATGTTGAGATACGTTAGATCAATATTATCAAATAACAAATCTACATTAATGGAATCTTTACAGATATAAATAGTTATATCATAAACTTCTTGACTAATAAGTTTTTTAATTTCGTGATTTGAAGTAAGTTCGTCTTTTAAATAAATATCTTGAGAAATATTCCAATTTTCTGGGATGTAGAAAGTGTTATTAGGTTTGTATTTATCTGTAAAAAAGGGTTTAACATTAACTCCTTCATATGAAGTCCAATTAACCTCTGAATTATAATCTTTGCCTCCTAAATCAAATTGAATCTGTTGTTTCCAGTTTTTTTCTGAAATTGACTCAAATTCTTTAAACATATTAGAAGTCATTTTTAATTTTTTACATTACTACTATCAAATTCTATTATAAAAATATCCTCATTCTCTTTTTTCATAAATAACTTTTCTCTTGCATATTTTTCTAATCCACTATCAGATTGAATTTTTGATAATTCTTTTTTATCTTTTTTAATCTCATTTTTAAAGTATTCAGTTTCTTTTTTTAATTCATCAATTTGTTCGTTTAGCTCTAAATGAACCAAAGTAGAGTTACTGTCAAAAAAAACCATCCATATGGCAAATAATAATAAAATTATTACATATATATTTTTAAAGATAGATGGAATTTTAAATTTCATTTTTCAACACTTTTTTTATAAAATTACTAATTCTTACGTCACAGCCACTATCCAAGTTATTATTATCTAAAATAAGATCGCAGTATTTTTTTACGGGCCTAATATGTAAATTATGCATTGGATGAAGCAATTTTTTAAATAATTGTATCGTATTTAATTTCTTTCTTCCTCTTTCAATAAAATCTCTTTCAACTCTTCTTTTTTCACGAATATTTTCATCAACATCAATGAAAATTTTATGGTTTAGAATATTTCTAATATTTTCATCACTTAAAATCAGTATACCTTCAATTATAATGATTTTTTTTGGCATTATTAAGGTTGTCTCATTCGTCCTTAGATGATTACTGAAAGAGTAGTTTGGTCTATTTATACTAGATCCGTTTTTTAATAATTTAAGATGCTCATAAAATAATTCAAAATCTAATGCTTCAGGAATGTCATAGTTTAGCTTATCTCTTTGCTCAAATGTTAAGTCTGAGTTATCCTTATAATAAGAATCTTGGGATAAAACACATATGTCTGTGTCAGAAATTTCACAAATGATTTTATCAACTATTGTTGATTTACCACAACCAGTACCACCTGTAATTCCAATTAAATACATTTAATAAAATTTATTTACCAAAGGTATAATTAATTTGGTAAGATTTTAATAATTCCAAGATTTTCAATTCCAGCATATACAAAGCCATTAGGGCCAATTTCCAAAGATCTTACTCTACCTATTCCCTCCAATAATTTCTCTTCTTTCACTACATTGTTACCATCCAATACACACATATGTAAATATTCAAATTTTAAAGATCCAATTAGAATATTGTTTTTCCATTTTGGGTATTTATCACTATCTAAATAGACCATACCACATGGAGCAATTGATGGAACCCAATAATGTATTGGATCTTCCATTCCATTTATTGTTGTTTTATCTGTAAACTTAGTTCCTATGTAGTTTACACCATAACTGGCTAGAGGCCAGCCATAATTTTTACCAGAGCTTAAAATATTAATTTCATCACCACCCCTTGGTCCATGTTCATGTATCCATATTTTATTAGTATTTGGATTAATTATCATTCCTTGAGGATTCCTATGACCATATGAATAAATTGCTTTTTTTGCATATCTATCGCTTACAAATGGATTGTCAACAGGAATACTTCCATCATCGTGGAGACGATATATTTTACCACCATCTCTTTTAATGTTTTGTGGATTTACATTTCTATTTCCTCTGTCTCCAATGGAAAAATAAATATGATCCTTATCATCAAAAATTATTCTACTACCAAAATGCTGTCCTTTTTTGCTATTTGGTGTTGCACTGTAGAGAATTTCTTTATTTGTAATTTTATTTCCACTTATTTTAAATCTCATTAATGAAGTGTTAGCTCCATTTTTATCATCATTTGAAGAAGCATAAGTGATATATATCCATCCATTATCTTTATACTTTGGATGAAGTTCAATATCTAGTAATCCACCTTGACCTAAATCGATAATTTCAGGTAATCCATTTATAGAAGTTTTAATTCCGTTTTTAAAATGAATTAGTTTACCCTCTTTTTCAGTAATTAGCATAGATTTTTCACTCAAAAAGACAAATGACCAAGGGTTATTTAAGTCAGATACAATTAATTCATAGTTTTCTTTAAGATTTAATCCATTTGAGAATACCTGTACAGTAAGAAGGAATATTGATAAATTAGATAGTATTTTTTTTCACTTTATTTTTTGCTTTAAATTACAAAAAAATCAGAGAGATATTAAAAGAAAATTATATATTTGGCTTCTATAATTATTCGGGGTGTAGCGTAGCCCGGTTATCGCGCCGCGTTTGGGACGCGGAGGTCGCAGGTTCGAATCCTGCCACCCCGACTAAATTATTGAATTATTCATATTTAATCAGCAATTATGATATCAAACTCTCAAAAAATTAAATGTCTAATTATAGGTTCAGGACCTGCGGGCTATACTGCTGCTATTTATGCCGCAAGAGCTAATATGAGTCCAATTTTATACCAAGGAATTCAACCAGGCGGACAACTAACTACTACAAACGATGTTGAAAATTTTCCTGGGTATCCTGATGGAATTACCGGCCCTGAAATGATGATTCAATTACAAAAGCAAGCTGAAAGATTTGGTACAGATGTTAGAAGTGGATGGGTTACAAAAGTTGATTTTAATGATGGATTAAAGGCCTGGGTTAATGATAGTGAAGAATTAGATTGCGAAACTATTATAATTTCAACTGGTGCCTCAGCTAAATATTTAGGTCTGGAATCAGAACAAAAATATTTAAAGCTTGGAGGTGGTGTATCTGCATGTGCTATTTGTGATGGATTTTTCTACAAAAATCAAGATGTAGTCATTGTTGGTGCAGGAGACTCTGCTTGCGAGGAGGCACATTACCTTTCTAAGTTATGTAATAAAGTTACTATGCTTGTTAGAAGAGATGAGTTTAGAGCTTCTAAGATCATGCAAGAAAGGGTGAAAAAAACAGAAAATATTGATATACTTTTTAATACTGAAACTGTTGAGGTTATTGGTAATGATCAAGTTGTTGATTCAGTTTTAGTTAAAAATAACAAGACTGATGAAGAAACTACAATTCCAGTTACCGGTTTCTTTGTAGCTATTGGTCATAATCCTAATACTGATATATTTAAGCCATATTTAAACATGGATGAAACAGGTTATATAGTAAATGAACCTGGGTCTAGTAAAACAAATATTCCTGGTGTTTTTGTTTCTGGTGATGCAGCTGATCATGTTTATAGACAGGCAATTACTGCTGCTGGAACAGGTTGTATGGCAGCATTAGACGCAGAAAGATATTTAGCATCATTGTAATTATATGAATTCAATAAAATATACTTTTTTTTTACTTTTCCAACTCCCATCAGCCTTCTTCTGTGGAGTTAGACTAAAGTATTTAGATTCTTTAAAATCAATTGTTTCAATTAATCATTCATGGTTTAATAAGAATCCTTTTAAATCAATTTTCTGGGCAGCACAGGGAATGGCTGCTGAACTAACAACAGGATCTCTTATAAAAAATGTTATCAAAGAAAGCGGAGTGAATGTTTCCTATCTAGTAGTTGAAAACAAATCATGTTTTTACAAGAAGGCAACTGGAAAAATAATTTTTGAATGTAATCAAGGTAAAGAGTTACAAGATTTATTTAATTCCTTTAATCAAGATAATAATAAAGCAATTATTGAGCTTAAATCTATTGGAACAGATTCAAACAACATAAAAGTTTCAGAATTTAGTTTTACTTGGTCTTTGAAAGTTAGGTCTTAACTTTTGAAATTTTTAAATATATACTGTCCTTTAAGCACCTCTTTTTTATGATTTAAAACATCATCCATTTTTTCAAATTCAATTACTATTCTTTTTGCTTGATTAATTATCTTAATACCAATTTCTGATAATTCAATTGGTTTTTTTGTTCTATCAAATATTTTAAACTTTAATTCTTCTTCAAGTTTTTGTATTTGCATACTTAAAGTAGGTTGAGAAACATTACATATATTGGCAGCCTTAGTAAAATTTCTAGTTTTTTCTAATGTTATTATATAATTTAACTGCGTGATGGTCATCTTAATACTTTTACATTATTAATAAAAATATTACTTATCGGCCAATCTAAATCATCAGTATCTACTGCAGCAATTTTATCTACTACATCCATTCCTTTTGTAACTTTCCCAAAAATAGTATAGTCTCCATCTAAAAAGTGTGCCCCTGATTTACTTTGTACGATAAAAAATTCGTAAGGTGAGGCTAGTTTGTGAGGGTTTTTTATAATACTACTAGGCATACTAACCATTCCTCTAGAGTGTTTAAATCCGTGGTTGTTATCTACTGGTAACAAATATTTTCCGATTGACTTTCTTTTTTTCCAAATTTTCCTATTATCGCTGTTACCACCTTGAATTATGAAGTTATTGATAACTCTATAAAACTGTGTGCTTTTGAAATAATTTAATTTAGATAAGTACAAGAAATTAGATCTATGAAACTTAGTTTCATTAAAAAGAGTTATTTCAATCTTTCCCATGTCGGTGTCTAACTCTACAATATTTTCTTTATGAATCTTATCATATTCTAAGAAAAAATCCATAGAGTTTTTTTCTGTTAAAATAAATTTAGATTTAACTTTTGAGGTTTCTTTTTTTACTTTAGTAATACTGGTAACTTTAGTTTTATTTATATTTTCCTTATCTTTTTTAATACAAGAAGATAATACTGAAGTAATTAAAAATATATATAGTAATCTCATTACTTATTAAAAATGAATTTTAAAGATTTAAAACGTATAATACCAAAGTTAAAGTTAAGTAATTTAAATTCAAAAGCATCTCAGATTAAACTAGCACCTAGTTTTAGAAAAGAATTTATAAAACTTAATAGTAATAAGCTTTTAAACTCAAAGAAAGCTGCTGTAATAGCAGCATTATACGAAGATGATAATAATTTAGTAAGACTAATATTAATTTTAAGAAATACGTATAATGGAGTTCATTCAAATCAGATTGGTTTTCCAGGTGGTAGGATAGAAGAGTATGATAAAACTTTATTTGATACAGCAATTAGAGAAACATTTGAAGAAATTGGTGTTACAGTTGATAAAGATGCATTAATTAGAGAATTACAAGAAATTTATATTCCTCCAAGTAATTTTAATGTATATCCTTTTTTAGTTTTTTTAAATCATCCACCTTCTTTTGTTAAAGATTATAAAGAAGTTAAAGAAATTATTACAATTGATTTAGAATCTTTGCTTAATTGCGAAATTACTCAAACTCTTATACCAATTCCTTCAAAATTAAATGAATTGAATACTCAAAAAAATATACAGGTCCCAAGCTTTAAATTAGCTGGCTATAATGTGTGGGGAGCTACAGCAATGATGCTTTCTGAAATAAAAGATTTAATTAACGATGTTATATAACTTTTATTAACTTAGCACTTTAATCATTTAGATACACGTGGGTCTTTTTAAGAGAAATCCTTTTGGACATATTTTATTTATAAAGAAATGGTTAATTCGTATTCTTGGTACTTTATCCCACAGAAGGTTTAGGGGTTTCAATGAACTGAAAATTGAAGGATCCGACATAATCAAAAATTTACCTGATAAAAATGTCTTATTTATTTCTAATCATCAAACTTATTTTGCTGATGTAGTTTCTATGTTTCACGTATTTAATGCTAGTTTAAAAGGCAGAGTTGATTCTATAAAAAATGTAGGTTATTTGTGGCATCCTAAACTTAATATGTATTTTATTGCTGCAAAAGAAACAATGACTTCTGGTTTACTACCAAAAATAATGGCGTATGCTGGATCTGTAAGTATAGAACGTACATGGAGAAGCAAAGGGGAAGATGTTAAAAGACAAGTTAAAATGAGTGATATTTCTAAAATTGGTACAGCCTTAAATGATGGTTGGGTTATAACTTTCCCTCAAGGAACTACGACTCCTTTTAAACCTATTAGAAAAGGTACTGCATTTATTATTAAACAATATAAACCTATTGTAATCCCTATTGTTATTGATGGGTTTAGAAGATCATTTGATAAAAAAGGCTTAAGAATCAAAAAGAAAAACATTCTTCAATCAATGGAAATTAAAGCTCCTTTAGATATTGATTATGAAAAGGATACACCAGAAGATATTGTTACAAAAATTGAATATGCAATAGAACAACACCCTTCATTTTTAAAAGTTATTTCTGAGGAAGAATTGAAAAAAAATAATGAGCTAAATAAAAAAAGAGAGTGGTAGTTTTATTTTTTTGGAGGTAAGGGACCTCTCAGATGAATTATTAATGCATTTAGAAAGTTTCTTAACATTTGATCCCCACACTCCATGTATTTTGGGTGATTCTCATTTCTAAAAAAGCATTAAGTTCACTCTTTGAAACTTTAAAATCTACCAATGTAAAGATCTTTATAATATCATTATCTCTTAGTTTGTGAGCCACCCTAAGTTTTTTAAAAATATCATTATTAGTTAGTCCCATATTTTTTATTTTTTTTTATTCTTTACATATTTTTCAAGCCACTGGTCTTGTTCCCACAATACATGAAAAATACTTTCCTTAGATCTATATCCATGACTTTCCTTTGGTAGCATAACAAGTCTTACTGTAGCGCCTAGTCCCTTTAAGGCATTAAAATACCTTTCACTTTGCATTGGATATGTTCCTGAATTATTATCATCCTCACCATGAATTAATAATAGTGGTGTTTTCATCTTGTCGGAATGCATAAATGGTGACATTGAATAATAAATTTCTGGTGATTCCCAATAGTTTCTTTCTTCACTTTGAAAACCGAAAGGGGTCAAAGTTCTATTGTAAGCTCCGCTTCTAGCAATTCCTGCAGAAAATAAATTACTATGTGATAGAAGATTAGCAACCATAAAAGCCCCATAACTGTGTCCTCCAACCGCTACACGGTTAGTGTCTATATAGCCTAACTTATCAACAGCATCAATTGCAGCCTTTGCATTATCTACTAACTGTATTCTGAAACTGTCATTTGGTTCAATATTATCTTCTCCTACAATTGGAAAGGAAGCATCGTCTAAAACAACATAACCTTTAGTAATCCAATAAACCATTGAACCATAATATGGATACGTAAATTTATTTTCATTTTTTGTACTTTGTCCGGCACTAGATTTATCTTTAAACTCCCTTGGATAAGCCCATAAAATCATTGGTAACTTTTCTTTCGATTTCTTATCATAGTCAACAGGTAAATATAATACCCCAGAAAGTTCAAGACCATCATTTCTTTTATATTTAATAACTTCTTTATGAGCATCTTTAATTGGATCAAAAGGATTTTTAAAAAATGTGTATTGAGTAAGTTTGTTGTTATTAATTTTTTTTGTAAAATAATTTGGAAAATCGACAGCAGATTCAATTCTTACAAATAATTCATTATTGCTTGGGTTAAAATCAATTATTGATTCAAATTTATCAATATAGTCGGATTCAAATATTCTATTTTTTTCAAAGCTATTTATATTGATTTTATCAATAAATGGAAATTGTCCATTTTTAGTATATCCATCCCCAATAAGAAAGGCATTTTTAGATTTTAATTTAATTACATTTTTGTTTAAGGAATTCTTTTCCTTTATAAAGTAACCAGGATCACTGTAATTATCTTGATAATTTCTATCGGTTAGGATTGATATTTTTGAATTGTTATTTGATGGATTAAATGCATATATCTTTTCATTTCTTGTATTCCACCAATAGTCATAAGCAATTGCAAAATTATCATTTCCCCAATCAATCCCTCTAAATCTATTAATTGTCTTTAATATGCTACTGCCTTCACCATTATATGGCTCCTCTAGTTCAAATACTTCATCTCTAAATTCTACTTCAATTGAGGGGTCACCTGAGTCAAGAGCTTTAACATAGGTTAAAGTTGAGGGTTTGTCGGATCTCCAACTGAAATTTCTTTTACCTGTTCTTACAGACATAAATCCCTTTGGTAGTTCTTCAATTAAAGGAACATTAATTAAGTTTTGAATAAGCTCAGAAGTTTTTGAATATATTTTTACTGAGTTAGGAAATCTTCTGTAAGTAACTATGTATGAAAACGGTTTTTTAATTTCACTTACCATAACGTAATTACCATCTGGAGATACAGAAATATTTGTATACATCCCTTTATTCAACCATTTTTTATGAGAGCCATCTATTGAGACTTTATATAACTCAGAAGTTGCAAGTTGTTCAAAATTTAATTCATCTGTTTTGTTTTTTAATAAATCTTGATAGTTCTATTTTGTGCTTTTTCACCAAAATTTGATGATATTGTTGGGCCTGTTGGCACAACATTTTTTGACTCAATTAAATCCATTTTATCTTGTGGAATTACTTTTACAAGTAAATTTTTACTATCTGAAAACCAATTAATTACATTTCCAATATTAGAGTTTAATTTAAGATCAAAAACTTTATTCGCTGATCTAGATTTTAAATTCAATATCCACAGTTCAACCCCAAAATCAGTTGTATTGAGTAAAAGCAATCATCTTTTCATTTGGAGACCAACTAAGATTAGATATTTTTGGGTTTTTTGGCATCCCAACTATTTCTTTAGGATCAGCTTTCGAATCTGAAAAACCTTTTAACTTAATATTATTGTAATATGTAATCCTACTACCAATGTTAGTTTTAGGATTGATTCTAAGACCTGCTAGTCTTAATTCTTTAGTAGAAAGTTCTTCAATTGATTTATAGTTACTTCTGTATAAAAAAATCAAATAATCTTTATTATTATCGTAAATCACTGACGGCGGTCTATCAAATTCAACTAAGTCTAATATTTCAGAAGAAGGTTGTTGATATGAAATATTTTCTTGAGAAAAAGAATTTAAACTTAATAGTACTAATAGTGTAAGTAGTATTTTTTGCATGTTATTTATATTTATTTTAAAAACTAATTATATGTTATTTTAGATTGTTGTAATTAAAATAATTTTATTCTAAAATTACTTTCCTTTTTGAGGGATTAAAAGGAGTTTTAATTAAATAACCACTTGAGTCAATTAACTCAAGCTTGATATTAATTTCCCCTTTGGGTA
>CAXYEG010000024.1:0-26433 GCA_964275995.1 uncultured Flavobacteriaceae bacterium
GCCTTGTCTTTATTAGATTATGGTGTCACTAAGTATACTGGTAATTCCATATTTTTAGAAGCTCATAATCGAAATGAAGCATCATTTAGTGAGGCTACAGATCAAACAAGTTTAGCACGTTTTGGTACACTTTCTATCAACTTTGTATTGATTTACTTATTTCCCTTAATAATTATACTTATTGGTTATAATTCTTATACGAAAGAATTGGAAAATCAAACTTTGACAATGTTAAAAAGTCAAGGGGTAAGCTCTGTAAAATTAATTCTAGGGAAGTGGTTCGCTACAATAATTCCTATTTTTATTCTAACCATGTTTACCTTTTTGGTCATAGGAGTTGTTTTGTCAAATGTTCATGACCTAGCCTTTTTTAGTTGGAGCAGTTTAATGGCCCTCTTAGCTTCCTATTTGGTTTATTATTTAATTATTTCAACGATCACAGTTTTAGTCTCTTTGTTTAGTAAATCATCTGGTACTTCGCTAGTAAGTACTTTACTAATCTGGATATTATTTAGTTTTATTACTCCTAAGGTTGCTACAAATTTTGCAAATGAAGCCCACCCTTATCCGTCAAAATCAGAATTTAATGCAGCTGTTGTTGAAGATAAAAAAAATGGACTTGACGGTCACAATCCATGGAACGAAGCTGCCAAAAAACTAGAGTCAGAAACTTTAGAAGAATATGGGGTTGAAAAGATTAGTGAATTACCATTTAATTATTCGGGTTATCGAATGCAAAAAGGAGAAGAGCATGAAGCTCAGATTTATAAAAAACATTATGATATTTTAAATGAAATAGCAATCAAACAAAATAAGGTTTATGAAAGTTTGTCCTTTTTGTCTCCATTTATTTCTTTACGATTTTTATCAATGGATGTCTCAAATACAAGCGATAAATTACATTGGAAATTTACCAATGCTGCGGAGAAGTATCGTTTGCAAAAACAAGAGTTTTTAAATTATGATATTAAAGATAATTCAAAGTATGGTGAGCGCGGTTACACGATGACTGAAGAGAAGTTTAAACAACTTCCAAAATTTAGTTTCACTCCTCCTACAATTTCAGAGATAATAAAAGAAAATACTCAAAACATATTGTTTTTATGTCTTTGGCTATTCCTTCCGTTTGTAGGTTTATTAATCTTTTCAAAAAATAAATAAAAAATGTTTTTAAATAACTTATCACACGAAATCAAATTACTGTTTAGAAGCCAATGGCTACTCGTATTGTTTATTAGTACATCCTTACTATTTGCTTTTGCTGCATTTAATGGAAATAAAAATGTAGAAAAAAGGCTCAATGATATTTCAAAGGTTACAGAGGGTTTGCAAGTACAGGACAGCTACAATGTTGTCGACACTTTCAAAAATTGAAAAAGGGGAGGCTGTTGATGGTCCTAAGTTGGCGTTTACCTTCTGACCCTATGACTATTGGTTATAGACATCCACGATTAGCAATAATGGACCCAAATGAGTTTTCATTTATCGCAACAGGACAAAGTGATATGTATACTCATTTTAAGAGTCCGACTGTATATGGGAATAACTTTGCATTAGATTACTCTGAAATGATTAATCCGGTGCAGTTATTATTCGGAAATTTTGACTTGGCCTTTGTAATTATTTACATTTTACCTTTACTAATTATATCCTTTACCTTCAATATTTTATCAAAAGAAAAGGAGCTAGGAACACTTAGATTATTGTCAGCTCAACCTCTTTCTATGATAAATTGGTTGTTGCAAAAAACTGGAATTCGTTTCTTAATTTTTACCATAATCAGTATTGTTTCATTGCTTATAGTTATTGCTATCTTTTCTCCAAATTCATTTAATGATGGATTTAGTATGTTTGGTTTAGTTGCTTTGCTTTCTGCTTACAACTTATTTTGGTTTGTCTTAAGTTGTATCATAAATATAAAAGTGAATAATTCAGCAAAAAATGCATTAACTCTAATTGGTTTGTGGTTACTTATTGTTTTAATATTACCTGCTTCAATTAATCAAATAGGTAATTCTTTATATCCAGTTCCCTCTCGCTTAAAAATGATTAATGAAATTCGACTAATTAAAAAAGAAAATGAAGAAAGTCAAAATAAAATCATGGATGAGTATTTGAGAAATCACCCAGAATTAGCACAACAAAGTGATAAAGATAATTTTGGTTTCTGGCATAATTATTTTGCTTCAGAAAAAGTTATGGAAGAAAAAACAAAACCAATATTAGTTGAATATGAGGGTCAATTAAAAAAACAACAAGAATTAATTAGTTTGTTTAAGTATTTATCGCCGGCTATACTAGTTCAGCAATCACTAAATAACTTTGCCGGAACCTCTGAAAAGCATTATAATGATTATAAGAAACAGGTATTTGAGTTTTCTGATAAATGGCGAAATTACTTGGCTCCCATGTTGTTTAAGAATCAGAAATTTACAATTAAAAACTATAATGAAATGCCAGTGTTTAATTATAAAAACAGAATTAAAAATAATATTTGGTTAAGTACTATAATACTTATTTTTACTAGTGCTTTCGTGTTTTTCTTATTTAATTCAAACAGGTTAAAAAATAAATCTGCTCAGGAATTTATAGATTAAATAATTATAGAATCAAATGTTTTTAAGCTGAATATAAATCACAATTTATGAGATTTAATTTTCTACTGCCCAACATTCGAGTTCTAATTTAGCACCAAGTGCGAGTCCATCAGCACCAAAAGCACTCCTTGAAGGTTTGTTTTTGGTAAAGTAGGTTTTGTATACTTCGTTCATTTGTCCCCACTCAGAAATATCATCAATCATGCAAGTACATTTTACAATATCATCCATTGTTAAATCATAATGTTGGAGTATTGATTTGATGTTTTCTAAAGCTTGTCTTGTTTCTGCTTGTATACCTCCCTCAACTACGGATTCATTGCCTGGAATATTTCCAACAACACCAGAAAGAATAATGAGATCGTTAATCTTTACAGCATCAGAAAATGGGTAGCCAGCTTTAATTGTTTCTTCACTAGAGTAAAATTCAACATCAGCGCTTGCTGAGCTGTTAAAATCTATTGTTTTTTCTACTTTATAATCACATGAGATAATTAGAAAGCTCAATACTGTTAATACGAAATATTTCATTTTTGTTTTTTTTTAAATTATTTTAAATTAGCTAATATGGATTGGGTAGCCCCAATTTTATTTTTAATAAAACTAGAGTTAAGATTGCCTAACCTTTCTATATTTTCTTTAGATTCCATTAAGTAATCAATTTTATTTTTTAGTGTTTCTGCATCATTAACTGAAAACATTCCTCCATTACCAATCATACTCACTGCTTCTGGAAATTTACTATAATATTTTCCAATGATTATTGGCAAACTAAAAACTGCTGCTTCTAAAGTGTTATGGAGCTTCCCTTCCCCATTAAATCCACCTCCTATGTAAGCTAGGCTAGCGTATTTGTAAAGTTTAGAAAGAGTCCCAATATTGTCTACAATGATTACACTTGCAGTCTTAACATTTTCATTATTTAACTCAGAGAAAAGAACTGTTTTTTTATTTATAAATGATTTTAGATTATTGATTTCCTCATTATTTATTTCATGAGGAGCTATGATATATTTAAGATCTGATTTTGAATGATTTATATAACTTGTAAGTATCTCATGGTCCTTACCCCATGTACTACCAGCAATTAGACAGTCTTTTTCACTTAAAAACTCTTTAATATAATCAACATCCTCATTTAAGTTTTTCGACATGGATACGCGATCAAATCTAGTGTCTCCGCTGTTAAACACATTATTATGTCCGATTGATTTAAAGAGATCTTTTGACTTTTCGTCTTGAGTAAAAATATAGTCAAATTTTAAAACTGCTTTTTTTAACAAGCTATACTTCATTTGTGAAGAGTTGTAGATTGCACAAACAAGTACAGATTTTATATTTCTTTTTTTAATTTCATTTAAATAGTTTGGCCAAATCTCTGACTTAACAAATACCACTATTTTAGGGTTGATTAAGTCTAAAAACTTTTTACAATTGTGATTAGTATCTATTGGTAGGTATACCACAACGTCTGCAATGGTATTTTCTTTTTTAACTTCATATCCAGAGGGAGAGAAAAAACTTAATACCAATTTATGATTTGGATATTTCTTTTTTAGTTCAACAAATAGCGGGTACCCTTGTTCATATTCGCCAAGGGATGCACAATGAAACCAAATAGTTGTATCATTTGTGTTAATAGATTTATTGAGTCGATCAAAAGTCTCTTTTCTGCCTACAACTCCAAGTTTAATTTTAGAATTAAATAACGACAGGAAATGTAAAATGAATTTACTTATATGTAATATTATGTTATAAATGATACAGTTATTTATAGCTAAAATACGCTACTTTATATTATTTTTCTCAAAAGGAAAAAAAAATATGTACATTAGTATACTCTCACAAACCCAAAATCTCTTAATTATGAAAAAATTTATAAGCTTACTTATTTTCTTTATAAGTTTAAGTATTAGTTCTCAGGATACATACTTACAATGTGGAAAAGTTATAGACACAGAGAGAGGTAAGGTTTTAAAAAAGAAAACTATAATTGTTTCTTCTGACAAAATTGTAGCAATAAAAAACGGATATGTTTCATCAGAAAACCCACTAGATATAGTAATTGATTTAAAGTCAAAAACTGTAATGCCTGGTTTAATTGATTTACATGTTCATATTGAATCTGAGTTTAATCCTCAAAAATACATGAATACTTTTACAGCAAATGATGCGGATATAGCATTTGGGTCTTTAAAATTTGCAGAAATAACCTTAATGGCTGGTTTTACAACAGTTAGAGATTTAGGAGGAACGGGAATAAATATTTCATTAAGAGATGCTATTGCTAAAGGAGAAGTTGTTGGGCCGAGGATATTTACTGCTGGAAAAGCAATTGGTACTACTGGAGGTCATGCTGATCCTACAAATGGATGGAAAAACTCACTAAGAGGGGATCCAGGTCCAAAAGAAGGGGTTATTAATAGTGTAGATGATGCTAAAAAAGCGGTTAGACAAAGATACAAAGACGGTGCAGATAATATAAAAATTACTGCAACTGGAGGGGTAATGAGTATTGCAAAAAATGGTCAAAACCCTCAGTTTACTCTGGAGGAAATTAAATCAATCTGTGAAACTGCAAAAGATTATGGAATGATTATAGCAGCTCATGCTCATGGAGATGAAGGGATTCAGCGAGCAATAATTGGAGGTGTTACGACAATTGAACATGGAACACTTATGAGTGATAAGTCCATGGAGCTTATGAAAGAATATGGAACTTATTATGTACCTACAATTACTGCGGGAAAAGAAGTTGCTGAAAAAGCAAAAATAAAAGGATATTATGACGAATTAGTTGTGCCTAAAGCACTTGCTATTGGGCCTCAAATTCAATCTACATTTGCAAAAGCCTACAAGGCTGGTGTAAAGATAGCATTTGGTTCAGATGCAGGAGTTTATCCTCATGGCATTAATGGTAAGGAGTTTGCATACATGAACGAAGTTGGTATGCCAGTAATGGAGTGTATACAGTCAGCGACAATTACTAATGCTTCAATTTTAAGTATGGAAAATGATTTAGGTAAAATTAAAGAAGGATTTATTGCTGATATTGTAGCCACTGAAGAAAACCCTTTAGACAATGTTTCAACTTTAGAAAAGGTAGTTTTTGTGATGAAGGAAGGAATCGTTTACAAACAATAAGATTAATTACTCATTTTTAGTCTTAAAACTTGCCCATACAATTAGTATCATACCTGTTGTAACAGAGAGGTCAGCTATGTTGAAAATTCCTGTTTTGAAAACCCCACCTAAATCAATAAATAAAAAATCTGTTACGGATCCATATAAAAATCTATCGTAAATATTGCCAATACCCCCGCCTATAATTGAGCTGTAACCAATAAGACTTAATTTATCAATAGAGGTGTCTTTAAAAACATAAACTAAAACAGTTACAAGAACCCCCACTGGAAGAGCTAGTAATAATATGCTTTTTATCACCGGTGAAAAGTCACTACCAAGACCTAAGAATGCTCCACTGTTTTCAATATTAGTAATAATGAAATAATCAGCAATTATATTAATATCGCTGTACGGAGCTACATTGTCTCGTATCCAAAATTTGGATAATTGATCTAAAATGATATTTAAAATCACTAGAGATATAATATATAAATTTCTTTTATTTTTCATTTGTATTTATAATATTGTAGCTGAAGAAACTACGGATTCTCTATTTATTTTTTTTACTAAACCTTGTAGTACTTTTCCTGGTCCAACTTCTATAAATTCTGACGCACCATCATCAATCATTTGTTGGATTGTATGAGTCCATCTTACCGGGGAAGTAAGTTGAGAAATTAAATTATTTTTTATTTCATTTTCGTCCATAACAGCACTAGCAGTTACGTTTTGATAAATAGGGCAAGATGGTTTGTGAAATATGGTGTTGTTGATCGCTTTTTCGAGTTCTTCTTTTGCAGGATTCATAAGCGGAGAATGAAATGCTCCACCTACAGGAAGGACTAAAGCTCTCCTAGCTCCATTTTCCTTTAATTTTTCACAAGCTTCATTAATTGCATTTATTTCTCCAGAAATCACCAATTGTCCTGGACAGTTATAATTAGCAGCTACAACTACCCCGTCAATACTGTCACATACTTTTTCAACAATTGAATCTTCTAACCCTAAAACTGCAGCCATTGTACTTTTTTGAATATCACAAGCTTTTTGCATAGCAGTAGCTCGCTTAGAAACTAGTTTTAATCCGTCTTCAAAACTAATTACACCAGTACTTACAAGTGCAGAAAACTCTCCTAATGAATGTCCAGCAACCATTTCAGGTTTAAAATTATCCCCTAACATTTTTGCTAAAATTACAGAATGAAGAAAGATAGCAGGTTGTGTTACTTTTGTTTGTTTTAGATCTTCCGCAGATCCGTTAAACATTGTTTCAGTGATTTCAAAGCCTAAAATTGAATTGGCAGAATCAAATAATTCCTTAGCGATGACACTTTGATTATAAAGTTCTAATCCCATGCCAGAGAACTGAGCTCCTTGTCCAGGAAATACGTAAGCTTTCATATTTTTTTTATTTCGTAAGTTTCAAAATTAAATGAATATTTATGTTTTACATCTATATCATGAAATTCATCTGATATTTTAGTCCAATCGTTAGTGTCAATTTTAGTGAAATGGGTATCGCCTTCAAAAGAATGATTCACTCTGGTTAGCTCTATTTTTGAACAATAGTCCATTGCTATTTTGTAAATTTCTCCACCTCCAATTACAAACGGATTAGGATCTTCATTACTGACTTTAATAGCCTCTTGCATAGAGTTTACGTAAATAACATTTTCTATTTCTTTATTTTCTTTTTTTCTTGTAATGACAATGTGTTTTCTATTTGGTAATAGACCTGGAAAGCTATCAAAAGTTTTTCTTCCCATAATAATATGGTGACCTGAAGTAAGCTTTTTAAATCTCTTAAGGTCATCAGGTAAATGCCAAATTAATTTGTTGTCTTTACCAATAGTGTCATTTGTATCGGCTGCAACAATTATAGTTAAATTAGATCTAGTCATATTTTTTAAATTGCTACTGCTCCTTTAATATGTGGGTGTGGGTCATAGTCAACCAATTTAAAGTCCTCAAATTTAAAATCAAAAATACTTTTAATTTCAGGGTTTATCTCCATTTTAGGTAATGGTCTTGTGTCTCTACTTAGTTGTAATTTCACCTGATCAATATGATTATTGTATATATGTGCATCACCAAATGTATGTATGAAATCTCCAGCTTGATATCCACACACTTGTGCTACCATCATGGTGAATAATGCGTAGGATGCAATATTAAAGGGAACTCCTAGAAAAACATCTGCACTTCTTTGGTATAGTTGACAAGACAGTTTTCCGTTATTTACATAAAATTGAAAAAAGGCATGGCAAGGAGGAAGTGCCGCTTTACCGCTTGCAACATTTTCTTCAAAAGATTTAGAAGTATCTGGAAGAACCGATGGATTCCATGCAGAAACTAGCATTCTTCTGCTGTTAGGATTGTTTTTTAATGTGCTAATTAATTCTTTAATTTGATCAATTTCGTCTCCATTCCAATTTCTCCACTGATAGCCATAGACTGGTCCTAAATCTCCATCTTTATTTGCCCACTCGTTCCAAATCTTAACTCCATTTTCATTTAGATAACCAATATTGGTATCTCCATTTATAAACCATAATAATTCATGAATTATAGATTTTAAATGAAGCTTTTTTGTAGTAATCATTGGAAAGCCTTTACTTAAATCAAATCTTAATTGGTGACCAAAAATACTTTTTGTTCCAGTACCAGTTCTATCTCCTTTTTGATTTCCGTTTTCTAAAACTTCTTTTACTAAATCTAAGTATTGCTTCATTTGAAATATTTAAAAAATAAAAATAGATAAATCCAGAGAAAATTAAATAATAAAAATATTAAAGTTATTAACTTTTTAGCCGATAATTGCCCCAGCAATAGTCGCAGATAAAAGCGATGCAATAGTCCCCCCAATAAGTGCTTTAATACCAAATTCCGAAAGTGTTTTTCGTTGTCCTGGAGCCAAGGATCCAATCCCGCCTATTTGAATTCCTATGGATGCAAAATTAGCAAAGCCGCAGAGCATATAGGTTGCCATTATTATCGATTTTTGATATTTAAAATGAATTAAATTGGTGATGTCTTTTAATTCTGCCAACTGTATGTATCCAACAAATTCACTAGCTGCTAGCTTAATTCCAAGTAGTTGCCCCATTAATGCCATATCATCTTTCGCAATCCCTATGAGCCACATTAGCGGAGCAAAAGTATATCCTAAAATAAACTCAAGTTTAAAGGTTTTGTAAGATGTGTTTGAAGCGATCCAGTCATTTAATGTGGTCCATTCTCCAACCCATCCCAGGATGCCGTTAATCATGGCGATGAATGCTAGAAACACCAAAAGCATAGCGCCAATATTTAGTGCTAATTTCAACCCTTCGGTTGTTCCGTTTGCAATGGATTCTAATATGTTAGACCCAATTTTTTCTTGCGAGATGCTGATTTCATTATCAATAGTTTCTACTTGTGGGTAAAGCATTTTCGAAATGACAATAGCACCAGGCGCTGCCATTACAGAGGCTGTTAGTAAATGCTTCGCATAAAAGAGTCGCAAGACTTCGTCGTCACCACCCAGAAAGGCTATGTACGCTGCTAAAACACCACCAGCAACGGTTGCCATTCCTCCAATCATTACTAACAAGATTTCTGAACGGTTCATTTTTTCTAAATAGGCTTTAATCATTAAAGGCGATTCCGTCTGCCCCAGAAATATATTTCCGGCAACACTTAAGCTTTCTGCTCCTGAAACTTGTAAAAGTTTGCTTAATAACCATGCGAGTCCTTTAACAACGCGTTGTATGATACCTAAGTAAAACAATACAGATGTAAGTGCGGAAAAGAAAATAACTGTTGGTAATATAGAAATAGCAAAGGTCATTAGAGGTGCTTCAATTTCACCAGATGAAAAGGAAGCAAATAAAAATTTTGTCCCCTCAAGAGTGAAGTCCAGAACGGCTATAAATAAACTTCCTACCCATTCAAAAAAGCCTTGTATAATTGGAACTTTAAGTACGCCAATCGCTAAAATGATTTGAGCTCCAAGCCCAAGAATTACTGTTTTCCAGTTAATTGCCTTTCTGTTAGCACTTAATAGGTATGAAATTAAGATCAATACAAACATCCCCAAAAGCCCTCGTAAAAAACTATTTAAAGAAAACCCTTGATTTGCTATAATTCTCTTTTTAAATTTATAAGTGATTCCGTTTTCTGTAAACTCTAGTTCATTGCTAGACAATAAAGTAATATCGTAGGTTCTTAAGGTATCTGAGGGAGTATTGTACTTAAACGACAATTCATTATTTGTTATTGAGTAACTACCCTCAGCTAATAAATTATTCTTTGCTTCTAAGTTGTACTTAAAATCATTTTCCGTAATGCTCAAGAGATCTGTTTTCTTAACTTCAAATAATTCATTTCCGTTAGAATCTTGAATATTTTCAAAAAACCAATCTCCAATAATCGATTGAGAAAAAATTGAGTTAAATGAAAAAATAAATAGTAAAATTGAAAGCTTTCTTAACATAATTATTGTCTTTTAGATATTTCATCTCTTATTAGAGCTGCATTTTCATAATTTTCTTTTAAAACGGCAATTTTTAAAAGCTTTTGAAGTTCCTCGGTTGTTTTATTTTTGTAATCTTTCTTGTTATCTGTAGTGTCTTCTTGTATAATTTCTTTCAAAACAGTATCACCATCATCTTCCGTGTTTTCAACTTTTAGAATAACTCCAGCTTTTGTTAGAATATTTTCATAAGTAAAAATTGGTGCGTTAAATCTTAGTGCGAGTGCAATTGCATCACTTGTTCTTGAGTCTATAACTTCTTCAATTTTATCTCTTTCGCAAATTATACTAGAGTAAAAGACTCCATCTACTAATTTGTGAATAATTACTTGTTTAACAATTATATCAAAACGTATAGAAAAATTTTTAAATAAATCATGAGTTAGTGGTCTTGGAGGTTTTATTTCTTTCTCTAAAGCAATAGCTATAGATTGCGCCTCAAAAGCACCAATAACAATTGGAAGTTTTCTTTCCCCTTCCAGTTCGCTAAGAATCAGCGCATAAGCTCCATTTTGTGTTTGACTGTAAGAAATTCCTTTTATGATAAGACGTACTAAGCTCATATTGATTTAAACAATTTCAATCAAATTTAACCTTTTTATGTTATACACAAAAGTTATTAGTTTTGAGCCTTGAAAGTTTTTAGCTTATTTATCAATTCTGGTACTACATCAAATGCATCACCAACTACTCCATAATCTGCAGCTTTGAAAAATGGGGCATCCGGATCAGTATTAATTACTACTTTAACTTTAGAAGAATTAATTCCCGCTAAATGTTGTATAGCCCCAGAAATTCCTATCGCAATATAAAGGTTACTTGCAACTGGTTTGCCAGTTTGACCTACATGCTCTCCATGAGGTCTCCATCCTAAATCGGACACAGGTTTTGAGCAAGCGGTAGCAGCACCTAATACTTCAGCTAATTCTTCTATCATTCCCCAATTTTCAGGCCCCTTTAATCCTCTACCAGCAGAAACAACTGTATCAGCATCAGCTATAGTTACTTTATCAGTAGCTTTATCAATAGACTTAATTTTTGTATCATTTTGTAAAATATTTACAGAAAAATCTTCTACAGATGTATTCGTTTTTATTTCAGTAATGGGATAGCTATTTTTCGCTAAACTTATTAATGTATTTTCAGTGTTAACCTGAGTAATTTCAAATGCCTTATTTGTAAATGCAGTTCTTTTAACGGTAAGTGGATTGTAGCTTGTCGGCAACTCCGATGCGTTAGATATGTATCCAGCATTATGTTTAACTGCAAGTAGTGGAGCTAAATACTTTGAATCTGCACTTGAGCTGATAACTATAATATTAGATTTTTCATTTTCTGCAGCTTCGAAAACACATTCAGAGTATGACCTTGCGTTAAATGATTTTAAGTCTTGATTAGAAATATTAAGAACTTTATCTACACCATAGTTTTGTAACTCCATTGGATTTTCTGCATTGATACATACTGCGGTCACAGTAGTGTTATTTTTATCTGCTATTGCCCTGGCATAAGAAGCTAGCTCGAAAGCTATTTTTTTAAATTTTCCCTGTTCAGATTCTGTGTATACTAATATTGCCATATTTAAATTACTTTAGCTTCGTTGTGAAGTAAATTTATTAATTCATCTAGATTGTCCGAAGAAACAAGTGTTACTTCTCCTTTTGGTTTTGGTTTTTCAAATTCAATTGAGTTCGTTTGATTTGAGGCATCAATAGCTGGAATAACTTCAAGTTGTTTTTTTCTAGCCATCATTATTCCTCTCATATTTGGAATTCTTAAATCACTTTCTTCTACCAAACCTTTTTGAGCCCCAATCACTAGTGGAGTACTAGATTCAATAGTTTCTTTTCCGCCGTCAATCTCTCTAGAGGCAGTCACGCTAGTGCCTTCAATTTCAAGACTTATACAATTGTTTATAAAATTAGCATTATTCAAACCAGCAATCATTCCAGGAACCATTCCACCATTGTAATCAATGGACTCTCGACCTGCAATTACGAGATCGTAATTTTCTTTTTTTATATAATTAGCTAACTGCTTAGCTACATTAAATCCATCTTTAGGACTCATGTCTATTCTGATTGCTTTATCTGCTCCAATAGCTAGCGCTTTTCTAAGAGTAGATTCTGTGTCAGACAGACCAACATTAATTACATCAACAGTTGCTCCTTGTTTTTCTTTAAACCACATTGCTCTTGTAAGACCAAATTCGTCATTTGGATTAATTACAAACTGTACACCATTTCTATCAAATTTTGTGTTTCCATCAGTGAAATTTATTTTTGAAGTTGTGTCAGGAACATGACTAATACAAACTATTATTTTCATATTATTTGTTTTATTGTTCAAAGATAATTAATAATACATAAATTACTATGCATGCATAGTAATTATTTTATTTTTTTTAATTACAATTATTAAATCCTTTAGTATTTTTGCAGTAAATTAATATAAATGAGAACAATTCAATTTAGAGAAGCTATTTGTGAAGCAATGTCAGAAGAAATGAGAACGGATGAAAGTATCTACCTCATGGGTGAAGAGGTTGCAGAATATAATGGAGCCTATAAAGCTTCCAAGGGAATGCTTGATGAATTTGGTGAGAAAAGAGTTATTGATACTCCAATTGCTGAATTAGGATTTGCAGGTATTGCTATTGGATCAACGATGACTGGTAATCGTCCCATTGTTGAGTACATGACCTTTAACTTCTCTCTTGTTGGAATTGATCAAATTATTAATAATGCTGCAAAGATTAGACAAATGTCTGGTGGTCAGTTCAAGTGCCCTATTGTATTTAGGGGCCCAACTGGGTCAGCAGGTCAATTAGGCGCAACCCATTCTCAAGCATTTGAAAACTGGTTTGCTAACACTCCTGGATTAAAGGTTATAGTCCCTTCAAATCCTTACGATGCGAAAGGGTTGTTAAAATCTGCTATAAGAGATGATGATCCTGTTATTTTTATGGAAAGTGAACAGATGTACGGTGATAAAGGTGAAATTCCAGAAGGAGAATACACTTTACCAATTGGAGTTGCAGATATAAAAAGAGAAGGTACTGATGTTACTATTGTGTCATTTGGAAAAATAATAAAAGAAGCGTACAAAGCAGCGGATAAATTACAGGAAGAAAATATTTCTTGTGAAATTATTGATTTAAGAACTGTACGTCCTTTAGATATTAATGCTGTACTTAAATCAGTTAAAAAAACAAATAGACTGGTTATACTAGAAGAGGCTTGGCCTTTTGGAAATGTTTCTACTGAAATTACTTTTCAAGTTCAATCAAAAGCATTTGATTATTTAGATGCTCCAATCGAAAAGATCAATACTGCGGATACACCAGCGCCATATTCACCTGTGCTTTTAGCTGAATGGCTCCCTAACAGTGAGGATGTAATAAAAGCCGTAAAAAAAGCACTTTACAAGAAATAAGCAATGTATTTGAGATCTAATTAGTTTTTAAATCTAAACTGATTTCATTACTTTTGCGACCGAATTAAAAATTACTAAAAAAATACAAAATGGATTCAATGTTTATTTACATGCCGATTGTAGCGGCAATTATAGGATTAGGTTACATGCTTTATAAAAAGTCATGGGTTATGAAACAGGATGCCGGTGATGGTAAAATGAAAGAGATTTCAGATCATATTTATGAGGGAGCTTTAGCATTTTTAAATGCAGAATATAGGTTGCTAACAGTTTTTGTAATTGTAGTTAGTTTAGCTCTAGTGGGTGTTTCATCTGTGGTTGAAACTACTCATTGGTTAATCTCTATTGCCTTTATTTTTGGAGCTATCTTTTCTGCCTACGCTGGAAATATGGGAATGAAAATAGCAACGAAAACAAATGTTAGAACTACTCAAGCGGCAAAAACTAGTTTACCAAATGCCTTAAAGGTTTCCTTTGGTGGAGGTACGGTTATGGGTCTTGGAGTTGCTGGTTTAGCAGTTTTAGGTTTAACAGGGTTTTTTATTCTTTTCAACAATTACTTAGGAGGTGAAACTTTTAGTGTAAATAACATGACTATAGTTTTAGAAACATTAGCAGGATTTTCTTTAGGAGCTGAGTCTATTGCTTTATTTGCAAGAGTTGGTGGTGGAATATATACCAAAGCTGCAGATGTTGGAGCTGATTTAGTTGGTAAGGTTGAAGCTGGTATTCCAGAAGATGACCCAAGAAACCCAGCGACAATTGCTGATAATGTTGGTGATAATGTTGGTGATGTTGCAGGTATGGGAGCAGATTTATTTGGTTCATACGTAGCTACCGTATTAGCAGCAATGGTATTAGGAAATTATGTTATTGAGGTTAATGATATCAATATTTTTAAAGGTTTTGGTTCTATTGGGCCTATTTTATTGCCAATGTCTATTGCCGGAGTAGGAATTATTATTTCTATGCTAGGTACGATGCTAGTTAGTATTAAATCTAATGATGCTAAAGAAGCCCAAGTAATGGGAGCACTTAATAAAGGTAATTTGTTTTCAATAGCTTTGGTTGCAGTTTCTTGTTATTTTTTAGTAACATACATGTTACCTGAAACAATGAAAATGAATTTCTTCGAAACTAACGGTAATGTCTTAAAAGATATTACCGCCATGCGAGTATTTTATGCAACTCTAGTAGGGTTATTTGTAGGAGGAGTTATTTCTGCAGTTACTGAATACTACACAGGATTGGGTAAAAAACCAGTTTTAAATATTGTTCAAAAATCAGCTACTGGTGCCGGAACAAATATTATTGCAGGTTTAGCAACTGGAATGATTTCTACATTTCCTACTGTAATTTTATTTGCTGCAGCAATTTGGTCTTCATATGCTTTAGCTGGATTTTATGGTGTTGCAATGGCAGCATCAGCAATGATGGCTACCACTGCTATGCAGTTGGCGATTGATGCTTTTGGTCCTATTGCAGATAATGCAGGTGGTATTGCTGAAATGAGTGAACAAGATCCAATCGTTAGAGAACGAACAGATATTTTAGATTCTGTCGGAAATACAACAGCAGCTACAGGTAAAGGTTTTGCTATAGCCTCTGCTGCATTAACATCCCTCGCATTATTTGCTGCTTATGTCACTTTTACTGGCATTGACGGAATAAATATTTTTAAAGCACCAGTATTAGCAATGTTATTTGTGGGTGGAATGGTTCCTGTTGTATTCTCAGCATTGGCTATGAATGCAGTTGGAAAAGCAGCCATGGAAATGGTTTATGAAGTTAGAAGACAATTTAAAGATATCCCTGGAATAATGGAAGGAACAGGGAAGCCTGAATATGATAAATGTGTTGAGATATCTACTAAAGCTTCTTTAAAAGAAATGATGCTTCCCGGAATTTTAACTATTGGGTTTCCGTTGTTAATCACTTTCTTGCCAATGTTATTTGGAATGGAAAAATTAATGATTGCGGAGATGCTCGGTGGTTATATGGCTGGAGTTACTGTAAGTGGTGTACTATGGGCAATTTTTCAAAATAATGCAGGTGGCGCTTGGGATAACGCCAAAAAATCATTTGAAGCGGGAGTTATGATTAACGGAGAAATGACACATAAAGGTTCTGCTGCTCACGAAGCTGCAATTACTGGAGATACAGTTGGAGATCCTTTTAAGGATACTTCAGGACCTTCAATGAACATATTAATTAAGTTAACTTGTTTAATAGGACTAGTGATAGCTCCAATTTTAGGAGGTCATTCTGTTTCAGAAAATCATTCTTCAGTTACTAATGAAGTTCAGGTTGAAGTAAATTCGACTAGCATTGATGATGCAGATAATGTAACTGCAGAGGTTAATATTATAACTAATAAAGACGGAGTTCAAACGAAAGTTTCTTCTGTTATTAAGGGTAGTGAGTCGGAAGTAAATCAAACAGTTAAGGATCTTGTAGCTGAGTCTCAAGAGAACTAAATATATATTATATTAATTCATTAAAAAAAGCCTCATTTAAATGAGGCTTTTTTTTATTTCTTTAATTTCTCATCAACCATCGAAATTATTTTATCTAGATCTTCTTGATGATCAACAAAGTCTAAATTATCAATATCAATGATTAATAAATTACCCTTGTTGTAGTTGTGAATCCAAGCTTCGTAGCGCTCATTTAATCTACTCAAATAGTCAATACTAATTGAATTTTCGTAATCTCTTCCTCTTTTGTGTATATGAGAAACTAGATTAGGAATTGAGCTTCTTAAGTAAATTAATAAATCTGGAGCCTCTACCTTTGATTCCATTAATTCAAATAAAGATTTGTAGTTTTCAAAATCCCGATTAGCCATCAACCCCATCGCATGTAAATTAGGAGCAAATATATTTGCATCTTCGTATATAGTTCTGTCTTGAATTACATTTTTTTTACTTTCAGTTATATCAATTAGCTGTCTAAATCGGCTATTTAAAAAGTAAACCTGAAGATTAAAACTCCACCTTTCCATTTCGTTGTAGAAATCATCTAAATAAGGGTTATCTACCACATCTTCAAGCTGTACTTCAAAGTTGTAATGCTTAGCTAGTGAATTAGTTAAAGTTGTTTTTCCTGCTCCAATGTTTCCTGCAATTGCAATATGCATAATTTATTTTTTTTGAATTTGATACTTAATAAAATGTTCAGAATCGTAAATATACAAGCTTTGATTGATTACAAAAAAATCTTTTATTAATAAATTTTCTAAATCTAATTTATACTCTATTAAAAGATCTTGATCATAATAAAACAACTCATTATCTTTTTTAAAAAATAAGTTGTCGTTAAAGATTTCTATTTGTTGAATATTATTTACCGCAGTTTTAGTAATTAAACTACCAAAATAATTGAATTTATATATTTGGGAATCTGTTAGAACCCAACAATACTTATAGTTGCTTTCTAATGAAATTACTTCTCCTGAAATTTCTGAGTTAACAATTCTAAATGTATTATTAATGTAGTTATACAATTCAATTTTTGAGTTTAGTTCATTGTATACCCATATATTATTGTCATTTGAAGCAGAAAACTTAGAAATTATTTTATTGGGATTAATAATGTTAAAATTAATTTTTGATATTTCGGAAAGTTTATTGTCAAGGACAACTAAGGTGTTAGAATCTTCATAAAACAATTTGGATTTTAAAGAATTTCGAACATCAATTGAGGATATGTTTGAATATAAATTATTGCTATAATAATAATTTTTGTCCCTAGAGCTTTTAATTAATTCATTATTATTTATAAAGTATACATTATTTAAATTATCTACTCCGGCAATTGTATTCTCTGTTGAAACTACTTTTGTTAATAATTTTAAAGTCAATTTATCATCATTACTATAAATACTTGAAATAAAAAAAAGTAGTATTAGAATTTTCATATGTTTTAGAGGCTATTTGATTTTATGGAATATATTTTGATGAGATTTAAATCCAATTACCACATTATTTTCATCCCTCAAAACCTCTAATTCTTCCCCTAGATCATCATTTTCTAAAATTCTTTTAAAAAAGTCTTTTTTAGTTTTTTTATACAAAGTCAAATATGGGTTTTCCGATGGAATCTCCATAACAGCTAAATTATCTCCCCATGATTGTACATAAAATTCACTCCCCCATGGCTGATGATTATATTTACCCTCTAGTTCTTTAAATTTGTTTGAAATACTATCCTTGTGTTTAGTTACCTTTTTTAGAATATTATCGATACCTACAATATATTTTACTGGATTTATGCCACTTGAATTAATCATAACTAAATACGAAACACCTATTTCTGGACTCAACACTAAACTAGATCTGTACCCTGGACATGATCCACTGTGGCCTATGAACTTTTCTCCATTTAATTTATAAACCCCAAAACCTAAACCTCTTGTTACAGAAGTTAATTTATCATTCCAATGTATTTTATGCATTTCTTTTAGTGTTTCAGAAGAAATGATTTTTTTTCCTGATGATTTTAATAATTGAAGTTGCCAAGTGGCAAACTTTCCAAGATCTTCTACATTAGATGTGAATCCAGCAGCGGCAGCAATTCCATTAGCATTAAAAAAATTCACTTTTTCTCTTTCTCTATCTCTCTTTATAGATGAGTAGCCTACTGAAAGTAAATCTCCATATTCTTTTTCTGACATGTAAGTTTTAGTATAAGACATAGATAACGGATCAAAAATATTTTTTGCTATATAATCATCAAAAGACTCACCTGAAATCTCCTCTATTACGTAACCAAGTAAAGTTAAACCTAAGTTACTATACTGGTAATATTTAGAGCTAGGATATAGCATTTCTTGATTTTTTAGCTCTTTTATTATTGCATCTTTAGTAGGAAATGGAAAATCAGGAGATGTCCAATAAGGATGATTTGATTCTCTGGGTAATCCCGAAGAATGAGTTAATATAGATTTTATAGTTATTGCTGTTGAATTTTCGAATTGTTGTTTTAAATCAAACCAAGGTAATATTTTACCTATAGTGTCATTAAGATTTAATTTTTTTTCTTCAACAAGCTTCATTATAGCTACGGATGTAAAGAGTTTAGAAATTGAGCAAATACTAAAAGTATTCTCAATACTGATTGTATCAATATCATTTGCTAGACCATAGGCACCAGACCAGACTATTCCATCTTCATTGCCAACCATTGCGTTAATCCCTGGAATATTTTCATAATCTTTTTGTGCATCAAGCCAATAATCAATTAACTGAAATGCTTCCTCATAATTTTTTTCAGAAAATGAAATTAAATTTTGATCTTTTGCATTTCTATCAATATTACAGGAATATAAAAGGGATATTAATATAAAAAATCTAAAAATCTTCATGTGTTTTTTATTAATGTTATATTTAACAATATACACATTTGCATACAATTATAATTTGTGATTTATTTTTTTTCAGTTCAGTAATTCGTCTTTAAATATTTAAGATATAATTAACTATTTTAATTTATTCTATTTATATTTTTATAAAAAATTTAATTTCATGAAAAAATTACTCTCAATAATAATTTTCTTTTTTATTTCCTTAAACTTATTCTCTCAAGATTTTCAAGGTAAAGCCTTCTATCAATCAAAAACTACAATGGATCTTGGTTCCTGGGGAAGCAGGATGTCTGCTGAGCAAAAAAGTGCAATGAAAGACAGGATGAAACCCTATTTAGAAAAGACTTTTATACTAACTTTTAACAAAACAGAGTCTACCTTTATGGAAGAGGAAAGACTAGACGCTCCAGGTTCAGGAGGGTCTGGTATGGGCGCTATGTTTATGAGTGCTGGAAGTGGTAATCCAGAGATGTATAAAAATATTAAAGAAAAGGTATATCTGCAGGAAAATGAATTCTTTGGTAAAAAGTTTTTGGTTAGCGATAAATTACCAGAATTTGTATGGGAAATGAGTGGTGAACAAAAACAAATTGGTAAGTACATTTGTTTTAAAGCTGTTGGAACCAGAGTAAATAATAACTTTAGTTGGGAGAGTTTAAGGGGACAAAGAAATCAAAAGCCCAACGATTCAACAAATAATAAAGAAAATGACAAAAGTGAAAAAGTTTCAGATGTTGATGATGAAACAAACACCAAAGTAGAAAAGATTGAAGAAGTCGTTGTAGATGCAAAAATCGAAACTATTGTAGCTTGGTATACCCCTCAAATTCCTATCAGCAATGGTCCTGAACAATCTTATGGTTTACCAGGATTAATATTGGAATTAAATACAAAAAATACAACAATGTTATGTTCAAAGATTGTATTAAATCCTGAGAAGAAGGATAAAATTATAAGACCAACCAAAGGAGATGTTGTTTCTAAAAAAGAATATACCGACATGGTTCAATTTAAGATGCAAGAAATGAGAGATAATAGAGGCAGATCTCGTGGTGGTAGATGGAATTAAAAATATTTAAAATTAAATTATGAATAAATTAATATATACTTTCTTATTGATATTAATTACAAATTTGACTTTTTCTCAAATTAAAATGGAAGGTTTGGTAAAGGATAGTTTAAATAATCCTTTAGAACTTGCTAATGTTATTTTAATTAACAAGGAAACTAGTGCTTTAGAAAGCTTTGCTATTTCTAATGCAAATGGAGAATATAAGTTAGCACTTAAAAAGAACACTACTTATAATTTACAAGTTAGCTACATAGGAATGGAGTCTATATCTAGACAGATTGATTCTAAGGAAAACGATCTTAATAAAGATTTTACATTATCCCAAAGTAATGTTTTAGATGCAGTTGAACTTACTTACGAAATGCCAGTCAAAATTAGTGGTGATACTCTAATTTATAATGCTGATTCATTTAATACTGGAACGGAGAGAAAGTTAGAGGATGTTCTAAAAAACCTTCCAGGAGTAGAGGTTAACGATGATGGTCAGATTGAAGTAGAGGGGAAAGTAGTCGGAAAAGTAATGGTTGAGGGAAAAGACTTTTTTGATGGAGATACGAAAATTGCAACTAAAAATATTCCTTCAAATGCGATTGATAAAGTTCAGATTCTTAAAAATTATTCTGAAGTTGGGCAATTAAGTGGTGTTCAAAACAACCAGGACAATATTGCGATTAACATTAAACTAAAAAAAGGAAAAGATAAATTCTGGTTTGGAAATATCACTGCTGGAGTTTCTGCAATTGAAGGGTTATTGAATAATAACTCAGATACAGATGTCGATAACCAGAGTTTGTATTTGTTTCAACCTAAATTATTTTATTACAGCCCTAAATACACTGTTAATGTAATTGGCGATTTAAATAATATAGGCGAGTTAGCTTTTACCAGAAGAGATTATTTTAATTTTTCAGGTGGATTTAGTCAACCAAGTAGTAAAAGTGGTACGTCAATTAATTTAGGTAATAACAACTTAGGTTTTTTACAATTGCAAAATAACAGAGCAAAAGATATATCCTCAAAATTTGGTGCAGCTAATTTTAGTTATTCACCTAATAAAAAACTCGACCTTTATGGATTTGTCATTTTAACAAGAAGTGATATTGATTTGCAAGAAAACAATTCCACTCAATATATAAATACGGAACTTGGAATTCCTGATGAACAAACAGAGAGTAATACTACCCAAGTTAGTGATCTTGCATTGTCTAAATTTACAGTTAAATACAGACCTAATTCAAATAATCAGTTAGATTATGAGATTTTAACTAGAAACTCAATAGAAAGTCAAGACCAAAATTTATTTTCTTCTGTATTAGGAAATACAATTCAAGATGAAAATGCTGAAGCATTTAGTATAAATCAAAACCTTAATTATTATTATACTTTGGATGAAAAAAACATTTTTGCATTTGAAGCATTACATCTTATTAGCGAAGAAGACCCATTTTATAATGCTGTTTTAGAAAATGATGCAAATTATCAAAACACCGCTATAGGATTAGGTTTTGATAACACTCAATCTAACTTTAATATTAATCAAGAAAAAGTAGTTAAGACAAAGCAGTTAGACGCTAAATTGGACTATTGGAATATATTAAATTTAAAAAGTGATATTAATTTCACTGTTGGAACTATTTTAAGTGATCAAAAATTTGACTCTAATATATTTCAGTACTTAGATAATGGTGATATTTATGAGTCAATTCCTACAGTCAATAATGGAATTGATTATAATAATGTAAATTATAACTTTACTGACTATTATGTTGGTATGCACTACAGGCTTAAATCTGGTATTTTTACCCTTAGCCCTGGTTTTACTGCACACGCTTACAATTCTAAAAATAGTCAATTTTCTGTTGATTATTCGGATTCATTTTTTAAAATACTACCTGATTTTAATGCTATAATTCAACTTAAAAAAAGTGAGTCAATAAGATTTAATTATTCAATGAGAACTCAATTTACAGATGTTTCTAAAATAGCACAAGGATTAGTATTAAATAACTATAACTCTATTTTTAGTGGTGATAATGAAATACAAAATGCTATTTCACACAGCTTTAATCTTAATTATTTCAGTTTTAACTTATTTAACTATACTAATATATTTGCAAGAATCTCTTACAACAAAAGCATTGATCAAATTCGAAACCTAACAACATTTGAGAGTGTTGTAGCTTCCAGTTCTCCATTTAATTCTCCTTTTGCAGATGAAAATTTTTCTGCTAATGGTAGATTCCAAAGGCAATTTGGTAAAATTAGAGCTTCATTATCTAGTCGTATTAATTTTTCTAAATTCAATCAGTATATTTCAGATATAAATAACCCTAGTATTAGTGAAAACTTTTCTCAAACCTATGGAGCTACAGTTAGAACATCATTTAAAGAAGCTCCAAACGTTGAGCTGGGATATAACTATTCTCTGAGTAATAACACCTTGGGTAATGTCGAAAGTAAATTTTACACAAAAGCTCCATTTATCGATGTAGATGCATTAATATTAAAATCATTTACATTTAGGTCTAGGTATACAAACAACTCTTTTAGTAATGAAAGAGCTGTTTTAAATGAGTATGAATTTTGGGATGCATCACTTGCGTACAAAAAAGATCAAGATAGTAAGTGGGAATTTGAATTAAAAGCTACTAATTTACTTAATACTAAATCTCAAAATCAATCGAATACCGGAAATATTTCAATAAGTTCAACAGAGTATTTTATTCAGCCAAGATTTATCACTTTCAGACTAGTATATGACTTATAATGCAGTTAATTCAGATTAAATTCTGCTTTAATTTCTTCTACTAAGTCTAGTTTTTCCCATGTAAATAGCTCAACATCTAACGATATTTTGTTTCCGTTAGGTTGTTCGAATTTTTTATTGACTATTTCATTTTTTCTACCCATATGTCCATATGCAGCAGTTTCTAAATAAATAGGATTTCTAAGTTTTAATCTTTTTTCTATAGCGGCAGGGCTTAGGTCAAACATGTTTGATATTTTTTCACTTATTTCACTGTCTGAAAATTTAAAGTTAGCTGACCCATATGTGTTTATATAGATTGAGACTGGTTTTGCAACACCAATTGCGTAGCTAACCTGTACCAAGACTTCATTGCAAATTCCAGATGCAACAAGATTTTTAGCAATGTGTCTTGTAGCGTAAGCTGCGCTTCTATCTACTTTACTGGGATCTTTTCCAGAAAAAGCTCCACCTCCATGACCTCCTTTTCCACCATAAGTATCTACAATAATCTTTCTCCCTGTCAGTCCAGTATCTCCATGAGGGCCTCCTATAACAAATTTTCCAGTTGGGTTAATATGATATTTAATTTCATTTTCAAATAAATGCTTAGAATTTAAAGGACATTTATTAATTACTCTTGGAATGAGGATCTCTAAAATATCTTTTTTTATCTTTTTTAGCATAGTTTTTTCCTCATCAAAGTCATCATGTTGAGTAGAAATCACTATTGTGTCAATTCTCAGAGGTTTATTGTTGTTATCGTATTCAATGGTTACTTGGCTTTTAGAATCGGGTCTTAGGTATTTGATTTCATTATTTTCTCTTCTTAATTGAGCTAGCTCTTTTAAAATCAAATGAGATAAATCCAAAGAAAGTGGGATGTAGTTTTCTGTTTCATTTGTAGCGTATCCAAACATCATTCCTTGATCACCAGCTCCCTGATCATCTTTAATATCTTTATCTACTCCTCTATTTATGTCTTCTGATTGTTCATGAATAGATGAAAAAACACCACACGAATTTCCATCAAACATGTAATCACTTTTTGTGTATCCAATTTTATTTATTGTGTCTCTTGCAATTTTCTGCACATCCAAATATATCGATGATTTCACCTCCCCAGCTAGAATTACTTGTCCAGTGGTAACCAGTGTTTCACAAGCGACTTTTGAGTTTTTATCAAATGCAAGAAAATTATCAATTAATGCGTCACTAATTTGATCGGCAACTTTATCTGGATGTCCTTCCGATACACTTTCAGATGTAAACAAATATGTCATATCAATATTTTTTAGGCTCGACAAATTGCAGTGTAAGAGAAAATCTATTTTAGCATTTTTTCTAGAGGTTGCAATCAGTCAAATTTTTCCTCATTTATAATGCAAAAATAATGAATTATAAATAAATAAATTATTAATTAATATTTATGATGAATATTAGGGATATTAATTTTTAATATTCAATTAATAAATATATATTTATTTTGGATTTATAAGGTTAAATCACTGGAAAATAGATAAATAGAGAAATGTCAGATTTAGCCATCTTTCACTAAGAATAATTTAATTAAAGCCTTTAAATTTAAGAATTTCATAAAATGGATTTAAACAAGTATAGTAAAACGGTCACTCAAGACGATACACAACCTGCCGCTCAGGCGATGTTACATGCTATTGGTATGAAAGAATCTGATTTTAAAAATGCAATTGTTGGAATTGCAAGTACAGGGTATGAAGGAAATCCTTGTAATATGCATTTAAATGACCTGTCTAAATATGTAAAAAAAGGGGTTTTATCTAATAATGTTACAGGATTAATTTTTAATACTATTGGAGTTAGTGATGGAATTTCAATGGGCACACCTGGAATGCGTTATTCCTTACCATCAAGAGATATTATTGCAGATTCTATGGAAACTGTAGTTCAGGCGATGAGTTATGATGGATTAGTAACTGTGGTTGGGTGTGATAAAAACATGCCTGGAGCATTAATGGCTATGATTAGATTGAACAGACCATCAATATTACTTTATGGAGGAACGATTGATTCGGGCTGTCATAACGGTAAAAAATTAGATATCGTTTCTGCTTTTGAAGCATGGGGAAGTAAGGTTTCTGGCAAGATGGATAACCAAGAGTATAAATCTATAATTAAGAAAGCTTGCCCGGGTGCAGGAGCGTGTGGTGGAATGTATACAGCTAATACAATGGCATCTGCTATTGAAGCTTTAGGAATGTCTTTGCCTTTCAATTCTTCAAACCCTGCCAATAGTAAGCTTAAGGAGATTGAATCTGAAAATTGTGGTAAGGCGATAAAAAATCTATTAATTAAAGACTTGAAGCCTTTAGATATTATTAATCGAAAATCTTTAGAAAACGCAATAAGGTTAGTGGTTGCACTTGGAGGATCTACTAATGCTGTTTTGCACTTTCTAGCTATAGCTAGAGCTGCAAAAATAGATTTCACATTAGATGATTTTCAAAAAATAAGCGATAGTACTCCATTTATAGCAGATTTAAAGCCAAGTGGAAAGTATTTAATGGAAGATGTACATGAAATTGGAGGAACCCCTGCTGTTTTGAAATACCTTCTTAAAAAAGGATTGATTCACGGAGAATGTCTTACTGTAACTGGGAAGACGCTTGAACAAAATTTAAAACATGTGAGTGATCTTAAAATAGGTCAAGATGTTATTAAAACCATAGAAAACCCAATTAAAAGCTCAGGTCATATTAGAATATTATATGGCAATATTGCTGAGGAAGGTTCAGTAGCTAAAATTACAGGTAAAGAAGGATTGGTTTTCAAAGGGTCAGCAATTGTTTTTGATTCAGAATTTGCGGCAAATAAAGGGATAGGTGAAGGAAAAGTAAAAAAAGGGGATGTTGTTGTTATTCGATATGAGGGACCTAAAGGGGGTCCAGGAATGCCTGAAATGTTAAAGCCTACAGCAGCAATTATGGGTGCTGGTCTTGGGAAAGATGTTGCATTAATCACTGATGGTAGATTTTCTGGAGGTACTCATGGATTTGTTGTTGGACATATAACACCAGAAGCTCAAGTAGGTGGTAATATTGCTTTAATTAAAAATGGGGATAATATTGTTATCGACGCAATAAAAAATACAATAATTCTAGATGTTGAAGAGGGTGAGTTAATAAAAAGAAAAAATAAATGGGTTGAGCCAAAATTGAAAGTAGATTTTGGTTCTTTATATAAATATGCAAAAACTGTTTCATCAGCTTCTAAAGGCTGCGTTACAGATGAATTTTAAAAATGAGTAGTCTAAAAAAAATAAGCGGTAGTGAAGCAGTTGTTAAATGTTTAATAGCTGAAGGAGTAGAAATTATATATGGCTACCCAGGTGGTGCTATAATGCCAGTATACGATGAACTTCATAAATATGAAGATAAAATTCATCATGTATTGACAAGGCATGAACAGGGAGCTACGCATTCTGCTCAAGGTTTTGCAAGAATCTCAGGGAAGGTAGGTGTGGCAATTGCAACCTCAGGCCCTGGAGCTACAAATTTGGTAACTGGTTTAGCTGATGCTCAAATTGATTCTACTCCAATG
>CAXYEG010000025.1:0-57907 GCA_964275995.1 uncultured Flavobacteriaceae bacterium
GTAAATGTTACAGGTGATGCTGCAGTATCCATGATAGTTGGTAGATCCGTTGGGAAGTTTAAAGGCATTAAATAATAATACGGTTGCTTAATAACTTAAATAAAGATTGGAAAATTCATTTAAAAGAAGAGTTAGATAAAGACTACTTTTTTAATCTAACTAATAGAGTTAAGCAAGAATATTCAAATTACACATGTTTTCCACCAATTGACAATATTTTTGATTCCCTAAATTTTTGTGTACTTTCTAATTTAAAGGTTGTTATAATAGGGCAGGACCCTTATCATCAACAAAGTCAAGCTAATGGATTATCTTTTTCTGTAGGCAAGGATGTTAAAATTCCACCATCCTTAAATAATATATTTAAAGAACTAAATAATGATGTTAATAAACCTTTGCCAAGTAATGGAGATCTAACTTATTTATCTAAACAAGGAGTTTTCCTGTTAAATAGTTGCCTTTCGGTTAGGATGAGTTCTCCAGGAAGTCATTACAATTTTGGTTGGGAGACATTTACTGATAAAATAATCTCAATTATTTCTGAGAAAAAAAGTAATGTTGTTTTCTTACTTTGGGGAAATAAATCCATTTCAAAGTCTAAATTTATAGACACAAATAAACATTTAATACTTACTTCTGGTCATCCTTCTCCACTTAGCGCTAACAGGGGATATTGGTTTGGGAATAGACATTTTAGTAAAACGAACGATTATTTAAAGAACAAAGGGTTAAACCAAATATCTTGGTGATATTATTTATTAAGTGAAATTGGATTAACTGCTTCTGTTGTTATGTAAGCTTGTGGATTGTTTTTGTTTATAATCTTTAAAACTTTATTTAGTTTTTTTCTTGTAACGATACACCAATAAATCTGTACTGCTCCGTCTCTACCTTCACCGTTAATTACAGTTACAGCATATCCATTATCTCTTAAAATTTTTGCTAAATTATTAGATTCATTTGGAATAAAAACTTTCACGACCATGCTTCCAACTCCAATTATATTTTCTAAGTAAGAACCAAGTATTGTTCCTGCAGCAAAACCAGCTGCATATCCTGCGATTAGAATGGGATCAGCTACATTTTGAATAACTTTTGATACTGCTATAATCCAAATAGCGGATTCTACTAAGCCAATAAAAGCTGCGTGATATGGTTTACTCCTTGAAACTAATAATGCTCTTAAAGTGCCTAAACTTTGATCTGCTAGGCGTAGTATAAAAATAAATGTAGTAGAAATTAAAAGTTCGATAATTTATCTAATGTTAGAAGGATTAATCTATTAATTGTTTTGTTTGGATTATCACTGTAAGTTCCATTTTCTCTATTGGCCAATATTGCATTTAAAGAAATAGCGTTATGTCCTAATATTTTTGACATGCCGTAGATAATAGCAGTTTCCATTTCTAGGTTTGTGACCCTATCATTTTCAAACGATATCTTTTTTATTTCACTTATAAAATCTTCGTTTGAAGTCTCTATTCTTATAGATCTTCCCTGGCTTCCGTAGAAACCCGTTGCATGTGACTGTTACACCTGTAAAATCAGAGATACTCTTAAATTGCTCGAACAATAGCATGTCTGAGCAATTATAACATAGATGGAAGGAGTTTTTGATTATTAGTCTTGTATACTCGTTTAAGGTACTCATCTGAGCTATTATCTGTATAACAAGCGGTTATTACTTACCTTATAGTTATTCATAGAAACCGTCTATATCAATTCCTTTTGAGCTGATTAGCAAAGAGTCTATCGGTATATCTTTTTGTATCGCTCCTGATGTTCCTATTCTGATTAAATTAAGTTTAGTTAGCTTAGGTTTAAGATTTCTTGTTTCAAAATCGATATTAACTAAACTATCCAACTCATTAAGTACGATATCAATATTTCCAGAACCAATGCCTGTAGATATTACAGAAATTCTCTTGTTTTTATAAACCCCTGTTACTGTTTTAAACTCACGATTAGAAACTGTAAATTCAATAGATTGAAAATATTTTGAAATTAACTCTACTCTTGCAGGATCACCAACCAATATAATAGAATCAGAAATATTATTGGGTTTTAATTTTAGATGGTAGACACTTCCATCGTTCATTAAATATTAATTCAGATTCTTTTTGATTTAACATAGCTTAATTTTAACCTCCGACTCTTTTAGTTTTAAAACCTTTTGAATGTAATATTTCCATTATTTTGTCTCTATAATCTCCTTGGATTATAATGTAATCATCTTTTAAACTACCCCCAACACTCAGTTTCTTTTTAAGTTCCTTTGCAATATTTTTTACCTCGATATCATTAATTGTAAAACCCTCCAGTATAGTTAGTGCTTTCCCTTTTCTTTTTTCATACTTGCATATTATTGGGTCAATTTGCAATGAACTAACTTCATTTATTTCATAGTTTTTGTCTGTTAACTTATGATCAGGAAAATGTTTTTTTAGTTGATCTTTTAAGTCCATTACTTTTTTAATAAGCCTAATTCTACTAATCGTTGATTTAAAAATTCACCAGCCGTTATATCATCAAAAGACTTCGGGTTGTTTTCATCTATACAAGATTCTAGTACATCTAATTCCATATCACTTATTGGATGCATAAAAAATGGTATAGAGTATCTAGATTTTTTCATTAATTCCTTTGAAGGATTAATCACCCTATGAACTGTAGATTTTAATTTGTTATTGGTATGTCTTGATAACATATCACCAACATTTATCATTAATTGATCTTTGGAAGCTATAGCATCAATCCATACTCCTTTATTGTTTTTTACTTGTAATCCCCTTCCTTGCGCACCCATTAAAAGAGTGATTAAGTTAATATCTCCGTGAGCGGCAGCTCTTACTGCATCTTTTGGTTTTTCTAAAATAGGAGGGTAGTGAATAGGTCTTAATATAGAATTTCCATTAACAATGTATTTGTCAAAGTAAAACTCATCTAAATTTAGGTAAAGTGCTAATGCCCTTAAAACATATTTTGAAGTTTTTTCTAATAACCTGTAGGTTTGTTTGCCAATAATATTAAATTGTTCGTTTTCTGTAACTTCTACATTAGAAGGATACTCTTTTAAAAGTTTATCATCATTTTCGACATACTGACCAAAGTGCCAAAATTCTTTTAAATCACCATGTTTACTTCCTTTAGCGGATTCTTTTCCGAATGAAACATAGCCTCTTTGACCTGAGATTCCAGGAATTTCATATTTATTTTTTATTTCTTGTGGTAAATCAAAGAAAGATCTTATTTCTTTATAAAGCTTTTCATTAAATTCAGAATCTAAGAAATGTCCATCAAGAGCAACAAAACCAATCTCTTCAAATGCTCTACCAATTGATTCAACAAAATCATTTTTTTTATTAATATCTGAAGACAAGAAATCAGCGAGATTTACACTGGGAATTTTATTTGTTTCCATATGAGTCAATTAAGATTATAATTATTTATTTAATAGTTAATAAAGTTAATAAACTTAATTAGTATTTAGGCTTATTAGAATTTAATATTTTATATTTTTAAAAAAAATTATTTATTTTTTATGTTGTACGAAATAGAAGGCATTAAAACTTTAAAACTAGTTGAATTATACACTGCTATGATGAAGTCTAGACTTATTGAAGAGAAAATGTTAATTCTATTAAGGCAAGGAAAAATATCAAAATGGTTTTCAGGTATTGGACAAGAAGCTATTTCAACAGGTCTTACACATGCATTAAATGAAGATGAGTATATTTTACCTATGCATAGAAATTTAGGTGTTTTTACTTCTAGAAACATCCCTTTATCTAAATTATTTAGTCAATGGCAAGGAAAAGCTTCTGGCTTTACAAAAGGAAGAGATCGTTCTTTTCATTTTGGAACAAAAGATTTTCACATCGTTGGCATGATTTCTCATTTAGGACCTCAAATGGGAGTTGCAGACGGAATTGCATTACACCAATTAATTAATAAAACCAATAAAATTACCGCTGTTTTCACTGGGGACGGAGGAACCAGTGAAGGAGACTTTCATGAAGCTCTAAATGTTGCTTCAGTATGGAATCTTCCTGTACTTTTTTGTATTGAAAATAATGGATATGGTTTATCCACCTCCACGAAAGAACAATACAATTGTGAAAACTTAGCAGATAAAGGAGTAGGGTATGGGATGGAATCTCATATTATTGATGGAAATAATATTATTGAAGTTTATCTTAAAATAGAAAAGATAGCGAAAGACATAAGAAAAAAACCTAGACCAGTTCTTATAGAGTTTAAAACATTTAGAATTAGAGGTCATGAAGAAGCAAGTGGAGTTAAATATGTCCCTAAAGAACTAATAGATACATGGGCTAAAAAAGACCCTATTTCTAACTTTGAAGATTATTTAAGTAGTAACGACATAATTAATGTTCAGGATATAAAAACAATTAAAGATTCTTTAAATCTTGAGATTAATGAAAATTTAGAGTTAGCATATAAAGAACCCTATCCTAAAACTGATATCGAATTACAACTTTCCGATGTTTTTAAAAAGTTTGATTTTGTTGAATCTCCTGCTTCAACTAAAACGAAGCATCTAAGATTAGTTGATGCTATTTCAGAAGGATTAGATGAAGCGATGAAAAAGAATAACTCACTAGTTATAATGGGCCAGGATATTGCAGAGTACGGAGGGGTTTTTAAAATTACAGAGGGTTTTGTTGAAAAGTATGGAAAAGATAGAGTAAGAAATACTCCAATATGCGAATCTTCTATAATTGAAATTGCAATGGGTTTATCTATTTGTGATACAAAATCTATTGTGGAGTTACAATTTGGAGATTTCATAACATCCGGTTTTAATCCTGTAGTTAATTATTTAGCTAAATCTTATTATAGGTGGGGGCAAAATGCAGATGTTGTATTAAGAATGCCTTGTGGAGCAGGAGTAGGGGCTGGACCTTTTCATTCTCAAACAAATGAAGCTTGGTTCACCAAAACACCTGGGCTTAAAGTTGTATATCCTGCATTTCCGGCTGATGCAAAAGGGCTGCTGATTTCTTCAATCGAGGATCCAAATCCAGTTTTATTTTTTGAGCATAAAGCCTTGTATAGAAGTGTTCGTCAAGATGTTCCAGAGGGTTATTACAACCTACCACTAGGTAAAGCTTGTCATCTAACTCAAGGAAATGATTTAACCATAATTACTTACGGTGCACCTGTACATAAAGCACTGGAAATAATAAAAAAAATAGATACACATACTTTTGATTTAATTGATTTAAGATCCTTATGTCCATTAGATAAAGACGCGATCATTAATTCAGTTAAAAAGACTGGAAAAGCTATAATACTACAAGAGGACTCCATGTTTGGAGGTTTAGGTTCTGAAATATCATCAATTATAATGGAGAATTGCTTTGAGTATTTGGATGCGCCAGTTATTAGAGTAGCCAGTTTAGATACACCTATTCCTTTTGAAAAAAGTTTAGAAGATCAATACTTACCTTACGATAGGTTTGAAATTGAATTAGGTAAACTACTCAATTATTAATAAGTTTTATGTTTCAAAATAAACAGATTCTAATAGATTTATCTAAAATGAAAATGCCATTTGGTAAATACAAGGGTAGATATTTAATTGATTTACCTGAACATTATATAGTTTGGTGCAAAAACAAGGGGTTCCCGTCCGGAAAACTAGGTAAACAACTTGAACTTGTTTATGAACTTCAATTAAATGGACTTGAAGATATTGTAAGAGAAGTTAAAAGGAGATATTAAACTATTTTAAGCTAGCTGAGATTTCACTTACCTCGTCTAATACTCTAAGTAAATTTCCCGACCATATTTTTTCAATTTCTGCTTTGTCATAACCTCTTTTTACTAACTCTAGTGTTACATTAAATGTCTCTGATGCGTCTTCCCATCCATCAATACCACCACCACCATCAAAATCACTACTAATGCCGACATGATTTATTCCAATTTTTTTAACTAAATAATCAATATGATCAATAAAGTCTGAAACATCTACTTTTTCATTGCTGTTTGGTCTAGATTTTTCAGAATTTAAATACGATTTGAATGCAACAGTTTGTACAACACCACCATTTCCTTTTATCCATCCTAATTGCTCATCATCTAAATTTCTACTATGATTGCATAGTTTTCTAGCAGAAGAATGAGACGCAATAACTGGCGCTTTGCTTATTTCAATCATTTGTCTAATAGCTTCTTTAGATGGGTGTGATATATCTATCATCATTCCTAGTCTATTCATTTCTTTAATTACTTCGACCCCTAAATCACTAAGTCCGTTATGTAAATAAATCCCATCTTCTTCACCTGTGTTACTATCAGATAATTGACTGTGTCCATTGTGAGAAAGCGACATGTAACGAGCACCTCTGTTATAGAATTTCTCTACATTTTTAATATCAAGCCCAATTGGATATCCATTTTCAATACCAATCATCGCAACTTTTTTTCCAGTACTATGAATTTTTCTGACATCATCAGAGTTAAGTGCTAATCCAATCTTATCAATAGAGTAGGAGTTTACTAAATTATGAATAGCCTCAAATTTTGATATTGCATTATCATAGGCTTTTTCATACCCTTTAGTATTTAATTCTCCTTGTCCAGTATAAACTACAAACCAAGCAACATCTAGACCACCAATTTCCATTTTTGGGATATTACATTGAGTATCAATATTTTGAGAATAATTAATTGACTCAGTAAAATTATTAACATCTATATCACAGTGTGTATCCAGAGTTATAATATTATCATGTATAATTTTTGCTTTCTCTAAAAGATTGTTATTATCATTTCCCAATTTTAATAGATAAATAACTGTAATAATAACAATTAAAATAGCAGCTTTGATATAGAAGTTCATAAGTAAGTGATTTATTATAAAAATATAAAATAATTAATGTTTTATAGTTGAAAAACTAACTAAAGTTGGTATTTTTGCCCACCAACATTTTTCAAATGATAATTACCCTTAACGAGAAAGAAGAAAGAAAAGCGGATAAAAGTCTCTATAGTTATCAAAAAGGAGCAATCAGTAAAATTTTCGATAGTTTTGAAAATTCAAGAGAAGACTATCATTTGTTGTACCAACTACCAACTGGTGGTGGTAAGACTGTTATTTTTTCAGAAATTGTTAGACAGTATCTTTCTAATCATAATAAAAAAGTATTAGTCATGACTCATAGAATTGAGTTATGTAAGCAAACTTCAAAAGTATTGTCTGAATTTGGAGTCGACAATAAAGTGATTGATAGTAAAGCAAATTTAGAAGATCAATCAAAGTACTCCTGCTTTGTAGCTATGGTAGAAACACTTAACAACAGATTAAATGACGATAAGCTAGATATTTCTGGTATTGGATTAGTAATAATTGATGAAGCTCATTATAACTCGTTTACAAAATTATTTAAATTCTTTAGTAATTCTTTTATTTTAGGGGTAACTGCTACACCACTCAGTTCTAACATTGAACTCCCTATGACAGATAATTATGATGAATTGATAGTTGGGGAGTCCATTCAAGATTTAATAAAGAATGAATTTTTAGCAAGTGCCAATATGTATTCATTTAATGTAGGACTTACTTCACTGGTTATTGGAGCAAACGGAGACTATACAGTAAAATCATCAGAGGATTTATATACTAACAATGATATGTTATCTAAATTGCTTGTTTCCTATGAAGAAAAATGTAAGGGTTTAAAAACATTAATATTTAACAATGGTATAAATACGTCACTTATTGTTTACGACATGTTTAAGACCGCTGGATACGATGTAGCTCATTTAGATAATACTGCGTCAAAAAAAGAAAGAGCTAGAATACTTAATTGGTTTAAAGTTACTCCTGGAGCTATTTTAACTTCTGTAAGTATATTAACCACTGGATTTGATGAGCCTACCGTGGAATCAATTATACTTAACAGAGCTACAAAATCTCTAACTCTTTACTATCAAATGATTGGTAGAGGTTCAAGAATTCTTAAGAACAAATCTCACTTTAATGTTATTGATTTAGGCAATAACTTCCATAGATTTGGTGAATGGGGTATTGATTTAGATTGGCAAAGAATATTTAAATCACCAAATTATTACCTAGATAGTATAATAACTGATGAAGAAATTGAAAGTAACTTTAGGTATGAAATGCCTGATGAATTAAGAGAAGAATTTCAAAATTCTAAAGAAGTTTACTTTGATGTTAACAAAACTTATGTTGAATCTATCAGAAAAGGGGAGTCCTCTAAAGTTGTTTTAGAAAGATCTATCAGTCAACACGCAAAAATTTGTATTGAAAACAGTGAAGATGTTTTTGATGCATTAATTTTATCTAAAAAATTAAATGATGATATAGACTTTAGAATTAATAGGTATTCTAAATGTATCAGTAAGAGTACTCACAACTTTTTAAGTTGGTTAACTGATGATTACAAAAAAAGATTAAGATCTTATCTTAGAGAAAATTTCGATAAAATTAAAGAAACTATTGCTGTTAATTAATTATATTTAATCTTATTACTTAATAAAATTTATAAACATGGACTCGTTCAAGGCAAATGTAATTAACTCTTTATCCTTAATGTTAATAGGCTTATGGGGTTATTTTGAAGTAGTTTCTCCAACAGCACTTATTCCAGTAATATTTGGTGTGATTTTATTATTATGTACTAACGGTTTAAAAAAACAGAATAAACTAATAGCTCACATAGCTGTATTACTAACTTTAGTCATACTAATAGCTTTAATTGTTATGAGGTTACCTAAATCATTAGATTCTGGTGGAGTTGGATTAATACGTGTTGTTATTATGATACTGACATCTATATTCTCTATGGTCTATTTTGTAAAGAGTTTTATTACTAACAGAAAAAATAAATAAAAAATCAAATTATGAAGTATATATATCTATTATTTAGTGTTTTAACCGTCGTTTCTTGCATGAATGACAAACAGCCGGAAGTTAAAGTTATTGAAGTGTCAGCTACAAAAACTACTGAAATTATTAAAAGTGATGTTACGTTTGGTGTTAGAGGTAATTGTGGGATGTGTAAATCTACAATTGAATCAGCAACTATGTCTATAGAAGGCGTAGATACAGCATCATGGAGCACGGAATCGAAAATGATTTCAATTAATGTTTCGTCAGAAATCAATGACCAATTGATTAATGATATACACAATGCTATAGCAAAGTCCGGATATGATACTGAAATTAGTACAGCTGTGGATGAAGATTATGATAAATTACCAATGTGTTGTAAATACAATAGAGAAATGGTTATAGCATCAAACGATACTGAATAGAAAAAAGATTAACTGTCCTATAATTTATATTATGTAAAATAGAGTATAGAGCTTAACACCTATTTGTTAAGGTTTGATATAATTTAATTTTTCTCTATATAAACCGATGTTGAAGGAAATGCAAATTCGCATTTATAATTATTAACAATATTTATTATATCGAAATTAATTTTTTGTTGTGCATCTATTAAAACCTCCCAATCTGGACTATTAACATAATACAGCACCATAATATCTAAAGAACTTGCACCAAAGTTTAAAAACCTGACTCTACCATCTTCGTTTGTCATCGGATGTTCATCTATCAAAACTTGAATATCATTTACAATATTTTTGATATTTTCTACAGAGGTATCATAAGTAAGACCAATATTAAATTTTACTCTTCTAACCGGCCTTGCTCCTAAATTATCTAATTCAGAACTAATAATATTTTTATTTGGAACAGTAACAATACTTTTATCAAAAGTTCTAATTCTAGTACTTCTAAAACCAACTTTTTCAACAATTCCGGTAACGCCACCAAGTGTAACAATATCACCAACAGTGAAGGGTTTGTCAAAGAAGATAGTAAATGAACCTAATAAATTTTCTAAACTTTCTTTAGAAGCTAGTGCAAATGCAACTCCACCAATTCCAAGCCCAGTAACCAACGCTGTGATATTAACTTCAAAAACATCTCCCAAAATCATAACAGTACCCAAAACAATAGAAATAACTTTGGCTAAGTCTATTGCAAAAGGAATTAATTGATCATCAACTTTACTCTCAGTTTCAAGAGCTTTATTCTTTAATTTAAATCCAACAAAATCGATAGATCTTAATATTACCCAAAAAACTGTAGTTAATAATAAGAAATTAAATCCTTTAGAGGCAAATACACTAATATCAATTCCTTGTTCTGAAGAACTTAAAAATGTGGGAATATTTATAAGTTTTACAGAGAAAAAGAATAAAATTAAAATCAGAAAATATTGTAAAGGTTTGTTAAGTAAATTTTTAAATTCTAAGGTATCAATATCATTATGATCCTTTCCGAAAAATTTAAATAAAATCTTAATGATGATCGATTTTACAGGGATGATTATTAGATAACCAATAACAATAAATAAAAGAAGAAAGAGATAATCCTTTAATGTGTTTTCAAAAAATTCAATATTTAAAAATTCGAGCGTTTCCATAATATAATTTTCTCAAAAATATAAAAATAAATCTATGGATGTATTTAATTAATCAATAAAATCAACTTTATTAAGCATAAGCCCTGAAGCAGGTGCTATATAGTTGATTTCTGGGTTGTATGTATTAAGAGATTCCATTATATAATCTAAAGTCACCTCTCCTCTACCCAATTCTACTAAAACTCCCATCATAAGTCTAATCTGGTTTCTCATAAAGCCTTTGCCTCTTACGGTTAATTCGTAGCTTTTTTTAGGAAAGAAATTAGCTTTTAAAGTCGAGTTATTTGAAATTTTACAATAAATAATCTCTCTGTCAAATATTCCATTTTCATTGGGTTTATAGCAATAAGACTTAAAATTGTGTTGACCCTCAAATAGTTTAGCTCCCTCTTTCATAAGATCTATATTTAAACTATCTAAAAAAGTTGTAATAAATGGAGCGCAATAAGGATGGTTTTTTGTTCCCTCTGTGAACAAATATTTATATTCTTTTATTTTGGAGTGATTAATTACATTAAACTCTTTGGTAACTTTTTTAATTGTTAACGCTCTTATATCTTGAGGTAAATTTGTATTTATTAATTTCAAAAATTCTTCTAAATTAGATAATGGTATTTTAGTAAATAGTTCAAATGCTGTTTGATTAGCTGAAACCATAGCATCAGTTCTGCCTGTACCTAACGTTTTAAATTTATTGTTTTCAAGCACATAGTTAATAGTTCGGTCAATCATTAAATGAACCGTTTTAAGCTTAGGTTGTTTTTGCCAACCATGAAACCTGTATCCTAAAAATTGAATTTCAATCAAGTAGTAATTGTTCAAATTCATGTTATTTCCTGTTTAAAATAAAAAAACCCCATAAATTTAATTATGAGGTCATTTTAATAAAAATTATATACTAGTTGTTTCCTCCTAGGATGATTGGAAGACCTGACTCGCCTGATCCTATTACAATAACCTTACTGTTATTGGATTCAGAAAGTTTTATGGTCGCTTCAATCCCTTTATCTCTTAAAATATTAGTTGTTAAAGATGAATTTAAAATTCTATTCGCATCAGCTTTACCTTGAGCATCTATCCTAACCTTATCTGCTTCTTTTCTAGCACTCTCCAGTCTAAATTCGTACTCTAAAGACTCTTGCTCCTGCTTAAGCTTTCTTTCAATTGCTTCTTTAATTGTTGGAGGTAATGTTACATCTCTTACTAAAATTTCATTTAGTTGAATGTATTGATCTTCAACGATTTTTTTTGTTTCGTCATAAATTTCAGTCTGAATAGCATCTCTTTTACTGGAATAAAGTTGTTCAGGTGTATACCTACCGACAACACTTCTTGCTGCAGATCTTATCGCTGGTAATAAAATTCTATTCTTGTAATTAACACCCTTTTCTTGGTGTAATTTACCTAATTCATCTTGATTAGGTTGAAACCATGCTGAAGCTTCTAATTTAATTTCTAGACCATTTGATGAAAGTACATTCATTTTTTCAAATACTTCTTGTTGTCTAACTTCGTATATAACTACACTATTCCAAGGCCATACGAATTGAAATCCTTCCCCTAAAGGTGGTTTATCTGTTACAACACCACCGTCAAAAGTCTTAAAAATAACTCCAGCTTCTCCGGCATTAATATTATAAAATAATCTTCCTCCTACTAAAAGAAGTAGAGAAAATAATATCACTAGGGGTAATCCAATTTTCGGTAATTTTTCCATTTTTGTTTTTGTTTATTTATTTATTTATTTATTTATTAAAATTAATATTTTAAGTAAGCATTCCGCCATCTACATTTATGACCTGACCGGTTACGTAAGAAGACAAGTCACTTGCTAACCATGTGCATGTATTTGCAATATCTTGTGGGGTCCCTCCTCTTTTTAAAGGAATACCTTTTCTCCATTCATTTACTGTATCTTCATTTAGTTTTGCTGTCATCTCAGTTTCAATAAAACCTGGAGCAACAACATTACATCTTATATTTCTTGAACCAAGTTCTAAAGCTACAGATTTAGAGAATCCAATAATTCCAGCTTTTGAAGCTGCGTAATTAGTTTGTCCAGCATTCCCCTTAACTCCAACTACAGAGCTCATGTTAATTATAGAACCAGATCTTTGCTTAAGCATTGTCTTTTGGACCGCTTTAGTCATATTAAATACAGACTTTAAATTAACATTTATAACTATATCAAAATCAGACTCTTGCATCCTCATTAATAAGTTGTCTTTTGTTATGCCTGCATTGTTCACTAAGACATCAATAGTGTTAAAATCCAAAAGAATACTTTCAATCAGTTCGTGTGCATCATCAAAACTTGAAGCATCACTTTGAAATGACTTAGCTTTTACACCATACTTTGATAATTCTATCTCTAAAGCTTTAGCCTCATCTACAGATCTACTATAAGTAAATGCAATATTTGCACCTTGTTTTGCAAATTCAATTGCAATGCCTTTTCCTATACCCCTAGTAGCGCCAGTTATAATTATGTTTTTGTCTTTTAATAACATATATCTTTAATTAAGAATAAGTTTGACTTCTTTACCTATATCTGCAGGTGAGTTAACAACATTAATTCCACACTTGCTTAATATTTCTTTTTTAGCCTGAGCTGTATCATCACTTCCACCCACTATTGCTCCTGCATGCCCCATTGTTCTTCCAGCAGGTGCAGTTTCTCCAGCTATAAATCCAACTACAGGTTTATTACTTCCACTAGATTTATACCAGTTGGCCGCATCAGCTTCTAGCTGTCCCCCAATTTCACCAATCATCACTACGCAATCTGTTTCATCATCTTTTATTAGCATTTCTAAAGCATCTTTAGTGGACGTACCAATTATTGGATCTCCACCAATTCCGATAGCAGTGCTAATTCCATATCCTTGTTTTACAACTTGATCAGCAGCTTCATAAGTTAAAGTTCCTGATTTAGATACAATACCTACATTACCTTTTTTAAATACAAAGCCAGGCATGATTCCTACCTTTGCCTCACCAGGTGTTATAACGCCTGGACAATTAGGCCCAACTAAAACACAGTTTTTATTGTTTAAGTAGTTTTTAACCTTAATCATGTCGGAGGTTGGTATTCCTTCTGTAATAGTTATTATAGTTTTAATTTCAGCATCAGCGGCCTCCATTATTGCATCTGCTGCAAATGCAGGTGGAACAAAAATTATTGAAGTATCCGCGTTTAATTTTTCTACTGCCTCTTGCACTGTATTAAATACAGGTTTTCCTAAGTGCTTACTACCACCCTTACCAGGTGTGACACCACCAACTAAATTTGTTCCATAATCAATCATCTGAGTAGAATGAAATGTTCCTTCACCACCAGTAAAACCTTGAACTATAATTTTTGAATCTTTATTAACTAATACACTCATATGTTATTCTTTATATCTTTCTTTATAAGTACCTTTTTCGGTCTCAATCTTGATTTTGTCACCCTCATTTATAAAAAGAGGAACATTAATTACTGCTCCAGTTTCTACTGTTGCAGGTTTTGTTGCATTTGTAGCTGTATTCCCTTTTACACCTGGCTCTGCAGAAACAACTTCAAGAACTACACTTGTAGGCATTTCTACAGAAAGTGGTAATCCGTCCTCAGAGTTAATAATTACTGTTACTAATACTCCTTCTTTTAATAAGTTAGAATTATCAATTAAATCTTTACTTAAGGAAATTTGATTATAATCCTGGGTATTCATAAAATGAAAATCATCACCATCGTTGTATAAAAATTGAAACTTATGTGTCTCTACCCTGACCTCATCTATCTTATGACCAGAGGAAAAAGTATTATCTATTACTTTACCGTTAGTTACACTTTTTAATTTAGTTCTAACAAATGCAGGTCCTTTTCCAGGTTTAACATGTAGAAATTCTATTATTTTAAAAATATCATGATTATATCTTATGCACAATCCGTTTCTTATATCACTAGTATTTGCCATATTAATTTGATTTGAAATATCCTTTCATTATACCTCTATGTGAGTTTCTTATAAACAATAAAATCTTGTCTCTTTCCGGAGATGCTTCCATTTCCGCTTCTATAATTTGACTTGCCTGAGAATTATTATAATTCTTTTGATATAAATATCTATATATATTCTGAATTTCAGATATTTTTTTAGAATCAAAGCCTCTTCTTCTTAACCCAACAGAATTAATTCCAACATATGACAAAGGTTCTCTTGCTGCTTTAACATAAGGGGGCACATCTTTTCTTACAAGAGATCCTCCTGTAACAAAAGCATGATCTCCTATAGAACAGAACTGATGTATCGCAGCCATTCCTGAAATAATAACATAGTTTCCTACTGTTACGTGACCTGCAAGGGTAGAGTTGTTTGAAAAAATACAATTATCTCCAACTATACAATCATGAGCTACATGACAGTAAGCCATAATAAGACAATTATTACCAATTACAGTCTTCATTCTGTCAGAAGTTCCTTTATTTATAGTTACACATTCTCTAATGGTAACATTATCGCCAATTTCAACAGTAGTCTCTTCGTTATTATATTTTAAGTCTTGAGGAGTTGCGGAAATAACTGATCCTGGAAAAACACTACAGTTTTTTCCTATTCTTGCACCATCCATGATAGTTACGTTTGGTCCTATCCAAGTTCCTTCGCCAATAATAACGTTACCATCTATCGTTGTAAATGGTTCAATTACTACATTTTTGGCAATTTTTGCACTTGGGTGTATATATGATAATGGTTGTTTCATTTATTTAACTTTAGTAATTTGGGCAATTAATTCTGCTTCAGCACACAATTTACCATTTGCATAAGCATAACCTTGCATATGACATATACCTCTTCTAATAGGGGAGATTAATGCGCATTTAAAAATTATTGTATCACCAGGAAAAACTTTATTTTTAAATTTAACTTTATCGATTTTAGCAAAGAAAGTTAAATAATCTTCTGGATTCTCAAATGTGTTTAAAACTAGTATTCCACCAATTTGTGCCATTGCTTCAACGATCAAAACACCAGGCATCACAGGAAAACCAGGAAAGTGACCTTGAAAAAATGTTTCATTAATAGTTACATTTTTCACTCCCACAACTTTAGAACTTGTTAATTCAAAAATTTTGTCTACAAATAAAAATGGTGGTCTATGCGGTAAGACTTCCATAATTCTATTAGTATCCATTATAGGGTCACTATTTAAATCAACTATTGGCACATTGTTTTTCTTCTCAATCTTGATGATATCACTTAATTTTTTAGCAAATTTAGTGTTTACATAATGGCCAGGCTTGTTTGCTATAACCTTACCTCTTAGCCTTACTCCTGCTAGAGCTAAATCACCAATAACATCGAGTAATTTATGTCGAGCAGCTTCATTTGGATAATGTAAAGTTAAATTGTCTAGTATTCCATTTGACTTAACTTTAATGTCATTTTTGTTAAAAGCGATTTTTAACTTTTCCATTGTAGCTTTTGATAATTCTTTATCTACATATACAATTGCATTATTTAAATCACCCCCCTTAATCAACCCATCATTTAATAACATTTCAATTTCATGAAGAAAACTAAAAGTTCTAGAATTTGAAATTTCATTTTTAAAATCAACTAAATTGTTTAAAGTTGCATTTTGCGTGCCCAATATTTTTGTTCCAAAATCTACCATTGTGGTAACTTCGTATCTATCACTAGGGATGATAGTGATTTCACTTCCTGACTTTTCATCTTTATAAGAAATAACATTTTTAACTACATACTCTTTTCTAAATAACTCTAAATCTACTTTACCAGCTGACTCAAGTGCTTCTACAAAATATTTTGAAGACCCATCCATTATTGGTGGCTCAGAAGCATTTAACTCAATATTAACGTTATCTATTTCCAAACCAACAAGTGCTGCTAAAACATGTTCACAGGTCTGTATTATTACACCATTTTTTTCAAGAACTGTTCCTCTTTGAGTACTTGTGACAAAATTAATATTAGCTTCAATAATTGGATTACTCTCTAAATCAACTCTGGTAAAAGTATATCCATTATCCGCTTTAGCAGGGTTAAACGTTAATTTAACATCTTGCCCAGTATGCAAACCAACTCCACTTAACGAGACAGGTTTAGATATTGTAGTTTGTTTAATGTCAGTAGTAATCATTATTTATTATTTAAATTTTTAAAATGCACATAAGATCTATTAAAATCAGTAGAATTAAAAGCTGGAGAACCTTTAACAGTGGTATTACTTTTAACATTATTGGTGACAGCAGATTTACCCATTATTTTAACGTTATCTCCTATATTTAGATGTCCACTAACTCCAGATTGACCACCTAACTGACAGTTTTTTCCGATAATAGATGAACCAGCAATCCCAGATTGAGCTGCAATTACAGTATTTTCTCCAACAACAACATTGTGTGCAATTTGAACTTGGTTATCTAATTTAACTCCCTTATGTATAACTGTAGAGCCTAAGGTAGCTCTATCTATTGTAGTTAAAGCACCTACGCTAACATTATCTTTAATAATTACATTTCCAATTTGGGGTATTTTTATATAAGTTCCAGTTTTGTCTGGAGCAAAACCAAAACCATCAGAGCCAATAATAGAATTTGAACTTATTATACAGTTGCTTCCAATTATAGAATCGCTTAAGATTTTTACTCCTGAGTATACTATCGTATTACTACCAATAATTACATTTTTTCCAATAAAAACATTTTCATGAATCTTTACATTTTCATGAATTGTGGTGTTTGAGCAAATTGTAGAAAAAGAAGCAACATAGACACCATTTGAAATCTCTGAGGTCTCTGAAATATTTGACAGTTTACTAATGCCAGCTTGAATTTCTTTAGTTTTGTTAAATAGATGCAACATCTTTACAAATCCAATATATGCATTGTCTACCCTAATAATAACAGGTTCAACATCATTATCAGTAGAGAAATCACTATCTACTACTAGTATTGAGGCTTTAGTGCTATTAACAAACTGAGTGTATTTTTTGTTTGAAAGAAATGTGACAGAATCTTTATTTGCTTCTTGAATTTTAGAAATATTAGTGACTGAAATATTAGGGTCACCCTCAAGTTTACCATCTAAATATTCTGCTAATTTTAAAGCACTATAAGTCATACTATGCAAAAATATGAAAAATAAGGTAAAACATACGCTAATTGATAATGTATGATTATAATAATTGCTTAAATTTATACGTTTATATATATAAATAATCATAATAACTTAATGATGAAAGTTCTTTGGATTGATGATGAAATAGATTTGTTAAAGCCTTTAATAATCTTTCTTGAAAATAAAGGATACGAATTAGATATATCTAATAACGGAGTTGAAGGGATAGAAATGTTTAAAAACAATAATTATTCAGCAGTTTTATTAGATGAAAATATGATAGGCTTAAGTGGATTAGAAGTTTTAAATATTATAAATGAATTAGATTACAATATTCCTATTATAATGATTACTAAGAGTGAGGAAGAAAATATAATGGAAGATGCAATAGGTAACAAAATTTCTGATTATTTGATTAAACCAGTAAATCCAAACCAAATCTTATTAAGTTTAAAAAAAGCATTATCACAGACGAAATTAGTTTCTGAAAGAACTTTAACAAATTATCAGCAGGAGTTTAGAAAAATTTCAAATGATTTGTCTTATGCAAAAAGTTATCAAGATTGGATTAATCTATATTTAAAACTCATATACTGGGAACTTCAGTTGAATGACGCAGATGAATCTACCATGGAAGAGATATTGATTTCTCAAAAGACTGAGTGTAATAACTCATTTTCAAAGTTTATAGATAATAACTATGAAAATTGGATAAATGGGTTTGAAGATAAACCACTTCTCTCAAATAATTTACTTTCTGAAAGATTAATAAAGGACATATCCCCTAATCAAAAGACTTTATTTATAGTTATTGATAATTTGAGATATGATCAATGGAAAACGATTGAGCCTAACATTTTAAAATATTACAACAAGCTATTAGAAAAGCCGTATTTCAGTATTTTACCAACAGCAACTCAATATGCTAGAAACGCCTTATTTTCTGGCTTAATGCCGTTAGATATTAAAAATAAATTTCCTCAATATTGGAAATTTGACCATGAAGATGGAGGTAAAAATCTTTATGAAAATGAATTACTACAAGAGAACTTAAAAAAGTTGGGGTTATCTAATTTAAAGAACGAATACATTAAGATAACAAACCTAAAAAAAGGAAAAAAGCTAGAGGATGAATTTAAATCTAAATCAGATAATGATTTAATTACCTTGGTATATAATTTTGTTGACATGTTATCTCATTCTAAAACTGAAATGGAAATGATTAAAGAACTAGCTTCTAATGACAAAAGCTACAGATCTTTAACTACTAGTTGGTTTAATAACTCCCCTCTTGTGGGTATAATTAAACAAGCGGCAGAACTTAATTTTAAACTTATAATAACTACAGATCATGGAACTATTAATGTAAAAACTCCAACAAAAGTAATTGGAAACAAAGATTTAAGTTCAAATCTTAGATATAAGACAGGAAAAAGCTTGTCATTTAATTATAAAGAAGTTGTTTCATTTATGGAGCCAAATAAAATTGGTTTACCATCTGTTTCAATTAATAGCCCCTTTATTTTTGCTAAAGAAGATAGTTTCTTTGCTTATCCAAATAACTTCAACCATTATGTTTCGTATTTTAAAGACACATACCAACATGGAGGCATCTCTATGGAAGAGATGATAATTCCATATGTAGTTTTAGACCCTAAATAATTATGCTAAAAACAATAAACTATCAATTAAAAGATATAAGCCTAGCAATTGACTTTATAATTAAAAATATAACAAGTAAAACTTTGCTTTTTAATGGAGTTATGGGTTCTGGTAAAACAACACTAATAAAAAGCTTAGTAAATAGATTAGGATGTGAAGATAATGTTTCAAGCCCGACTTTTTCGATTGTAAATGAATACAAGTTAAAAGGATCTACTGTCTATCATTTTGATTTTTACAGAATTGAAAATGAATTTGAAGCTCTTGATATAGGATTAGAAGATTATATTTCTAAGAATAATTGGTGCTTAATAGAATGGTCTGAAAAAATACCAAATTTAATACCTAGTAATGTAAATTACATTAATTTTAAGGTATTAAAAGATAACACTAGAACCATAGAACTAAATTTAAATGAATAAAATAGATTATCCATTTAGTAAAGAACAACTTTTGCCTCAAGAGGAAAGGTTAGAGTTGAAGCAAATAAAAAAAGAATTTATAATTGGAGTTCCCAAGGAACATGATGTTAACGAAAAAAGAATCTGCTTGACTCCTGACTCTGTTAGTTATCTAGCATTAAATGATTATGAAATATTTATTGAATCTGGAGCTGGAGTAGGTTCAAACTTTTCAGATTTAGATTATTCAGAAGCGGGTGCTAAAATTGTAAATACTAAGTTGGAAATTTATAAATGTCCTATTATTTTAAAAATTGCTCCATTAACAGATTTTGAAATTAATTTAATCAAGCCAAATTCAATTTTAATATCTGCTTTAGAACTAAAAAAACAATCTTCCGCATATATTTCTAAACTAATCAATAAAAAGATAACCTGTATTGCCTTTGAATTTATAGAAGAAGATGACGGATACCTTCCTGTTACAGATCAATTAGGCGGTATTACAGGTCAAGCTGCAGTTTTAATATCTTCAGAACTTATGTCAAATATAAATACCAATGGCAAAGGATTGTTTTTGGGAAATATAAGTGGAGTACCACCAACAGAAATTGTTGTTATTGGTTCCGATAAGATTGCTGAGTCTGCTGCATTAACTGCCACAAGATTAGGGGCTAGAGTAAAAGTTTTTAGCAATTCAATTTTTAAATTAAATAAAATTCAAAAACTGATTGGGAATCCGATTTACAGCTCGACAATACAAAAAAAACAACTCACAAAAGCATTAATGAGATGTGATGTAGCTATAGGAACCATTAAAAGCAGTACTAGCTCAGAGTCTGTTATTACTGAAGATATGGTTATAAAAATGAAAAAAGGGTCTATTATTATTGATGTTAGTATAGATACTGGTGGAACATTTCAAACAAGTGAATTAACAAATCATGATAAACCCACATTTATAAAACATGATGTAATTCATTATTGTGTTCCAAACATACCTTCAAGATATTCAAGAACTTCATCTTTATGCTTGAGTAATATCATAACTCCTTATTTAGTTAAGTCTGTAAGATTTGGAAGTTTTGAGAATTTTATAAGAAATAACAATTCTTTTAAAAAAGGAGTTTACTTATATAATGGTTTGAACACAAACATGATTATAAGTCAAATACTTGGTATAAAATATAATGATATAAATAATATAATATGAGATTAAGCAATAGACTTATTTATTTTATGGGTGGCTTTTTAATTGGTGTTTTTATTTTGTTCTTCATCTGGGATAAGAAAAATACGAAATTTCCATACCTGCCTGATGCAAGAGTTTTAAATGATATAAATAATAAGAATGTTCATTATTCCATGAAATTACATTCTGCATTTGCTAAAAACATTTTAACTGCTAGCGAAGTTCAAGACATTTTAGAAAATGGCAGCGTAAATTTTTCTAGAAGTAATACTAAACTAGATAGTTGTAAAATATATGTTATTGAAAAAGTCTTTGATAAAAAAAACTACTTAATAAGTTTAAAAAATTGCACTAAAGAAGTGAAGGTTTTTGATTATAGCTTTGAATAATTTCTTCTCTTAATTTCTTTACTATATAAAAATAATTCTCTTGAAGTCTGACCTTCCACAGCAGTATTCTCCTCTGCTCTTCTAAATAGATATGGTATTACACCTTTAAAAGGTCCAAAAGGCAGGTATTTAGCTACATTATATCCTTGATTGGATAGGTTATAACTAATATGATCACTCATGCCAAATAATTGACTAAACCAAACTTTGTCATTTTTAATATTATATTTATTAATGTATTCTAAAGCTAAATAATTACTCTCTTCATTATGAGTTCCTATAAAAATTGAAAATAAATTGACATTTTCAAACATATATATCATAGAAATATTAAAATATTTATCTGTATCTTTTTTACTTTTATGTATGGGGTCTAAATAATTAAGAGTATTTGCTCTATCCCTTTCTTTTTCCATATAAGCACCTCTTACTAATTTAATACCTAAATGCACATCCTTTGAGGAAAAAGAGTGATGAAGCTTTTTTAGATACTCTAAACGATCAACTCTATATGCTTGAACAGTATTGTAAACAATGGCCTTTTTAGAATTATACTTTAAAACTAAACTTTCATATATTTCATCAATGCTTGGCTGAATCCAGCTTTCTTCAGCATCAATTAAAACACAAACATCATTAGTAAGAGCATTATTGCAAATTGTATTGTACCTACTTAGTATTTTTAACCATTCAATATTTTCAGATTCTGACAACTTGACTTTAGAGGAAACTTTATGGTATAAATCAAAACGACCAACACCAGTAGGTTTAAATACAATAAAAGGAAAATTATTGTTTGTATTTAATTCTATTAAATTTAGTGTACGTGTAACAGTTTCATCAAAACTACGTTCATTTTCTAATCCTTCTACAGAGTAATCTAAAATAGAATATACATTTCTAGAACTTAAATCATTTATTAAATCTTTGCAATCATCTTCACTTTGACCACCACAAAATTGCTTTAACATTGTGTTTTTAAGCAAAACCTTTGTCAAAGGATATATTAATCTAAGACTCAGAATAAATTTAGCAATTGAAACAATTCGTGGGAAAGAAATAATTTTAAAGATAATAAAACCTCGATAAAGAGCAAATGCAGATTTATTCTTAAAGGCTATTTCAGTATTATCAAATAAATTATCTTGCATAATATAAAAAATACAACACAAATATATTCATATACATTCTAATTTATAAACTTTAAACTACTATTTTTATTAATAATTTATTTTGATCTATGGACTCAATTATTATAAATAATTACGCTTTACATTTTAATAATACAGCTTACGAAAAGCTGAATACTTTCTTAGAAAAAAATAACTTTTCAAAGATTATTGTAATAACTGACACAAATACAAGACAGCTATGCCTTGATAAGTTTTATTCAAAATTTAATAATAAAAATGATATAGTAAATATTTCTTTTAGTCCTGGTGAAAAAAACAAGAATTTAGCAACTTGTGAAGATATTTGGACTAGTCTTTCTGAACAAGATTTAGACAGAAGTTCTCTAATTATCAATTTAGGAGGCGGAGTAGTTACTGATCTTGGTGGATTTGTTGCCTCTACATATTTAAGAGGTATTCAATTTATTAATATACCTACTACCCTACTCTCAATGGTGGATGCGTCTATTGGTGGTAAAACTGGTATAGATTTAAATAATGTAAAAAATCAAATTGGTTTAATTAACAACCCGTCTATGGTTGTTATTGATTTAGAATTTTTAAAGACACTTCCATTAGAAGAAATAAAGTCAGGTTATGGCGAAATGATTAAACATTCTTTAATTACAGGGATTACATATTGGGAATCCATAAAATTAACAAACATCAATTTAATTTCATCAGGAAATAGTTTTTATAATTCGATATTAATCAAAAGTAAAATTGTTCAAGATGATCCATATGAAAAAGGCTTGAGAAAGGTTTTAAACTATGGTCATACTGTTGGTCATGCTATAGAAACCTTTTGTTTAAACACTAAAAATCGTGAAGATTTAACTCATGGTCATAGTATTGCATTGGGAATGATTATTGAAGGTTACTTATCCACTATTAAACTAAATTTCGACACGAAATTAAATTCAGAAATAAACCGTTTTTTATTACTAAACTTTGAAAAGAATATATTTTCAGAAAAAGAAGTAGATGAAATAATTAAACTTATGAGTTTTGACAAAAAGAACAAAGGAGGACAGATTAATTTTGTATTGTTAAAAGAAATAGGAAAACCAAAGGTTGATCAAAAGGTTGGTGCAAATACAATAAGAAAATCATTTAAATATTTAAATGATTTTAGTTAAATTAAAAAACTATTTAAACATCGCTAAAAATTGCGTGCATTAATCTTTTTTTGTCATTAATGCTTTCTTCTAAGGATATCATTGATTCAGTTCTATATACACCATCAATATCATCTATTTTGAAAATAATCTCTTTTGCATCCTTAGTGCTTTTAGCTCTTATCTTGCAATAAATATTGAATTTGCCTGTAGTAATATGGGCTACTGTAACATTTGGGATTTCTTTAATCCTTTCAATTAAAAAAGATAACTGGGAAGTTTTTTCTAAATATATTCCTACATATGCAATAAAAGAATATCCTAATTTATTGTAATCAAGTATTAGTGAAGAACCCTTAATTAAGCCTGCATCTTCCATTTTTTTTACTCTAACATGAACAGTTCCAGCAGAAATTAAAAGCTTTTTTGCTATATCAGTAAAAGGAATTCTAGTATTATCAATTAACATGTCAAGAATTTGATGATCAATTTCATCTAATTTAAATTTGGATTGCATATGCAGATTTTATAATTAAATATCAAATTTATGTAAAAACTTTGAATTATTCTCATTAAAATAATAGTTTAAGTAAGTTTTAACTATAAATTAAGCATTTTTATTAATAATTCATTCATAATAGAGCCAATAATAAAAGTGTTTGAACTAAACGAATTTAAATCATTTGACAAAACGATTTCTTTATGTCCTATAAAATTATTTAAGTCTCCAACAGCATCAACATATGGTACAAAAGAAATTGTCTTGTCATTAAGGATTTCTCTATAATTTAATCCAATGCTAAGTTTTGAATTATTTATTAGCACGTTCCTTAAAATAATATCATAAAATCTAACTTTATTTTTTTGGTATAAATTTATACTTATCCACTTCAACTTTGTCACTGATTTTACTTGAAATTAATTCCAATGCCATTACAATTGAAAAAAACATATACTTTCTTGTAATTTCTCGATTATAATCTTTTTCAAAAAAACCAGATTCAAATAAAATAGTCGAAGAACCTTTCATTTGAAAATGATCACCAAAACAATTTTCATTATAATCATCACTATATAATCTTATTCTATCTTTTATAACATTGGATAGCTGACTGTATAAATGTTCAATTATATGCATTGACTTGCTCCTAGTAATCATTAATAGAACCTTTCGAATCATAGCATGGAGAAAGAAAACTTAATCCTGAGGGATTTAAATCATTATCACTACCATAAATTGTTCTTTGATCATGAAGGTTGAAACAATAATCTGGGTTAATTTTTAGAAAGTAATCATTTAATAGTCTGGATTCAGGTTGAGAATTGATTTTGGCATCTCTAGTTAAATCTACTTTATTATAATTCTCTCTTGTGTAAATTCTAGCTCCATCAGGATTTAATATAGGAATGAAATGCAGAGTACATTCATCTAAAATATTTGTAAACTCATCGTTATTTAAGGCGTTAATAAAATCAAGTAAACTTTTTGTTGAAGTAGATTCGTTTCCATGCATTTGTGACCAAGCGAGAACTTGAATCCCCCCACTGCCGACCTTCACAACACTTATTGATTCATCATTAACACTAGTTCCGATTTTATTTATTGTGAATAAAGAGCCTAATTCATCAAAACACAAATCATCATTTGTCAAATATTTACTAGACAAACCGTCTAATCTTGATCTGTTAAATATTGTTATTAAATGTTCGATGATCTATTCTTTTTTAAGATGATAGCTAAGTTATAATATTTAATTAAATTGCGACTTCAATCAATTAATTAAAGTATGAAATATTTTTACATCTTAATTTTAGTTTCTTTTTATAGCTGTAATTTAAATCAAGAAAGGCTTTGTAGTGATTTCAAAAACGGCTCTTTTAAAAGTGTTATTACTATTGAGGGGGTAGAATATACATCCATTTTTAAAAGGAATGATAGTATACAAGTTGAAACATTTAACAATGTAGTTGATTCGAGTTACGTAAGGTGGATTAATGATTGTGAAGTAGTTTTCACTACAATTAATCCAAAAAACATACTTCAGAAAAAACCAGTACTTGTCAAGATATTGAGAACCTTTAAAGATTCTTATGATTTTGAATATTCTTATGTAGGAGAAACAACAAAACAAAAGGGAAATGCAACTATTTTAGAATAGAGTTGTTTGACCTTTATCTGTGTCATTTTCACTAGAATCCTTTAGCTCTTCTTTTATTTCGTTTTCATCAATTACCTCAATCTCATTTGCAGAAACTTCTATTGGAGGTACATGTTCTTTAGATTCTAAAATATTAATTTGTTTTATCTTATATCCAGTCAATTGATTTCCTTGTGCTTTTATCCCTTTTATCGAAATAAATTCTTCGATATCAATACTTGTATTAGACCTTTGTTCTTTATTACGTTCTTTATTGTAAACTAATTCAATGATAGGTTTCCAGTCCGTACAAACAATCTCTAAGAACGAATTTTTGTTCAAAGAAATAAAGGTTTCTTCTTTATTTTCATTTTCAATTAAAAATCTCTTTAAAAAATACTTTTCTTTCTTACCGTCAAAATATATAGCTGAAATAGGTTTTTTTGGTAACCACTTTTCTAGAACAATCATATCCTCTGAGAAACGTGTTGTAATTTCTGGAGATATTGTTTTAAGCATCCCATTTTGTCTAATTATCAATAACTTATCTTCCCCACTAAATTCACCTAATAACTCTCCCCTACCATCAACATTTAGCCTTTGAACTGCATCATCAAACCAAATCTTTCTTGGCTTTAGAGTGGATACCCCTTTTTCTTTTAATTCAATTTTATTTACACTGTGCTTTGTGATAATATTGCCTCTAGAAGATCTTCCTTTAATTATATAGTCTGAAAAATTCACATCCCATTTAAACTTCTTTAATTTTGTTGATTGCCTAAGTATTACAGAAATAAGTTCAGCTTCACCATTTGGATTTGCAGAAAAATAAGAAACAATAGATTGTTTTTTTGCAGAAGATAAGTTGTAAACCTTATCTCTTGTTACTCCAGAAACAGCAAATCTTTTTAAATAATAGAAATTCTTATCTCCATCTTTGTAAATCATATTATAGATAGTTCTTTTGTCTTTCTTTTTAAAAACAGCTGCATGTATAATGTTTTTACCAATAAATGTTTTTGAGTCAACTTTTGTTATAACTACCTTACAATCTTTTGTAAATACTATTAAATCATCAATATCACTACAATCGCATACATACTCGTCTTTTCTTAATGATGTTCCAATAAAACCCTCTTCTCTGTTTATATAAAGTTTAGTGTTTCTAATAACTACTTTTGTTGCATCAACATCATCAAATAATTTTATTTCAGTTTTTCTTACCCTGTTATCTGAATAATCTTTCTTTAAATTTTTAAAATAATTTATCGAAAAATTCACAATATCATCTAAATTAAATTTGACTTTTTTAATTTGATTTTCAAGATCAATGATTTTATCACTTGCTTTATCAATATCAAACTTTGAAATTCTTTTAATTTTAATTTCGGTTAACCTAATGATGTCTTCTTCAGCAACATCCCTTTTTAGATTGTCGGTATATGGTCGTAAACCTAGGTCTATAGCTTTTAAAACTCCAACCCATGTATCTTGATTTTCTATATCACGGTAAATTTTATTTTCTATAAAAATTCTCTCCAATGAAGAATAATGCCATTGATTTTCTAATTCACCTAATTTTATTAAAAGTTCTTGTTTTAATAATTCCACAGTATTATCTGTAGATATTTTTAAAATATCAGAAACACCGATAAAAAGAGGTCTATTATTCTCAATAACACACCCTAGTGGAGAAATTGATGTTTCACAATTGGTAAATGCATATAGTGCGTCTATTGTTTTGTCAGGTGAAATACCATTTGGTAAATAAATCAAAATCTCAACTTTTGATGCGGTGTTATCATCAATTTTTTTTATTCTAATCTTACCTCTATCATTTGCTTTCAAGATTGAATCTATAAGGGATGTAGTGGTGGTCCCGTATGGGATTTCTGAAATCAATAATGTAGATTTATCTACTGTAGATATTTTTGCTCTGAGCCTAACCTTACCTCCTCTTTTACCATCATTATAATTTGAAAAATCAGCTATACCTCCGGTGATAAAATCAGGAAGAATATTTATTTTCTTTCCTTGTAAATGCTTAATTGAGGAATCAATTAGTTCAATAAAATTGTGAGATAAAATTTTTGTAGAAAGTCCTACAGCAATTCCTTCAGCACCTTGAGCTAACAATAAAGGGAATTTAACGGGTAAATTTACAGGTTCTTTTCTTCTACCATCATAAGACGCTTGCCATTTAGTAATCTTAGGATTAAATATAACATCTAAACCAAATTTTGATATTCTTGCCTCTATATATCTTGAAGCAGCAGCTCTATCACCAGTTAATGTATTGCCCCAGTTTCCTTGAGTGTCAATTAATAGATCCTTTTGACCAATTTGTACCATAGCATCAGCTATACTAGCATCACCATGGGGATGGTATTGCATTGTATGGCCTACAATATTTGCTACTTTATTATATCTACCATCATCTAAATCTTTCATTGATTGCATTATCCTTCTCTGAACGGGTTTAAAACCATCTTCAATAGCTGGAACAGCTCTCTCTAGTATAACATAAGATGCATAATCTAAAAACCAATCTTTATACATCCCTGTGATCCTTGTGATAGATTCACTAGTATCAGGAAGTTGATTAGTGTGATTATTATCTTTTTCTTCTTTTATCATTATTTTTTATTATCAATCAAATCTAGTTCAACCTTTAAATTATCTATAATAAAATTCTGTCTGTCAGGGGTGTTTTTTCCCATATAAAAACTTAGTAAATCTTCAATAGACATGCCTTCATCTAGCATGATAGGGTCTAATCTAATATTATCTCCAATAAAATGTTTGAATTCATTAGGAGAAATTTCACCAAGGCCTTTGAATCTTGTGATTTCAGGACTTGGTTTTAATTTTGAAATCGCATCAACTCTTTCATTCTCAGAGTAACAATAAATAGTTTCTTTTTTATTTCTAACTCTAAAAAGTGGAGTTTGAAGTATATAAATATGACCTTGTTTAATCAATTCTGGAAAAAATTGTAGAAAAAATGTAATTAAAAGTAGTCTGATATGCATCCCATCAACATCAGCATCCGTAGCAATTACTACATTATTATATCTTAAATATTCAATAGATTCTTCAATATTTAAAGCAGCTTGAAGCAAATTAAATTCCTCATTCTCATAAACAATTTTCTTAGTTAAGCCATAAGAATTAAGTGGCTTACCTTTTAAACTAAAAACAGCTTGAGTGTTTACATCTCTAGATTTGGTAATACTACCAGAAGCAGAATCTCCCTCTGTTATAAATAAAGTTGATTCTAATCTGCGGTCATTTTTAAGATCACCTAAGTGAATTCTACAATCTCTAAGTTTTTTATTATGAATACTCGCTTTTTTAGCTCTGTCTCTTGCTAACTTTCTAATCCCAGAAAGCTCTTTTCTTTCTTTTTCAGCTTGTAATATTTTTCTTTGAATAGATTCTGCAATTCTAGGGTTTTTATGTAAATAATTATCTAAACTATTTTTTAAAAAATCATTAACATAAGTTCTAACTGTCGGCAAATTACCACCCATATCAGTGGATCCTAATTTTGTTTTAGTTTGACTTTCAAATACAGGCTCCATCACTTTAATAGAAACAGCTGACACAATTGATTTTCTAATATCGGAAGAGTCATAGCTTTTGCCATAAAACTCCCTAATTGTTCTTACCAACCCTTCTCTAAATGCTAGCAAATGAGTTCCACCTTGTGTAGTGTTTTGACCATTCACAAAGGAGTGATATTCTTCACTATACTGAGTCTTGCTGTGAGTGATTGCAACTTCTATGTCTTCTCCACTAATGTGAACAATTGGATATAACATGTCACTTTCATTAATTCTTTCGCTAAGCAGATCTTTTAATCCGTTTTCACTAAAAAACTTTTCTCCGTTAAAAATTATAGTTAAGTCCTGGGTTTAAGTAAACATAATTTTTAAGCATTCTAGAAATATATTCATTTCTGTACTTGAAATTTTTAAAAATAGTTTGATCAGGTATAAAAGCTACCTTTGTACCCTTTCTTCTGGAAGATTCAATTTTATCTTCATGGTTTACTAAAGACCCTTGATTAAATTCTGCAGCTACGGAATATCCATCTCTTGTTGATTCTACTCTAAAATATTCAGATAATGCATTAACTGCTTTTGTACCAACACCATTTAAACCTACAGCTTTTTTAAATGCTTTAGAGTCATATTTACCACCAGTATTCATTTTTGATACAACATCAACAACTTTACCTAAAGGAATACCACGCCCAAAATCTCTAACAGTCACTTTAGTTTGATTTATAGAAACTTCAATAGTTCTACCGGCACCCATTACAAATTCATCAATTGAGTTGTCTAGAACTTCTTTTAGTAATATGTATATGCCATCATCTGGTGATGATCCATCACCAAGCTTACCTATATACATTCCAGGACGCATCCTAATATGTTCTTTCCAGTCTAAAGAACGAATATTATCTTCTGTATAATTATTGTTTGGTGACATTTAATTTAAATAAAATAAGAATGATGCTAATATAGTATATCAAACTAAAAAAAGAAATCAAGAATAGGTAAAGTAATTAACAAAGTATTTAATGAATGTTGAAAATTACACATTAAATAAAAAGTGCATCACATCTCCATCATTGACAATGTAATTTTTACCCTCAATATTCATCTTTCCTGCTTCCTTAACCTTTAATTCATTTTTATAGTTAACATAATTGTCATATGAAATTACTTCAGCTCTAATAAAACCTTTTTCGAAGTCCGTATGAATAACACCAGCAGCTTGGGGAGCTGTAGACCCAATAGGAATAGTCCAAGCCCTAACTTCTTTAACTCCTGCCGTAAAGTATGTTTGAAGGTTTAGTAACTTGTAAGTTGATCTTAATAACTTAGAAGAACCAGGTTCAGACAAACCTAAATCTTCTAAAAAAATCTTCCGTTCTTCAAAATCATCCAACTCATTAATATCTGCTTCTATGCCCACAGCTAAGGTAATTACTTCTGCGTTTTCAGTAGATACAAGTTTTTTAACTGTGTCAACATAATGATTACCAGATGCTGCACTATTTTCATCAACATTACAAACATATAAAACAGGTTTATCAGTTATTAGCTGTAGTGGTGCTACAAAAGCTAAATAACTTTCCTTATCAAATTCAATTGATCGAACAGAGTTAAAAGATTCTAAATGGGATTTAATTTGATTTAATATAATTAATTCTTTTTGAGCTTCTTTATTGCCTGTTTTAGCTGTTCTTACTGTCTTTTCTAATTTCTTAGTTACAGTTTCAAGATCTTTTAATTGTAATTCTAAATCAATTATTTCTTTATCTCTTACAGGATCAACAGAGCCATCTACATGAATAATATTATCATCATCAAAACATCTTAAGACATGAATAATTGCATCAGTTTCTCTAATATTACCTAAAAATTGATTACCCAATCCTTCCCCTTTACTAGCTCCTTTTACTAATCCAGCAATATCAACGATTTCAACTGTCGCTGGAATAACTTTTTCAGGATTGACTAGACTTTCTAAGTTTAGCAATCTATCGTCTGGGACATTTACCACTCCGATGTTAGGTTCAATTGTACAAAAAGGAAAGTTTGCACTTTGTGCTTTTGAATTAGATAAACAATTAAATAAAGTTGACTTTCCTACGTTTGGTAATCCTACTATTCCTGCCTTCATTAGTTGTTTGGATGCATAAATTTTTGTTTTCTTTTTAAAATATCTTCACTTTCAACATTATCTTCATCTGGAACACAGCAGTCTACAGGGCAAACAGCTGCACATTGTGGTTCTTCATGAAAACCTACGCACTCAGTACATTTACTTGGTACTATATAAAATATTTCATCACTAATAGCTTCTTGAACAACTTCCGCATTGACTTCTTTACCAGATGTCAATACAATATCACCTTCAAGGCTAGTGCCATCTGAATACCTCCAATCATCACTTGCTTCATATATGGCTGTATTTGGACATTCAGCTTCACACGCACCGCAATTAATACACTCGTCGGTAATTATGATTGCCATATGATTAATGTTTTATAAATTTGATACAAAAGTAATTTTAAAAGTATTTAAAACCAAGAAGATAAATGAATATAAATGAGAAAATAGAGATAATATCAGATATAGGTGAATTTTTAAAGAATTATTTAGATGAAAAATATGACAACAATAAAGACGATAATTTAATTGAATTTGAAAAAGTTATTAAAAAAGCTCAATCAAACAATCCTTGGTTTACAGATGAAAACATTAAAATTAATTTAACTTACTGGTCAAAAAAATTAATTAAAAATAATTTAAACCAATGGTTAAGTAAATACAATTTAAAAAATATATCTAGAAAAAATATTGCAATAATCATGGCAGGAAATATACCTCTAGTTGGTTTTCATGATTTTATTTGCGTGTTTTTAGCTGGACACAATTCTATCATTAAACTATCTTCTAATGATAAATATATGCTTCCATTTTTAATAAATATAGTGAAAGTTCCCTCAGACAGAGTTGTATATTTAGATGGTATGTTAAAAGACTACGATGCTGTAATTGCGACTGGATCTAATAATACAAGTAGATATTTTGAATACTATTTTAAAAATAAGCAATCTATAATTAGAAAAAACAGAAATTCAATAGCAATTTTAGACGGAAACGAAACTGATGAGGATTTAAAATCTTTAAGTCATGATATACTAACCTATTTTGGGCTTGGATGCAGAAGTGTTTCTAAACTATATGTACCAAAAGATTATAATTTTGATTCATTTTTTAACTCAATTTTTGGATATAAAGGTTTGATCAATAATCATAAATATGCTAACAATTATGACTACAATAAGGCAATTTACTTAATGAGTGAATATAAATTTCTTGATAATGGGTTTTTCATGATCAAAGAAGGAAGTGAAATGCACTCCCCTATTTCTACAATTAATTATGAGTATTATGATAATATTTCTCATTTAAGCGAAAAAATCAAACAACAAGAAGATAATATCCAGTGTGTTGTTAGTAATATTAAATTTAAAGGGAAAATTGATTTTGGTGAAACACAAAATCCTTTTTTAAATCAATATGCTGACAATATAGATGTAATGAATTTTTTGTTAACAATATAGTTTAAAAGTTATCTTAAAAAACAAAATATTTACATTAATAATTACCAAATTTGTTCTTTAATTTTTTAAAATATGAAAATACATAATTTTAGTGCTGGTCCTTGCATACTTCCACAACAAGTATTGTTGCAAGCATCAGAATCTATAATGGACTTTAATGGAAGTGGATTATCACTTATAGAAATATCACATAGAAGCAAAGCATTCGTTGATGTAATTGAAGAGGCTAAAGATATTGCCTTAGATTTATTAGACCTTAACAACAAAGGTTATAAAGTGCTTTTTTTACAAGGTGGAGCTAGTACACAGTTTTTAATGACAGCTTATAATCTTTTAGAAAATAGAGCATCTTTTTTAAATACTGGATCGTGGAGTGATAAAGCAATTAAAGAAGCAAAACTATTTGGAGCTGTTAATGAATTAGCAAGTTCAAAAGATTCAAATTTTAATTATATACCAAAAGATTACTCAATTCCTTCTGACTCTGACTATTTTCATTGTACTTCTAACAACACAATTTTTGGAACTCAAATAAAAGATTTCAAAGAATCCTCTGTTCCTGTAATTTGTGACATGAGTAGTGATATATTCTCCAGAGTTTTAGATTTTTCAAAATTTGATTTAATTTATGCTGGTGCACAAAAAAATATGGGTCCAGCAGGTGCAACAATTGTTGTTATTAAAGAAGAAATTCTTGGAAAAGTGACAAGAAACATTCCTTCAATGATGAATTATCAACTTATGATTGATAAAAGTAGTATGTTTAATACACCACCTGTTTTTTCTATTTATGTATCCTTATTAACCATGAGATGGTTAAAAAACTTAGGAGGTATTAAAGCAATCGATAAGATCAATAAAACTAAAGCAATTGTAATGTATTCAGAAATCGATTTAAACCCTCTTTTTAAAGGTTTTGCTGCTATTAAGGATAGATCAACTATGAATGCAACTTTTAATTTAACAAATAGTGATTTAAAAGACACTTTTGAATTGATGTTAAAAGAAGCTGGTATTGAAGGAGTTAATGGACACAGAAGTGTTGGTGGATATAGAGCTTCAATGTACAATGCGTTATCATTAGATAGTGTGAAAGTTCTTGTAGAAGTAATGAGTGAATTAGAAACAAAAGCATAAGAAAAATGAAAGTATTAGCAAACGATGGTATTTCAAAAAGTGGTGTAGATAAATTGGTTAATAATGGGATTGAAATTATAACTATTAGCGTTGAACAAGGCCAATTAATAGAATATATTAACAAAAATAAAATTACAGTTTTACTTGTAAGAAGCGCAACAAAAGTTAGAAAAGATATTATAGATAATTGCCCAGGTTTAAAAATAATAGGTAGAGGTGGCGTTGGTATGGATAATATAGACGTTGAGTATGCAAAAGAAAAAGGTTTAAAGGTCATTAATACACCTGCAGCTTCTTCCAGTTCAGTTGCAGAATTAGTAATTGCTCATTTATACACTTGTGTTAGATTTTTACATATTTCAAATAGAAATATGCCTTTAGAAGGTGATTCTAATTTCAAAAAACTTAAAAAAGCTTTTGCAAAAGGAATTGAATTAAGAGGTAAAACTTTAGGAATTATTGGATTTGGAAGAATTGGCCAAGAAGTTGCTAAAATTGCTCTAGGTATAGGAATGAATATTATTTATTTTGATTTACACAATGATAAAGTCAATTTAAAATTAGATTTTTTTGACAGACAGAGTTTAGATTTTAATCTAGAAAAATCTAGTTTTGATGATGTTTTAAGTAAATCAGATTTCATAACCTTACATGTTCCTTCACAGAAAGAATATGTTATTGGAACGAATGAGTTTGATTTGATGAAAGATGGTGTAGGACTGATTAATGCAGCAAGAGGTGGTGTTGTTGATGAAGTTGCTCTTGATAAATATCTAAATGAAGGTAAAGTATCCTTTGCAGCACTTGATACATTTGAAAACGAACCTAATCCAGAAATTAAATTATTGATGAATCCAAAGATTTCCTTAACTCCACATATCGGTGCCGCTACTAATGAAGCACAAGATAGAATTGGAGTTGAGCTTGCTGATCAAATTATTGAAATTTTAAAATAAAATAATGCTCGAAAAAATTAAAAAAAAGTGGGGTATAACTTCCTTTTTTCAAGTCGTAATTATATTTATTGTTTTTGGAGTTACAGGATCAGTATCGACTTTATTTTCTGGCCCAGCATTGGAACTTTTGAATATTGATAAAAGTGATTTTCATCCAATAATATATTGGCCAATGAGATTATTAATATTATTCCCAATATACCAAGTTTTATTAGTCTGGTTTGGTTTGGTCTTCGGAGTTATTGTGAGCGTTATAAACTTCCAAAAGGACACATTTATATTTAATTTTTTCTACAAAATGTCCATTAACATGTCCAAAGGTATGTTAAGATTGATGAGCTTTGGTTATCTTTTTAAGAAATAGTTATTTTAAAATTTCTTTATTCTGCTGCATCAATTTTCTTATTTTAGGACTTATTACCGCTGAGCAATATGGTTGATTAGTGTTTAAGTCATAATACTCTTTATGCTCAATTTCTGCGTTGTAAAATCTAGTCAACATATTAACTTCTGTAACAATTACATCAGTAAAAACATTTTCAACAATCAATTCATTTATATAATTCTTTGCTATTTTCAATTCATCTTCTGCTACACAATAAATTGCAGATCTATATTGAGATCCAATATCATTTCCTTGTTTATTTAAAGTTGTAGGATTATGAGTGCTGAAAAATACTTCTAAAAGGGTCTTATAAGAAATAATTGATTGATCATATAAAATTTCAACAGCTTCTGCATGTCCTGTTATTCCTAAACAAACTTGTTTATATTTAGGGTTAGCCACTCCTCCTCCAGTATAACCAGGATAAACATCACTCACCCCTCTTAATCTAGAAAAAATTGCCTCTGTACACCAAAAACAACCACCTGCAAAATATGCTTTTTTAAAACTTTTCATACTATAATAATTAATAACTAATTTGTCTAATGATTATTAATTGGTAATTTCACAATATTATTTATTAATTACAATGATTAAAACTAAAAATTTAAAAAAAAATTACAAATCTTTACAAGTATTAAAAGGTCTTGATTTAAATATATCAAAATCTGAGATTGTTTCTATCGTTGGTGCGTCAGGAGCTGGAAAAACCTCTTTACTTCAAATATTAGGAACTTTAGATAAACCATCTAACAAAGATTGTGAGTTAATTATTGATGATATTGATGTGTTGGGCATGTCTGAAAAAGATCTTTGTAAGTTTAGAAATACTAAAATTGGTTTTATCTTTCAATTTCATCAATTATTTCCTGAGTTTACAGCAATTGAAAATGTTTGTCTTCCCGCCTTTATAAAAAAAACAAATAGAATTGATGTACTAAAAACAGCAAATGAATTATTATGCTACTTAAATTTAGAGGATAAAATAAATAATAAACCAAGTGAACTTTCTGGTGGTGAACAGCAGAGAGTTGCTGTAGCTAGAGCATTAATTAATAATCCACAAATTATATTTGCAGATGAGCCATCTGGAAACTTAGATACTACAAGTGCTGAAAATCTATACAAGTTGTTTTTTGATATTAGAGATAAGTATAATACAACATTTATAATCGTCACTCACAATCAAAAATTAGCTGATTTAGCAGATAGAAAGATTGAAATTGTTGATGGTGATATTAACTAGAAAATGCTAAAAAAACTTAATCACACTGAACTTAAATCTTTTTTAGATGAAAAGTATAAAGAATATAATAATTTTAAATTTATTACAACCGACCCCATTCAGGTCCCCCACTCTTTTTCTTTAAAAGAAGATATCGAAATATCTGCATTTTTAACTTCAATTATTTCTTGGGGCAATAGAAAAGTGATCATAAACAACGCAAAGAAAATGATGCTTTTATTAGACGAATCTCCATATGACTTTATACTAAACCACACGGTTAAAGATTTAAATCTTTTTGACAAATTTGTTCATCGTACATTTAACTCTACTGACTTAATTTACTTTATAAAGGCCTTAAAATACATCTATAAAGAGCATGGTGGATTAGAATCAGTATTTTCAAATAATTGTTTAAACAATTCAACTCAAAATTCAATTCATATTTTTAAAAATATTTTTTTTAAACTATCTCACGATAATCGTACAACAAAACATGTTGCTGACCCATACAAAGGGTCTTCTGCAAAAAGAATTAATATGTTTTTAAGATGGATGGTTAGACATGATAATAATGGGGTTGATTTTGGAATATGGAAAAATATACCTACAAATTATTTGTCAATCCCCTTAGATGTGCATTCTGGAAATGTAGCTAGAAAATTAGGTTTATTAACTAGAAAACAAAATGATTCAAAAGCATTAATTGAGTTAGATCTAAAACTTAGAGAATTTGATCCTGTAGATCCTGTTAAATATGATTATGCTCTTTTCGGATTAGGGGCTTTTGAAGCATTCTAAAATGTATTCTAATTTTTTAATTATAAAATCCTTAAATTTATTTAATATAAAACTATTTTTTATGAAACTATATTTTACCTTTTTATCGTTTTTAATTTCTTCATTTATCTATTGTCAAGACTTAAAACTTCCTGTTGACACTATAATTACCAGTAATCACTCTACCAAGATCAAAAATGTAACAGTTGATTACCTCGCATCAACTGGCACTCAACCAGTTTGGAACTCAAAAGGAGAAGTAATAGCATCATTATTTTACACTTACTACAAAAGAACTGATGTTAAAAATACCAACGAAAGACCTTTAGTAATTTCTTTTAATGGTGGTCCTGGTTCTGCATCTGTATGGATGCATATTGCTTATACTGGGCCTAAAATACTAAAAATAGATAGTGAAGGTTTTCCTGTACAACCATATGGAGTCAAAGATAACCCTTACTCGATATTAGATGTTGCTGATATTGTTTTTGTTAATCCAGTTAACACTGGTTATTCAAGAATGATTGCTGATTCAAACGGTAAAATGCCTGATAAGAGTTTATTTTTTGGTATTAATGCTGATATTAAATATTTAGCGGGATGGATTAATACTTTTGTTTCTAGAAATAGTCGATGGGAATCGCCTAAATATATAATTGGTGAAAGTTATGGTGGCACAAGAGTAATGGGGCTATCATTGGAGTTACAAGAAAGACAATGGATGTATCTAAACGGAGTGATTTTAGTTTCTCCAGCTGACTACAGAGTTTATAACACAGGAGGTGCTGTTGGATCTGCAATCAACTTACCTTATTATACTGCTGCTGCATGGTACCATAAAGCATTGGATGAAAAATTACAAAATAAAGATTTACTAGAAATTTTACCGGAATCTGAAGACTTTACTATTAATACTTTAATACCAGCTTTAGCAAAAGGAGGATTTATTTCAGAAAATGAAAGACAAAATATAGCAAAAAAAATGTCTTATTACTCTGGTTTAAGTCAGAAATCCATACTGCAACATAATTTAGATATCCCTACTAGTTTCTTTTGGAAAGATTTGTTGAGAGACACTAGCGGTTACACTATAGGCAGATTAGATTCTAGGTATCTAGGTTTAGATAAAATGGAGGCAGGTTCGAGACCAGACTCAAACGCAGAGTTAGACTCTTGGGAGCACTCGTTTACTCCTGCGATTAATCATTATTTAAGAAATAATTTAGGCTTTAAAACAGATTTAAAGTACAATTTGTTTGGCTCAGTTAGACCATGGGATAATAGAAATGATTCTACTAGAGATGACTTAAGACAGGCAATGGCTCAAAATCCATACCTTAAAGTTTTAGTTCAATCAGGTTATTATGATGGTGCTACTACTTATTTTCAAGCAAAATATACAATGTGGCATATAGACCCTAGCGGTAAGATGAAAGACAGGTTTACCTACAAAGGATATAGAAGTGGTCATATGATGTATTTAAGAGCGGAGGATTTGGAGTCTTCAAATGAAGATCTAAGAGTATTTATAAAAAACTCATTATCAAATGGTAAATCTGCTAAATATTAAAAATTTAAAATTTTATATTGTTATATATAGCTTTATTTTTAGCTGTAATCAATCGGCTGAATTAAAAGAAATTAGTCTTACTAAGGACTATCAATCTTCAGAGCCAAATCTTTATACTTCAACAAATGGTAATACTTATTTAAGTTTTATCTCTTCATCCGAAAATTCAGAACTTAGTAAACTTTATTTTTCTAAGTTAGAATTAAATAAATTGCAATGGAATAATCCATCTCTAATTAATAGTTCGACTGACTGGTTTGTAAACTGGGCTGACTTTCCTAGAATTACTACTAATAACTACAATGGTATTTCCGTTCACTTTCTTGAAAAAAGTGCATCAGAAACATATTCATATGACATAAAAGTTATGAATTCAAAAGATGGAGGAAATAGCTGGAATAATCCAATGAAACTTCATAGCGATAACACAAAGACTGAGCATGGGTTTGTATCAACTATCAATTATAATAATAATTTTCTCTCTACTTACTTAGATGGAAGGCAAAACGAGTTAGCAAAGGATAACAAAAACCTAAAACCACAGATGACTTTAAGGGCTACCTCTTACAATATAGATGGAGATATACTTATGGACGAATTAATAGACAACAAGGTTTGTGATTGTTGCCAAACTGATTTAGCCTTAACAGCAGATAATACTCCTATAACCGTCTATAGAGACAGGTCTAATAACGAAACTAGAGATATTTTTTATTCTTACTACAAAAACTCTAAATGGTCTACTCCACTTGCTGTATTCAATGATAATTGGATAATAGCAGGGTGTCCTGTAAATGGTCCAGCAATTTCTACTTTTAACAATTCCTCGTCGTTAATTTGGTATACAGAAATAGACGGAAAAAGTGAAATAAAAGTTGCGTTTACTAGTGATATTTCAAAAGGGTTTGATGATCCAATTTTAATAAACTCTAACGATCCATTGGGAAGAGTTGATATTGAAATGATTACTGAAAATTCTTCTATAATTAGTTACATGGATTATGTAAATGACAAAGCATTTCTCAAATTACAAAGAATAGATAGATATAGTGGAGTTAATAAATCAATAATTATTGATGAAATTTATAATACACGATCATCTGGATTTCCCAAAATTAACATAATTGATAACGATAAAACTATTGTAACATGGACAGATACTGCAAACAAACTTCATGTAAAAACTATACTATTTAACAACTCGTATTTTGACTAATAGTGACCTAATTAGTATTATAACACCCTTTAAAAACTCTTCAAAGTTCCTTAACGATTGCTTAGAGTCTATTATAAATCAAAGCTATTTGAATTGGGAGTTAATTATAATTGATGATTATTCGAATGACAATAGTTTTGAGTTAGTACATAGAATCTCACTAAATGATAAAAGAATCAAGCTTTACAAAAATCAAGAGGAAAAAGGAATTATTAATTGCTTAAGGCAAGGTCTAAATAAATGTTCTGGAGATTACATTACTAGAATGGATAGTGATGATATAATGGACAAAGATAAATTAAAGGAATTACATAAATCCTTAAAAATTAGTGGCAAAGGATATGTATCTACATCTAAAGTTAAATATTTTTCTGAGGATGGATTGGGTTCAGGTTATGAAAAATATGAGAATTGGTTAAATAAAATGATGATTGATAATGATAATTTTAATCATATCTATAAAGAATGTGTTATTCCCTCTCCAAATTGGATGATACTAAAAGATGATTTATTATCATGCGGTGCATTTAATTCAAATATTTACCCTGAAGATTATGACTTAGTTTTTCGATTTTATAAAGAAAGGTTTAAAATCATATCTTCATTGAAAATACTACATTTTTGGAGAGATTACCCTACAAGAACTTCTAGAACAGATTCAAACTACGCTGATAATAATTTTTTAGATTTAAAGATTAAGTACTTTATGGAATTGAATTATGATATAACTAAAAATTTAATAATATGGGGAGCTGGAAAAAGAGGCAAATTACTTGCAAAAAAACTAATCGAATTAAATATTAATTTTATTTGGGTTTGTAATAATCCAAACAAAATAGATAGAATCATTTACAATAAACAATTAAAAAGTATCGAGCATTTAGATGAATTAGATAATTACCAGAGTATTATAACGGTAGCTAACAAAGAGTCTCAATCATTGATAAAAATATTTTTTGATTCTAAAGGATATAAAATAATGAGAGATTATTATTTATTTTGCTAAGCATTAAAATTAACATTAAGTTAAATGAATTGAAATCCTTTTATTATTTTTGCAAAGGCTTTGATCGTAAATATTAGGCATAAATGAACACTTTATTAAAATCTGTAACTATTGTAGACAAATCAAGTGTTTTTCATAATAATAAAGTTGATTTATTAATAGAAAATGGCATAATATCTAATATTGATTTTAATATAAATAACCCAAAAAACTATAAAGAAATTGATTTAACCAATCTACATGTCTCTAGAGGTTGGTTTGATTCTAGCGTCTGTTTTGGTGAACCTGGTTTTGAAGAAAGAGAAACCATTAGTAATGGGTTAAAAGTAGCATCCATGTCAGGCTTTACTTCCATAGCACTTCAACCTAATACAAACCCAATTTCTGAAAACCGCTCGCAAATTGAGTATATTAAAAACAAATCTATTAATGAATTAGTTGAAATACATCCTATTGGAGCTTTAACTAAGTCAAATTTGGAGCTCACAGAAATGTATGATATGAAAAATGGAGGAGCAATATGTTTTGGTGATTATAAAACTTCCATAACTAATCCAAATACTTTAAAATTAGCTCTATTGTATACCGCTAATTTCGATGGTATAATACTTTCTTTTCCTCTAGATAAAGTATTATCTAATAACGGAGTTATGAACGAAAACATAGCTAGTACTTCTATAGGATTAAAAGGAAGTCCATCTTTCTCTGAACATGTTCAAATTATGAGAGACTTGTCGATTCTTGAATATACTGGGGGCAACCTACACATACCGACAATATCAACTTCTAAGTCAGTTGATCTCATTAGAGAAGCAAAGAAAAAAAAATTAAATGTTAGCTGTAGTGTTGCAGTTCATAATTTGTTCTTTTCTGACAATAATTTACTAGACTTTAATACTAATTTCAAAGTACTTCCTCCATTAAGAACAAAAAAAGACATACAATCTTTAATTGATGGAGTAAAAGATGGTACTATTGATATGGTTACGTCTGATCATAACCCATTAAATATTGAGCTTAAAAAAACAGAATTTGATAACGCTGAATATGGTACTATTGGTTTAGAAAGTTTTTTTGGAGCCTTAAATTCAATCTTCCCAACAAAGATGGCTGTAAAGATACTAACTAACGGTAAAGTCCATATTTAATATTCCAGAAAACAAAATTGAAATCGGCGAATCAGCTAATTTAACCCTCTTCAATCCAGATAAAGAATATATTTTTAATAAAGTGGATATTTTATCTAAATCTAAAAACTCGATTTTTGAAAATTCAAAACTAAGAGGAGTTGTTTATGGGACAATTAATAAGAACAAACTATCGATACACAAGTAATGTTAAATGAAGATTTATCTATAAAGTATTTAATTAAAGAGCCTCAATCAAAAACTTCTGAGTCTCCATTATTACTTGTTACTACATGGATTTGGCAGTAATGAATCGGACTTACATTCTTTTGCTAATTATCTTCCTGAAAACCACTATATAGTATCAATTAGAGCACCTTTTAAGTTACCTAATGGAGGATTTGCTTGGTATAACATAAGTTTTGACGAGGATATGAATAAGTTTAATGATCATGACCAGGCGAAAGATTCTATTAATATGATAATTAATTTCATAGAGGAATTATCTAACAAATACTTAATCGATAAAGATAAAATATCACTGCTTGGATTTAGTCAGGGAACTATACTTAGTTACGCATTATGTCTTAATTATCCAGAAAAGTTTAAAAATATTATTGGTTTTAGTGGATATATTGATGAAGCGATGATCAATATAGTATCCAAAAATATTGATTACTCTAGATTAAACCTATATATATCACATGGAAAAGATGATCCAGTAATACCAGTTGATTGGGCCAGAAAATCAACCGAGGTACTTAAAAGAAATAAAATTAACTATTCATTTAATGAATTCAATTCAGGACATACAATTTCTTCTGAAAATTTTTATGACTTCAAGAACTGGTTAGAATCTAACTAACTTTTATAGTTAGTTGATCATAAGCCAAAAAGATATTATCCGGCAAATTACTTTCTACTTCTTTATGAAACCCTAAGTAATGACTAATATGAGTGAAATAACAAATTTTAGGCTTTATAATTTTAACTAAATCTAGTGCTTCTTTCAGATTTAAATGTGAGTGATGTTCTTCAATTCTTAAACAGTTTAAAACTAAAACTTTCAAGTTACTCAATTTTAATATTTCGAAATCCGAAATAGTTTTCATGTCGGTTATATAAGCGAAATCTTCTAATCTATATCCAAACACTTGTAGTTTATTATGCTTAACATTTATTGGTGTAATATTTAATCCATTTACTTTAAAGACATCATTAGCTATTTCAATAGGATTTATGACTGGGACTCCAGGGTAATTATTGTCATTATTAAAAATATAGTTAAAACGGTTTTTTATGTTAGATACTACTCTTTTATGAGCATATATTTCAATATCTCCATGATTAAAATAAAAAGGTCTTAAATCATCAATTCCTGAAACATGATCACTATGTTCATGAGTAAAGAAAACAGCGTCAACCTTATTGCAATTAGATCGAAGCATTTGATATCTAAAATCTGGTCCACAATCTATAATAAAATTAAAAGATTTCCACTGTATTAATATAGATGACCTTAATCTATTGTCTTTAGGATCAATACTTTTACAAACAGGATGATTACTTCCTACCACTGGTATTCCCTGTGAAGTTCCTGTACCTAAAAAAGTAATTTTCAACATATTAATTTATTAATATAAAAATAGAATATTTTTCTTTGACCAAATCAATTTTTAATACATTTGTATTGTACAATTTATATGTTATTAAATATAGCTATGGATATAATTCACAATGGTGATTCAAAAGTAAAAACTGTTCCAACTACGAAGCAGAAGGCTTTAAAAATTAATCTAAACGATAATATATACGGAACTTTTGCTGAAATCGGAGCTGGACAAGAAACTGTCAGGCAATTTTTTAGAGCTGGAGGTGCTTCTAGTACAATTGCAAAATCTATATCAGCATATGACAAAGATTTTAGTGATGCAATTTATGGTATTGAAGACGATAAAAGATATGTTACTGAAAATAGATTGAGAAAAATGCTTGATTGGGAAACTAGTTTAATCGAACAAAGATTAACTAGAGATAAACATCCTGAAAAATTATTTTTTTCTTATGCAAATACTGTTGCAACGATTGATTTTGCTAAAAAATTTAAAGGTCATGGTTGGGTTGGACTTAGATTTCAGATTAATCCGGATGGAGAGTATAACGAAATAATTCTTCATATTAGATTTAAAGAAAATGACGCTAGGCTTCAGCAAGAAACGCTTGGTATTTTAGGTACAAATCTAATTTATAGTGCATTTTACAAATACAACCAACCTAAAAAAATATTAAAATATTTATATGATAATCTTAATAAAGATCAGTTAGAAATAGATACTATAAATTTTTCTGGACCAGTATTCAATGAAGTTGACAACAGATTAATTAGTTTGCAGCTTGTTAAAGGTGGAATGACAGAGGCTGTAATGTTTTCGCCAGAAGGTAAAAATGTTTTACCTGCAAAGATATTATATAAAAAAAATATTCTTGCTCTAAGAGGAAGTTTTAGACCCGTAACAAAGGTTAACGTTGAGATGTATTTAAACTCTATTAAATTATTTTTAAAACAAAAAAATGTTGATTTAGAAAAAACTCAAGTTGTCTTTGAGATAACATTATCAAATTTAAAAACAGACGGAGAGATTGATGAACAAGATTTTTTAGATAGAGCTAAGCTTTTATGTTCCTTAGGCCAGACTGTATTAATATCTGATTTTAAAGAATATTACAAACTTGTAGAGTATTTTTCTTTATATACAAAGAAAAAAATAGGTCTTACGATGGGTATTAATAATTTAATTGAAATCTTTGATCCTAAATATTATACACACCTAAGTGGAGGTATATTGGAAGCGTTTGGTAAATTATTCTTTAAAAATGTTAAAGTATTTGCTTATCCTATGCTTGATAAAGACGGGAAAATTATAAATAGTGATAATTTAAAAGTTCATCCAAGAATGAAAGAGTTATATAAATTTTTTAAATATAATGGAAAAGTTGAAGATGTTGTTGATTACGACATTGATCACTTGAAAATATTTTCAAGAGAAGTTCTAAAATTGATTAACAGTGGAGACCCAAAGTGGGAAGACATGCTTCCTAAGGGAGTTAGTAAACTTATTAAAGAGCAGAAATTATTTGGCTACAAATAGCTCATCACTAATTAAGTATTTGATTTGTATGATCTTTGGTTTTTACTTTATCAATTACTTTAGTAATAATACCTTTATCATCTGTTACAAAAGTAGTTCTTAATATACCTTCATATTCTCTACCCATAAATTTTTTAGGCCCCCAAACTCCAAAAGAATTTATAATATCCTTGTTAACATCGGCAAGTAATGGGTAAGGAAAGCCTCCAAACTTAGTTGAAAATGAAGATTGCGACTTTAACTTTATCTGCACTTACACCATAAACTGAATAACCATTTTTTGATAATTCAGAAAAATTATCAGATAAATTACATGCTTGAGCAGTACAACCTGGTGTATTAGCCTTCGGATAAAAGAATATGACACACTTTTTAGACAATAAGTCTTCAGTTTTAACACTATTTCCTTTGTCATCAAGACACTCAAAAACAGGAAGCTTGTCCCCTACTTTTAATAAACCCATAATTGCTATATTTGAAATTGAAAGTAAATATAATATAAATGAATAAAAAGGAAAGTATAAAATTCATAATAGATGAACTGGAAAAAAAATATCCTGAAGTTCCTGTGCCGCTAGATCATAAAGATCCTTATACCCTTTTAATAGCAGTACTTCTTTCAGCTCAATGTACTGATGTTAGAGTGAATAAAATAACACCGATTCTATTTAATAAAGCAGATAACCCCTATGATATGATAAAAATGTCCATTGAAGAAATCAAAACTATAATAAGACCATGTGGCCTGTCTCCAATGAAAAGTAAAGGAATTCACGGACTATCAGAAATCATAATAAACAAGCATAATGGTAAGGTTCCTGCAGACTTTGATCTTTTAGAAGAACTACCTGCCGTTGGTCATAAAACTGCTGGTGTTGTCATGGCTCAAGCATTTAACATACCTGCATTCCCAGTAGATACTCATATCCACAGACTTTTATACCGATGGAAAATATCCACAGGTAAAAATGTTAAAAAAACTGAAGAAGATGCTAAAAAAGCATTTCCGAAAAAATTGTGGAATAAATTACATTTACAAATTATTTGGTACGGTAGAGAATATTCTCCGGCTAGAGGTTGGGATATAAATAAAGACATTATAACCAAGACAATAGGAAGAAAAAAACTTTTGAGTAAATTAAATACTAGTTTAAATTAATTTCTGTATTTCTAGAATTAAGATTGATTATACTTAACGATTTAGAATAATTAATTAAAAAATTAATTGTTTCAGGTTTAGGCTGTAGTTTTAACGAAAATAAGTTTTTTTCAGAGTAATTTTTTTGCATATTGTTTTTTCTTTATAACGAAGAAAAAAACAAGTTATTACTATTTAGTAAGAGATATATTTTTTTTTGAAATAATACTCCTAAGATTGATAAGAGCATACCTCATCCTCCCCAGTGATGTATTAATACTTACACCTGTTTTGTAAGAAATTTCTTTAAAACTTAAATCATTATAAAACCTATAAATAAGAACTTCCTTTTGATCATTTGGAAGTAATTCAATTAAGTCTCTAACATCATTATCAATTTGATTTTTAATCAAGCTATCTTCTGCACCAAGTGCATTATCCTTTAGTACAGAAAATATATCGAAGTTCTCAGAACTTTGAAATTTTTGTAATCTTTTATTTTTTCTAAAATGATCAATAACTAAGTTATGAGCAATTCTCATAACCCAAGAAACAAATTTCCCTTCTTCATTGTAATTTCCTAATTTTAGTGTACGTATAACTTTAATAAAGGTATCTTGAAAAACATCTTCAGTCAGATCTCTATCTTGAATCTTTGAATAAATAAAGTTATATAGCTTTTGCTTATGTCTTTTAATTAAAATCTCAAGGCAATACTCATTACCTTTAATATAATCACTTATTAACTGGGAATCCGAAAGTTTATTATTAACCATAACATTACATTTTATCACAAATAGATTGTGAATTATTTAAAATAAAAATCTAAAAAGGTAATGTTATTCTATAGGCGTTGATTTGTTAATAATAAACTCAAATATAGGCTTATTGATTTAATTTCCAAAAAAACTAATAAAAAAGTAGCCATTATCTTCTAATAAATCTAATTAATATTATATTTACTTTTATATATTTTTTTTATAAAGTCGTGATGAAAAATAGTAATAAAAACATTTTTATTAAGGGGGCAAAACTTCATAATTTAAAAAATATTGATGTTGAAATTCCTAGAAATAAATTAACAGTTATAACTGGACTTTCTGGATCAGGAAAATCTTCTTTGGCATTCGATACCTTATATGCAGAGGGACAAAGAAAATATGTTGAAAGCTTATCCAGTTATGCTAGACAATTCTTGGGGAAATTAGATAAACCAAAAGTAGATTATATTTCAGGTATATCTCCGGCGATAGCTATTGAACAAAAAGTAAACACGACAAACCCAAGATCAACCGTTGGTACAAGCACTGAAATTTATGACTATTTAAAACTATTATATGCAAGAATCGGGGTAACATTCTCTCCAATTTCAAATAAAATAGTAAAAAAAGACACTGTTACAGATATATTATCTTTCATTAAAAAACTTAAAATTAATAAGAAATTACTTTTATTATCACCAATTGAATGTGATAATAGAAGTGATTTTGATGAAAAGTTAGATTTACTAAAAAATCAGGGATATAGCCGTATAAAATATAATAACATAGTTGATAAAATTGATAATTTTAAATACTTAGATTACAATGAGTTTTATTTAGTTGTTGACAGAATAATTACTGAAAATGATGAATCTTTTTACAATAGACTTGCCGATGCAATTGAGGTTTCAATTTTTGAAGGCAACGGTATTTGCATTATTGAAGATTTAGATAATAATAAGTCACATCAATTTAATACTAGATTCGAATTGGATGGTCAGGTTTTCTTAGAGCCTTCAACTAATCTATTTAGTTTTAATAATCCTTATGGTGCCTGTCCAAAATGCGAAGGATATGGGGATATTGTTGGAATTGACAAAAACCTGGTAATCAAAAACAAGGAACTTTCTGTTTATGAAGATGCCATACTTCCTTGGAAGGGACAAAAATTAAGTAAATACAAAAATGATTTTATTAAACAAAGCCATAAGTTTAATTTCCCAATTCATAAACCATATCATGAACTTTCTGAAAATCAAAAAAACTTACTTTTTGATGGAAATCAGCACTTTAAAGGAATAAATGCTTTTTTTGATAAAATTGAATCAAAATCATACAAAATTCAAAACAGAGTTCTATTATCTAGATATCGTGGTAAAACACTATGCACTCAATGTAAAGGAAATAGATTAAGAAAGGAAACTGATTTTGTCAAAATTAATAATAAATCACTTTCAGAGTTAATTAATCTATCTATAAAAGAATTGCTGCTGTTTTTTAATAAAATAAGTTTAACAGATTCTGAAAAACAAATATCAAAGAGAATACTAATAGAAATTAATGCTCGATTAGAACATCTTTCTAATGTTGGTTTAGATTATTTAACATTGAATAGAAAATCAAAAAGTTTATCTGGAGGTGAGAGTCAAAGAATTAATATAGCAACTTCCCTAGGCAGTAGCCTTGTAGGATCATTATATATATTAGATGAGCCAAGTATTGGATTACATTCTAACGATACAATTAGATTAATAAAAGTTTTAAAATCCTTAAAAGACCTAGGAAATACAGTAATAGTCGTCGAACATGACCATGATATAATGAAACAGGCAGATCATATAATAGATATTGGCCCAAAAGCAGGATCAGAAGGTGGAGAATTAGTTGCTCAGGGGAGCTATAATGAATTTCTGAAACAGGACTCTATAACTGCTAAATATTTAAATAGAAAAATAGAAATATCAGTACCGAAAATTAGAAAAAATAGTAAATATTATATTAAAATTACTGGCGCTAGAGAAAATAATTTAAAAAATATCAATGTCAATATACCTTTAGGGGTAATAACAACAATTACAGGTGTTTCAGGCTGTGGAAAAAGCTCACTAGTTAGAGGTATATTATATCCAGCTCTACAAAATGAATTAGGAATTTATGAAAATAAACCTGGTGAATTCACAAAGATAGATGGGGATTTGAAAAAAATTGATTTTGTTGAATTTATTAATCAAAATCCAATTGGAAGATCTTCAAGATCAAACCCTGTAACTTACATCAAAGCTTATGATGATATTAGAGCTCTTTTTTCCAGTCATAAATTAAGTATACAAAGGTCTTATAAGCCAAAACATTTCTCTTTCAATGTTGATGGTGGAAGGTGTGACAAATGTAAAGGGGATGGAGAAATAACAATTGAAATGCAATTCATGGCAGATGTTCATTTAGTATGTGATCAATGCAAAGGCAGTAGATTTAAAAAAGAGATTTTAGATATTAAATATTTAGATAAAAATATATTTGATATTCTAAACATGACTATTGATGAAGCATTAAAATTCTTCGAATTATCTAATGAACTAAAAATATATAAAAAATTATTACCCTTAAAAAAAGTAGGGCTAGGGTATGTTAAGTTAGGTCAAAGCTCTTCTACCCTTTCCGGTGGAGAGGCACAAAGAATAAAATTAGCTTATTTCCTAGGTAAGGCTAATAATAATAAAAAGGGAGTTTTTATTTTTGATGAACCTACTACAGGATTACACACTGATGATATAAAAAAGCTACTAAAATCATTTAATTCATTAATAGATATAGGAAATACTATAATTATAGTTGAGCATAATTTAGAATTAATTAAATGTTCAGACCACATTATAGATTTAGGACCAGTAGGAGGAGATAATGGAGGGTATATAATTGCTCACGGTAATCCAGAAGATTTAGTCAAGAATAACAAATCGCTTACAGCTAAATATTTAAAAAAATATTTAAAATAATTGACTTTGGCACGCTCTTTGTAATATTTAAGACAGTTAGTTTAATTTATTAGATAGTTAGTTAGAAACCTTGCAAAATCACTTCTTAGTGTTTGCAAGGTTTTTTTATTTAGAAAGGTATTTATTGTATAAATAATTAATATCTACTGATATTTTAAAATAAAGAACAATAGAAATATAGGTTACACTTATAAATAAAGTTTGGATAATAATATTTAAGTAAGGGGTAAAATTTAATTTAAAATAAAATGAAGTTAAAAAGCCGAAAAGAATAATTACCCCTATTTTGTAAGAGTTTTTAGTTATTGGATGTAAATTAAATTTTAAATAAACTATATATACTTTGATCGAATTATATAAACAAATAGCTATAAATGAAGAAAAAGCAGCACCTTCAAGACCATATAAAGGGATCAATAAATAATTTAAATAAACTGTTATAATTGTTATAATAACACCAATAAAAACGATTAAACTGTAGTATAAGCTATTAAAAATTATCCCATCAACATTTCCTAAAAAAGCATTATAAATTTTAGTAAATGAAATAATTAAAACAACATTGTAACCTTGTTTATAATTTTCTGGAATAAAAGAATAAATATCACTTAAATTAAAAATAATAAGAAGGAAAACAAAACCACAAACAATTAATAAATTTAAACTAGACTTTTTATATAAAACTCCTAATTCAGTAAACTTTTCTTCATTTAACAATTTAGCACTTAAAGGATTAGCAATTTGAAATAAAGATCTTCTAGGAACGGTAATTAAAGTAGATATATATATTGCAACAGAATAATAGGCTACTTTAGATATGTCTAAATATTGAGCTATCATAAATTTATCAATTTCCAAAACAATATTTGCAACAGCACCGGCAAGACATATAACCAGTAAATATTTAATAATTAATAATGAATTTTTAGGAATTTTTATTTTAAAAACAAAAGAATTATATCTAACTGCATATATCATCATAACCAGAGTTCTTAAGACATAAATAAATAAAACACTAAAAATAAATTCTTGCTCATTAATTAGTTCAAAATATATAAATATCAGTAAAATTGTAATCAATATTCTATGGAATATTTCTTTTAAAAAATTTCCAAAAACTGAAATTAGTTTAATTTTAACTAAGGAATAAAAGACCTCGAAATAAGCAAAACTGATCGCAGTAACTAATATTACCCAAACATTCACATCAGTTAAATACTCGTTTTTGGGTAATAATATTTTAATAAAATCCATTGAAGTAATTCCTATAGTGGTTAAAGCTATCACACTCAACAGTGGAACAATCAACATAATACTTAAGAAGGAATCTTTCTCATTTTTATTCGTGTATGAAGAATAAAATTTAATTATTGCATTATGAGTTCCTAAAGAAATAAAAGGAAGCATTATAGTTGCAGTTGAAATAATAAAAGCAAGTAATCCATGGTACTCGTCCGATAAAAAATAGGTATATAAAAATAATACATTGAAGGCACCTAAAATAAATCCAAGATAAGTTGTAATAGTATTATTAATTGATTGCTTAATTACTATGCCCATTATAGATTTTTAATAATATTTGAAACAGATCTGGTTAATTCAAATCTACTATAATTATTAGTGTTTCTTGGCAAAATACTAATTCCACCGTTTTTAAATTTATTAAAATAATTTAAAATACAATTATAAAGCTCAACTTCATGGTCATATTGGAAGTTAAAGCCAACATTAGTTTCGTTTATAATATTATAAACATCATCATTATTTGAAATAGAAATAATTGGTCTATTGGAATTTAAATATTCAAAGAGTTTAGCAGGAATTATATAATTTGATTCTACTTGATTTGTTTGAATTAACAATAATAATTGAGAATTTTTCAAATATGTACTAGTTTGATCATAAGTAATGTGTCCTATATATTCAACATAAGACTCTAAAGAATATTTTCTGATTGATTCTTTAACTTCTATACTAACATTACCTACTAAATTTAACTTAAGGAATTCATTTAAACCATTTACTTCCCTAACTAATTTATTTAAAACTTTCCATAATATATCAGGATTTCTATCTGACAACATAGATCCAATATGTGAAATTGAGAATTTTTTATCTAACTTAAAATCATCATCATTAATATGATCAAAACCATTTGTTATGGTCGATATAGGTTTATTAGTTAATTTACTATACTCAACATTTAAACGATTTGAGGTGACAATTATATGATCGGCTTCATTGAGAACACTTTTTTCTAATTTTTTATGTTTATTTAAGGTTGATTTAGTGAAATAAAACTTTTTATTATACCATATGTTTGTCCAAGGATCTCTAAAATCAGCTAACCACTTAACTTTAGTTGATGATTTTAATTTTTTCCCTAATAGATGCATACTGTGTGGTGGACCTGTAGTTATTATTGTATCAATTTCATTTAAAGCTATATAATTTTTTAGATAATTGACAGAACTTTTCGCCCAAAACAATTTTGGGTCTGGTATAAAAAAGTTGCCTCTAAAATAAAGTAATATCTTATCAATTATTGAGAGGTTTTCCACTGAAGGAATAATTCCCTTACTGTAATTTGCATAATATTTTGGTAAAAACACTTTCAATATTTTATCAAATAAAAAAATTGGTTTTTTTATTACATCAACTTTTTTTGGAATATCTAAAATTAATGAATCATCTGATTGATCAATACTTAATATTTGTGGGGTATATACATAGGGCTGAATATTGAATTTATTGAAATACTTTACAAATTTCACCCATCTTTGTACACCAGGACTGGAATATGGCGGCCAATAATACGTTATAATCAATACTTTATTTTTCAATTTATTCAGTTATTTTTTTAACATTATAAAATAAAGATGACAACAGAAGTAGCAGTAACAACATAGAACTTCCTAAACTAACATAAGACGATTTCTTTACTACAACTGGACTAAAGTGACACTCAATTGTATTATTTCCTTTATCTAAATACAAACCTCTTAGTGCTACATTTACATTATCAAAGTTAGTTTCTGTTCCGTTCACGTAAACTTTCCAACCTTTAGGGTAAAAAATTTCTGAGAAAACTGCATAACCATTTTCATTGTTTGTAGCAGTATACTTTAAATAGTTAGATTTAGATTCAATTAAATTAATATTTGAATTATTCTGAATTTTAAATTTTTTACTTTTTAATTTAGTAGAAACTACACTATTTGTTAAATTTAGAGAGTCAAGAGATAATATAGCTTCATTTTGAGAACCTACATTATAAATATTTTCTACAAACCAAGCATTGCCCTGAGCGTTTTCATTTATATAAGCCTCAAATTCATCATTGTCATTTTTACTAATAAAATACTTAACATTAAGCATATTTAAAACAGGCATATGATTCTTCGAGATGTAAAATTTTAATAGAGCATCATAATTAGAAAGTTTAGCAGCGTGATATCCTAAAACTGAATTATGAAAGTAAGATGCTTTTGTTGAATTGCTTGTCAAATCAAGTACTCTAAATTTAGATTTGTCATTTAAAATAGAAATATCAGCTTGATTGGCTATGTAAGGAACATCAACATTTTTAGATTTAACAAAATCATCAGAATTTACATAATTATAATTAAAACTAACTAAATCATATGATCCAATAATCAAAAAAAGAATAATTAATGAATTAGATGAAATTATTTTTTTACGATAAAAACTTAATATTACAAAAGATAAAATAACATAAATAAAAGTTCTAAATAAATCCGATTTAAATAATATAATTCTATCTAATTTTAAAGCATCTAAATATCCAGGACCATATGCATTTACATAAAGTGAATCGTTCAAGCCTCTAAAGTCAAATAAATCAATGGATAAGTATAAACCGATAACTAATACAACAAATACAGCCAGTGTCTTGTTCAAAGCATTTTTGACCTCTTTTGCAGCTCTATTTTTATTAATCATTGCATTCAGTGAATAGATAGCTAAAACTGGAATACAAAGCTCTAAAACAACCTGTATTGAACTAACTGCTCTAAATTTATTGTAAAACGGGAAATAGTTAATAAAAATATCAGTAATAAATGATAAGTTTTTTCCGTAAGATAAAAGCAAAGAAACAAGTACAGATGCGAGCAACCAATATTTATTATTATTAGAAACTAAAAATATTGAGAAAATAAATAAAAAGAAAACTACTATTCCTATGTAAGCTGGAGCTTCAACTATGGGTTGACTTCCCCAATAGGTAGGACTAAACTTAGTTGCATCTCTAGCTTGTATAGAGTTAGCTCCAATAGATTTAAAATATTTATAGGTTTCTGAATCAGTGTCTAATTTCTCCACACTACCTCCACCTGTTACCCTTGGGATAAATAAATTTAAACTCTCAAAAATACCATAACTATACTCTGTAATATAGTTATAATCCAAACCATCTGATTGAATCTGATCACCATCAGGTGTAATAGTTATTTCATTAACTCCTCTTGTACTTTGCTTAGAATATTCATAAGTACTCATAATAGTACTAGCATTAAGTGCTATTGATAAAAATAAAGCGGAGAATAGTATCGCTAATGATTTAAAATATTCTTGCAATAACTTGCGCTTGTAGAAATTAATAAGATAATAAAGACCCAGTAAAACTACAATAAACATTAAATAATAAGTCATTTGAAAGTGATTTGCACAAATTTCAAGCCCTAAAGCTAAGGTGGTTATAAAAAAACCTTTGTAATAGCTTTTATTAAATACTAAAATTATACCTGCTAAAACTAAAGGCATATAAGCAATGGCATGTGCTTTAGAGTTATGGCCAGCACCAATTATGATTATAAGGTAGGTAGAAAAGGCAAAGAATATTGAGCCTAAAAATGCTAACTTATAATCCATTTTTAAAACAAGTAAAAAAATATAAAAGTTAATAAGATATAGCAATAAGTAATCTGCAGGTCTGGGTAAGAACCTAAGAAAAAGATCTATCTTTTTAATATAATTATGAGGGTATTTTGCACCAAGTAAATAGGTAGGCATTCCTGAAAAAGCACTGTCAGTCCAATATGTTTCCGAATCATTTAGATTTCTAAAATCATTTTGTTCCTTGGCCATTCCAGTGTATTGAACTATATCACTTTGGTAAATTTTTTCACCCTCAAGGATGGGTGAGAAATAAGAAACAGAAATAATAATAAATAAAATAAATACTAAAAAGTGATGTAAGTTATTTTTTAAGAATAGAGTTATATTAGTCAAGTTCTTCATAATCGACATAATCACCAATGTTGTTATTAGATTGTTTATTTCTTTTCGGCATTTTATCAATGCTTACTTCCCCTTCACTCTTTTTAGGATTATTCCTTTTTGGGATTGTTTCTTTTAGCATTGCTAAAGTTATCATTCATTTTATTTGACATTTGTCTAAGTAAAAAATGGGGCAACTAACCTCATTATGAATTTTTAATAATTGGTATATTAAAATAAGAAACCTAATAAAAAAATTAAAAAATATAACTCATGATAAATCAAAAAATACAATTATTGTAGATTAAAAAAGTTAATAAAATAATAAAAATTATATATTTGAATAAATTGAATTAAGATGAATAAAAACTAAATTATTACTGTTTTTTGGGTATAACTACCAACTTTTGTTATGGGCCAATATACTGATGTAATATAAACACTAATAAACCTGGTGGAGTCCATTTAGTGCTTTCTCAGTAGGAACTAACGTATTACAAATAGAAACAAGTACTAATTTTTTAAAGGAAGAACATAAATTATTAATATAATAAAATTTGTTTGGCTATGGTTTTAGATTTTTTCACTTAGATATGGTTTTCTTAAGGAAGAGTTAGAGTTTATAACTTTTGGTACTTACCAAAATGATATTTTTTTATGATTATAGATTCAATCCTACAAATTGAAATTACTAGAAAAAATATTAAAGAATTTAAAATTGGATTTAAATATTTATTATATGATTCCTTACAAAGATTATGATGACAGTCCCAAATGTTTATAGCTACAGGGCTAATCAAAAAATTTAAATGGAGATCACTTATTCCTGCGTTAGCTGTAATGTCAGGGGTAAATATTGATTCTAAAATGAATCCTTATACTTCTAATGGAATAAATGGAGTTAGTCCCATTTATACTTATAGCCACACAAAATAATTTTAAAAATAACACTGTACTAGTAAACCAATATTATTTTAGACAGAATTGGATCAAATCAAAGTGACTTTGGAGTATATAGTAAACGGTAAACTAAAGCAATAAATATAAACTGGGCAATTTTTATTGAGGACTCAAGGCCATTAAAAGTGATTTTTTATGCTGATAATTTATTTCACTTTAGGTACTGCATATCTTTTTAATAAGAACCTTCAAATTGATGCTTCATTTACAACTAACAATAAAGAAACGCCAAAGGTTAATAAAATAACAATTGGTTTAAGCTACAGATTTTGATTTTTCATCAAGATAAAGTTATTACAAAAATGAAAATAATAAAAGTTAATACCAAAAAAACTGCTTACTGATTTTTGTAAAGTTTCCTTTTGATTTTATATTAAAAATTCAAAACAATGGGTCCCCTCCTATTATAAATGAAGAGATTAATAATTTTTACTTATAGCGTTAATCCAAATCTTAATGATTGCAATGTGACTTTTATTTTTAGCTATTGAGAATAATTTAATCATTGGAAGGGTTTGCAGCTATTATTAAACTGGGTATGAGGTTAATACACAAAAGATAAGTAAAATTAGATTTTGGATGGTTTGGACACTATTGATGACATTAATGTTACTAAAGCTCTTATTAATGAAGTGAATAAAATTGGAAAACAAAAATCAATTAAATACTATTGAAGGTCCAATGGGCTTTTCTAATTTAGATAAAGTTGGTGTTTTTAACAAGTGGTTTATGATGAGATAAGCACAATGATAACTTGGTATAATTATCCTTATTATAAAGATCATTTTGAAAAATTAAATTTCAAAATAGGAAAAGAGTATTTAGAAAATAAGTTTGATTTTTAGTAAATATAGATACCGCGTATTATTCAAAAAATGTCCACAATAATTAAGAAAAGATATTCACTTAAATCAGTAAGTTTTCAATAGTACAAAAAAAAGTTTTTAAATTATGTAGATGAAATGTTTTTACTTATTTAACGTTTCTTACTCAAAATTATCTTCATAGTACTCTGCGTTGATACCCACTGCTTCAACGCCAAGTACTCTGCGTTGATACCACTGCTTCAACGCCAAGTACTCTGCGTTGATACCACTGCTTTCAAACGCCAAGTACTCTGCGTTGATACCACTGCTTCAACGCCAAGTACTCTGCGTTGATACCACTGCTTCAAACGCCAAGTACTCTGCGTTGATACCACTGCTTCAACGCCAAGTACTCTGCGTTGATTACCACTGCTTCAACGCCAAGTACTCTGCGTTGATACCACTGCTTCAACGCCAAGTACTCTGCGTTGATACCCACTGCTTCAACGCCAAGTACTCTGCGTTGATACCACTGCTTCAACGCCAAAGTACTCTGCGTTTGATACCACTGCTTCAACGCCAAGTACTCTGCGTTGATACCACTGCTTCAACGCC
>CAXYEG010000026.1:0-28839 GCA_964275995.1 uncultured Flavobacteriaceae bacterium
GGAATTTTAAATATCGGATACAAAATTGAAAAAGATAAATAAGATTAAAAAATACACCATTATTATTTGGGCACTTTTTATAGCCTTAGTGTCGTCAGTTTATGGGGTTTTTTATTTTGCATCTGTTGGAGGTCTTGGAGAAATGCCAGATTTACAAGTATTAGAAAATCCAAAGACAAATTTAGCTAGCGAAATATTATCTGAAGACGGAAAAACTATAGCAAAATTTTATTTTAATGACAACCGAACTCCTGTAAGTTTTTCAGATTTCCCTCAACATTTAGTAGATGCTTTATTAGCAACTGAAGATATCCGTTTTTTTGATCATTCGGGCATTGATTGGATATCAACTTTAAGAGCTTTGGTTAAATTAGGAAAAGATGGAGGTGGAAGCACGATTACCCAACAATTAGCTAAACAGTTATTTACCGGCGAAGGATCTAGAGATATTTTAGAAAGGATTAATCAGAAAATTAAAGAATATATTATTTCAATAAGACTAGAAAAGCAGTATACTAAAAATGAAATTATTGCTCAATACTTAAATATATATGATTTTGGAAATAATGGTGACGGCATTAGGAGTGCATCAAGAATTTATTTTGGAAAAGAACCCATTGACTTAGACGTTAGTGAATCTGCAATGTTAGTTGGAATGTTAAAAAACTCTTCGTTATATAATCCCAGACCTACTAGAAATCCGGTTGGTGTAAAAAACAGGCGAAATGTAGTTTTGTCACAAATGCATAAATACGGATTTATTGATAAAGAAATGAAAGACTCTCTTCAGCTTAAAGATTTAAAATTAAATTATACTCCTGAGTCTCACAGAGATGGAATTGCACCATATTTTAGAGAATATTTACGATCATATATGAAAGATTGGGTAAAGGATGAAAAAAATAGAAAACCAGATGGATCTAAGTACAATATAAATACTGATGGATTAAAAATTCACACTACTATAAATCATAGCATGCAAGTTTATGCTGAAGATGCAATCAATCAACACATGCCTAGGCTCCAAAAAGAGTTCTTTAAACAAAATACGATTGAAGATAACCCAACAGCTCCATTTCGAGAATTAACGGAAGGAGCAATAGACACACTTCTTAGGCGCTCCATGAAAAGGTCTGAGAGATGGAGAAAAATGAAATATGACCTTAAAAAATCAGAAGAAGAAATAAAAAAATCATTTCAAATACCAGTAAAAATGACTGTTTTTTCATGGGAAGGTGAAATTGACACAATAATGAAACCTTGGGATTCTATGATTTATTATAAATCTTTTTTAAGACCAGGCATGATGTCCATGGATCCAAATACTGGCTTTGTTAAAGCTTGGGCAGGCGGAATGAATTATAAACATTTTCAATACGATATGGTAAAAAAGGGCAAGCGTCAAATAGGTTCAACATTTAAGCCATTTGTGTATGCGGCTGCAATCGACCAGCTACAGTTATCTCCTTGTGATACCTTTCCTGATAGTCAATTTTGTGTAGAAAAAAATAAATTTGGTAATCCTGAAAAATGGTGTCCGAGAAATTCTGGCGACAAATATGGTAGAACACGTACTTTGAAAAATGCGCTAGCCAACTCTATTAATACTGTCACAGCAAGATTAATTGATAAAATAGGCCCAAAACCAGTTATAAAACTAGCTAAAAATTTAGGTATAGAGCAAAGAATATTACCTGTTCCTTCTATTGCTTTAGGAACTCCAGATCTAAGTGTTTATGAAATGGTAGCTGCTTATTCTGCATTTGCCAATAAAGGAGTCTACACCAAGCCTATACTAATAGAAAAAATTGAAGACAAAAATGGGACAATTCTATTTGAGTATAAGCGAGAAACAAGAGATGTTTTAAGCGAAGAGGCAGCGTACGTAACTGTTAATTTACTCGAAGGAGTTACTCAGGCAGGGTCTGGGATAAGACTAAGGACTACTGGCGCAACTAATAATGCGTACGAGACCGTTGTAACTGGGTACCCTTACGAATTTGATAATGCAATTGCAGGTAAAACAGGAACAACTCAAAACCAAAGTGACGGATGGTTTATGGGGATGGTGCCAAATTTAGTAACTGGGGTATGGGTAGGTGCAGAAGACAGGTCTATTCATTTTGAAACTATTGACTATGGTCAAGGAGCGTCAATGGCTTTGCCTATTTGGGGAGTATATATGAAGAGTTGTTACCAGGACACACTCTTAAATATATCCAAGGAACCTTTTTCAAGACCAGAAAAATTATCCATTGAATTGAATTGCAACAATTTTAAAAATGATTCATTAAATAAAATTAAAAACAATAACAAGAAGTTATTGGACATAGATTTTTAAAATATTTAGTATGATAAATAAAAAAGTACTCAATGTGAGTTGTGCTCTGGACGGAATTAAAGATAACATGACTATTATGTTAGGTGGGTTTGGGCTATGTGGAATTCCTGAAAAATCAATTGACGAACTAGTTAAATTAAAAGTTAAAGGATTAACATGTATATCAAATAATGCTGGAGTTGATGATTTTGGGTTAGGATTATTATTAAAAGATCATCAAATAAAAAAAATGATCTCATCTTATGTTGGTGAAAACAATGAATTTGAAAGACAAATGCTATCTGGAGAACTTGAGGTTGAATTACTGCCACAAGGAACTATTGCTGAATTATGTAGAGCAGCACAAGCTGGTTTCCCTGCGGTATATACTCCAGCAGGTTTTGGAACTGAAGTTGCTGATGGAAAAGAATCTCGCGAGTTTAACGGCAAAATGTATATTTTAGAACATGCTTTTAAAGCAGACTTTTCGATTGTTAAAGCTTGGAAAGGAGATGAAGCAGGAAACTTAATTTTTAAAGGTACAGCAAGAAACTTTAACCCAAATATGTGTGGAGCAGCGACTGTTACAGTAGCAGAGGTTGAAGAATTATATCCAGTAGGAGCTCTTGACCCAAATGATATTCATATCCCCGGCATTTTTATACAGCGAATATTTAAGGGAGATGATTACCAAAAACGAATTGAACAAAGAACTATAACACAAAGATAATGCTAGACAAAAATGGAATTGCTAAAAGAATAGCAAAAGAAGTAAAAGACGGTTATTATGTAAACCTAGGAATAGGAATTCCTACTTTAGTGGCAAACTATGTTAATAAAGACTTAAGTGTAGAGTTTCAGAGTGAAAATGGAGTTCTAGGAATGGGCCCCTACCCTTTTGAGGAAGATGTAGATGCAGATATAATTAACGCAGGAAAACAAACAATCACTACATTACCTGGAGCCAGTTTTTTCGATTCAGCAATGAGCTTTTCTATGATTAGAGGAAAGCATGTAGATTTAACTATTTTAGGAGCTATGGAAGTTTCTGAGAACGGAGATATAGCAAATTGGAAAATCCCCGGGAAAATGGTTAAAGGAATGGGTGGAGCTATGGATTTAGTTGCTAGTGCAGAAAATATTATAGTTGCAATGATGCATACAAATAAAAAAGGAGAATCTAAACTCTTAAAAAGATGTTCACTTCCATTAACAGGCCTAGGCTGTGTAAAAAAAATAGTAACAAATTTAGCAGTACTAGAGGTTACAAAAGATGGATTCAAACTACTCGAAAGAGCTCCTGGAGTTAGTATTCAAACAATAAAAGACTCTACTACGGGAAACCTTATTGTTGATATAGAAGTTCCAGAAATTAACATTAACTAATTCCGTTCGGAATAGCATCTATTAGTTTTTTAGTATACTCCATTTTAGGAGCATTGTAGATATCTTCTGAAAAACCTATTTCTTCAAAAACTCCGTCTTTCATTACAATAATTTTATCTGCCATATATTTGACTATTGACAGATCATGTGAAATGAAAATATATGTAAGTTTTAGTTTTGTTTTCAAATCATTTAATAAGTTCAAAACCTGTGCTTGAACCGAAACATCTAAGGCAGACACCGATTCATCACAAATTAATATTTTCGGTGCAACGCTGATAGCCCTAGCGATTCCAACTCTTTGCTTTTGACCTCCAGATAATTCATGAGGGTATTTATAAAAGTCACTTCTTTTAAGACCAACATCTTCTAATAAATTAATACATAAAGTTTTGTAAGAACTATTTTTCTTATCAATTTCGTGAACGATCATTGGCTCCATTATTAAGTATCCAATTGTTTTCTTTGGGTTTAATGATGAATCTGGATCTTGAAAAATTAACTGTACGTCTTTTCTGTATTTTTTTAATTTAGATTTTGAAAGTTTTGTAATATCTGTACCTTCATAAAAGATAGAGCCATTGCTAGCTTTTTCAATTTGAACAATAGTTTTTACTAACGTAGATTTACCGCACCCTGACTCCCCTACCAGTCCAAGAGTTTCCCCTTTATATAATTTTAAATTAATGTCTTTAAGAGCTTTAAATGAGGAGCTTTTTTTAAACCAAACTTTATTTTGAATATAATATTTATCTAAATTTTTAATTTCTAGAATTGGGGAGTTTGAATAAATTTTTTGACGATTAATTTCAATTTCTTTTTCGTCAATAACAGAGTTGTTTACAGAGTTGTTAATATAATCAGAGACTGTTGGCAGTTTGCGTAACCTCACTTTATTATTTGGTCTTGAGTATAGTAAGCCTTTTGTATAATTTTCACTTGGATTCGAAAATATATTTGAAGCAACCCCTTTTTCAATTATTTTTCCTTTATACATTACGATTAATCTATCCGCCACTTCAGACACGAGTGCTAGGTCATGAGAAATAAAAATTATACTTAACCCTTCAGAACTTCTAATTTTTAACAGTAATTCAATTATGTCTTTTTGAACAGTAACATCTAGCGCTGTAGTAGGCTCATCGGCTATAAGTAATTTTGGCTTACAGGCTATAGCCATTGCAATCATTAATCTTTGCTTTTGCCCTCCAGACAATTGATGTGGATACTTTGAGTTAAAATTGTCAACTTTGTCTAGCTTCACCTTTTTAATTAATAAGCTTATTTCATTTTCAATTTCTTTCTCCTCAATATTTTCTATCTCAAAACATTCCCGAAGTTGATCTACACATTTCATGGTTGGATTTAGCGCAGACATGGGCTCTTGAAATATTATAGATATATCTTTTCTTCTAACTTGACGAATTCTTGTTTCATTTAACTCTAATAAATTTGTATTGTTATAAATTACCTCTCCTTTAGATATAGTTTTCTTGTTAGGTAATAATTTTAATATAGACAAGGCAGTAACAGACTTTCCACTTCCAGATTCCCCAACAATTCCTAACACCTCATCTTTTAATAAATCAAAACTGATGTTGTTAACCACTTTAATAATATCATTCTTTTTGATAAAACTTATGCTTAAATTTTTTACTGAAATAAGTGGGCTAGAAGAGACTTTATTCAAAATAAAACAATTAATTAATTATATTATATGCTTCTTCAATATAGGTGTAAAAATCTTTAGAATGTGCACTACCTTCTTCTTCCTTTGAAATTAAATTTCCTAATCTTACAATAATTAAGTCATCTTCAGGAATCACTATTGCAAGCTGCCCAAGATGTCCTCTTGAGTAAAAAATTTCTTTACCATTATATTTTCCCAACCACCATCCATAACCATAAAAAGGAGCATTTGAGAATTTTGGAGTTAGAGATTTTGCTATAAAAGTAGAATCTAAAATCTGACGTCCTTCCCATTTTCCGTGTTGCTTATAGAGTTTCCCAAGCCTAGCAAAGTCTCTGGCATTACTAGCGATACAACAAAATGCTTTCACAAGATTGTTTTCTCTACTATCTACCTGCCATGGAGAAGCAATTTTAGCTCCCATTGGCTTCCAAAAAGATTCACTGAGGTAATCAGAAAGGTTTTTGCCTGTTGCTTTTTCAAGAATCATTCCTAATAACTGGGTATCGCTACTAAGGTATTTATATCTCTGACCGGGCTCCTCAACAACTTCTAAGTCTAGAATTAAAGAATTCAAATCTGAGGTAAAATAACTCTTAGCAGTTAGTGAAAAAGGGCTATAATATTTTTCTACATAATTCAATCCAGAAGACATTGTTGAAAGATCACCAACTGTTAGATTAGCAGCTTTCCCTTCACTAAACTCCTTAAAGTAATCAGAAACAGGCTGGTCAAGGCCCTTTATGTGCCCTTCCATTATGGCCTTACCTAACATCGCACTAACAAAACTCTTTGCCATTGAAAATGAATTTGAAATAGAATCTTGGTTATAACCTAGATAATATTTTTCAAAAACAATACTATCATTTTGTATAATTAGGTATGATGTGGTTTCTTTTAACTCATTAAGATCAATTAATTTTTTAGATTCTAATTTGCTATTGTATTTATCACTAATTAACCATGGTTGATGATCTCCAGTTTCAATAATATCATTATCAAAGTGGACATAGTCTGATAAATATGCTGTAGTGTGTCCTTTTAGGTATCCTATTTTTACAGCCTTAACTAAATAGCCAAGATCCAGTAAATAAAAGCATGTAATTAGCGCAATAAGAATTAATAGTACTTTTTTTTTCATTGACATAATTAAGATATTAATGTTATGACATCTTTGGCAAAGTAACTAGCTATAAAATTAGCTCCTGCTCTTTTAAAAGCAATAGATGTTTCTAAAATTGTTTGATTTTCGTCGATCCACCCATTTTTTGAAGCAGCTTTAATCATTGCGTATTCTCCACTTACTTGATAAGCAGAAATTGGGATATTAAAATTGTTTTTTATATCCCTAATAATATCAAGATATGAAATCCCAGGTTTAACCATAACAATATCCGCACCTTCTTCTATATCGGACCGAACTTCATTTATTGCTTCTTCACGGTTTCCTATATCCATTTGATAAGTTTTTTTATCTCCAAATCCAGGTTTAGAGTCCAAAGCATCTCTAAATGGACCATAAAATGATGAGGCATATTTAGCACTATAACTCATAATTCCTGCATCATGATACCCTTCTTTTTCTAATACTGTCCTAATTGATTTTACTCTTCCATCCATCATGTCACTTGGGGCTACAAAATCTGCTCCAGCTTCAATATGAGTAAGACTCATCTTTGCTAGTATGTCATTTGTAATATCATTAACAATTACCCCATTTTCTACTACACCATCATGACCATAAGAGGAATAAGGGTCCAATGCAACATCTGACATTATAAGAATATCTGGAAACTTGTTTTTTATGCTTTTTATAGCTCTTTGCATTAGGCCATTTTTATTAATAGCTTCTGTGCCATAGTTATCTTTAAGATTTCCTTCAACTTGAGCAAATAGTAAAACAGACTTTAATCCAAGGGCATGTAAAATATTAATTTCTTTTAAAATGAGATCAATACTCATTTTAAAATAATTAGGCATGGATTTAATTTCTTGTTTCTTGTTTTTGCCTTCAATAATAAATAATGGAACTAAAAAATCGTTAGAAGTAATAGTACTCTCTCTAATTAAATTTCTTAAAGTCTCGCTTGCTCTAAGTCTTCTGTTTCTATTTATTGGATACATATTTTTCTTTGTTTATTAAACCCATTTGACAGGATTTTTTAATATATCGATAAGCTTGGATTCTTCACTGTTTTTAGCAGGCACAAAATTATATTTCCAGCTTACTTTTGGTGGTAAGCTCATCAGAATACTTTCAATTCGTCCGTTAGTCTTTAGTCCAAATAGAGTTCCTTTGTCATGAACTAGGTTGAACTCTACATATCTTCCTCTTCGTATTTCTTGCCATTCTTTATTGGATTTAGAATAGGCTGATAGCTTTTTCCTGTTTATTATAGGAGCATAAGATTTTATAAAATTACTACTAATTTCTTCAATAAAATTATACCAATCTGACATTTTTGTTGTCGATGTCTCTTTACAATAATCAAAAAATAAACCTCCAACACCTCTAGCTTCACTTCGGTGTGAATTGTAAAAATAGTTGTCACAATTCTCTTTAAATTTAATATAAAAACTTGGGTTGTGTTTATCACAAATAGCTTTACATTGTTTATGAAAATGCTGGATATCATCTTCAAATATGTAATAAGGAGTTAAATCCTGACCCCCTCCAAACCATGAGTCACTAATGTCTCCATCATCATCGTACATTTCAAAATATCTCCAATTTGCATGAACTGTAGGAACCATTGGGTTTTTAGGATGAATTACTAAGCTTAGTCCACATGCAAAAAATTTATTAGACTTTGTATTAAGTTGCTTTTGCATACTTTGTGGAAGTTCTCCGAATACTTTTGAAATATTTACTCCGCCTTTTTCAATGACTTTTCCATCTTCAATAATTTTAGTTATTCCTCCGCCACCGCCGTCTCTTGTCCATTTGTCTTCAAAAAACCTAGCCTTTTCATCAATTTGTTCAAATTCATCGCAGATGGTTTTTTGTAATTGTACAATATGGTTATAGAACTTAGTCTTCATTATGCCTTATATTCTTTCACAGTATTTATAAATACTTCTACGTTTTCTAAGGGAATATTTGGTAATATGCCATGACCTAAATTAACAATGTAACGGTCTTTCCCAAAATCATTTATCATATTATTAACTAAATCCTTAATTTTTGATTTACTAGAAAGTAGCCTAGATGGATCTAAGTTTCCTTGTAATGTGATATTCCCCCCGCTCAAATATCTTGCATTTCTAGCTGTTATTGTCCAGTCTACCCCTAGGGCAGAAGCATTACTTTTACTCATTTCATTTAATGCAAACCAACACCCTTTACCAAACACTACAACTGGCGCGAAATCTTTCAATTCTTCAATAATTTGGTTTATGTATTGCCATGAAAACTCACTATAATCATTTGGGGAAAGCAGTCCTCCCCAAGAATCAAAGATCTGTAAAACATCTACGCCGGCTATAACTTTTTGTTTTAAATAAGCTATTGTAGTTACGGTTATTTTACTTAACAGTTCGTGAGCTAAAATTGGATTTTTGAAACAAAAGGCCTTAGCTTTATCAAATGTTTTACTTCCTTGCCCTTGAACTATATAACATAGTATAGTCCATGGTGATCCTGCAAATCCGATTAACGGAATATCATTGTTTAAAATTTCTTTAGTCATTTTAATAGCATCAAAGACATAATCTAACGATTCGTTTACATCAGGAACTATTACATTTTCAAGATCTTTTGCGTTTCGAATAGGATTAGGAACAAATGGTCCAAAGTCTGGTTTCATTTGAACTTCAATATTCATTGCTTGTGGAATTACCAAAATATCACTAAACAATATTGCCGCATCCATTCCATATCTTCTAATTGGCTGGACTGTAATTTCACTAGCTAGTTCAGGAGTTTGACATCTCGTAAAAAAGTCATATTTTTTTCTAATTTCTATAAACTCTGGCAAGTACCTTCCCGCCTGGCGCATCATCCACACAGGAGGTCTTTCTACTACCTCTCCTTTTAGAGCTCTAATTAATAAGTCATTTTTTATCATAAGTAAAATATTTAATGGCATTATCAACAACCTGATCAATACTGTTAATGTCCGATGTTATAATTTTGTTAGAAAAAGTCTTAGCTTCATTTGTCGTTGTTTGTCCTATTGTAAATAGTATTTCATCTTCAATTTTATTGTAATAACAATAACTCCTTACAGCGCTTGGGCTAAAAAATAAAATACCGTTAAAAGCTTCATTTATTTTCTTATAAATTAAGCTTGTTTTATAGACCTCAACTAACGAAAACTTTACATGATTTTTAGTTAAAATTTTCGGTAATTCATCTCTTTTCATGTTCCCACAAAAAAAGACAAAAACGTCATTTTTTAGCGATTTTACTATAAAATCAGCCAATTTTTGAGAATTTTCTTCACTTTTTACCACTTTTTGACCATTTTTTAAAAGTAATGATTTTGTTTTATCACCAACACAGTAGCAATTTTTAATCTTCAATTTTTTGTTTACAATAGCCTCTACTGAATTCTTACTAGTGAAAATTGCATTTTCAATTCTCTCATTAATATTAAAGTTTATTTTTTCAATTTGTATGGCGTTATAATCACTAAATTTTATACTTGAATCCCTGATTTTTTTATGATTTTCAGAACTAAGTAATTTGGTGGATAATAATTTTGTCATGATCTATCCTTTAAAAGAGTTTAATATTCTATCTCCACCAAGTGAAATAATTTTTTTTGCAAACTTCTCTCCTAAAACGTCAATTTTTTCTAGTTTGTGAACTTCGTTTATTTCTATTTTGTCTTTCCCTTCAACCGAGAGTAAAACACCTCTGAAAATAACGGAGTTGTTTACTATTTTTGCATGCGCTCCGATTGGAGCAGTACACCCACCTTCTAATTTATTTAAAAAGCTCCTCTCTATATTTGTGCAAATTTCTGTTTCAACATGGTTTATTTGTTTTAAAACTTCAGTAATCGAAGAATTTATAGTTAAATTTTGAACAGAAATTGCTCCTTGAGCAGGAGCAGGAATCATCCAGTCTAACTCTTGATAATCGTCTGGTAATATTTCTAGCCTTTCTAATCCAGCTTTTGCCATTATAGTTCCATTCCAATTGTTTTCGTTTAGTTTCCTAAGCCTGGTTTGAACATTCCCTCTTATCTCTACAATGTTATCTGTCTTAAATTTGTTAAGCCATTGAGCTTTTCTTCTTAAACTCCCCGTTGCTATTGTGTTTTCTTTTGAATTTAAAGGCTTATTATGGATGACAATATCTAATTCAGAACCTCTTTGAAGTACTGCTCCTTGCCTGACTCCTAATGGCAATATAGTTGGAACATCTTTGAGACTATGAACAGCTATATCTATTTCATTATTTAATAATGCTATATCTAATTCTTTAGTGAATACTCCTGTAATCCCTAGTTCATAAACAGGTTTGGATAAATCTTTATCTCCACTTGATTTGATTTTGATTATTGATGACGAAATATTTATTTTTTGTAATAGGGCCTGAACTTGTTTAGCTTGCCAAACAGCTAACTTGCTAGCTCTTGTCCCAATTCTAATATTACCCATCTACAGTGTTTTTTCAAGGTTAAACACTTTTTTAATTAACTCTTCGCTTTTGTTTGCTGTAATGTTTTCATTAATCAAATGATTTGCAAAATGATTGGTGATTTTTTGAATTATATTATCACTAATTAACTCTGCGTGTTCAAAATTAAAGTCATTTTTTTTCTTTTTTAGATTTTCTAATTCCAAGTTTTTAAAACTTATTAATTTGCTCTTCAGAGCTCTGATCGTTGGAGCAAACTTTCTATTTTCAATCCATTCCTCAAACTCTTTTATTACTGACTCTATTATTTTAGTTGCTTTTGGAATCTCTTTTTTTCTAGACTCTAATGTTTTATCTGTAATTTTAGAAAGATCGTCAAGGTGAATCAAATTAACATTATCCAATTTAGCGACATCAATTGATACGTTTTTAGGAATTGATAAATCTAATATAAGAAGTGGTGCTTTCGTTTTTATTAAACTTTTATCCACGGTAGTTTCTAGTGCACCGGTAGCAACTACTAGAACATCAGCTTTACTAATTTCATGACTTAAATCAGAGATGTCTTCAACTTTTAAATTGAATTTTCCTGCTATTTTTTCAGCCTTATCCTTTGTTCTATTGATGAGTGTTATTTTACTATTTTTTGTTTGTTTAATAAGATTCTCGCAAGTATTTCTGCCAATTTTTCCTGTCCCAAACAATAAGATGTTTTTGTTATTAACATCTTCTACATTATTACAGATGTATTGAACAGAAGCAAATGAAACAGAAGTTGCCCCTGTTGATAAGGTCGTTTCATTTTTAATTCTTTTACTGGCTCTAATAACTAATGAAACTAATCTATCTAAGTAAGTGTTCAATAAGCCAGCCTTTTTTGAGCTTGCCGCACTGTGTTTCAATTGACCAATAATTTCGAAATCACCTAAAATCTGACTTTCTAATCCTGAGCCAACTTTGAAAAGGTGATTAATAGCATTGTTTTCACTTAGGGTATAGGAATATTTTTTAAATTCTATTTTTGAAGAATTTGTTGCTTCACATAATAGGGTTATAAGTATTTCAGGGTCATTTACAAAACCGAGAACTTCAGTTCTATTACAAGTTGAAATAGCCATGACACTTTCAAGTCCTGACCCTTTAGCTTTCGATAGTAGGGATAATTTAGATTTAGTATCTAAGCTGTAGTTTCCACGAATCTCTGCATCTGCATTTTTATAACTAATACCGATGATAAAAAAACTTGTTGCTTCGATTTGCATTAATTATAATGTTTTTGCAAAAATAAGTATGCTTTTATTTAAAAAACAACGCTAAAAGAACTTTTTATATCGTTAATAGTTTTTTCATAAATCAATTTTTTTATTTTATAATTTAACCTATTTTTGTCAAATATTACAGATGTAAACGACTTAATTTATTTATAATGATTCTAAATAAAGAAAAAAATAATCTATCAAAAAGTTTTTTAGAAAGTGTCGATACAGGTTCTGCTTCAGAAATAGTTGTTGATAAAGAAATTTTTATAACTATTCATCAAAACAATACAAATAACTTACAGAAATTTAATAAGGAAGTCAGTAAAGACTTTATTCAATTTCATTTCTGTTTAAAAGGCAGTTCTGAACTCGTATTTAATGAAGGGGCGTATAAATTAAATTTAACAAAAGGAAAGTCACTTCTTTTATATAATCCGCAAAGAACGCTTCCTATTAACTTATCAAATCAAACAGGTTCAAGCGTAATAACTATTTTAATATCAATTAAAAAATTTCATTTACTTTTCTCAGACGAAGCCAGTTATATCACTTTTTTAAGTAAAGAAAATATATTAAAAAAATATTACACGGAGGAAAATATATCTCCATCAATGTCAATTGTTTTAACTCAGTTATTAAACTTTAATTTAAATAACTCTGTGAAACCACTATATTTTAAAGCCAAGACTTTTGAGCTTCTTAGCCTCTATTTTAATAAAAGTGATGAAACAAATTTAGACCAATGCCCTTTTTTGGTTAGTGAATCAAACGTCAATAAAATTAAATTAGCTAAGGATATAATAATTAATCGATTAGCAGAGCCGCCTAGTTTAAATGATTTAGCAGATGAAATAGGATTGAGTTTAAAGAAGCTAAAAGAAGGGTTTAAGCAAATTTACGGCGATTCAGTTTATAGTTTTTTAATAGATTACAAAATGGAATTAGCGAGAAAACTATTAGAAACAGGAGAGTACAATGTTAACGAAGTTGGACTAAAAATAGGATATAGTACCTCAAGTCATTTTATAGCTGCTTTTAAAAAAAAATACGGAGTTACTCCAAAAAAATACTTCATTTCATTATCATCTTAAATTATAACAAATGAAAAAAGGTGTACTGTTAGTAAACTTAGGCTCTCCAGATTCTCCAGATCCTAAAGATGTAAAAAAATATTTAGGAGAATTTTTAATGGACGAAAGAGTTATTGATGTTCCAAAATGGGCTAGAACTATTTTGGTAAAAGGAATAATATTAAATACTAGACCAAAAATTTCAGCAAAAGCTTACAAGAAAATTTGGTGGAAGGAAGGCTCTCCATTAATTGTTCTTTCTGAAAGGCTACAAAAAAAACTCCAAACCAAGTCAACAATTCCTATTAGCTTGGCTATGAGATACGGAAGTATGACCATATTAAAAGGGATTCAAGAGTTAGTTGATCAAGGAGTTAAAAAGATATTATTATTTCCACTTTACCCTCAATTTGCAATGGCAACTACAGAAACAATAAGTGTGCTTGTTAAAGAAATTTGTTCTGAAAATTTTCCAGATTTAATCATTGAAGAAATACTTCCATTTTACAACAATACTGATTATATAGAGGTTTTATCAAAATCTATTAAAAATAATATTGATCTTGATCAAATCGATCATTTATTATTTTCTTATCACGGTATTCCTGAGCGTCATATAAGAAAAAGTGATATCACTAAATCACATTGTAAAGTTGATGGGACTTGTTGCGATACACCTTCAGTAGCACACCAATTTTGCTATAGTCATCAATGTAAAGAGGTAACAAAATTAGTAGCAGAAAAACTAAAATTAAAAAACTACTCAACATCATTTCAATCTAGACTAGGTTTCGACCCATGGCTTCAGCCATACACTGATAGAACAATTGAAAGATTAGGAAAATCGGGAACTAAGAGAATGGCAATTGTTACACCAGCATTTGTAAGCGATTGTCTGGAAACACTCGAAGAAATAGCTATGGAAGGAAAGGAAATATTTGAAGAAGTAGGAGGTGATGAATTTACAACAATCCCATGTTTAAATGACAATAACGATTGGGTTGACTTAATTTCGAATTGGGTTGATAATTGGAAGGATAATGGGAAATGTTTCTAGATGAATAAAAATAATTCGTCTATTCTTGGTACAGAACCAATCTCAAAACTTTTATTTAAGCAAGCCTTACCAGCTTCAATTGGCATATTAGTTATGTCATTAAATATTTTAATTGACACAATATTTGTAGGACAATGGATAGGCTCAATAGCTATAGCTGCAATTAATGTAGTTTTACCAGTTTCTTTTTTTATTGCAGCATTGGGAATGGCTATAGGAATTGGAGGGTCCTCCATTATTTCAAGGTCATTAGGTTCAGATAATATTCAAAAAGCTAGACGAACGTTTGCAAATCAAATTACTCTTACGATTCTAATTACAGTTAGTTTTGTTTTTTTAGGCTTATACTTTATTGAATCGATTATTCCATTATTTGGAGGAAAAGGGGGTATATATGAACCATCAAAAACATATTATACTATAGTACTTTACGGAGTTCCATTTTTAGCTTTATCTATGATGGGAAATAGTGTTATCAGAGCTGAAGGGAAACCAAAATTTGCTATGTATGCTTTGATGATACCATCTGTTGGAAATATAGTTTTAGACATCGTTTTTATTAAATATTTAAATATGGGAATGGCTGGAGCTGCTTGGGCTACTACAGGTTCTTATGTGCTTTGTTTTATATTTATTTTTTGGTTTTTTGCCTCTGATAAATCAGAACTTAAATTTAAAATTCATCATTTAGCTTTAAACAAACCTATTGTTAAAGAGATAACTTCATTAGGATCTATAACTTTAGCTAGGCAAGCTACAGTTAGTATTACGTACTTATTAATGAATAATATATTATATAATTATGGCGGAGAAGTCTCAGTTACAGCATATGCAATCGTAGGAAGAATGATGATGTTTTCCCTGTTTCCTGTTTATGGAATAACTCAAGGGTTTTTGCCTATTGCTGGATATAATTATGGATCAAAGAATTTTAAACGTGTTAAAGAAGTAATTTCTTTAGCGATTAAATATGCTTCTTTTTTTGCAACCGTTGTTTTTTTAATTTTAATGATTTTTCCAGAAGAAATTACGAGAGTATTTACATCAGATGTTGAGGTAATTAGAGAAACTCCTGCAGCAATGCGTTGGGTATTTTTAGCAACGCCAATAATTGCAATTCAACTAATAGGGGCGGCATACTATCAAGGAATTGGAAAGGCAAAAATAGGATTAATTTTAGCCCTACTTCGACAAGGAATTTTATTTGTCCCTTTAATATTAATTTTACCTTTATTTTTTGGTGAAACAGGAGCCTGGATGTCATTTCCAATTTCTGATTTACTCGCCACACTAATCACGGGTATAGTTTTAAACAGAGAAATAAAAAAAAGATTAGTATAATAAATAATCCTTATTTTTAAAATAAGTAAAATAATCAGTCTATGAAAAAAATAACTTTAATTCTAGCAATCGTTGCCTGTACAGCGTCTAATCAAACCTATTCTCAGGAAATAGATTCTGACCAATACTCTGCATTAGAGTATAGGCTATTAGGGCCCTTTAGAGGAGGAAGAAGTGCTGCTGTTACAGGAGTGCCAAACAAACCAGATTTATATTATTTTGGAGCTGCTGGAGGAGGAGTATGGAAAACTGAAAATGGAGGAGATCAGTGGAAAAACATTTCTGATGGTTATTTTGGAGGAAGTATAGGTTCGATCACGGTTTCTACAAGCGACCCTAATGTGATATATGTTGGAGGAGGTGAAAAAACAGTTAGAGGGAATGTTTCTTCAGGTTATGGAATTTGGAAAAGTATCGATGCTGGAAAGTCGTGGTCTTTTTCTGGTTTAAAAAACTCAAGACATATTCCTAGAATTTCAGTGGACCCTAATAATCATAATATCGTTTACGCAGGAGTTCTAGGTGATATTTACAAATCATCTGATGACAGAGGTCTATATAAAAGTATTAATGGAGGTAAAAGCTGGAAAAAAATATTGTATTCAAATGAGGATTCAGGAATTGTTGATTTAATAATAGACCCTACAAATTCAAGAATTATTTATGCATCGACTTGGAACGTTAGAAGAACTCCATATAGTTTGAGTTCAGGTGGAGATGGTTCTGCACTCTGGAAAAGTGAAGATAGCGGTAAAACATGGAAAGAAATATCAACGAATGATGGTTTTCCTAATACAACCTTAGGGATTATTGGAGTAACTGTTTCACCCGTTAATAGTAATAAAGTTTGGGCAATGGTTGAGAATAAAGATAAAGGAGGACTTTATTTAAGTAATGATGGAGGTAAGAGCTGGAATATTGTTAATTCAGAAAGGAAACTTAGACAAAGAGCTTGGTACTACACCAGGGTTTATGCCGATACTCACGATGAAAACTTAGTCTATGTGTTAAATGTTAGATATCACAAAAGTATAGATGGTGGAAAAAATTTCAAGACATATAATGCCCCTCACGGAGATCATCATGATTTATGGATTTCACCTGAAGACCCTAAAAGAATGATAATAGGGGATGATGGAGGAGCGCAAGTATCTTATGATAGAGGAGAAAACTGGAGCACATACATGAATCAACCTACTGCACAATTTTATAGAGTCACTACGGACAACCATTTTCCGTTTAGAATTTATGCGGCACAACAAGATAATTCAACAATAAGGATAAACCATCGTTCAGCCGGACGCTCCATAGGAGAATCTGACTGGGAATCAACTGCGGGTGGAGAGTCTGCCCACATCGCCGTAGACCCATTAAATAATGAAATTGTTTATGGAGGAAGTTATGACGGTTTTTTATCAAGAGTTAATCATACCACCAAATCGTTAAGATCAATTAGTGTATGGCCTGATAATCCGATGGGTCATGGCGCTGAAGGAATGAAATATAGATTTCAATGGAATTTTCCTATAATTTTTTCAAAACATAATCCTAAGAAATTATACACTTTTTCCAATCAAGTTCATGTTACCGAAAATGAAGGCCAATCTTGGAAAATAATTAGCCCTGATCTAACAAAAAATGATGCCGAAAAACTAAAGTCTTCTGGAGGCCCAATTACTCAAGATAATACCTCAGTAGAGTATTATTGCACAATCTTTGCAGCTCAAGAATCCCCTCTTACAGAGGGATTAATTTGGGTAGGTAGTGATGACGGTTTAATACATGTCACCAAAAATGGCGGAGAATCTTGGAGCAATGTCACTCCTAAAAATCTGCCAGAATGGACTATGATAAATAGTATTGAACCGAGTGCTTTTGACCCAGGAACCTGCTATGTGGCAGGAACAAAATATAAGACTGGAGACTTTAAACCTTATTTATATAAAACTACGGATTATGGGAAATCTTGGTCTAAAATAACAAACGGTATCCATGAAGAACATTTTACTAGAGTTTTAAGAGAAGATCCAGCTAATAAAAACATTTTATATACTGGAACAGAAACGGGAATGTATATTTCGTTTAATGCAGGTAAAAGCTGGAATGAATTTCAGCTAAATTTACCTATTGTGCCAATAACAGATTTAGCTATAAAAAATAATAGTCTAGTAGTTGCTACTCAAGGAAGAAGTTTATGGATGATTGACGATTTAACTGTTTTACACCAATCTTATATTAATTCTTTAGATCGCAAATCACTTTCAGATCACGATCTACATAATATTGAATTATTTACACCAAAAGATTCTTACAGAACCGGTGGTAGTAAAGCTACTAGAAATAATTTGACAGAAGGAGAAAACTTGGAAAACGGAGTGGTCACTTATTATAATATTAAAAACTATAATGATAAAGATGAAATTACTTTAACCTATTTAAATAATAGTAGAGATACAATAGTTTCTTTTGGCAATCATTTTTTAGGAAAACAGAAATTAAAAGTGCAAAAAGGAGCAAATAAGTTTTCTTGGAATATGTATTATGATGGCGCAACTGATTTTGAAGGAATGATTCTTTGGTGGGCTAGTTTGAGTGGCCCAAAAGTAGTTCCTGGAGAATATTATGTAGATTTAAATGTTAATGGAAAGGTAACCTCTAAAACATTTAATATTTTAATTGACCCTAGATCTGAAAGTTCAATCTCTGAGATGCAAGAACAATTTAATTTTATTAGTGCAATAAATGAGACAGTCGACAAAGCACATAAATCAATAAAAAAACTTAGAAACATTAAAGCCCAGCTTTCAAAGTTTGTTAAAGAGTATTCTAAAAAAGATATTAACGAGTTAATTGATAAAGCATCTATGTTAGAAGCAAAACTCTCAGAAATTGAAAAAGAATTATATCAAACTCAAAATAGAAGTGGACAAGACCCACTAAACTTTCCTATAAGACTCACCAATAAGTTAGCTCATTTAAACTCATTAGTAAGTATGGGTGATTTTTCACCAACCGAACAAGATATTGCAGTTAAAGAATATTTAACAAATCAGATAAATACAAATCTTGAAATGTTTGATACATTAATGATAGAAGAGGTGAAAAGTTTTAACGAGTTGTTTAATAATAATAAATTAGATTATTTAATCTCTATTGAGTAAGTCATGGAATATTACAATTATATAAAAGCATTACACTTGATTTTTGTCATAACATGGTTTGCAGGACTGTTTTATATTCCAAGATTATTTATTTATCATATTGAAGCAAACGCTAAACCACAAATTGAAAAAGAAATATTGATAAAACAATTTAAAATTATGACTAAAAGACTTTGGCTAATAATCACATGGCCTTCTGCTATTTTGGCTACAGGATTTGCAATCGTTCTATTTGTTTTAAATCCAGGTCTTATTAATTTTGATTGGATGAAAGTTAAATTAGTATTTGTTATTATACTTTGGTTATATCATATTAAAACGGATTTTATATACAAAGAACTTCAAAACGATGTCATAAATTATTCTTCTAACTTTATGAGATACTGGAATGAAGGAGCAACAATTATATTATTTGCAGTAATCTTTTTAATTACTTTAAAGAGCGCTACAAATTGGATCTTTGGTATTTTAGGTATAATATTCCTTTCAACAATTTTAATTTTAGGAATAAAACTATATAAAAAAATAAGAAATGGATAAGATGAAATTAAAAGGAATTTCACTCCGCTTTAGGATATTTATTTTTATGATTTTAATGGTTGCAGTTTCGTCAATACTGCTGGCAACTCTTACTTTGATTGAATATAACTATCAGTCAGAATATTATCATAATGATAGACTAGAAAGAAAAGAAAATCAATTAATATTAAGTCTTAACTATGTTATTCAGAATTCATCTCTTGACAATAACGATATTATTAAAAATATTTCTGATAGCAGAATAGATGAAATTTCCAAAATTCAAAATATTGAATTTAAGTTATATGATCTGGATGGGAATTTGTTAAAAAACTCAGATTTAGATTCAACTGTAGATTTGGTAGAGCTAAAAATTCCTGCTTATATAGTTGAAAAATTTAAAAATAACAATACTGATAGGTTCGTTGAAGACAATGTTAATGTTAAAAACTATAAAGTAGCTTATGACATATTAAAAGATCAAAACAATAAACCAATTGGCATTTTATATATTCCTTATTATGAGTTTGATTTTTTAAATGATGATAAGTTAAACTCAATACTCTATAGCTTAGGGTTTGTTTTACTTAATATAATAATTATTTCAACATTCTTTGCGTATTTCTTATCTAGATATATAACAAACCCTTTATTTCAAATAAGTAATAGACTAAAGTTGACAAAACTATCTCAAACTGATAATAAAATAATTTTAAAGAACCCACCAAAAGAACTTGCGGAACTAGTCAATTCCTATAACTTAATGATTGATGAATTGGAAGATAGCGCTACAAAGCTGGCAAAAAGTGAAAGAGAAAATGCCTGGAGAGAAATGGCAAAACAAGTTGCTCATGAGATTAAAAACCCACTCACTCCTATGAGACTGACTATTCAGTCTTTTCAAAAGAACTTCAATCTTGAAAATAAAAATGTAAACTTAAAAGTAGACGAATTTTCTAAATCTTTAATTCAACAAATTGACGTAATGAGTTCAATTGCTGGTGCATTTTCAGATTTTGCGAAAATGCCAGAACAGAAAAAAGAATTATTAAACTTAAATAAACTTATAGATTCTGCACTTGACATTTTTGATAAGGAACTTATTAATTTCTCATTTGACTCTAGTGAGGTTCTTGCTAATTTAGATAAATCTCAACTTATTAGAGTTTTAACTAATTTGGTTAAAAATGCAATTCAGTCAGTTCCAAAAGATAGAGACCCAATCGTAGACGTTTATTTATCAAGCACAACAACAGATGCAATTATTAAAATAAGTGACAATGGATCAGGAATCGACGAAGAGAATAAATTAAAAATATTTGAACCAAGATTTACCACTAAGTCAAGTGGTATGGGTTTAGGGCTATCTATCATCAGTAATATTGTTAAATCATTTGGAGGTAGCATTAAGTTTGAAACTAAAATGAATATAGGGACAACCTTTACAATAACTTTACCAAAAAATTAAGTATGAAATTTGAAAATATATTAGTTACTACAAATGAAAAGGTTACTTTAATCACTATTAATAGACCTGAAAAATTAAATGCCCTTAATATATTAACTATAAAAGAGTTACATATTGCATTAGACAATTTATCTAAGGACGAATCTTGTAAGACTATCATTATAACTGGATCAGGAAATAAAGCATTTGTTGCAGGAGCAGATATAAGTGAGTTTTATAAATTTTCTAAAGATCAAGCTCGTGACTTATCGTCTGGGGGACAAACTAAACTTTTTGACTTTATAGAAAACTATCCAAAGCCTGTAATAGCTGCGATTAATGGATATGCATTAGGAGGAGGCTTGGAGTTAGCGATGGCTTGTCATGTACGAATAGCCAGTGAAAATGTTTTAATGGGGCTTCCTGAAGTATCATTAGGGGTAACTCCTGGTTACGGCGGGACGCAAAGATTACCCCAGTTAGTAGGCAAAGGAATCGCCATGGAATTGATCTTGAGCGCTAACATGATTAATGTAGAAAGAGGAGAAAAAGTAGGACTTTTAAACCACATAACATCTCAAGAAAATCTAATTTCTTTTAGCACAGATTTAGCAAAAAAAATGATTTCTAATTCATCAAGTGCTATTAGAGCTTCAATAAAATGTATTAACTCTAATTTTAAAGATGGTGAAAATGGTTATCTTACAGAAATAAGAGAATTTAGTAATTGTTTTCAGTCAGAAGATTTTATAGAAGGCACTAATGCATTTATAAAAAAAAGAAAAGCAAATTTTAAATAACAAACTCACCCCCAAATCTTGTTATAAATTTCTAATTAAATGAGTTAATCATTTAACATGTAATTAACTGGTATAAAAAAAGATACTGGTTATATTTGTAAAAAAATTTAAAAAATGAATAAACATATATTTTTATTATTTTTTCTTTGCTGCAATTTTATTTTCTCACAATATGAAATTAGCATAAAAGCTACAGTTCTTGATCAAAAGACTAGTAAGCCTATAAGTTTGGCAAATGTAAATTTCAAATACACTAAAATTGGGGCTTTTACTAATAATACTGGATCATTTAATTTAAATTATGATGAAAAGCTAATTAATGAGGATGATGTATTTGTAATTAATGCAAAAGGATTTAAAACAATAGAAATAAAAGTTTCACAATTATATAAGTTTTTAAGAAATACAAATAAGTTTTACTTACAACGTGATGAACAAACTAATAGTTGGGTTAATGATTTATCCCTAAGTACAATTGAAGAAAGTGGTCCTAATTTATTTGGAAAAGTGTTCAGTGTGTCTGGCCCAATTCAAGGCGCAACCATTAGGATTAAAAATTCACTGGTAGAAGCCCAATCTGATTTTGACGGTTATTTTAATATTGATGCACAGCTTGGAGATATTTTAATTGTCAACTTTTTAGGAATGACTGAAAAACAAACCTTTGTAGAAGATCTCGACGACTTATATGTTTTGTTAAAAACTGAGGCCCAGGTATTAGATGAAGTGGTATTATCTTCATCAAACAAAAATGAGGATAATCTAGTTGATACAGGATACGGGAGGAAAAATAAAGACGCTGTTGGATTTTCTAATTCAACAATTACAAAGAAAGATTTTTCACCAGGTGCGATTAATTTAGTAGATGTAATTAGAGGTCAATTCGCAGGAGTTCGAATTGAAGGTTTTGCTACTCCAAGAATTACTATAAGAGGAGGCACTGGATCTATGAACACTCCCGCATATGCTATTTATGATGTTGATGGATTAATATTTGAAGACTTCCCTAATTTTATCAATGTACAACAAATTGAAAGTATCACTATCTTAAAGTCCTATGGAGCTACAAACAGGTATGGTAGTGTTGGTAGAGGAGGTGTTTTTGTAATTAGAATGAATAATTTATATAAAGGCTCTTCACAGTCTCTTGACTCAGCACTCATAAAAGGGAATGATTACGAAGAAGAACTTAGCATGATTAGTTTAGAAAACAATTCTAATTACATTAAGGAATTGGAAGAAGCCTTTTCTTTTGAAAATGCTAAAGAAATATACTTAAGACAAACATCTAATTTAGAATTTAAATCCCTACCCTATTATTTTGATTCCTATGATTACTTCAAAAGGTGGGATAATGATTATGCTTTTTCTATTTTGACTGACGCAGTTATTTCTGCTAAAAGCAACCCCAAGGCTTTAAAAGCATTGGCATACAAAATGGAGTCAGTTGACCGAAATTTTGAAGCTGAATTAGTATTTGAGCACTTACTTAAAATAAGACCCTCTCATGAACAATCTTACAGAGATTTAGCTCTAATATATTCAAAAAACAAGAAGTATGTTTTAGCAGCAGATATTTATAAAAAAATTCTTCTTAATTCTATTGATGAAGTTGAAGTCTTAGGACTTCAAAAGACAATTGCTAATGAGGCCTATCATTTATATACAACTAATAGAGATGCTTTTGATTTCAAAAATTTTCCTATCGATGTATTGAAAAGACTACTCCCAAATTTGGATCTAAATAATAAGCAAAACTCTTTTATAAAACCAAAAGAATTTGGTTATGACTACAGAGTTGTCTTTGACTGGAGTGACTCTAACATTGAGTTCAACGTTCAGTTTGTTAGTCCATCAAAAAAATTCTTTAATTGGTCTCATACTAAATTTGAAAACAAAGACCAATTAATGGACGAAATCAAATTCGGGTATAACACTGAAGAGTTTATAATTGACGACTCCCAAAAAGGAGAGTGGCTTATCAACATAGACAACTTTAGTATAGAGTCCGACATTAACCCAACATTTTTAAAATACACAGTTTATAAGAACTATGGTAGAGATAATGAAATTAGAAAAACTAGTGTGATTAATTTAAATAGATTAACTCAAAAATTAACTTTAGATAAGCTTTTTTATAATTAACAGTGTTGGTTAAAAGCGTCTTGTAAATTTTCAGAAATTAATTCTGCCGGTCTGCCTTCAATATGATGCCTTTCTAACATGTGAACTAATTCACCATCTTTAAATAATGCCACACATGGAGAGCTAGGAGGAAATGGAGCCATATGGTATCTAGCTTTATCTGTAGCCTCTCTATCAACCCCTGCGAATACTGTAGCTAAATTCGTTGGAGTTTTAGAATTTGATAAACTTGCAATAACGCCAGGCCTTGCATTAGCTGCTGCACAACCACAGACGGAATTAACTATAATCAAAGTCGTACCCTTTTTTTCTATTAAATCATCAACATCTTTTTCTGAAAACAATTCATTAAAACCATTAGCGGTCAATTGTTCTCTCATTGGTTTTATTAATTCAGCAGGATACATATTTATTTTTTATAAGTTTGTCAAACAAAGATACAAAGCAAAACTATTTAATTATTTATATTTGCAAAAAAAATGATGGAACATATTCTAGAATTCTTCAAATCTGAAACTAGCCCTGTAATGCAAGCTCTTTATGCTGGCTTATTTACATGGGTTTTGACAGCTGCTGGCGCAGCTCTTGTGTTTTTTTTTAAGTCTTCAAACAGAAAATTTTTAGATGCTGCATTAGGCTTTACTGGCGGAGTTATGATTGCAGCTAGTTTTTGGTCATTATTGTCCCCTGCCATTAATTTTGTTGAAATACAAAATGATTTAGGACAAACTACTATGCCATCTTTTTTACCCCCAGCAATTGGGTTTTTTCTTGGTGCTGGGTTTCATGTTTACCCTAGATAAAATGGTTCCTCATTTACACATTTTTGGAAAAATTGAAGAAGCTGAAGGGCCTAAAACTGACCTTAAAAAGACCTCTTTACTTGTTTTGGCTATTGCCCTTCACAACATTCCTGAGGGCTTAGCTGTTGGTGTTGCCTTTGGCGCATTAGCTTCTCCAGAACTAGGAGCATCAGTTTTTACACTAGGCTCTGCAGTTGCCTTGGCAATTGGCATAGGGATTCAAAACTTTCCTGAAGGTTTTGCTGTTTCAATGCCTTTGAGAAGAGCCGGATTTAGTAAACGTAAATCTTGGAAATGGGGTCAACTATCTGCAATAGTTGAGCCTATATTTGCTGTAATTGGAGCTGCTCTTGTCTTGATCGTTTGGCCAATACTCCCTTATGCTCTTTCTTTTGCTGCTGGAGCCATGATTTTTATAGTTGTTGAGGAGGTAATCCCTGAAAGTCAAAGAGGTGGAAATACTGATATTGCAACGATGGGTCTTATTGGAGGGTTTATAGTTATGATGTGTTTAGACGTTGCTTTAGGACAGTAGTGTGAAATCTAATTTCTTTTAGCTTTAGCTACTTCAGAAAAATTTATGTTTTTGTAAAAAAAGGTTTTATTTTTTAATAGTTTAATTCCATAAGTTTTTAACCAATCCATGTGTAAAGCTAAATCAGTTCCACTAGGAGCAATGATATTAAATTTTACTGAGTAATTATCTTCAACAGAGCCAGGTAATGATATATTTCTAGCGTAATGAAAATTATCGATTAGATTAATATGAGGTAATAAGTCTATAAAAGTACTTAACCCAGTTTCTTGATTTATAACTTGTGCAGAAATATGCAAATATGGGATAAATCCACCAGAAGGTGTTCCTTCAGGAGTGTTAACGGTGTCCCAATTAACCCTTGCCTCAATATGAATATTTGTCTCGTTTTCTGACAAATGCATTGACACTGGAGATATATTGTCTTTTATTGCTCCTTCGAAAATAAATATAATTCCTGGCTCAACTCTTTCCGTAGCAATCACTAGTTCAGGTTTCTCTGATTGTGAGTATGTTGTAATTGAAGTTAATAGCAATACTATAATAAATATATTTTTCATGTGTTTTTTATTTTAGTGAATTTTGTGCATGTATAAAACAAGTTAATTGGAGTTTTTTAGAATTTTTATATCTTCAAAAAGTCTAACAATCTCTTGCTTACTTGTGCCATCATAAAATCCACGAATTTGTTTTTTCTTATCAATTAGAACAAAGTTTTCAGTGTGAATCATGTCATATTCGCCTAAGCTATTGTCTTTTGCAGCTAAATAGGATTTTCTTGCTAAATCATATATTTCTTTCTTATCTCCCGTGACTAAATCCCATTTAGAATCAATGACATTATTCTCAACAGCATATTTTTTTAAAACTTCAACAGAGTCAATTTCAGGAAATACAGTGTGAGATAATAACAAAACTTCGGAATCTTTAATTAATTTATCTTGTATGTCTTTCATGTTTTTTGTCATTATTGGACAGATTGATTGACAAGTTGTAAAAAAGAAATCTGCAACATATATTTTATTGTCATATTTTTTTTGAGTAACCGTTTCCCCGTTTTGATTAGTTAGAGTAAAATCAGAAATTTTATGATAATTGATTTTATGAACGATAGTGGTATCAACTAATTCACTATTGACAGACGCAGGCTGATAAACAGGTAGCCTTTCTATTGGTTTTAAAATACTGTAAAAAATAGGGACTGAAACTATACCCCAAACAACCATTGAAAGACCTATCCACTTATAATTCGAAAAACTTCCTTGCATAAATATTAAAATAAATGTAAGATCAAAAGTACAATACAATTAGCATTTAATTAGTATTTTTGATTGATTTTCAAATAATTATTAATGAAGTTTATTAAAATTTTGTGCTTATTGTGGCCACTAATATTTTTTTCACAAATCAACATTGATGATTTATCTAATTCTGAATCTGAGTTTGCAAAAAAAATCCTTTCTCAAAAAATTAATTTAAATACTGCAAATTACGATTTAAAGTATCATAGGTTAGATCTTGATTTAGACCCTGACGAAGCTTTTATCAGCGGGGTAATTACTTCACATTTTTTAGCCCTTGAAGACTTGGACCAAATAACATTTGATTTATCGGATAATATGCAAGTTCAAAGCGTAATTCATCTTAATTCAAATGCCAATTTAGGCTTTACACAAACATCTACAGACGAACTAGTAATTGATCTTCAAAGCGTCCAAAGTCAAGGAGTTCTAGACTCAATTAGTGTTTCTTATTCAGGTAATCCAGTAAGTTCTGGTTTTGGATCTTTTGAACAATCAAATCACGATGGAGATCCAATCATTTGGACACTTTCTGAACCTTACGGGGCAAAAGGCTGGTGGCCATGTAAACAAGATTTAAATGACAAAATTGATTCCATAGACGTATACATAAACACTCCACTTTATAACCCTGATAATGAAGATTATATTGCTGTTTCTAATGGTTTAGAGATTAGTCAAGAAATTAACAACAACATAAAAACTACTCACTTTAAACATAATTACCCAATACCCGCATACCTGATTGCTGTCGCTGTGACTAATTACGAAGTTTATTCTCATCAAGTTAGCAATAATGGAAATCCATTTGAAATAGTTAATTATGTATACCCAGAAGATTTTTCGACAGCACAAGAACAAACTTTGGTCACTGTTGATATTATGGATTTTTTTACTGAAAAATTTGAGGAATATCCTTTTTCAAACGAAAAATATGGACATGCTCAGTTTGGTTGGGGAGGCGGAATGGAGCACACAACTGTTTCATTTATGGGAGGATTTAGTAGAGGCTTAATTGCACATGAATTAGCCCACCAATGGTTTGGAAATAAAATAACTTGTGGAAGCTGGCAAGATATATGGCTTAATGAAGGTTTTGCAACATATTTGTCAGGTTTAATCATAGAACATTTAGATGGTGAGTCTTCATTTAACTCATGGAAACAACAGAAAGTCAATTCTATCACAAGTCAGACATATGGATCTGTATATGTTCCAGCTGCAGACACATTAACAGTGGGTAGAGTTTTTAGCAGTAGATTATCTTACAATAAAGGGTCTATGGTTTTACATATGCTTCGACAAAAAATTGGAGATGATTTATTTTATGAAAGCTTACAAAACTATTTATCAAACCCTGAGTTTTCTTATGGATACGCAAACTCCAATGAATTCATATCATCAGTAGAGCAAACTACTGAAATGGAATTGTCTGAATTCTTTGATGATTGGTTATTTAGTGAGGGATACCCAAGCTATGTAGCAGAATGGGGTCAGCCATCATCAGAATTACAGATAATATTAAGCCAACAATCAAGCCATGAGTCTGTTGATTTCTTTGAAGGTTTAATCAAAATAAGAGTTTTTGGTGATTCTGGAGAAGAGTTGGATTTAGTGTTGGACCATAGTTATAACAGTCAAATATTTATAAATGAATTGGATTTCAATGTTTCTTCAATTGAAATTAATCCAGACTTCGACGTTATCTCAAAAAACAACTTTATTGTTTTAAGTTCTGAGACTCCAGAAATTAATAATAAATTAGTTATATACCCAAACCCGACCAGATCAAATATTGAGATTAAAAAACCTTTTGATTTAAAAATAAATAATATTGAATTATTTAATATAAATGGACAATTAATTTCAGCATATTCATATTCTAAAAATTTAGAACTTGGGATATTAAATCAGGGGCAGTATTTTTTAAAGTTTCAGTGTAAATCAGGAAATATTTATAAATCTTTAATTGTAAAATAAAGTAAGTCTTTTTTCTTCTTTTTTATGTTAGATTCCTGTATTTTAGCCCCTTCATAATTATCACATACAATGGTTGACGTTATTATTAAAGGTTCACAGTTATTACTGAGTTTATCTATACTAGTTGTTCTTCATGAATTAGGGCATTTTATACCAGCTAAATTATTTAAAACAAAAGTCGAAAAGTTTTATTTGTTTTTTGACTGGCCTTTTTCACTATTCAAAAAGAAAATTGGTGACACTGAATACGGAATTGGGGCATTGCCTTTAGGAGGTTATGTTAAAATTGCCGGAATGATAGATGAGAGTATGGATACAGAACAAATGTCTAAGCCTGCTCAACCATGGGAATTTAGATCAAAACCTTCATGGCAACGATTAATTATAATGCTTGGAGGAGTAACAGTAAATTTTATTTTAGCTCTAGTTATTTAT
>CAXYEG010000027.1:0-68862 GCA_964275995.1 uncultured Flavobacteriaceae bacterium
CCTTTATTAAAAAGCTCTTTACTTCTTTCAAATAACCTTTTGGAATTTTCATAGGATAATTTAGTAGAGTTAATTCTACTTTTAGCACTGGTAAGACTCTGCTCGTTAGGAACTACCCTAATTTTTGCAATTAAATCTCCTTTTTCTATCATATCCCCCTCTTCCACATAGATTACATCTACAATACCGGTAACTTGAGGTTTTAATTCGATTTCATCCTCTGGATTTAATTTTCCAGTAGCAACAACGTTTGTATTTAACGAGGTATAAAAAGGAATCTCAGTTTTAAATTCAATAATTGACTTTGAATTTGCATCATAAAAGTATTTTAATACAAGTCCTAATGCAACTAGTGTAGCTGCACCTAAAATTATTTTAATTGGTTTTCTCATTTTATTTATTTTAAAAATTTATTCTTCTCTTAATGCTTCAATTGGTTTAATACTGGTCGCCCTAGTAGCCGGGATTAAACCTATAAGTGTTCCAAATATTACTAATATTATTAGGGAGATAAAAACAATGAAAATTGATACAGACGGATTAACAAGAACAGATTCTGGTCCTTGTCCAAATAAACTATTCATAGCAATTAAAATCCATCCTCCAGAAATTATCCCAAAAATTCCTGCAACAATTGTTAAAAAAACTGCTTCCAAAACTATTTGTCTTTTAATTTCAAAAGGAGTTGCTCCAAGGGCTCGTCTAATTCCAATTTCTTTGGTTCGTTCTTTTACAGTAATAAGTAATATATTTCCAATTGCAAAGACACCCGCAATTAACGTAGCAATTCCCACAAACCAAGTAAGAAATTGCATGCCTGTTAAAAACCCTGTTAGTTGTTCAAATCTTTCCCCTAAATTAAAACTACCAAAAGCTCTATTATCGTTTGGATGTACTTTGTTCATATTTCTTAATAGTAACTTAGCGTCATTTTCGATTTGTTTAATGTTATAATCTGGCTTTCCTGTAATAGTTAACCAACCGACGTTATCACCTTGATTATATATTTGCTGAAAAGTAGTAAAGGGGATATGCATTGCACCACCAAAATCAAAGTCACCTTGCTTAAACACACCAACTACTTTGAAATTTATATTATTAACAGTTATATATTCTCCAATAGCATTTTCATCTTTTTCAAAGATTTGTTTATATACATCATCATTGATAACAACAATTTTTTTGTTTAAATCAATATCATTTTGATTTATCCATCTCCCAGTAATTAAGTTCTTTTTTTGAATTTTATCCAAAATGGGGAAATCCCCACTTACTCCAAAATTACCATATAAAAATTTTCTAACTACTCGAGCTTGATTTTGATTTCTAGGCACTAGTAACTCAATACCAGGTACATTGTTTCTTATTTTATCTAACTGCGAGAATTTCAATATTGGTCTTCTACCTTCCTGAAATCCTTTAAACGGCCTACTAGTTGACTGGGCCCAGATAAAAACACTATTCGTCGCAAAATCTCCAAATTGTGAGTTAAATTTATTTTCTATTCCTCTTGCTGATCCTAATAAACCTATTAATAATAATATCCCCCACCAAACTCCAATCATGGTAATAATAGTTCTAATCTTATTTTTTGTAAGACTGTCAGAGACTTCTTGCCATGTATCTATATCAAATAAAAATTTAAACATATTATTCGTCTCTTAAGGCTATTATTGGTTTAATTTGTGATGCTCTTTTAGCTGGAAGATAGGCTGCAATAAATCCAGAAATAATTAAAGCTAAAGTGGCCATCGCTACCAAAAAGGTGCTTACACTCGGATCTGTAATAAAATACTTATCTAAAGATGGGCCGTAAGCTTCTAAAATTCCAATTCCAAGTAACAAACCTACATATCCTGAAATTGAAGTAATTAACACAGACTCTATAAGTATAATGGCTTGTATAGAACTTGGGCGTGCACCAAGAGCTTTTCTTATACCTATTTCTTTAGTTCTTTCTTTTACAATAAAAATCATAATATTACTAATCCCTACAATTCCTGCTATAAGCGTACCTATTCCAATTATAAGAACTAATATGGCCAATACACCATTGAATTGATTTATCTGATTTGCCTCTGTTGCCCTATTTCTTAATCGAACAGCACCTTGATCAGAAGGCTCTATATTAAATATTTTTTTTATTCTCTTTTCTAATTTTGTACCTAACGCTATTGCATTATTCAGCCCCATATCTAAATTATATGTAAGGTTAATTTGGTCTATAAAGTCATTATTTCCATAAATTCTTTGAGCAGTTGTAAGGGGCATATAAATAATTCTTTCCTCATTATCATCTCCAATATCTTGATATACTCCTACAACTTTATATTGTATATTATTAAGATCTATATACTCACCAAGTACTTTTTCTGTTTTAAAAAGATCTTCTTTTACTAATCTACCTATCACTATATTTTTGGTGGATTCTTTCAAATCTCTTTGATTAATAAATCTACCACGAACTAACTCCGACTTTTCGATAAACTGATGGTCAGGGTTTACAGCTCTAAGCGTGTAATTGTTTTTTTCTCCTTTGTAAGATGCATTAACATTTTTATATATTCTTGCTGTTATATATTCTATGTCATCTTTAAACTCGTCTTTGATTGTCGATAGAAGTGCGTTATCAAATTGTATTCTTCTGCCTAACTGATTTCCACCTCCAGCTTTGGTTGTTCTTCCGGAGCTAATGAAAATAGTGTTTTCTGCATCACCTCCCATGCCTTCTGCAAAAGTGTTTTGTAGGCCATTTGCCAATCCAAATAATATTGCGAAAAGCATTATTGCAAAAATTACTGTTCCGCCAGAGAGTAAGAGTACGTAGCTTATTTTTGCTTATACTCTGAAATATTTCTCGCCAAAGGTCTAAATCAAACATATTATGCTCTTACTTGTTTAATGATATTATCTTCAATTATAACTCCGTCACGAAGTCTAACAATTCTTTTACACATTTTAGCAATATCCTCTTCATGAGTAACTAAAAGAATAGTTTTTCCTTCATCGTTTAGTTGCTGTAGAAATTGCATTATATCGTGAGAAGTTGCAGTATCTAAGGCTCCTGTCGGTTCATCGGCTAAAAGCAGTTTTGGCTCTGAAGCTAATGCACGAGCTATTGCCACTCTTTGCTTCTGGCCACCTGAGAGTTCACTGGGCAAATGTTTAGCCCATTCAGCTAATCCAACTTTTTCAAGGTGAAACATTGCTTTTTCTTGTCTTTCCTTTCTCTTTAGGCCTTGGTAATACAAAGGTAATGCGACATTTTCCATTGCATTTTTATAATTAATAAGATTAAAAGATTGAAAAACAAAACCTAGGAATTGATTTCTATAAATAGCAGCTTTTTTTTCGTTAAGATCTTTAATTTCCACCCCATCCAGAACGTAATCTCCAGAATCCGCTTCATCCAAAATTCCAATTATATTTAATAGAGTAGATTTTCCGGATCCAGAAGAACCCATAATAGCAACCATTTCTCCACTCTTAGCAAATAAATCAATCCCCTTTAAAACGTGAAGACTAGAATCTCCCATTTTATAAGATTTATTTAAATTCTTAATATCAAGCATAATAACGTGTGTTTAATCTGAACAAAGGTCCATAATTTGTTAATAATAATTCCCAATAATTTGTTAAAAACTTCATAAATTATAAGGGAAATTATTTGTGATTAATTCAATTCCAATTACATAGAAAAAATACATAAAAGATAAAATCCATATAGCTAACAAAATGTACATAGCTATTTTATTTATCACATAACTATTTCTAAAAGCTAACTTTAAACCAATAATGAATAAAATAATACAAGGAATTAAAATCAATAATCCAAGTAACACTATTGAAACCACACCAAATGAACTAACCACATCTAAAATATCAACTCTCAAAAATTCATTATATCATAGATTGTTGAACCATTAATTTCAAGATTAATTTCATTCGAATGTAGAATTTGTAATTGCAGTGTTTATATCTCCTAAAAACAAAATTATTAAAGATGTAATAAGACCTCCTATAAATGAGTAAAACATTAATATATAGCCGAAAATAATTGAAATTATTTTCAACAGTTTAGAGCTAGTAACAAGTAAGACATTAATTAGTTTTCTTTAAATAATACTTTACTTTTCCCCATAACCCTTTTGCATACTTCTTTGTCAAAATCTAGTAATTTCCTTTTCAATCTCCGGCAGTACACTCTCAATTTTATTTTTTATTGAAGCAACACTTACAGCCTCTCCTGTCATTCTGATTTTGTCAGCGCTGGTTTTGGCCGAAGGTACAACTATCCATAAAATTATATAAGCTAAAGTTGTAAATGGAACTAGGCACAAAGAAAAATAAAATAAATAAAATTCTAGTCCAAGCAGGAGATATCCCAAAATAATGAGCTAATCCACTGGCTACTCCACCAACATAACTATCATCTGTATCTCTAAATAACTTTTTATTAGTATTTGTGTTTTTTGGTGGTGTGTCCTGTTCATTTTCATCCTCTGCTAATTCTTCAGGTGTTCCCAAAACTTCGATAGCATTATTTACATCTGACACAGAGATTACTCTATTAATAGAATTATTTGCAGAGAATAATTCTGCAATATGTGATTCAATATCTTCTAATATTTCGTTTTTACTAGAATTAGAACTAAATGCGATAGTTAACTTATCTAAATAAGATTTAAGAATTCTATAAGCCTCCTCATCCATTGTGAATTTAACATGAGAGAGGTGTATGTCTTTTGTAATGTTCATATTTATTTATTTCTAATTTTTGTTACTGCATTGGATAACTCTAACCATGATTCATTAAGATCTTTTAAAAAGTCTTTTCCCTCAGTTGTAATATTATAATATTTTCTAGGTGGGCCATTTTTAGATTCTTTCCAATTATACTCTAACAAATTACTGTTTTTCAATCTCGTAAGTAATGGATATATAGTACCCTCTACTACAATTAACTTAGACTCTTTTAAGGTCATTAAAATTTCAAAGGAATATTTGGGCTCTTTACTAAGTATAGATAAAATACAAAGCTCGAGTATTCCCTTACGCATCTGTGCTTTTGTATTATCTGACTTCATTATAATTATTAATTTTTAGTTTTTTTATTAAATACCATCCCAATACCTGCGCCAAAACATAATCCCAATGAAATCCATAAATTCACATGTCCTGTAAAACTGCCAATTATAATTCCGATAAGTAAACCTATCCCTGCACCATAAGCAATTTGATTTTCATTTTCCATGTCTATTTTTTATTGTAAAATAAACTTAATCTAGTTCATTTTGTTTTATTGTGATTACAATAATATCTTTTCCATTTTCCTTTTTGTCTTCACTTGTAATAATCCACTCTCCTTGTACTCCATCTAAGTTTTCTCCGTCAATTGTTATATTGATATCATTTTTTACGCTAACAGACGGACTGAGCCAGGAATTACATGAATTGAAAGTGAAAGCAATTAATATAATCAGTATTATTTTTTTCATGATTTATAGTTTTTAGTTAATAATAACGAAAGCAAATATATATAAATTTAGGTGCTATGCAAAACAAAGTACTAGTTAATACACTTTTACTGTATTTTATTTTCTTAGGGACATAAGTGACTTAAAAAATTCTTCAAATCTTTTTGAGCCAAGCTTTGTTATAGAACAAGATGTGTTAGGATAATTGTTTTTAAAACTTTTACTAATTAATATATACTTACTCTCCTCTAATTTTTTTAGCTGGACACTAAGATTACCTTTTGAAGATTCAGTTACTTTTTGCAAATGATTAAAATCACAAGAAGAAACACCCAAAAGTGTAGAAATAATTTTTAATCTAATTGGATTTAGTAATAATTTATCCATCTAGCTATTTAGTTTCTTTAAATCTATAAAGAGATACACCGGGGAGCAACATTCCAAATGCAATTCCATACACATTCATTAATAAAAAATTTAGGCCTGGGTATACATGATTGTACACAACAAATGCAAGTAAAAATAATCCGCCGATTGTAATATTTTTAAATTTTATTATAAGGCCTGTCATAATTAGAACGGTAGCTAGCAAAAATAATATATCTAGAACTGGATTATTAATTCCTTGAATTAAAGTAATAGCTAAAATAGATAACCATGAAAGTCCAAAAACCGCCCAAATAATTTTTATAACTCTTCCTAACTGAGTTTCATATCCCATCTTAATTCCAGTCTTAATATTATAAAAGGTTGTGTATGCCATCCCAATTACTGGAATTGAAATCCAATATACAGCTGCAGAATAATAAGAAAACTGAACAAGTTCAGAAAAAAAATACTGAAATAAGCTCATCGATATTATTAAGATTCCCCAAAATAATAGATTATAACCTAAAGGTTTTAAACTAGTTTTTGTTTGTATTATAGCATCATTTATGATTTTAATTTGTTCTTCTTTTGTCATAATAAATTGGTTTATTAGCTATTTTAAAATAACTAGTTTTATTTTTTTTCCTTTAAAAAATTCAGCTGCGCTTTCGACAGTTGTCTCCGACTGTAAAGAAATACGTACAAAGCCTTCACCAAAACTAAGGTAGGAGAAGCTTGGATTTTCGTAGATTAAACTGTATTGAGGAAACTGACTCCATCTCTCAATTTTTCCCTCACTTGCTGGTCTTTGTATGTAAGCCAAGACAGCTCCACTATCTGCTACATCCTTAGTAATTTCATCTACCTTAATTTCAAGGTTTCCATATTTCTTGTCCTCACTAATGCTTGTTAACTCAACAAAATCTAAAAAGATAGTTTTGTCTATTGAATTATAATAATTGATTGTATTCTCGCCTCTGTCTACAGAAACTAATTTTGACATTCCACAGCTTGATAGTAAAATCAAAACCATAAACATTAATGTTTTACTAAATAAGTTTTTCATTTTTTTTAATTTAAATTATTCGATACAAATATAAACTAGTTTATAAAATAAACCAAATTAATTTTTAAAAAACTATTTCTTAAATTTTCTGTAAATAATAAAAGCAATACTAAAGACAACTATATAAGGAATCGCCATTAGGTATACAATTCCATCATTTATGCCCTTTGCAGATGCTTGCCCCTCTTCACTTTCTAATACTGCTCTACACATAGCACACTGCCCTATCGCAGCGTCTGCGACAAAAAATAAAACAATAAAAAATATAAATTTAAATTTCATAATTAGTAGTAAGGGGATATCATTATATAAACCACAACTCCAGTAACGGCTACATAAAGCCAAAGTGGAAATGTTATTTTTGCTATTTTTTTATGTGCTTGTATATCATTTGTAATTGCTCTAACATAAGTAACTAGTACAAATGGGATAACAGTGATTGACAAAAGAATATGGGAAATAAGAATAGTAAAGTATATATATCTAATTGTTCCTTCGCCTCCAAAAGGAGTAGAATCACTTGTCATGTGATAGGCAACATACATTACAAGAAATACTAAGGATAAAGCTATTGCACATTTCATAAGTAATGAATGCAATTGAATTTTTTTGTTTTTTATGGCTATAAGTGCAGAAATTAAAATTAATGCTGTTAAGCCATTTATAGAAGCATATATTGGAGGTAGAAAGGCTAATGGTTCAACATTAGGTAGTTTAACAGTAAATAATAAAGCAACAACTATCGGGATCAAAACAGACACTAAAATTATCAGCTTATTGTATTTAATTGGTTCTACCATGGTTTTTACTTTAATAGCTTTAAAATATCTTCTTTAAGTATTGAGATTTCTTCTTTTTCTCCGTCACTATTCGTTTTTTCTTTAAAACCAATAGCTCCTTTATAATATATTAACGGATTTCCAAAATTGTCAGATCTACATCTAATATAACCCTCTTGATCAATTAAAGCAAAATTACCAGAATGCTCAAAACCTCCAGCAGCAGATTCCTCTTGTGCAGTATATAAGTTAAATCCATTATTAGCAAGTTTATAAATCTCCTCTTGATCTCCGGTTAAAAGATTCCAATTCTTATTTGTAATTCCAAACTGATTAGCATAATCACTCAACACCTCGACAGTATCATAAGCTGGATTTATTGTAAAAGAAGCAAAGCCAAGATTGTCAAATTCGCTAAATGAGTTTTGAATCTCGACTAAATTATAATTCATAATTGGGCATATAGTAGGGCACGTAGTAAAAAAGAATTCAACTACATAAACCATTCCTTCATAGTCCTTATTGGAGATCAATTCTCCATTTTGATTAGTAAAAGAAAAATTAGGAACTTTTTTTTTCTCCCCATTAATTTCAAGATACATCAGATTAGAATCACCAACATTGTTATTAACAGATCTGCTTCTACTTTCCTCTCTAGCTATGTCATCGTTGGACAATCTATCAATAATTCTTGGAACAAAGATTATTCCAAAAACTAGTACTATAAATGAAATACCAATATATGAGTTATTTCTTTTATTCATTAATTCTCAATGTTTTCATTTCTTCTATTATTCGAATCAACTCCAGCTTTACGTTTTTGTCTGTATTCAGTAAATAGAATTCTTAAATCATCATTCATCTTGTTTTTTATTTCTGAAACCTTTGTGGAATTATAAGAACTTAATCCAAAAACCTCAACTCCTTTATCCACATCGGATGGTTTTCTGTCATCAATTCTACCTCTTTGATTTAAGTCTTTATCCACAATAAAAATGTAAGGAGATGATAAGTCATTACTTAAGTTGTTAGAGGATTTAAGAGAACTGTGTATATCCTTAATTTGGTCTGCAGTTCCAAAAGCAAACCCCCAATATTTTAATTCATCATAGGCATATAATTCAAGTAACAGTTCATTTACTTCATCTTCTGATCCATTTGGAACTATCATTAATAATTGGAATTTTTTAAAACCTTTAAACTTATCATATATAAGCTCTTTAAGGTTTAGTGCAACCGTAAGATTGTCCATAGGGTTAGCACCTAAAAAAGCAACTACAGTAATATTGCCTCTAAGAACTCGCTTTTCCTCTTCTATGTAAGTAAATGATTCTACATCTTTAATATTATTTTGAACAATATCTAAAGAGTTGTAATTATGAGTAGAGGGGTATAAAAATAATAAGAATATAACTGGCAAGAAAAATAATACCGAAAGTATTATCCATTTTTTTAAAGAAGTCGAATTCATTTATATTTATATAAGAAGAAGCTTAAAAATCTCTTTTTATATATCCTTGATCGTAAGTGTCAAATATATATCCTGCCTCTTGAATTAAAATCCACATTAGGTAGCAAATTAAAAATATTGCAGTCCAAACAACAACTCTTCTAAGAGTTGGAGTTTCATCACGCATATGCATGAAGTCCCATGTAATGTAATATGCTTTAACAATGGTTAAAATAATAAATATCCAATTTAAAATTTTCATGCTTAAAAAGCTTTCCATCATAAATGCAGGCTTAATTATACCTAAAACTACTTCCACAGTTGTAACTATGGTAAGTAAGATTAGTACTCCCCAAATCTTTTGCGTGTTAGATTTAAATTTAATTAAACCTCTAAAAATTTCTAACTTATGAGCGTCAGCCATATCAATAATATATAATTAAACTAAATAGAAAAATGTAAATACAAATACCCAAACCAAATCAACAAAGTGCCAATACAAACCTACTTTTTCAACCATTTCATAACTTCCTCTTCTTTGGTATGTACCAAGTATAACATTAAAAAATATAATTATGTTTAGAACTACTCCAGAAAAAACATGGAAGCCATGAAACCCAGTTATAAAAAAGAAAAAGTCTGCAAAGAGTGGAGTTCCGTATTCATTGTCAATAAGGTTTGCCCCTTCAACGACATAAGAACCATTATCTACTAGCATTTTTAACGACTCCTCTCTTGAAAGTACTGTTTTATGAGTACCTTCAATAATTTGTGTTCTTACTAAAAGGTTTGGTGATGCTTCAAAACCTTCTATAACCTCATCAAGAGTGTAATCTGATAAAGTTGATTCAGACATAAACCAAACTCCATTTTTAGCAAGGTTTTGCTCTCTTTCAGTTTCGATTGAAGTAGCAAAATCTTTTAGCGCTACTCGTTTATTAGAATCTGCATCAACAAACTGGATTATATTACCTCCATTAGTTTTTACTGCCCCATAATCTCCCTTGATAAAAGTTGCCCATTCCCAAGCTTGAGAACCAACGAATATTAGACCTCCGATAATTGTTAAGAACATATAAAAAGTCACTTTAGCCTGCTTCATATGATGGCCAGCATCAACTGCTAGCACCATTGTAACGGATGACATAATTAATACAAATGTCATAAAAGCAACATAAATCATTGGTAATTCTTGTCCATGCATAAATGGCACGTGAGTAAAAACCTCATCGGCTATTGGCCATGAATCAATAAACTTAAATCTTGAAAATCCATAAGCTGCTAAAAAACCTGAAAAAGTCAATGCATCAGAAACAATAAAAAACCACATCATTAACTTTCCATAGCTAGCCTTCATGGGTTTATTCCCTCCGGACCAATCTTCATTTTGACTTGTTGCAGATACTGTAGAACTCATAAATATGATTTATATTAAAAACGGTACAAAAATAATTAATTTATATGAAGAAAACTAAAAATAAAAATAAGTATATCCATAAAACATCAACAAAATGCCAAAAGTTAGCTGCTAATTCAAATCCTAGCATATTATCGCTTTGATATTTATCTCTTAAAAGCATTATTAACACTACTGTCAAACATATCAAACCTACCGCAGCATGTAATAAATGGAAAAAAGCAATTAAAAAAATAAATGAGGAGGTTACATTACTTGTTGGTCCTGTAAAGTAATATCCCAATTCAATTAACTGTGAAAATCCATAGAACTGCAATGAAACAAAAACTACAGCACAAATTACAGCACAAAGAAATAAAATAAGACTCTTTTTTTTATCATTCTTTCTTAATGAAATCTTTGAAGTATGTACAAACAAGCTACTTAATATTATAATGATTAAGCTAGCAGTAAAAGCACTTGGAAGCTCATGTTCAGACAACCAATCCACTCTTGTTTTACTTGCCACAAAAGCACTAGTTAAGCCACCAAATGACATAATTAATGATGCTATTCCAAACCATAGCATCATTTTTTTTGCTCTGGTATTTTTTGTTTTATTTGAACCTTGTGTTAAATCCATTGAATTAAAATAAATTATCGATTAAATATACAATTTGTACTAATGTTAAATATAAAATACTCACATACATTAAAACTTTTGCATTTTGTGTTGTACTTGTTTTAAATAATTGGAAGGAATAAAATAATAAAAACATTCCTAACATGAGGACTATGACTAAACCATAAGTTGAAAGAGATAAATCCCCGGTGACATTAAAATATGGGAGTATGGACATTATTATTGCCCAGAAAGAATAAAAGATTATTTGAAAAGTAGTTGATTTATCCTTTTTTCCTGTTGGCAACATCTTAAATCCTGCTTTTTCATACTCATCATTTTGCCACCACGCGATTGCCCAAAAATGTGGAAACTGCCAAAAGAACTGCATCAAAAATAATGCTAATGCTTCAACGCCTAATTCATTAGTTGCTGCTACCCAGCCTAGCATAAATGGAATTGCTCCAGGGATAGCCCCTACAAAAACAGAAAGAGGAGTTATTAATTTTAGTGGAGTATATACACATGCATAAATAAATATTGATATAGCACCTAGCATAGCGCACAATGGGTTAATTAAATAAAGAAAGGTTAATCCAGCAATGACAAAAGTAAAGCCTAGAACAAGTGCATTATTGACTGATATCTGACCCATTGGCAATGGCCTTCCTTTGGTTCTTTGCATTAAAGCATCTAAATCTCTTTCAATAACTTGATTGAAAATATTTGATGCACTAACCATCATTAATCCACCTAGTACTAAATATGAAAATATTTCAAAATTAAATTCACTCATACCGATTAGATAACTAATCACAGATGAAAATACTACACTTACCGAAAGTCGAAGCTTAGTGATTTCTATAAAGGAACTAAATGTGAATTTATTGTCTTGCACTGATTAATGACTAAAAATATCGATGCAAAGATAAGTCTAAATTACAATAAGGACAATCATAATTAATATCAATTTTTGAATATAACTTTGAATGGTTAAGTAGTGTATTTTGAGTCAAGGAAATTAATATAAATTTAGTCCTGTACTTGGAAAATTATAGGTAAAGAATAAGGAACTACAACTGCTTTTCCTCTTTGTTTTCCAGGCTTCATCTTAGGCAGTAAATTAACTACTCTGGTAGCTTCTTTTACTAATCTTGGATGTGGAGCTCTTGCCCTAACACCGACTACATCTCCGTTTTTATCAATTTTAAAAATAACACTAATTCTTTGTCTTCCGGAAAGACCAAGATCTCCAGCTAAATCAGTATTAAATTTTCTTTGAACGAATTTTGTAATCTTTTGAGACATGCATTTACGTCTTTGTGCATTATTTCCTTTATCACAGCCAGGGAAGATTGGAACATTTTCAATAACTGAAAAAGGAACTTCAATATCTTCTTCAACTTCTTCGATATCAAGATCTTCAATTTCCATTTCCTCTTCTTGATCGGTCTCAGTAGACTCAATAACCGTCTCCTCAACTTCTTCCTCATCTTCAACTATCTCAATAACTTCTGGAGCAGCTGGAGGTGGAGGTGGAGGTGGAGGTGGCACAACCTGTTCTAATAATGGAATTTCTTCATCATCTAATTCATCCATGTTAACAAGACCTATATCTATATCACTTTTATCATAAACTTTCCAATTAATAGTTGTGTACGATAAAAAAACCATCAAAGCTAATCCTATTGCAAAATACAATGAGGCATTTCTAGAAATGTCTGCTTTTGGATTTTTTTTAGACTCCATATTTTATTTTTTGATTGTGGTTTGGTAAAATAACCAATTATTTGAATAAAAAGCAAGTGATTATAATTTTAAATCTTTCTTTTTTTTAAGCTTAAAATATATATGAACTAATAGAATTCCTATTAGATTAAATAGAATATCTAAAAACTCAGCACTCCTTGTATCAGTTAAATATTTTTGTCCTAGTTCAATTAAAATTCCAAATATTAATGCAAAACCAAACAAATAAAAGGGTGCTTTATCATTAAACCAATTAACAAAAGTCTTATGCCATAAATAATAAAAAAGCAAAAAAGACAAAAGATGTGCTAGCTTGTCGTTAACATGAAAATTAGAAATTGAAATGGAATCAGATTCTGTCAATCCTAAATAGATAATTAAAGCACTGTATACTAGCGCAACAATTAAACTAAATTTATTCACCAATCATAGTTTTGTAATCCTTAGCAGACATTAGATTGTCAATTTCAGATGAATCACTGATTTTAACCTTAATCATCCAGCCCTCTCCATACGGGTCGTCATTGACTTTTTCTGGTTCGCTCTCCAGTAACTCGTTAAATTCTATAATTTCACCTGTTAATGGTAGAAACAGATCAGAAACGGTCTTTACAGCTTCTACAGAACCAAAAACTTCTTCAGCATCGAATTTCTCGCCAACAGTATCCACTTCAACGTAAACTATATCACCTAGTTCACCTTGAGCGAAATTTGTAATTCCAATAGTTGCTATATCGTTTTCAATTAGTACCCATTCGTGATCCTTAGTGTATTTTAAATTTAAAGGTGTGCTCATTTATTGTTTTATTAAAATTAATTACCAAAATTATATCTCATAGTAAATCCAGATCTTATAGTTGTCTGAGGGAACGCAGTAGATATTGCATATTCTGAAAAAGAATAATCAAAATAAAATATACCTGTTAAGTTCCTACTAAAATCATAGTCTGCAGAATATTTAAAATTCCATATTGTTTGACCTGAAGTTACTTGATTATTATCTAAATCCAAATATCTAATAATTGTTTTATTATTCCTAACAGAAAGGTCTAATTTCATGTTTAAGTCACTTTTTATTATTTGACTAGCACCAGCTAAACTTGACCTTATTCTCAAGTCTTTAACTCTATAACCAAAACCAAACACATACTCATTACCTTGAATTTCAGTTAACAAATTATTATCAAAGCTTAAGGATAATAATCTGTCTTTTTTAACTTCAGCCAATATCTTTACAGAATTCTTCATTTCAAAATCTAATTTAAACAAAGGGCTAAATTGTTCCATTAAGTTTATATTACTGTATAAAAATTCATTTTTATAATTATTAGACTGATCCAAAACATTTGGGTTTTGTGAACTAAACTCTAAGTCAGGGTTCCCAGCATTAAAGTCCAAATTAGATCTAAACTGATTAATTGTATACATCGCATTATACCCATGAGAAATTGATAATCTCTTAAAGTTCTTTTTGAACCATTTTAATTTCATAAGTCCCGTATATTTTAAAGACCAGTTTGGAATAGGAACATTTCTAAATGCACTCATACTAGTTGTAGACGGATCATTACCTGTATAGGCAGACAAAAAGGCTGGAAGTAGAACAGACTGATTAGTTTTCCCATATCCTAAAGGGAAACCGCTTAAATCACCGTTTTCAAAATTATTTGGGTTAGCAAAATCAATTCCAGCATCTAGGGCTAGTCTTCTCGCTATTACTAATCTGTTTTCTCTAAACGTATCAAAGGTTTCAGAGCTATTTTCGTCACTGTTAGAAAATGCTGTTTTGATTAAAACAGTTGAGATATTAAAGTTCCCTAATGTATTTTGAATTAAAGGATTATAATCATCACTTAAACCATCACCATCCAAATCTATTGTGTTAAAATTCTCGGTTAAGTTCTCCGAATAAGTTCTTCCTGCTGTTAAATCTATTTTTAAATCTCTTATTGGGGTTAGGTTAGCAGAGAATGTTAAATTCTTATTAGTAACCTCAGTATATTGCTGATTAAATTCAGGAAACACTGTAAGCCATCCATTCCTTGCTGCTAAATATCTAATATCTCTTTGACTACCAAAAACATATCCTAAGGATGGTCTAAAAGAACCTATAAAATCTGGTGTTTGCAAATATCCTGGTAAAAATGAGCCATTGTTTTCTGAATAGTTGATTTGAATTCTTTTTACACTAGTTAAAAGGTCAATTACCGTCTTTTTAAAACTAAACTTATTGTTAGTAGGTGTGCTTCGCTGCGTACCAAAAGATTGTTTATCACTGGACCTATTGTTATTTTTAACTAAGCCTATATATCTGTAAAACTTAGTCATATCAAATGAACTATTTATATTATGAGTATTAGCATTTGAAATAGTATTTCCTAAGTCATAGGTCTCTCCGTTGAGAGTTAAATTTCCAAATAAATCAGATCCCTTTTGCCATTGAAAATCACCTGTGTAAGAGTAAGATGTTTTTAGAAAGCTAAATGTTGGTATTTTATTTAACGGAAGCTCGTAATTGATTGCAAATTGTTGAGATTGTCTATTTGGATCTCCAATATCAAAAAATCTATCGAAAACATCAAGTGTTGAATCTTGAGCTCCATTTATATTATCATCTAGAAAATAATTTTTGACAATATTATTATTTGAGGCATTATAACTAAAATTTAAGCCATCACTTATTACATAATTAAAATTATATTGTAAATCAAAATTATAATTTCTTCTAAAGAGCTCATTGACCGAAATATTGTCTCCTGTCAATTCTGATTCTCTAAATTTTTGTTTATTAAACTGTCTAATAAAATCTGTATTTATAGAAATATTTGTTGGCAATAGATTAAAATTAATGTCTTTTAATATTTTAAAATATTTGCCAGTAAATAAGGAATCATTTTTCTTAAATGGTTCAAGTTTAATAGAATTAAAGTTGAAATTATAAGCTGCCCCTGCTCTAACATTTTGATCTAAAAGATCTTCTATTTCATAATCTCTATGCTCAATCTGATTAAATGAATAATTCAATGTTAAATTTTCAATATCATAAAATTTTGGGTTTCCTTCTCCACTACGTTGTTTATTTACTCCAATAAAATTAATACTCTTTCTCTTTGTATAATCTTCAGATTGTTCTAGAATTTTATCTTTTTCAATAGTATTTTCTGCTGAATTCAATCTAGTTTGAAGTTTAATATCTTTGTATTGTTGATCATACTCAGGAGTAATTAGCTCCTCGCTTAGTCCAAAGTTAAAAGGAATTGTAACTCCCCATTTTTCAGGAAGCAATTGACCTACATTAATATTTGACACTAAATCATATTGCCTTACATCTTCTATATCTCTTTCATTAGGACCTTGTTCTATACTTCCAAATCCGCTTGTGCTCTGCCTTCCTGTAGCGCTTAAACTCATGAAGTCTGCAATGTTTGTGTCTATGGTAACTGTTGCTGCCCAGCCTCCTTCGTTATCCATATCAGACAATCTAAGTTCATTAAACCAGACTGTCCCACATACATCCATATTGTCTTGTCTTGGGTTTTTAACCCCAACCATCAAAGTTCTAATATCTCCAAAATTAGGATTACCCTTAATAGATACCCTATGCTGTCCAAGTTGAAATGGTGAAAACTCATCAACTGGATCTACAATTAAATCATCTCCAAAAACATCATAAAAAATAGGATCTTCATTCGCTAAAGTTCCATTAGTTATACCCAATGACTTGATTGACTCAAGTACATCCATAGGTAAGTTAATTTCGTTTATTTCAGGCCAAATAGACTGAGGATCTAATGTGTTGGTTGATGATCGCTGAAGTGGAACCTCAATTTGATAGTAATTTTGAGTTAAATCATTTCCCATCCTTATAAAACCAACAATATCTCCGTCAGAAAGCCCTGGAGTTGATCCTTCCTCAGCATGCAAGAACATTCTAATCCTTTTGTACTGCCTCATATCTACATTAATATTCTTGTAAACTGCTCTTGAGTCCTCAGTTTCCAAAGCACAAACATCTAACACTAAAGACTGCTCATTTTGTCTTACAATTGTATTATTGTTATTAAATTGCTCCCTCTCAACCCCGGGAGGAGAAACATAACTTTCTTCATTTTCTTGAATACCAATAACCCCAACATTTAAACTTGTAATATCATTATCATTGTTAACCTCTTCATCCAGGGATAGTTGGTATTTTCTCCAATCACTTCTTACTAGCTCAAGGGTACCAAATCTAAATGTAGTATTTTCAGAAAATTCATTTAAATACATTCTTATAAAACGAATAGATCTAAAGTCAGAAATACCTCCAATTGTATTTGTAGGCTCATTGACAGGTACCCTAAATTGATACCACTTTATAGTTTCTGTAGTTCCGTTAGGAAGCGATACAGTTTTCTCTTTTCTGTCTTTAATAAACTGATTATTTATGTCCGATAATGAATTGGGAGTAATATTAATTTCATACTCAAAATAACTATCAATAGTATTCATTGTATTATCTCTATTAATATCTTCTGCATCTGGTTGAGTTGTTGAACCTCTATTGGTGTTTGTAAAAATTTCAGGAGAGTTACCGTCTAACCCATTATATTGTTTGTACCTATTTAAAATATCTCCTTCAGCATTTAAGAAATAATTATAATTATCGTTGGACGGATCTTCTAAAGTTGCATAAGATGGAAACTTAATGATTTCTTCTTGATCATCATAACCATCTAGACCTACATCTTGATTTACTCTCTCTTCTCCCAAAGTAGAAAATGCATAAATTAGAGATTGATTTTGAGGAACTATTGATCCCCATGTTGTTTCATTTAATAAGCTTATATCTCCATCCTCAGGCAAACCATTTTCGTATTGCTTTCTACCGTCTTTTAAAATATCTTCAGAGATATTACCTAAATTAAAAGTCAATTTACCACCTGAATTTTCAGGGTTATTTATAAAAGGGTCTTGTAACCAAAACTCTATATATTCAACATTAGATTGCTCAAAATCGGTAGTGGTAATTTGTCTTGTTATTCCAGCCCAACTATCAGAAGGGTTTGTTAAACTGTTTTCTGCGTTTTCAGGATTCATATTATACGGCCCCCTTACATCAGGGTAATAATTTAAATCTAAAGAATTAATAACTGAAATTTGTCCTTGCACAATATCTATTTGTGGGAAAATTTCATCAATAAAAATTCTTCTTGTGTATGGATTAGAAATATCATCATCATTAATCTCAGCAGGTCTAATACTACTATAAAAAACTGGGTCAATAGAATACCAATTTAACAAAGCTCTATCGTATCCATTCTGAATTCCATTAGTATCTTCACCTCCATTATTATAAAATAAACCAAGATTTTTAGGTCTACTTGACAATGACCATCCTTGAGGACTCATTAAATCTATAATATTTTGAGTTCCTTCAAAATCATCCACGTAAGAAGTTACCTCGCCTTGGAAGTCAGTTCCCTTTGGCGCTCCAGGAACAAGATAAGCAACCTCACCTCTTAAGGATAAATTAGATACAACTTCTGTTTCAATAGTTGGAAGTTTATTAATTAATCTAGTTAATAAAGGAAGTTCCGTTTCAAAGTTACCGTTAAATCCAAATATTGTATTATTAATAGGCTCTGTTCCGTAATTTGCTTTTTGAGTAACAGGTCTTTCATTTAAATTTAGAAAAGTACCGCCCAATAAGAATTTCTCACTGAACTGATGCTCAACATTAAAGCCAGTAAATCGTTTTGTTTGTTGCCCAAAAGTTGCATTATTTTCTACACTTACATTTATGGGAGTTCCAGAAGATTGAAGAGCAGGATCTAAAATTTGAACGGTACCTGCTTGGTAGTTTACAGTATAATCAACTCCTTCAGTTAACACTCTTCCTCCAGCCGTTACATTTACAGATCCTCTGGGAACATTAAACGCTCCGATTGGTATTCCAGAGCCAGTAGAGGATTTATACTTTCCTGTAATTTGAAATTTATTCTTCTCTGAATCTTGTAGTGCAATAGTTTTTGAGGACTTATAAAGAGTAGAATAAACGTATTTTTTTTGATTTAAGTTATAGTCATCCGTAAGATCTTCGTTGCCATCATAGTTTTCATTTGAATTTAACCTAAGTTTTTCAAATAGAAACTCTCCAAAGGGTTCAACTTTTGTAAATATAATTTTACCATTATTTTGAAGAACAGTTATTCCAGGGACATAGTCAAAGAATCCATCTCCACTAAACTGAGGGTCATTATTAGAGTTTAGTCGATCAAAGTTAAATAGATTTAAAAGGGGTGTTTCACTGATATTTAAATTATTTGCATTAGTAGTTGGAAAAGGAACTCCATCTACTGGTGTTATATAATTTAAGGGTGAAGATTCATTATAAAAAATATTTAGTTTAAACCCATCTTCTTCTAATTGGAAAGAGCCTGTATTGTATATGTTTTTCATCATCAATTTCCACATTGGAGCTTCAACACTACTTACTGTACTCTTTAATAATTTTACAATTAGATTATTATTATTAACAACAGGATTTGTATTATCATTATTATTGGATATTTCAGTTGCTTGAACACCATCATTGGCAAATTCACCAACTTGATAAACTTGATCTCCGATGGTATACTGAAAAGCAACAGCTAGTATTTCATCATTATCAAGTTTTTGGTTTAATGAAATATATCCAAGTTGTGAATTAACAGTGTAGTCAGAACCATTATTTAATTTTTTTGCGTTTTCCAATTTTCCATAATCGTATCCTTCATTTACATTTGGCAGAAGAATACCAGATTGTATTGTGGCAATATCACGAACAGAATTGGTTAACTGTGAATTTGACTGCCCTATTACAAGTGGATTAAATCCATTATTTCCATTATCAGGATTAGCATTTGGACCTACAAAAACATTAACATTTGAAGCCAAATTAGAGGACTCTCCTAAATCCTGAAATGCAACAATGTTTCTAACATTTTCTATTGTATTATTTCTATTAGTGACCCAAACCTCTGTCCTAGTAATTTGAATATTTGAATTTATATAAGGGTAGTTTAACAAGGCTTGATCATATTTTTCCCTAAATGCATGACTTAGAAAAAAGTGTCTATTCTCATCATAATCTAAAGCTCTAAATTGAAATTCTTCAATTGTACCTCCAGCTTGAGCTACAACTGTTTTTGCCTCCGATTTTTGTTCAGAAAATACAGCAGTGACTCTAGTTTTACCAAACTGAAGTTCTGTTTTAAAACCAAACAAACTTTGGGCGCCAGTAATTAAGGAGCTATTAAGTGGCATACTTACATTTCCTACTTCGATTTTTTTTATGATATCGTCTTCGGTTGGCTCGTATTGAATTTGCATAAGATTTTGAAAATCAAATGTAGATTGAGTATCAAAATTTGCATTAACTTGAACTCTTGTGCCTACCTTTCCAAGTAAACTTAATCCAATTCTTTGATCAAAATCAAAAGAAAAATTACTTCTATTTCTTGGCGAAAATGAAGGGTTATCCTGCTTAGTATATAATACTCCTAGATCTATTTCTAAAGAACCTTGTGGAACAACTTCTATAGTATTTCCTCCAAAAATCGATTCAAATAATTTGGAGTTGACATAAATTTCTGGGATCAAATTTTTTTGTAAATCTTCTGAGCCATCTAATCTACCTTCAGCTGCCTTTATTTTATCCTTATAATATTTTTTTAAATTTTCATTTAAGATTAATTCTTCGTATTCATTTGGAGATAAAATGACAGGGTAATTTATATTAAAATCACCAACAGATTGGTTAAAAAAATACCTATCACTAATAGGGTCATAAGTGTAATTTTCTTCTATACTAGTAGGATTTTCTAATTCTATACTAGTGGTAGAAAACTCTTCAGAGATTTGATTTTGAGAAAAAGCAGAAGAGATTGAAAAGGATATAATTATACCAAATAAGAGTATATTGAATTCACTAAATACTATATTTTTAAATTTATTCAAACTAAATTATAAGTTTTTCAAAGCTTCTTTTATTATGAGTTCAACAGAAGCATCTGCATTATCTAATATGATTTTATCAACTAATTTTTCAGAAGTTTTTTTGTTAATTCCAAGCACTTCTAGTGCAGATAACGCTTCTTCTTTAGCTGTATTGTTATTTTGGAAAGAAATTTTATCATCAATATCGTATATTTTTAAGACTTTATCTTTAAGCTCAATTATAACTCTTTGAGATGTTTTAAGGCCTATGCCTTTGACAGATTGAATCATTGCAGAATCTCCAATTGAAATTCCTTGAATTATTTGTTCAGGGGAAAGAGAAGACAACATTGTTCTGGCTATACTCGCTCCAATTCCGCTTACGGAAATCAATAATCTAAAAATTTCTCTCTCTTTTATAGAGTAAAAACCAAACAACGTATGAGAATCTTCTTTGATTTGAAGGTGCGTGTATAATTTTAAATTTTCCTGGTCAGGAATTGCAGAAAATGTGTTTAAAGAAATATTAATTAAATAACCTATCCCATTTACATCAATGATAACGCTTGTCGGTGACTTTTCAACTAATTTTCCTTTTATGTGAGTTATCATAGCTTATCCTTTTATCAAATTTAGTTAATTTATTTTCTTGATTCTTTCATTTGAGCATCAATTACTGCTATTGCAGTCATATTAATAATTTCATCTACTGAAGCGTCCAATTGTAAAATATGAACAGGTTTTTTTAGTCCCATCATTATAGGACCAATATTATCTGCTTTATTTAACTCTTTTAAAAGCTTATAAGTAATGTTGGCTGAATCTAAATTTGGAAATATTAATGTATTTACCTTTTTTGAAGATAATTTTGAAAAAGGAAAAATATCATTTCTCATTTCGTTATTTAATGCAAAATCTGTTTGAAGTTCTCCATCTACAATTAAATCAGGTGAGGATCTATGTAAATACTTAACAGCGTTTCTAACTTTAGTCGCAGAAATATCTTTAGAGGATCCGAAATTAGAATAAGAGGTCATTGCAATAACAGGTTCAATACCAAACATTTTAACTGTTGCTGCAGTCATTTGAGCAATTTTTGCTAAATCAGATGCACTAGGGTCAATATTTATGGAAGTATCGCTAAGAAATAATGGGCCCCTTTCAGTTATTAATAAATTTGTAGTAGCAATTCTAGTAGCGCCCTCATCTAAACCTATTAATTTTAAAATAGGTTTTACAACATTAGGGTAGCTTTTTGAATAACCTGTGATTAAAGCATCTGCATCACCAGCATTAACCATCATAGCTCCAAAATAATTTCTCTCTCGCATTAATTTTTTGGATGCTAAAAGTGTTAACCCTTTTCTTTCTTCTTTTTTCCAATAAATAGATGCATATTCATTGATCATTTCTTGATTGTTTTCTTTTGGATCTACAATCTTAATAGGATCATCAAAATCTAATTCTTCCATTAGCATCTTTATAGTTTCCTTTCTTCCTAACAAAATTGGAATTGCAATTCCTTCATCGTAAACAAATTGAGCAGCTTTTAAAACTGTTAGTTGATCAGCTTCTGCAAAAACCACTCTTTTAGGGTTTCTTTTAGCTCTACCATGCATCAATCTTACCAACTTATTATCTCCTCCAGATCTTTCAATAAGTTCATCAATATATTTAGGCCAATTTTTAATTGGAAATTGAGCTACCCCGCTATCCATAGCAGCTTTAGCAACAGCTGGAGGGACAACTGAAATTAATCTTGGATCAAATGGTTTTGGAATGATATAATCTTTACCAAAGGTTAACCTTGTTTGATCATAAGCAACATTTACTTGCTCAGGAACAGCCTCCTTGGCTAAACCAGCAAGTGCTATAACAGCTGCTTTTTTCATCTCCTCATTTATAGTAGTTGCTCTAACATCTAACGCGCCTCTAAAAATAAATGGGAAACCTAATACATTGTTTACTTGATTTGGATTATCACTTCTTCCTGTAGCCATTATTACATCATCTCTAGTGCTTATAGCTAGCTTATAATTAATTTCTGGATCTGGGTTTGCCATGGCAAAAACTATAGGATTTTCGGCCATTTTATTTAACATCTTAGGAGTTAATATATCCGAAGTTGAAAGCCCTATAAAAACATCTGAATCTATAATCGCTTGATCGAGTGTAGTGATATTTTTTGAAGTTGCAAATTCAGATTTGCTCTTATTTAGTTTTTTTCTTTTAGTATTAATAACTCCTTTACTGTCAAGCATTACAATGTTATCATTGTTAAGTCCAAAAGACTTATAGAGCTTGGCACATGAAATAGCTGCAGCACCAGCTCCACTGATAACCACTTTAACCTCTTCTATTTTTTTATCTGCAATTTCTAAGGCATTAATTAATGCAGCTGCAGAAATAATTGCTGTCCCATGTTGATCATCATGCATCACCGGAATATTAAGCTCCTCCTTTAATCTTCTTTCAATTTCAAAAGCCTCAGGGGCTTTTATATCTTCTAAATTAATTCCTCCAAAAGTTGGGGCAATGTTTTTTACAGTATTAATAAATTCATCAATGTTTTCTGTATCAACTTCAATATCAAAAACGTCAATGTCTGCAAAAATTTTAAAAAGTAAAGCCTTTCCTTCCATCACAGGTTTTGATGCTTCAGCACCAATATTTCCTAACCCTAAAACAGCTGTACCATTAGTGATAACAGCAACTAAATTTCCTTTTGAAGTATATTTATAGGAATTTGATTTATCATTTTCAATCTCTAAACATGGCTCAGCAACTCCAGGTGAATACGCTAAAGAAAGATCTCTTTGGGTAGCATATTTTTTTGTAGGTACTACTTTTATTTTTCCTGGACTAGGCTTAGAATGATAATCTAAAGCCTGTTTTCTTGTTGTTTTTCTTTTCATTTTGATAATTGATGAATTACAAATGTAATATCTTATAAGTAAAACAAAAACTTAAGTAGACTAATGTTTTAAGAAATTTATATTTCTTTTCAACCCTTTTAATTTTGTTCTTTTTACGGCTGATTTTGAAAATACTTTACTAAATGTTTCCTGAGTTATTTCATCCCAATTTTTTTTTGTCATAGATAATAAATCAGGGCTAGGGTTGAACAAAGGTTCATTATGAGCTTTAGAGAATTTATTCCACGGACAAACATCTTGACATATGTCACAGCCAAACATCCAGTTATCAAACATACCCTTCATAGAGTTGGGAATATTGTCCTTTAGTTCTATAGTGAAATATGAAATACATTTACTGCCATCGACAACATAAGGTTCAACTATTGCATCTGTTGGACATGCGTCTATACAAGCAGTGCAAGATCCACAATGGTCAGTTTCTGTATGGTCATTTACTAAATCTAAATCAATTATTAGTTCAGTTATAAAATAAAAAGAACCAACTTTTTTTGTAATTAAGTTAGAGTTTTTACCAACCCATCCAAGACCACTCTTAGCGGCCCATGCTTTTTCTAAAATAGGTGCGGAATCAACAAATGCCCTGCCAGAAACATCACCAATATTTTCTCTTATATAATACAACAACTCATTTACCTTATCTTTTACAACAAAATGATAATCGTTTCCATATGCGTACTTAGATATTTTTGGAGAATTTTCATTATTTAACTCCTCGCTTGGATAATAATTATATAATAAGGAAATAACACTTTTGGAGTCTAAGACTAACTTTGTAGTATCCAATCTTTTGTCAAAATGATTTTCCATATATTTCATTTCGCCGTGCATGTTTTTATTAAGCCATTTTTCTAACCTAGGTGCTTCTTCCTCTAAAAACTGAGATTTACTTATACCACACGAAATAAAGCCAAGTCTCTTAGCTTCAGACTTAATCAATTCGGTATATTTTTGTTTTGTAGTCAAATGTGTTTTTAAAATTAAAACAACCCTTTTTGTTTGTTTGCTTTAATTTTTCCAAGATGTTTATATGCAATATCCATAACTTCTCTGCCTCGAGGGGTTCTCATAATAAAACCTTGCTGAATTAAAAATGGCTCATATACCTCTTCGATTGTTTCAGCATTTTCTCCAACAGCAGTAGAAAGAGTATTTAAACCAACTGGGCCACCATTAAACTTATCAATGATAGTATTAAGAATTTTATTATCCATCTCATCAAGTCCATATTTATCAACATTAAGTGCTTGTAAACTACTTTTAGAAATTTTAAGATCTATTTCACCATTGCCTTTAATTTGGGCAAAATCACGAACTCTCCTTAAAAGTGCGTTTGCTATTCTAGGTGTACCTCTACTTCTTCCAGCAATTTCAACAGATGCTTCATCTGAAATAGGAACATTTAAAATATCAGCACTTCTTTTAATTATTGTAGACAAAACTTCTTTAGTATAATACTCAAGCCTGCTTGTAATTCCAAATCTAGCTCTCATTGGTGCAGTTAATAATCCTGATCTAGTTGTCGCACCAATTAAAGTAAAAGGGTTAAGGTTAATTTGTACTGATCTAGCATTTGGTCCAGATTCAATCATAATATCAATCTTATAATCTTCCATAGCAGAATAAAGATATTCTTCAACTATTGGACTTAATCTGTGAATTTCATCAATAAATAAAACGTCTCTTTCTTCTAAGTTCGTTAGAAGCCCTGCTAAATCCCCTGGCTTATCTAAAACAGGTCCAGATGAAACTTTTATACCAACATTTAATTCATTAGCTAAAATATTAGCCAAAGTTGTTTTACCAAGTCCAGGAGGACCGTGAAACAATGTATGATCCAAAGCATCATTTCTTTGATTTGAAGCCTGAATGAATATTTTTAAATTTTCTAATATATGATCTTGTCCTGTAAAGTCTGCAAATGATAATGGCCTTAAGGTTTGTTCGAACTCGTGCTCATCGGATGATAAGCTATTTGAAGATGGATCTAGATTTTCGTTCATAAAACAAATATAAAGAAAAAGCCTTTCTAAAAAGAAAGGCTTTTTTATATAATCATATTTAGTGAATATTAATATTCAATTTCATCTTTTTTCATTGGCCTAATCTGAGGAACAAAATCCTCTTCATATCCAGGCTTACTATAGTCATAAGGCCATCTGAAAACTTCAGGGATTTTACCTTGCCAGTTCCCATGAATATGTTTCATTGATGCTGTCCATTCTAACGTATTCGATTTCCAAGGGTTTTGAGGAGATTTTTTTCCATAAAACATACTGTAAATAAAATTATACAAAAATACGATTTGTATTAATCCTCCTACTATAGCAAAACCTGTAATAATTTTGTTTGTATCAGCTAAATCATCAAATAACGGGAAATTAGAGTTTGTATAATATCTTCTTGGAAGACCTGCCATTCCAATAAAGTGCATTGGGAAAAATACTCCATAAGCACAAATAGCAGTCACCCAGAAGTGTACATATCCAAGGTTTTTATTTAACATTCTATTAAATAGCATAGGGAACCAATGATAGACCCCAGAGAATAATCCATATAAGGCAGAAATACCCATAACTAAATGAAAATGAGCAACCACAAAATATGTATCATGTAGGTTTATATCAAGTGCACTATCTCCTAGAATAATACCTGTTAATCCACCAGTAATAAATGTTGAAACAAAGCCAATTGAAAATAACATAGCAGGGTTAAACTGTATATTACCTTTCCACAATGTGGTTATATAATTAAAAGCTTTTACAGCAGATGGAATTGCGATTAATAAAGTTGTAAATGTAAATACAGATCCTAAGAATGGGTTCATTCCAGAAATAAACATATGATGACCCCAAACAATTGTAGATAAAAATGCTATTGCAAGAATTGATAAAATCATTGCTTTATAACCAAAAATTGGTTTTCTGGAGTTTGTCGCAATAACTTCTGATGCAATCCCTAATGCTGGTAATAAAACAATATATACTTCAGGGTGGCCAAGAAACCAAAACAAATGCTCAAATAAAACTGGTGATCCTCCTTGATAATGTAAAACTTCTCCTTGAATAAAAATATCTGATAGGAAAAATGAAGTTCCGAAAGATCTATCCATTATTAATAATAACGCAGCAGATAGTAACACGGGGAAAGAAATAACTCCAATTATTGCAGTAACAAAAAATGCCCAAATAGTCAATGGCATTCTTGTCAGTGTCATTCCTTTAGTTCTTAAGTTTATAACAGTTACTATATAATTTAACGAACCTAGCAAAGAAGATGCAATAAAAATTGCCATTGATACTAACCACAAAGTCATTCCTAATCCTGAACCACCCTGAGCTAACTCAACAGCACTTAAAGGGGGGTAAATAGTCCATCCAGCTGCAGCTGGACCTGCTTCAACAAATATTGAAGCTACCATGATAACAGTAGATAAGAAAAATAACCAAAATGAAACCATATTTAAAAATCCTGATGCCATATCTCTGGCTCCTAATTGAAGTGGAATTAGCAAATTACTAAAGGTTCCACTTAATCCTGCAGTTAGAACAAAGAATACCATTATAGTTCCGTGCATAGTAACAAGCGCTAGATATATATCTGCGTCCATTACACCATCAGGTGCCCACTTTCCTAGAAAAAATTCAAAAATTATATTTGGTTCTTCTGGCCAAGCAATTTGTAATCTCATTAAAAGAGACATTAAAATTCCTATAACACCCATAAAAAGAACTCCAGTAATCAAATATTGCTTAGCAATCATTTTATGATCCTGGCTAAATATATACTTAGTAATAAAAGTTTCCTTATGATGATGTCCGTGATCTTCTTTTGGATCAATTTCTATATATTCTGACATACTGTAAATATTATTTTTGAGCTGTTAATGAATTTTTAAATTTAGTCTGCTGATTAATCCAGGTGTCAAATTCTTCCTGTGTTTCGACAACTATTTTCATTTGCATATTGTAATGAGATTTACCACAGATTTTATTACACAATAAAAGATAGTCAAATTCATAAGGATCTAAAATCTCTTCCCCTTTTTCTTGTAATTCCTTGCTTTTTTCAGCCCTTATATTGTTAATATTTAATATTTTCTCTATCATCTCAGGTGTTTTCCTCATATCTACAGTGGTAACACTTGGAGTAAATCCAAATTGAGTAATCATCCCAGGAACACAATTCATTTGTGCCCTAAAGTGAGGCATGTATGCTGAATGTAAAACATCTTGAGATCTCATTTTAAACAACACTGGCTTTCCTACCGGTAAGTGAAGTTCAGTGGTAATGATATCATCTTGTGCATTTGGATCAAATTCATCAAGACCTAAAATATTTGCTCTATCAATATCAATTAATCTTACATTGGATTTACCTAGAGCATTATCTTCTCCTGAATACCTCGCTTTCCAGTTAAATTGTTGAGCATATAACTCAATTACAATTGGGTCTTCATCTTGATCTACATTCATAATATCTGACCAAGTCAATAGCCCGTAGGTTATTAATATAGTAAGAACTACAGCAGGAATAATTGTCCATAAAAACTCTAACTTATGGTTATCAGAGTAGAATAAAGCTTTTCTTCCTTTTTGACCTTTATACTTGTATGCAAAATAATACAAGAAAAATTGAGTTACTGTTTGAACAAAGAAAATAAGCACCATGGATATCATCATAAGATCATCAATCTTAGATCCATGAACAGATGCTGAATTCGACATAAGTGGAAAGTCTCCGTATCTAATAAAACAAATAATTGTTATAACATAAATAAATATTAGGAAACCTAACATTAAATAACCGTTTATCTTATTATCCTTATCATTAGCGATTTGCGAACTATCTTTAGCAACAGTATTGACTTGAGTCAAGTCATATATTTTAACTATCTGCCAGATAGCTGTTACTACAAAAAATAAAATTAAAATTGTCAAAAAAGTACTCATTTATATATACTTAAATATTAATAATGAAAGTTTTCACTTTCTTTAATGTACGGGTTGCCCTTAGCTATTAGTGGTGCTTTTGACAATGAATAAAAAACAATCAATAAAAACAATCCAGAAAATAATGCTAATGCACTAATCTCAGGTAAACCAAAGTACCACCTATCGACTACAGTCGCTGGCATAATCATGTTGAAAACATCAACATAATGTCCAACTAATATAACTATACCGGCCATAACAATAAACCAAGGAATTCGTTTGTAATCACTGTTTATCAAAACTAAAAAAGGGAAAATAAAATTCATAATAATCATACCAAAAAACGGAATAGTATAATCTTCAATTCTGGTGATATAGTAAGTAACTTCTTCTGGAATGTTTGCATACCATATTAACATAAATTGAGAAAACCATAAGTAAGTCCAAAATACACTAAAACCAAACATAAATTTAGCTAAATCATGTAGATGACTATCGTTAACTTCATCAAGATGTCCTTTAGATTTTAGATAGATAGTAATTAAAGCTATTACAGTTATCCCACTAACTAACATACTTGCTAGTAAATACCATCCAAACAAGGTGCTAAACCAATGAGGGTCAACACTCATAATCCAATCCCAAGACATCATAGATTCAGTGTATATAAAAAACACTAAAAAGGCTGCAGATATTCTAAAATTTAATTTAAAATATTTATTCCCGGTATCATTGTCTTGTGCTAAAGAAAATTTTCTAGAGAAATATCTATATAAACTCCATCCTCCAATAAATATTAAAGCTCTAATAATAAACCAAGGTTTATTTAACCAACTTGATTTTCCTTGAATTAATTCATCATGTGCCACCACTTCGGGATCCATCCAAATAAAAATATGTTTATCACCTATAATTGCAATTAATAAAACAATAAGTGCACCTGGCAATAAGTAATAAGTAATAGCTTCCATAACTCTATATAGTACTGGTGACCACCCAGCTTGAGAAGCATATTGTATTGCATAAAAAGCGAGTACACCAAGGGCTATCATCATGAAGAAGAAAGCAGCCACATACAATGCTGCATAAGGTCTATTGTGAATTTGATGCATCACATGTTCTGCATGTGTATCCTCATTTGAATGATGAGATAATTCAGAATGGCTATCCTCATTTGATTCAGATGCATGATGTGCAACTTCATGAGAATCCCGTGTGAATCTCCATGAGAAGATTCATGGGCTAAAATTTCTTTTACTTCTTCTAAAGATTTGTGTGAATTCACATAACTGTAACTCCAACCTAAAGCTCCCAGTATAATTAGGGAGATAGAAAATATTTTTAATCTGTTTGAAATAGTGTACATTTTTTCTAAACCTTTATTTTAATTTTCTAAATCTGATTTTAATTTTAAAACATAATGAGTAACTAACCATCTTTCCTCTTCGTTTAATTGACCAGCATAAGAGCCCATAGAGTTTTTACCATAAAAAATAGTATGGTAAATACTTCCTTCATTGATAGCTCTACCTACATCTGAATAACTTGGTATCCCTAAGATCTTTTCTCTTTTAACTAATATCCCTTGACCAGCACCTTTATTTCCATGACATACAGCACAATAAACATTATATAATTCTTTACCTGTCTTTAAATCAACTTCGGGAGATGATGTAAAAGGACTTTTTAATTCCTTTTTGGCTAACTCATAACCAGCTGTGTTATTATCAAATTCAAATAATGAATAACCTCTTGCAATTGTACCCTCTGGGGGTATTAATGCAGAATTTCCGTCTACAAAATTATCATATTCTCCATAAGTGTCATATGGAATTGACCTATACATATTAGGCATATATTCATAGTTACGAGAATCCTTAGAGTTACAGGAACTTAAAGATCCCATAACCAAAGTAATTATTAATATTTTAAATATGTTTCTCATAATATTAATGTGATTCTTTTTCAATAATTTTTATTTCTACAGCTCCAGATTTTTTAAGGATTTTTTCAAGATCTTTAAGTTTATTAGAGGGGTCGATTTCCATCAAAAAATGATCATCAGTTGTTCTTTTGTCTGGATTTTCAGCTTTTTTAAAAGGCCACATTCTACTTCTTAAATAAAATGTAATTACCATCAAATGGGCTGCAAAAAATACTGTTAATTCGAACATGATTGGAACAAAAGAAGGCATATTTTCAATATAACTAAAGCTAGGTTTTCCACCTATATCCATAGGCCAATCTTCTATCATTATATAGTTCATCATCAAGATAGAGACAGTGAATCCAATACATCCATATATAAATGAAGCAATGGCTATCCTGGTAGGCTCTAAGCCCATAGCTTTGTCTAGACCGTGAACAGGAAAAGGAGTGTAAATTTCTTCTATATGAAACTTCTCATCTTTAACCATTTTTACAGCTGACAACAAAACATCATCATCATTATAAATAGCATGAACAAATTTTGAGGATCCCATTACTTATTTGTTTTTTTAATTTTTTTAGTAGAAACTTTAGAAGTTCTTTTGTCAGCACCTGTACCAACTAAAGATTCTCCAGAGTCTCTTAAATTTTTATACCTCTCTCCAGAGCTCTTTAAAATAGTTTTAACTTCAGCTTGAGCAATAACAGGAAATGTTCTTGCGTACAGTAAAAACAACACAAAGAAAAACCCTATGGTACCAATAAATATACCTATCTCTACAAATGTTGGAGAGAACATAGTCCAAGATGAAGGTAAATAATCTCTATGTAATGAAGTAACTATAATTACAAATCTTTCAAACCACATTCCAACATTTACAACAATTGAAATAAAGAATGAAAACATTATACTTGTTCTTAGACGTTTTGACCACATAAATTGAGGAGAAAACACATTACAACTCATCATCATCCAATAAGCCCATGCATAGGGGCCGGTAGCTCTATTTAAAAAAGCATATTGTTCGTACTCAACTCCTGAATACCAGGCAATGAATAATTCTGTTATATAAGCGACTCCTACAATGGATCCAGTTATCATAATTACGATATTCATTAGTTCAATATGTTGAACCGTAATATAATCTTCCAAAGCACATACTTTTCTCATTATTATTAGCAATGTATTAACCATTGCAAAACCAGAAAATATTGCACCTGCAACAAAATATGGTGGAAATATTGTAGTGTGCCAACCAGGGATAACCGATGTAGCAAAATCAAAAGACACAATTGTATGTACCGATAAAACTAATGGGGTTGCTAAACCAGCTAAGACAAGAGATACTTCTTCAAATCTTTGCCAATCTTTAGCTCTACCAGACCAACCAAAGCTAAGAAGACTATATATTTTCTTTTGAAAAGGTTTTACAGCTCTATCTCTAATCATTGCAAAATCAGGCAGAAGTCCTGTCCACCAAAAGACGAGGGATACAGATAAATAAGTTGATATAGCGAAAACATCCCATAGTAATGGAGAGTTAAAATTGACCCATAAAGACCCAAATTGATTAGGGATTGGTAAAACCCAATATGCTAACCATGGTCTACCCATGTGAATTATTGGAAATAGACCTGCTTGAACAACCGAAAAAATAGTCATTGCCTCAGCAGATCTATTAATAGCCATCCTCCATTTTTGTCTAAAAATTAATAATACAGCTGAAATTAAAGTTCCTGCGTGTCCAATTCCTACCCACCAAACAAAATTAGTGATATCCCAAGCCCATCCAACAGTTTTGTTTAATCCCCAAACACCAATACCAGTAGAAATTGTGTAAATAATACACCCTATACCCCATAAAAATGCAGTAAGAGCTAATGAAAACACAATCCACCATTGTTTATTTGCTTGACCTTCAACTGGTCTTGCAATATCAACAGAGACATCATGATAAGATTTCTCCCCTGCTACTAATGGTCTTCTAATAGGTGCTTCGTAATGAGACGCCATAATACTATATTATTAACTATTTTTATTATTTCTAACTTTAACTTGGTATACTACATTTGGCTTTGTGCCAACTGTATCTAACAAGTGATATGCACGATCATCTTTAATTAATTTTGAAATCGGGCTTGCCTCTTCATTTATATCGCCAAACCTCATTGCTCCACTACTACAAGCAGCTGAACATGCACAAGAGTCATTAAACTCTCCTTTTGAAACAGGACGACCTTCTAGCTTCGCTTTTAAAATCACAGATTGAGTTGTTTGAATACAGAAAGAACATTTCTCCATAACCCCTCTTGATCTGACAGTAACATCAGGATTTAAAACCATTCTTCCAAGATCATCATTCATATGATAATCAAATTCATCATTCTCATTATATAAGAACCAATTAAATCTTCTAACCTTGTAAGGGCAGTTATTTGCACAATACCTAGTACCTACACATCTATTATATGTCATTTGGTTTTGGCCCTGTCTACCGTGAGTAGTTGCAGCTACTGGGCAAACAGTTTCACATGGAGCATGATTACAATGTTGACACATTATCGGCTGAAAAGCAACTTGTGGATTGTCAGATGGATTTTCCATTTCTCCAAAAGTAGATAAAGAACTACCTAAACCACTAATATCATCTTTTTTCTGATCGTCACTTTCAAAAGAATCTTCAGAAGAATAGTATCTATCAATTCTTAGCCAGTGCATATCACGACTTTTTCTGATTTCTTCTTTACCAACAACAGGTACATTATTTTCAGCATGACATGCAATAACACAAGCTCCACAGCCTGTACATGCGTTCAAATCTATTGATAAATTAAAATGATGTCCAATTGATCTGTCAAATTCATCCCAAAGATCAACTGAAGGAGAAGAAACTGGGGTTTCAATATGATTTAATGAAACTACTGCTTCAGGATTCCAATCATTTACATTTTTAGTGTTAAAAATCTCAAGGCTTGTTTCTTTAATAATATCACCTCTACCCATTAGTGTATTGTGTAACTGGACACATGCAAACTCATGAATTTCGTCAGTAAAATTAATTTTAATAGACTGTGTAGATTTAAAATTCTTAAATAACTTAAAGCCATTAACACCAGTCATCATAACATCTTTTACCCCTCTACTTCTACCATAACCAAAGGACAAACCTACGGTCCCACGTGCTTGACCTGGCTGAATCATTACTGGAACTTTTATTTCGGTATCTTCTAAACTGATAACAGCATACTTCCCATTTAATCCCCCATCAGCTCCATTTTTACTTTGATTAAAAAATGTAGATGGCTCAAGATAGAGATTAAGTTCTTTAGCATCTGCTTCAGAAATAGTTAGGTAATTATCCCAGGTAGTCCTAGTGATAGGGTCAGGAAATTCTTGTAGCCATGGATTGTTAGCACATTGACCGTCACCCATCCCAGTTTTAGAGTATAAATTTAACTCAAATGTATTATCTGATTTATCTTGAATTGAGCTAGCGAGTGCTAAAATATAGCTAGAGTTTTTATTGATCTCTTTTGCAAAACTATTTCTTGATTTAATAGAATTTTTATTTTCAAAAACACCATCATGCAATGCTTGATTCCAAGTTTTATTATTTAAAATATTATTGTTCCAATTTGACTTTACATAATCGTGATAAGAAATACTATTATTATTCCAAAATAATAATACTTCTTGAAATTGTTTAGTATCAAATATAGGTCTAATAGTTGGCTGAGTTATTGAAAATTCACCTTTAGACATTTCTGTATCCCCCCAAGATTCAAGATAATGTGGAGCAGCAGCGAGGTAATTTACATGAAAAGCTGTTTCGTCATTCTTCATTGAAAACAATACAGACATTTCTGTCTTTTTTAATCCTTCTATAAAAGCATTTGAGTTAGATAAAGTGTAAACTGGATTAACTCCTGCCATAATTATGGCTCCAACATTACCATCATTCATGTCTTTAATTAGTTCTGTTATTTCTTTATCATTTCCTTGTCTAGTTAATATAGTTTTCTCAGGTTGAAAAGCATTAGAATTTAATCTTTGATTAATGTCAAGAACCAAGCTTTGGTATTCTGCATCTTGGATTCCTGAAACAACTACTGGGTTATTACTTTCTAGTAATTCCTTCATTAGACCATTGACAACTTTAACAAGTTTATCACTAAGATTTATATCAGCTGGTGTATTAAATAGTTTAGAATAAATAGATAATAGCACAAGTTTTTGATCATTCTGATTTACAGGATATCTATTGTCTGCATTTGCTCCAGTTAAAGACATATTAGCTTCAAAATGAACATGTCTAGACATTTTACCGTTGGTAGGAATTCTAGATTTTCCATACTTGGAGTCAAATCCGCCTCCTTGCCAATCTCCTAAAATATCTGCACCAATGGATATAATTAAATCTGCTAATGAAAAATCATAATTTGGCAAACCTCTTGATCCGTATTTAGCTTCATAGGCATCTAGTGCAGCTGATTCAGAAACTGAATCGTAAACAACGTGTTTTGCATTAGAATAATTCTTTTTAAACTCCTTGATTAATTTGTGCGTAGAAGGACTGGCAAAAGTCTGAGTTAGAAGAACAATAGACTTAGAACTATTTTTTAATGAATTTAATTTTTTCTTTGTATCGCTATCAAACTCAGTCCAAGAACTTTCAACTTGATTTTTAAATGGCCTAGCTAATCTGAAACTATCATATAAATCTAATACAGAAGCTTGAACTCTAGCATTTGCAGAAGCAGATATTGGAGCTAATTTGTTTAATTCAACCTTAATTGGTCTTCCTTCTCTAGTCTTTATCAAAACATTAGCAAAATCATAACCATTTGCAATGGTAGTTGCATAATAATTTGCAATACCAGGAATTATTTGTTCGGGTTGAACAACGTAAGGAATAGATTTGATTACTGGACCTTCACAAGCTGCTAGAGATGCGGCAGCAGTACTAAACCCTACAAATTTTAAAAAATCTCTTCTTGAAGTTGAAGAATTTGATAAGTTTTTTTCATCACCTAGAAATTCATCAACAGGAATTTCTTCAATAAATTCTTTCTGACCTAGAAACTCTAATGCACTATTATTTGCCGGATTTAACTCCGCTAAATTTTTCCAATATTTCTTATTCTTATTTGATGACATAAATAATTATATATAAAATATTAATAATGACATTTTCCACATTCTAAACCACCCATTTGGGCAGCAGTTAACTTATCAACTCCATATTTTTTGGATAACTGCTCATGAATCTTTTCATAGTACTGATTATCCTTAACTTTAACATTAGTTTCACGATGACAATTTATACACCAACCCATTGTCAAAGGAGAGTACTGATACATTATCTCCATCTCTTCAACTGGACCATGACAAGTTTGACATTCTATCCCTCCAACAGAAACATGTTGGGCATGATTAAAGTATGAGAAATCTGGTAGGTTGTGAATTCTTACCCACTTAACAGCTTGAGTTTCACCAGTGTATTCTTGAGACTCATCATCCCATCCAACGGCTTTGTATAGCTTCTGAATTTCAGCATCGTAAAATTCTTTGGAATACTCTTCAGTGGTTTCTCCATTATATTCATATATGGATTTGTGACAATTCATACAAACATTTAAAGAAGGTATTCCAGAATGCTTACTAACTCGTGCAGAAGAATGACAATAATTACAATCTATTTCGTTATCTCCTGAATGAATTTTATGTGAATAATGTATAGGTTGAACAGGCTCGTATCCTTGATTAACTCCGATTTGCATTAAAAATCCATAAACGAAATAAGCACTAACCAGAAGCATTATGATAGCACTACATAACATTAAGAATTGATTGTCAACGAAAGCTTTCCACAGAGGTTTTCTTGTTGATTTCTTTTTTGTTGGTAACTGAATATTATTTTGAGCAGCAAAGCTTCTAAGTGTTTTGTTAACTACAAATAAACCTACAGCTAGCAATAAAAACATAAATGCAAAAACTCCTAATATTATTTCATTGGGGATGCCATTGGAATTGTTTCCACCGGTTGGCGAAACCTCAACTGCTTTAACTACTGGGACAGGTTTTTCTTGGGCAGTGTAAGCTAATATATTGTCAATGTCTGAATCCGATAATTGAGGAAAAGCAGTCATTGCTGATCCGTTATATTCAGCATAAATTTTATTAGCATAGTCATCTCCTGACTTGATAAGTGATGCGCTATTTCTTATCCAAGAATACATCCATTCTTGGTCAAGACCTTCATCATTGTAAAGCCTATCTTCAACTCCCCTTAGTGCTGGACCAGTCATTTTTTTATCTAACTTATGACATGCAGCACAGTTAGAGTTAAATAAGGCCTTTCCTTTTACAGGATCAGATTCCTGAGCAAACGAAGAAAATGTAAATACAAAAGCAAATACTAACAAGAGTTTTCCAAGGGGAATTAGTGGAAAAAATTTTGAATTTTTAATTAAGTAAAATTTAGAGTCTACTTTTTTATATTTTTTGTTCATTCAAAAAGAAAAAATCGTTTATAAAAATCAAGCACAAAAATAAGACATATCGCCGATTATTTAGTCTTCATATAAGGTAATTTTGTGTCAAAATTATAATTTATAAACATTCTAAATAATATATTTAGAGCTTATAAAAAATAAGTATACATTTGTAATTCAAAAATAAAGAAAAATTGAATAAGATTATTGTTTCCTTAAGTATATTTATATGTTGTGCTAACTCCTTTTCGCAAAGTGGTATGGTGCAAATAAATCAAGATGGTAGAATTGATAGCTTAGTAAAACTAAAAAAGGAAATAAATAAAAATTTATTTAATTTAAAAATTCAAATATTTAGCGGTAAAAGGGCTGAGGCTTTAGAATTAATTGACAATCACGACAATGATAGTTATGCAGGTACTAGTATAGAGCTTGTTTATGAAACTCCGAATTATAAAGTATGGATAGGAGACTTTTTCACGCAGCTTGAAGCTGACAAAAAACTTTTAAAGATTAAAAAAAAATATCCAGAAGCTTTTATATTTAGACCTAAGCCAAAAATCGAGAATACTGAAGCAATATTAATTAGTAATTAGGAAGTAAAATAATATGAAAGAATTTATTAGTACATGGTATCCAATTATAATAGCATTAATTGCAATGTTTTATTCAATTGGGTTAGGATTATTTGGATTTACAGAAGAAGCCCAATACTCAGCTCATTGGTCAGGCACAATTTTACTATTTGCTATAGCAATCAGACAAAGACGTAGATCATGAATATAATCATGTTTATAGTTGGTACGGCCATCTTTACAATTTTTATTATATGCTTAGCATGGGATATAGGTTATAATAAAAATAAAACTTATGAAGATAAAGGTTATTACGAAAGACATCAACCTGAGCAAGACGAATTCAAAAGTTAATTAGTAAGAAAAAACTATTTAAGTTTTTTCTTAATTTCTACTTGCTGAAATCCTTCAATAATATCACCTTCTTTTAGATCGTTGTAGTTTTTAATTTGCATACCACAATCATATCCTTTCGCTACTTCTTTAACATCATCTTTAAACCTTTTCAGAGAAGATAATTCTCCAGAGTAAATTACGACACCTTCACGAATCAACCTTACTCCACAGCTTCTGAATATTTTACCAGTTGTAACCATACAGCCTGCGATAGTACCAATCTTTGATATTTTAAAAGTTTCTCTAACCTCTGAAGTACCTGTGATCTCTTCTTTAAAGTCTGGAGATAACATTCCTTCCATTGCATCTTTTAAGTCATTAATAGCGTCATAAATTATGGAATACATTCTGATATCTATTTCTTCTTTATCGGCTATTTGTCTTGCGTTTCCTGTTGGCCTAACATTAAACCCAATTATAATTGCATCAGAAGCTGATGCTAATAAAACATCACTTTCAGTGATTGCTCCAACAGCCTTATGTATAATATTTACTTGAATTTCTTCAGTTGATAATTTTTGGAAAGAATCAGTTAAAGCCTCTACAGAGCCATCAACATCACCTTTAAGAATAATATTTAATTCTTTGAATTCTCCTAACGCAATTCTTCTTCCAATTTCATCAAGAGTTATATGTTTTTGTGTTCTGACAGATTGTTCTCTTTGCAATTGAGTTCTTTTTACTGCAATTTGCTTAGCTTCCCTTTCATCAGAAAAAACTATAAACTTATCTCCAGCTTGTGGCGCTCCATCTAAACCAAGAATTGATATTGGAGATGAAGGACCTGCAGTTTCAACGCTATTCCCTCTTTCATCATGCATGGCTTTAACTTTACCACTATTTTTACCTGCTAAAACATAATCACCAATCTTTAAAGTTCCTGTTTGAACTAAAATAGTAGAAACATAACCCCTTCCTTTATCTAAAAAGGCTTCTACTACTGTTCCTGAAGATGCTCTGTCAGGATTGGCTTTAAGCTCTAAAAGCTCAGCTTCCAACAATACCTTTTCTAATAAGTCATCTACTCCATCACCCTTTAGTGCAGAAATATCATGAGATTGTATTTTCCCACCCCAATCTTCTACTAATAAGTTCATTTGTGAAAGACCTTCCTTTATTTTGTCAGGATTTGCTGTTGGTCTATCAATTTTATTAATTGCAAAGACAATTGGAACACCTGCTGCTTGAGCATGGGAAATAGCCTCTTTTGTTTGTGGCATAATATCATCATCTGCAGCTATCACAATAATTGCTAAATCTGTTACCTGTGCTCCTCTAGCTCTCATAGCGGTAAATGCTTCGTGTCCAGGAGTATCTAAAAAAGTTATTTTTTGTCCATTAGACAGCACTACACTGTATGCGCCAATATGCTGAGTAATACCACCCGATTCACCTGCAATTACATTTTCTTTTCTAATGTAATCCAATAATGAAGTTTTTCCATGATCAACATGTCCCATTACAGTAACAATTGGAGCTCTAGGTTTTAAATCTTCTTCAGCATCTGAAATTTCTTCAATTGAATCTTCAATATCTGCAGTAACAAACTCTACACTATAACCAAATTCTTCGGCAACAATACTAAGTGTTTCTGCATCTAAACGCTGATTCATTGTAACCATCATTCCCAAGGTCATACACGCTGAAATTATTTCAGTAACAGAAACATCCATCATTGTAGCAACCTCACTAGCAGTAACAAATTCTGTTACCTTAAGTAATTTACTTTCAGCTTCAACATTAGCAAGCTCATCTTCCGTTTTTTGACGGTGCTGATCTCTTTTTTCTTTTCTGTATTTCGCACCCTTACCCTTTGAACTTTTACCTTGAAGTTTTTCAAGGGTTTCTCTAACTTGTTTTTGAACTTCCTCAGCACTAGGCTCCTCTCTTGTAGAAGTTGTGTTTTTAGCTTTAAGATTAGGTTTTTGACCAGCTCTTTGGCCGGGTTTTTGGGATGTTTTTGCGTTATCATTAGGCTTACTAATTCTTCTTCTTTTTCTTTTGGAAATAGAGGAAGGCGGAGTTTCTTTTTTCTTTTCAGATTTAAATTTCGATAAATCTATAGTTTCACCCGTTGATTTAAGTCCAGATAATTTTTTGTATTGTGTAGTAACTGTGTCCGATTCACTTTTAGCTTCTTCATCAACAATCTTTACATCTTCTTTAACAGTTGTTTTAGTTGCTAATACAGCTTTTTCATTCTTTTTTACATCTTCATCAGATGGTTTTTCAATGGTTGTTGTTTTTATATCTTTTGGTAAAGTCGACTCTGTGGACTCTTTAGTAATTACAACTTTTGGCTTTACTTTAGTAGGTTGAAGCTCAATTTTTCCAACTTTTTTAATCTCTTTAATTTTTGAGGCAGCTGTTATAACTTTTGCTTCTTCTTCTTTTTTCTTTAACAAAAGTTCAATTTCAGCTTCTCTTTTGACTCTAAGAGCTTCTTTTTCTTTCGATTTAGCCTCCCCTAATTCTTTTGAAGCAACTTTTTTATTAGCATCGGTTTGAAATTCATTAGATAATAGTTCATAAACCTCTAAAGAAATTTTGGTGGTTGGACGTTTTTCAATTTCAATACTTTTAGATTCAAGAAAATCTATAGCACGGTCTATTGAAATGTTCAACTCCCTTAATACTTTATTTAATCTAATATTTTTATCCATAAATTGGTTTAAATTATATTATCAATCTTCAAATTCTTCTTTAAGAATTCTAACTACTTCTACAATAGTTTCTTCTTCCAGGTCAGTTCTTTTTACTAAATCAACGACTTCCTGTTCCAAAACACTTTTTGCAGTATCTAAACCAGCTTTAGCCAGCTCATCAATAACCCATCCGTCGATTTCATCACTAAACTCTCTTAATTCTACATCTTCCTCAACTCCTTCTCTAAATACATCTATTTCATATCCAGTAATTTGACCTGCCAATCTTATATTGTGACCTCCACGTCCAATTGCTTTACTAACTTCTTCAGGTTTTAATATTACTTCAGCTCTTTTATTCTCTTCATCAATTTTAATTGATGTAATTCTAGCTGGACTTAATGATCGAGTAATAAAAAGTTGAAGATTATTAGTATAATTAATAACATCAATATTTTCATTTCCTAACTCTCTAACTATTCCATGTATTCTCGATCCTTTCATTCCGACACAAGCTCCAACTGGGTCTATTCTATCGTCATATGAATCCACTGCTACTTTTGCTTTTTCACCTGGAATCCTAACCACTTTCTTAACATTTATAAGACCGTCAAACACCTCTGGAATTTCTTGTTCGAATAATTTTTCTAAAAACAAAGGAGAAGTCCTAGACATAACAATTGATGGTTTTGAACCTTTTAATTCAACACTCTCAATAACTCCTCTAATATTATCACCTTTTCTGAAAAAATCAGATGGTATTTGCTTTTCTTTTGGCATAACAATTTCATTTCCTTCATCATCAAGTAATATTATAGCTCTATGTCTTATGTGATGAACTTCTGCTGTATAAATTTCACCAACTAAATCTTTAAACTGCTTGTAAATATTAGTGTTGTCATGTTCATGAATTTTAGCAACTAAATTTTGTCTTAATGCTAAAATAGCTCTTCTACCCAAGTCAATTAATTTCACTTCTTCTGAAACATCTTCACCAACCTCAAAATCAGGTTCGATTAGTCTTGCTTCAGTAAGTGATATTTCACCATTTTCATCTTCAATTTCGCCGTCAGCAACAACCACTCTATTTCTCCAGATCTCCAAATCACCTTTGTCAGGATTAATTATAATATCAAAATTATCATCATCTCCAAACTTTCTTTTTAAGGCGCTTCTAAAAACATCTTCTAAAATAGTCATTAGAGTTACTCTATCAATTAATTTATCGTCTTTAAATTCAGAAAAAGACTCTATTAAGGCTATATTTTCCATAATATAATATTAAAATTTAATTTTAACTTTTGCTTCGTTTATATCTTTATATAAAAGATTTATTTCTTTTTCAACAGTGACCTTACCCTTACCAATTTTTTTAGGTTCACGTTGTTTCCATTTCAATTTAATCTCGTCACTTGTAGCTTCAACTAATTCAGCCTCGTAGTGATTGTCATTGGTTCTAACTTGTAGAACTCGTCCTATGTTTTTTACAAATTGTCTAGAAATAGTTAATGCTGCAGAAGCTCCTGCTGAGCTAACTTCTAAAGAAAAATCGTATTCCTCTCTATCAATATTGTGTTCAATAGCACGACTTATAAACATACAGTCTTCTACCAAAACTCCTTTATCTCCATCAATAACAATTCTAATCTTATTACCAGAAAGGATCTCAAAGTCTGTTAAAAAAAGATCTTCTCTTTCTAACAAACTTTTTTCAAGTAATTCTTCGACAATTGATTTAAACATAATTCTATAAAAAGAGGGGACTTTAGTCCCCTCATAATCATTAATAATAATTAAAGATGCAAATATACAAATTTAATTTTTATTCTTAATCACTTCCTTCAAGAAGAATGCAATTAAGATTTATCAGTTGGCCCACTAGGTTTCGAACCTAGACTCTTCTGCACCAAAAACAGACGTGTTACCAGTTACACCATAGGCCAATTGCTGAGCGTGCAAATTTATGATAATCTTTTATTTTAACAAGATTTTTTAAAAAATAAATTTTGATTAAATAATTGTTAAAAAATATGGAGTATAAAATTTATCGTTAAATTTGGCTTTTCAAAATAACTTTATGAGTGAGATTAGTTTTAAGAAATGGAATACTATTTTAGGATGGCTGTGTTTTTTAACAGCGGCTATTGTATATGCTTTAACTGCAGAGTCAACAGTTAGTTTTTGGGATGCCGGGGAATACATCTTATCTGCTTCTAAACTTAATGTTGGGCATCCGCCTGGTGCTCCTCTTTTTCAAATGCTTGGTGCTTTTTTCTCGATATTTGCGATTGAGTCATCTCAAATTGGTTATATAATGAATTTGATGAGTGGTATATCCAGTGCTTTCACAATATTGTTTATGTTTTGGTCAATTAGTTTATTGTTGACAAAAGTGTCTACAAAAATGAATATTGAAAATAATAATAATTTTACAATTTTAATAAGCTCTTTAGTTGCTAGTTTGTCTTTTATGTTTACTGATACCTTTTGGTTTAATGCAGTAGAAACAGAAGTATATGCAATGGCAACACTAATAATGTCAGTGTTATTTTACTTAGGCCTAAGATGGGAACAAGAGATGCATCTGCCAAGAGGAAATAGATGGCTTATTCTAATAAGTTTTGTGGTAGGTCTTTCTTTCGGTGTTCATTTTATGGGACTTTTAACTATCCCAGCAATTGGATTGATTTATTTTTTCAAAAATTATAAACCAATTACACTTAAGAAGTTTATTTTGGCCAATTTAGCTGTAGTTGGAATTTTAATGTTTGTCTTTAAACTTCTAGCTCCCAACATACTAAGATATTTTAGTGCTTTGGAAGTGTTTTTTGTTAATTCTGTTGGGCTTCCCTTCAATTCAGGAACTGTAATTGCAGGAGTCTTGTTAGTTTCTTTTTTCTATTATTTGTTAAGCTACACAATAAAAAATAATCTAAAAACAATAAATACTATTAGCCTTTGTGTTTTGTTCATTTTGATTGGTTTTTCATCGTGGATTATGCTTCCAATTAGAGCAAATTCAGATGTAGTAATTAATGAAAATGACCCCTCTGATGCCAGACAATTATTAGCTTACTATAATCTTGAACAATATCCCAAAACACATTTATTTTATGGGCCTCTATTTACTGACCAGTATTCTGGTTTAGATGAAGAAAACCCGTACAAAGATGACAAACCAAAATATGAAAAAGATTTAACTCAAAATAAGTACGTAATAGTTAATAATTATAAAAATGCAAGTCAAAATTTTAATAGTGAACAAGCCTCCATACTGCCAAGAATGTGGAGTTCTGAACATGCTTCAAACTATCTTAGGTATACTGGGTTTTTAGATTATGAAGTTAAAAGAAAATATAAAAATCAACCAGAGGCAAAAGAATTAATTGAACTGGTAAATGATTTTAAAAAAAGAACCTTTCAGGGAGATATAGATTATGATGAGCATCATAAATTTTTAAAGACTTATGGAACATACCTTGATATTGAAAAACCGTCCATAGTTAGTAATGTAAAATATCTTATTCAATATCAACTGGGCTACATGTACTGGAGATACTTTATGTGGAACTTCAGTGGTCGCCAAGATGACATTCAAGGGAGGATGGATATGCATGGAAACTGGATTAGTGGTATTGATTTTGTAGATGAGATTCATTTGGGTTTAAGCCAAGGAAATTTACCTAGTGATGTTGCTGAAAATAAGGCAAGGAATAAATACTATATGATACCTTTTATAATTGGCTTGATAGGTCTCTATTTTTTATATAATAAAGACAAAGAATTATTTTGGACTATGTTGGTGTTTTTTGTTTTTACTGGTATCGCTATTCAGGTATATACCAATGTTAGACCTTTTGAACCTAGAGAAAGAGACTACTCTGTTGTAGGCTCATTTTATGTCTATTGTATTTGGATTGGTTTTGGAATATTTAGCTTAATCCGCTCCGCCGAACAACTTATTAATTCAAAATATATTAAACTTTTAGCTATCCCTGTTTTTCTATTAATATTACCCATAAATCTTGCTAGTAGCAACTGGGATGATCATGATCGTTCTGGAAGGTATACTGCACGTTCAATGGCACTAAAATATTTAGAATCTTGTGAACCAAATTCTATTTTATTTACTATTGGTGACAATGATACTTTCCCATTATGGTATTTACAAGAAATTGAAGGAATTAGAACCGATGTTCGTGTATTAAATACCAGCCTTTTTAACACGGATTGGTACATAGATCAAATGAAAAGGAAGGCGTATGATAGTGACCCTATACCATCATCTTTATTTCATGAAAAGTATAGATATGGAACAAGAGATTATATAATAAAAGAAGTTACTACATTGGATACTATTGACATCAAGACATTTATAAAATTTGTAACACAAGATGACGATAAGTATAAGTATAAAAGCTTACTGCAAAAACAAGGCTACGAAACCAATTATTTGAGAGAGCAAGATTTAAATGCGAATTATCTCCCTTCAGAAAGTATACGCATTCCAGTGGATAAAGAATCTGTACTCAACAATAAAATTGTTGATAATAGCTTATCCAATGAAATTGTAGATGAAATAATAATTAAAATTAAAGGTCAAGCACTCTACAAAAATAGATTAATGATGCTTGATATTATTGCAGAAAATAACTGGGAAAGACCAATTTACTTTACTGGTGGTTCATTTGGTGATGATGATTATTTATGGATGAAAAACTATTTACAGTTAGAAGGCTTGTGTTATAAGTTAGTTCCTATTAAAACTCCAATTGATCCATCTAATCCATATGAAATGGGGAGAGTGAATACAGAAAAAATGTATTCAATGGTGAAAGATTGGGATTGGGGAACAAAGGGAAATATGGATGTATATTTTGATGTTGAATCTAGAAAAAACAGCATCACCTATAGAAGTAATATTTCTAGGTTAGTTAATCAACTTATTATAGAAAATAAAAATGAAAAAGCAGAAGAAATATCTGACATAGTAATTAAAAATATGCCTGTAAATATATTTGGTTATTACACTCTTCTTGAATCTTACATAGATTCCTATTATAAACTCGAAAATAAAGAAAAGGCTAGAAAATTATTTTTAGAAATTGCGAATAAATACAAGGAAAATTTATTTTATTTTAGCAGTCTTAAAGATGAAAATAAAAACAGATATGCTGAAGAAATTTATACAGATATAGAAAGGTATAGATCTTTAGTGGGTGTAATTATTTCTTATGAAGAAGGTGAATTTTTAGAAAAACAAATGGAAGATTTTAATTCTTACTTGGAATTGTTTATTGGCAAAGAAGAATAAAACTATATATATTCTTGAATTCGACCAATTAAAGTATTAGCGTCCTCTACACCACTTTGCCTCCACTTCATTTCACCATCTTTATATATGATAAATGTAGGGAGCCCTTTAATTCTAAGTGCTTCAGCTAGATCATTATTTTTATCTACATCTATCTTAATAACTTTTGCTTTATCACCAATAGCAGCGGCAACATCCTTTATTACTGGATGCATCTCGTTTGAGGTTTCATCCCATTGTGTGAAAAATTCGAGAAGTACTGGAATTTCCACATCAATTAATTCTCCAAATTTTGACATAACTTAAAGTTTTAAATCAATTAAGGTTATACAAATATAACATTTCCACAGGATTATGCGTTATTTGCTGATTTTAAGGTGATTACTGTAATTTCTGGCCAAACTCCAAGCCTACCTGGAACTGCCGTAGTTCCCAAACCTCTATTAACATTTATATATTTGTTTTTTTCTTTATAAATACCTGCCCAATATTTATATCTCCAACTAACAGGGCTCCATTTTATATAGCCTGGAATTTCAATACCAAACTGCCCTCCGTGAGTATGACCGCTTAGAGTTAATTGATAATTAGCATTGTCAATTAAAACTTTTTTTTGCCAATGCGTTGGGTCATGACTTAGTAGGATTTTAAAATCCTCTGATTTAATTTTTTCAGAAGCTTTTGATAAATCGCCATATTTTCTAAAACCATTTCCCCAGTTTTCTACTCCTACAATAGCTAATTTGTGATTTCCACGAATTATATAATTACTTTCATTTATTAATAAATCAAACCCTATATCTTTTTGGTATTGTTTTATTTTATTGAAATTATCATTTTTTTCCTTTTCAGATGGCCATGAACGATAATCTCCGTAATCGTGATTTCCTAAAACAGAATAAATGCCATCTTTAGATTTAAGCTTAGAAAGTGTATTTAGCCATGGTGTTAACTCTTTTGCCTCGTTGTTAACTAAATCCCCTGTAAAAAAAATTATATCTGAATTTTGAGAATTAATTAGTCTTACGGTGCGTTCGAAATCATCTAAACTAGTGATATTTCCAGCGTGAATATCACTAATTTGTGTTAATTGATATCCATCAAATGAACTTGGAAGATCATCAAAGAAAAGAGTGTATTTAAGTACCTTTACATTGTTTTTTCCCCAAATCATTCCAAAATTTAAACTAAAAAAAGGTAAAGATGCCAAACCTAGTCCAAGCTTACTAATAAACTTTCTTCTAGAGACTAACTTAATTGACTTATTGTAACTGAAAATTCGCTTAACCAAAGCTGTAGTAAATCTAAAGACATCTTCAATAAAATTAATAATTACTAGCACTAATTTTGGACTATAAAAAGAAATTAACACCCCAAGAGCTAATGTTTTATATGTCCCATCATCTTGAAGCTTATATTTATAAAAAAAATAGAACACAATTAAAAAAGAAGTTATAAAATAAGAATATTTAACAATTCTGTTTTTAGTAATATTTTTTATTGTTTGATATGAGTAACAATCAATAAAAAAAAGAAATAAGAAAAAAAATATCCAGTTCATAATCGATTGTAAATATATACTTATAATTATTGATGTTTAATTAAAATTTATTTAATAAAATGTTAAATAATCTTAATTGCTTTACTTATTTTAGACAACTAACAAATTTTTAAAAAACTTATTACTAATGAAAATTCAAACTAACAACCCTGCTCTTGCAACTTTGGTAAGTGTCTTTTTTTTCTGGGGATTCATCGGTGCTTCAAATGGTGTATTTATCCCATTTTGTAAAACTTATTTCAATATCGATCAATTTCAATCTCAATTAGTAGATTTTGCATTTTATGGTGCATATTACATTGGCGCACTAATACTCTTTATAGTTTCAAGCCAAAGAAAAAAAGATATTTTTAATAATTGGGGTTATAAAAAAGGAATCATATACGGATTACTGATATCAACAGTTGGTGCCTTACTTATGTATCCAGCAATTAGTGGATCAGAGCCAGGACAAACCGAAGTATTTTATTATGTGTTAATTGCCTTATTTATTGTTGGATTAGGTTTCTCTCTACAACAAACTGGAGCAAACCCATTTGCAGTCTCTCTTGGAGATCCTAAATCTGGGTCCTCAAGATTAAATCTAGCAGGTGGTGTTAATTCTTTTGGCACTACTATAGGGCCTTTAGCGGTTGCATTTGTAATTTTCGGAACCTTGTCTGGCGAAGGAACTGCTGAGTTTTCGAAAATGCAAGGTTTATATCTTGGAGTAGCTGCTCTATTTATTTTGTGTGCTGCAGTTTTCTATTTTTCTAAAAGTTTACCAGATGGCATAACAATAGAGCCATTTGAATCTGCTAATAAAGCAATGAATTTATTAATTATTTTAACAATTATAATATTCTTATGTTTTGGATGGGTATTTTATACTTATGCTGAATCTTACAATTATATAGGAACAGTTGAAGATTTAGAATACAAAAGGTTAGCAGCGTTAATTGCATCTCTTGTTGGTGTTATTGGGTGTATATATTATGCTTATGTAAAATCTTCTTCTGATTCGAAAGGATGGGGGGCATTACAATACCCACAACTTGCCCTAGGAATGTTAGCTATATTTACATATGTTGGGGTTGAGGTTACAATTCAGAGTAATTTAGGTGAAGTTTTAAAGTTAGTTACTGATAAAGTAAATAACCTGAACGGACTAGGTCTGCCAGCATTAGGTGATACAGAAATTGCTAAATATATCTCGTTATATTGGGGTGGTTTAATGATTGGTAGATGGACTGGAGCGATCAGTGTCTTTAATCCAACAGAGGGGTTAAAAAAAGCTCTTTTAATAATAGTTCCATATATAGCTTTTGGAGTAATTGTTTTAGTTAATTACGGAAGTTACACAATGAATGAAATAATTATATTTTCAGTTATTGTGGCTATACAAATTGTAGGCTTTTTTATTGCTAAAGATAATGCAATAGCAACACTAAAAGTATTTAGCATGATTGGATTAGCTGCAATGTTAATTGGTTTATTTTCAACAGGAACAGTAGCATTATTTGCTTTTATTAGTGGTGGTCTTTTCTGCTCTATAATGTGGCCTTGTATTTTTTCATTAAGTATAAATGGTTTAGGAAAATACACATCTCAAGGATCTTCATTTTTGGTAATGATGATTTTAGGGGGTGCTATTATCCCTCCTATTCAAGGAAAAATTGCAGATATTTTCACTATTCAATCTTCTTATTGGGTAGCTGTATTATGTTTTGCTTATCTAATTCTTTACGCATTTTTAACTAAAAAAATATTGGGTGACCAAATTGAAAATTAAGAAATGAAAAGAAGGGGGTTTATTAAGAAAAGTTCTTTACTAGGTGTAAGCATTAGTATTCCTAGTTCATTTGCTTTAGACTTAAATGAATCTAAAATGAATCTTAAAAAATTTCCAGTAGTTATAGCAACATGGGAAGTGAAAAATGCAACAAATAAAGCATGGGGTTTATTGAAAAATGGATCTAGCTCTTTGGATGCAGTAGAGCAAGGATGTATGATAGAAGAAGCTGATGTAAATAATCAATCAGTTGGAATGGGTGGATTACCAGACAGAGACGGAAACGTAACATTAGATGCATGCATAATGAATTCTAATGGAGATTGTGGGTCTGTAGTATATTTAAAAAACATAACTCATGCTATTTCAATAGCAAGAAAAATAATGGAAGAAACTCCTCATGTTATGCTAGCTGGTGTTGGCGCAGAAGAATTTGCATATTCTTTGGGTTATAAAAAAGAAGTACTATTAACAGATAAGTCCAGATTAGATTGGCTAGATTGGAAAAAAAACTCAGAATATAAACCAATAATAAATATTGAAAATCACGATACTATTGGAATGCTAGCCATTGATAAAAATGGTGATATCTCTGGGGGATGTACAACAAGTGGCCTGGCTTATAAAATGTCTGGGAGAGTTGGAGATTCTCCAATAATTGGATCCGGTTTATTTATTGACAATGAAGTCGGTGGAGCTGTTGCTACAGGTTTGGGAGAAGAAGTAGTTAAAACAGTTGGGAGTTTTTTGGTTGTTGAATTAATGAGAAATGGTTACAGCCCCCAAAAAGCTTGTGAAGAAGCTATAAAAAGAATCGTTTTAAAGAAAAATAATAATTTTAAAGATTTTCAGGTAGGATATATTGCAATAAATAAAAGTGGGGAGACCGGCAGTTATTCAATTCACGACGGATTTAGCATGACTAAATACGAAAACAATCTTAACAAAATTTATAAGTCCAATTATTACAGTAACTGATTTTTGAATTGGTATAATTAATGAATAACAAAAGATTATTTTTAATAGATGCTTATGCTCTAATATTTAGAGGTTATTATGCTTTTATAAAAAACCCAAGAATTAATTCAAAAGGACTTGATACTTCTGCAATTTTAGGATTCACTAATTCACTATTTGATGTAATTAAAAGAGAAAACCCAGACTATTTAGCAGTTTGTTTTGACAAAGGAGGTAGTCAGGATAGGGTTGAAATGTTTTCAGACTACAAAGCAAATAGAGATGAAACTCCTGAAGCAATTAAAATTGCAGTGCCTTACATTGAACAAATACTAAAATCATTAAACATCCCTGTTATTGTAAAAAAAGGTTATGAAGCAGACGATATAATTGGAACCTTATCTAAAAAGGCGGAATTAGAAGGATACCAAACATTTATGGTTACTCCTGATAAAGATTTTGCACAGCTAGTTAGTGAAAATATTTTTATGTATAAGCCAATGTTTGGAGGTGGTTATGAAATTTGGGGTGTTGACGAAGTAAAAAATAAATTTGAGGTTTCTGACCCTATACAAGTAATCGATTTTTTAGGCATGAAAGGGGATGCTGCAGACAATATTCCTGGTTTGCCAGGTGTGGGTGATAAAACAGCCAAGAAATTCATTGCGGAATACGGTAGCATGGAAGAATTATTAGCTAATACCGATAAACTAAAAGGAAAATTAAAGGAAAAAATTGAAGCAAATAAAGAATTGGGATTACTTATCAAAAAAACTTGCAACAATAATTCTTGACGTCCCAGTTGATTTTAATCCCAACGAATTTAAATTCAAGGTTACAGATTCATTAGAAATTAAAGAGGTTTTTAGAGAATTAGAATTTAGAAGACTTATAGACAGTGTTGACAGGATTTTTAAGATTAATAAGCAAGAAAAAGAGCTTGAAATAAAATCACAATCAATTAAAGAGACCCCTGTTGAAAGTGCTGGGTCAGGTCAATTTTCTTTGTTTGATGAAACTAATCACAGTTGAAAAACCAGAAATATTTAAAAGAAAAAACCACTCTAATACATCAAACTATTACCAAATAATTGATTCAACTTTAGGGCTTAAGCTATTGTTAAAGAAGATTAGTATTAATTCATCAGTTAGTTATAAACTTTTATCAAACAAATTAAATTATTTATCTGATAAAATAATAGGGGTTGTCAATATGTTGGGAACAAGGGAAAGCATACTATTTATCATTTTCAAATAACTTTGAAATTAAGGAAATTAAATTATTTTTTGAAAATGAAAAAATAGAAAAAATAAGTGATAGTGTAAAAAATGACATAAAGCTTCTTAATCAATATGATATTAAAGTTAAAGGACAAATATTTGATACCACATTAGCACATTACATCATAAATCCTGACACAAATCATTCAATCAATCATCTCTCTGAAACATATTTAAATTACTCATTAATCGATTTACAATTGGTAATAGGTAAAGGTAAAAATCAAAAATTAATTTCTGATTTAGAAACTAGTCAAGTTAAGGATTACCTATGCGAACAAGCTGACGTGAATTTTCAATTGAAAAGTCTTTTTAAAATTGAATTGAATAACACTAAACTATTTAGCCTATTTGACGAAATAGAAATTCCACTTTTAAAAGTTTTGGCAGATATGGAAATTGAAGGAATTAATTTAGACATAAAATTCCTTGAATCCTTGAAGAAGGATTTAATTACAGATATTTCGACTTTAGAGAAATTAATTTATCACTGAAGCTGGAGAGAATTTCAATATTTCTTCTCCTAAACAATTAGGCGAAGTTTTATTTGAAAAAATGCAATTAGTTAAAAACCCAAAAAAAACTAAAACTGGGCAATATTCAACTTCAGAGGATATTTTAAAAGATCTTTCAATTGAACATGAATTTGTTAAAAACATACTTAAATATAGAAGTTTAACAAAATTGATGAGCACATATGTTGATTCTTTACCAAATCAAGTTTTAAATACTACAAATAGAGTACACACTGAATACCTACAAACAGTAGCTTCAACTGGTAGATTAAGTAGTATAAATCCTAACCTCCAAAATATTCCTATAAGAACTGAAAGAGGTAGAGAAGTTAGAAAGGCTTTTATTCCAAGAGACGAGAATCACTTTTTAATGGCTGCTGATTATTCACAAATAGAATTACGAATAATTGCTTCAATGAGTGAAGAAAAAAACATGATTGAAGCGTTTAATAAAAATGAAGATATTCACAGTTCTACTGCATCAACAGTTTTTAATATTCCTGTAAATGAGGTTACTAAAACACAAAGATCGAATGCCAAAACAGTTAATTTTGGAATTATATATGGTGTTTCTGCATTTGGATTAAGCAATCAAACAGATTTATCAAGATCTGAATCAAAAGAGCTTATTGAAACATACTACAATAAATACCCAAATTTAAAAAAATTCATTAGTGGTCAAATTACTTATGCAAGAAATAATGGATATGTCAAAACATTAATTGGAAGGAAAAGATATTTAAAAGACATTAATTCAAGTAATGGATTAGTTAGAAGTGGCGCAGAAAGAAACGCAGTAAATGCACCAATTCAAGGAACAGCTGCGGACATTATTAAAATAGCAATGATAAATATTAATAAAAGATTTTCTAGAGAAAACTTGTCAAGTAAAATGTTACTACAAGTTCATGATGAATTGGTGTTTGATGTTTATAAACCAGAAATAAATGAAACAATTTCAGTTATAAAAGAGGAAATGGAAAATGCTTTTAAATTAAATATTCCGTTAACAGTTGATATAGATTATGGTCTCAACTGGTTAGAAGCACATTAAAATAAATACATAAATAGTTTTAAATAATATCACTAAAAAATATTTTTAAACTTCTATTTGCTATTCAAATATATAATTGTAGATTTGCACACTCTTTTCGAGAGAAAAATATTATTAATGAAAATATTATAAATTGGATAATTTAAGTTACAAAACTATTTCAGCAAACAAAGCTACTGTGAACAAGCAGTGGGTTATTGTAGATGCTGATGGTCAAAATTTAGGCAGATTAGCTTCAAGAGTAGCAATCTTATTAAGAGGAAAACATAAAACAGATTTTACTCCTCACGTAGATTGTGGAGATAATGTTATTGTAATAAATGCTTCTAAAGTTAAATTGAGCGGAAACAAGTGGGAAGAAAAAATGTATGTAAGACATACAGGCTACCCTGGTGGTCAAAGATTTAAATCTGCAACACAACTTTATGACCAAAATCCATCTATTATTGTTGAGAAATCAGTAAAAGGAATGCTTCCTAAAAACAAATTAGGAGCAGCATTATTTAGAAACTTATATGTGAGTTCGGACTCAAGTCATAATCACGAAGCACAAAAACCAACTATTATCAACTTAAACGAAGTGAATTAATGGAAGAAACAATTCATAAAATTGGACGTAGAAAAACAGCTGTAGCTAGAGTTTACCTCAAAAAAGGTAAAGGTAAGATAACTGTAAACAAGAAGGAATCTTCTGTTTATTTTCCTACTCCAACGCTACAATTTAAAATAAATCAACCTCTTGTTATGACTAATAATGAGAAAAAGTTTGATATAAATATTAATGTCTATGGAGGCGGGGCAACAGGCCAAGCTGAAGCAGTAAGACTAGCTCTTTCAAGAGCCATGTGTGAATTAAATGAAGAAAATAGAGAAATTCTTAAGCCTGAAGGATTGTTAACAAGAGATCCAAGAATGGTTGAAAGGAAAAAATTCGGCCAGAAAAAGGCTAGAAAGAAATTCCAATTCTCGAAAAGATAAAATTAATAACCAGTTTTTGTTATCTATGAATTTTATTCAAGATTTAGTTTAGCATCTAAATGATCAAGTTTAAACACTCGGCATTGCTATTCAACAGAAAGTAAACTATCACAAAATGGGAAAAATAGAAGTAAAAGAATTATTAGACGCAGGTGTTCACTTTGGACATCTTACAAGAAAATGGAATCCAAATATGGCTCCTTTCATCTACATGGAAAGGAATGGAATTCACATTATTAATCTTTACAAAACAGTTGCTAAAATTGAGGAAGCTTCAGAAGCTCTAAAAAAAATTGCTGCATCTGGAAGAAAAATATTATTTGTAGCTACAAAAAAACAAGCTAAAGAGATTGTTGCAGATTCTGCATCAAAAGTAAATATGCCATACATAACTGAAAGATGGCCTGGGGGGATGTTAACAAATTTTGTTACAATTAGAAAAGCTGTTAAAAAGATGGCTGCAATTGATAGAATGAAAAAAGATGGAACATTTAACACTCTATCTAAAAAAGAAAGACTTCAAGTTGGTAGACTTAGAGAGAAATTGGAAAAGAATCTAGGATCTATTTCTGATATGACAAGACTACCAGGTGCTTTGTTTGTTGTAGATATAATTAGAGAACATATAGCAATAAAAGAAGCTCAAAAATTAAATATTCCAATATTCGCAATGGTTGATACCAACTCTGATCCTAGAGAAGTAGAGTATGTTATTCCATCAAATGATGATGCATCAAAATCAATTACTAAAATTTTAGAAAACATCACTCCTGCTATACAGGAAGGATTAGCTGAAAGAAACTCTGAAAAAGAAAATAGATAAAGAATGAAAGCTAAAGTTGTAGCTAAAGAAGAAGCTAAAGTTGAGGTAAAGAAGAACCTAAAGTTGAGAGCTAAAGAAGAAGCTAAAGTAGAGGCTAAGGTGAGGTTAAAGAAGAACCTAAAGTTGAGAGCTAAAGTTGAGGTTAAAGAAGAACCTAAAGTTGAAGCTAAGAGAACGAAGAATAATCAGAAAATAAGTCTCAAGACAAATAATTTATATCACAACAATCTTATAATTTTTTCAAATCATGGCAAAAATAACAGCTGCAGAGGTAAATAACTTAAGAAAAACTACAGGTGCTGGAATGATGGACTGTAAAAAAGCATTAGTTGAGGCTGATGGTAACTCTGAAAAAGCAATTGAAATTCTTAGAAAAAAAGGGCAAAAAGTTGCCGCTAAAAGAGCTGACAGAGAATCTTCTGAAGGTGCTTCTATCACAAAAACAAACGATGACAACACTGTGGGAGTTGCTATAGTTCTTGGTTGTGAAACAGATTTTGTTGGAAAGAATGAAGACTTTGTGAAGCTTAGCTAATAAAATAGCAGAGATTGCACTTGATTGTAACTCTAAAGAAGAATTATTAAATGCTAAAGATTGGTGAATTAACAGTTGGTGAAAAATTAATTGAGCAAACGGGAGTTATTGGTGAAAAATTAGAAATAAATGCATTTGAAAAAGTAAATGCTCCTTTTGTTGGATCTTATATCCATGCTGGAAATAAAATTGCTTCAATCGTTGGTTTATCTGCCAATATTGAAGGTTCTAATATAGCAGCTAAAGATGTTTCTATGCAGGTTGCTGCCATGAACCCAATAGCTTTAGACGAAAATGGAGTTGATTCGGTAGTAATAGAAAAAGAAATTGAAATTGCTAAAGATCAGTTAAGAGCTGAAGGAAAGCCTGAGTCAATGCTAGATAACATTGCAAAAGGTAAGCTAAAGAGATTTTTTAAAGATAATACTCTTGTAAATCAAGACTTCATCAAAGATGGAAAACAAAGTGTTAAGAATTATGTTAGTTCTTACCACCAAGATTTAAAAGTTGTTGAATTCAAAAGAGTATCTCTAGGCTAACTTCCTTTTTATTTTTTTTTATTTAATTAAAAAATCTACATTATCTTTGCTTAACTTCAAAATTAAGCATGAAATACAAAAGAATATTACTTAAACTTTCCGGTGAGGCCTTAATGGGCAAGAAAAACTTCGGCATTGATCCCGAAAGATTACAAGAGTACGCCACAGATATTAAACAAATAGTAGACCTCGGAGTTCAAGTTGCTATTGTTATTGGAGGCGGAAATATATTCAGAGGCTTTTCAAATCATGACGAGCATAAAATTGATAGAGTCCAAGGTGATCATATGGGGATGTTGGCAACGGTAATTAATGGTCTCGCTTTACAAAGTACATTAGAGAATTCTGGAACTCCTACAAGACTTCAAACTGCAATAAAAATCAATGAAGTAGCCGAACCTTTTATCAGGAGAAAAGCTATAAGGCATCTAGAAAAAGGAAGAGTTGTTATTTTTGGTGGTGGAACTGGTAATCCCGTACTTCACAACTGATTCTGCGGCAGTGTTAAGAGCAATAGAAATAGAATCAGACGTGATTTTAAAAGGAACAAGAGTTGATGGGATTTATGATGAAGACCCAGAAAAAAATATTAATGCAATAAAGTTTGATAATATATCATTTGAGGATGTTTTAAGAAAGGGCTTAAGGTCATGGATACTACTGCGTTTACTCTTAGCCAAGAAAACAAATTGCCAATAATTGTATTTGATATGAACAAAAAAGGAAACTTATTAAAATTAATTTCAGGAGAAAAAATCGGAACAACGGTTAACTTATAAATTATTTTAGTTTAAAATCGAATAAGATGGAAGAAGAATTAAAATTTATTTTTGAATCAGCGGAAGAATCAATGACTAACGCTGTAAAACATTTAGAAAAAAAACTATTAAACATTAGGGCAGGGAAAGCTAATACTTCAATGCTTGGAAGTATTGTTGTGGAATATTATGGCTCATTAACCCCATTAACTCAAGTTGCTAGTGTTAATACACCTGATGGAAGAACAATAGTTGTGCAACCTTGGGAAAAAAATTTATTAGCAGAAATTGAAAAAGCAATTATGAATGCTAATCTAGGATTTAACCCAATGAATAACGGGGAAAATATAATTATAAATGTACCAGCACTTACAGAGGAGAGAAGGATTGATTTGGCTAAACAAGCAAAGAGCGAGTCCGAAGAAGCTAAAATTGTTGTTAGAAATTGCAGAAAAGATGCTAATAATGAAATTAAAAAATCTGAAGGATTTTCTGATGATCTAAAAGATAATGCAGAAAAAGATATTCAAGATTTGACTAATAAAAATATTGATAATATTAATTCAATATTTGAGGTCAAAGAAAAGGAGATTATGACTTTATAATATATTATTTACTACAAATAATATTATAGTAATTAATATCTTTACTAAATACACACAATAAAATTATATGGCTAGAGTATTTATGGTTGGATTTTGGGATTCGGTTTCGAATTTAATTCTAAGAAATAGGATCTTAATAATCGCTTTATTAGTCTTGGCTACTTCATTTTTTATCAGTCAATGGCAGTATATAAAGTTTTCAAATACTGAAGCTAATTTATTACCTGACAATCACGAAGTAAATCTAGAGTACTTAGATTTTACTGATAAATTTGGGGAAGAAGGTAATTTAATTGTCATAGGTGTTAAAGATTCTTTGCTCTTCACAACTGAAAATTTCAACGCATGGAATAATTTATCAAAAATTTTAAAAGACACTAACTACGTTGAGTCTGTTATTGCTATTGGTGACTTACAAAAGCTTAAAAAAGATAAAAAGAAACAACAGTTTTATCTTGAGCCTTTTATAAAAGATACTGTCACATCTGACCTTGAACTAATTTCAATAAAAAAAGAGCTATTTGAGAAATACCCGTTTTATGACGAGTTTTTATTTAATACTAAAACAAAATCTGTAAGATCAGCTATTCATTTAAAGAAATCGATTGTAAATGAACCTGGAAGAGAAATATATATTAATAGCGTTTTAATCCCTAAAGTTGAAGCATTTGAAACTAAATATAATCTAGATATTAAAATATCTGGAATGCCGTATGTTAGAACAAAAAATGCAGAAAATATAAAAAGTGAAATTTCTACTTTTGTAATTTTAGCTCTAATAATTACCTCAATAATATTTTTCTTATTTTTCAGATCCTACAGGGCAACATTGATTTCTTTATGTGTTGTTATGATTGGTGTGGTTTGGACTGTGGGGATTTTAGGACTTTTTATTATAAATACTCCTGCAGGTGACTTTGAAATATCAGTGCTTACAGGCCTAATACCTCCATTAATAATTGTAATTGGAATTCCTAATTGTATTTTTCTGATAAACAAATATCAACATGAAGTAAACAAGCATGGAAATAAAGCGAAGTCTCTACAAAAAGTAATTACTAAAATTGGTAATGCTACTTTAATGACAAATGTCACTACAGCATCAGGTTTTGCAACTTTTATTATTACTAATAGCAAGCTACTAAAAGAGTTTGGTATTGTTGCATCACTAAGTATTTTAGCAATTTTCATATTATGTATATTAATAATTCCTATAATTTATAGCTTCTTACCTATCCCAGAAGAAAAGCATTTAGAACACTTAAATAGAACTTGGATAAACTCACTTGGTGATTGGATTGAAAAAACAGTAAAGAAAAGTAAAATCAATATTTATATAATTTCTATTTTACTTCTAGTTACAAGTATTATTGGAATATATCAAATTCGAATTTCTGGAAGTATTATTGACGACATGCCACAAAAAGCAGATTGGTTTGATGATATAATGTTTTATGAAAAGGAATTTAATGGAATAATGCCCTTGGAGATTTTAATAAATACCAAGCGTAAAAAAGGAGTAACAAAACTTTCTACGATAAAAAAAATGAGTAAAATAGAAGATGTAATTCTTGAAATACCAGAATTGTCAAAACCTATTTCCATGGTGAGTTTAGTAAAATACTCAAAACAAGCGTATTACAATGGGAATCCTAAATACTACCAAGTTCCAACTTCACAAGAAAATAGTTTTATCTTATCCTATGCTAAAAACTCTACGTCTGATTCTGACGTTGATCTAATTAAAAACTATGTTGATTCCACAGGCCAATATACAAGGATCACAACATTTATGAAAGATATGGAAATTGAAAAAATGGAGGAGATTGAAAAAAAATTAAATTATGAAATTTCTAAAATAATGCCGGCAGATAATTTTGAAGTTTCGATAACTGGAAAGGCATATTTATTTCAAAAAGGAACTAAGTACTTAGTAAAGAATTTAATTCTCTCTCTATCTCTAGCAATATTCTTGATAGCATTATTAATGGCCTATATGTTTAGATCTTTAAAAATGATATTTATTTCATTAATTCCTAATTTACTGCCGCTTATAGTTACCGCTGGCTTGATGGGTTATTTAGGAGTTGCCATAAAGCCATCTACAATACTAATATTTAGTATTGCTTTTGGAATTGCAGTGGATGATACAATTCATTTTTTGGCGAAGTATAGACAAGAGTTAATTACAAACAACTGGGAAGTTAAAAAATCTGTTTATAACGCTCTTCGGGAAACTGGAGTTAGTATGTTTTATACTTCAATAGTATTGTTTTTCGGTTTTTCCGTTTTTACAGTTTCAAATTTTGGCGGTACCGTGGCTCTTGGAGCGTTAGTTTCTGCAACACTTCTATTTGCAATGTTATCCAACCTTTTACTACTACCTTCGATGCTATTATCTCTAGAGGGTTCAATAGCTAATGAAAAAGTTTTAAAAGAACCATTGATAAAAATTATCGAAGATGAAGATGTCGTAAGTTAAATATAATTTGTTTTAATACTTATCTTTGATAATATAATTTATAGTTAAATGAAAAATCATTCAATAAAAGATCTTTTACTTAGTACAACTATTAAATCTAAAGTAACCATAAATGGTTGGGTTAGAACTTTTAGAGCCAATCGTTTTATCGCGTTAAATGATGGATCATCTATTTCTAATATACAATGTGTTATAGATTTTGAAAATTTTGAAGAAAATTTTTTAAAAAAAATAAATACTGGGGCAAGTTTAGAAATTACTGGAGATTTAGTTGAAAGTCAAGGAAGTGGTCAGAAATTTGAAATTATTGTTTCTGAGTTAAATATTTTGGGGGAATGTGATTCGGAAAAATTTCCTATTCAACCAAAAAAACATTCATTTGAGTTTTTGCGTGAAAATGCCCATTTAAGAACTAGGACTAGCACTTTTAGTGCAATTATGAGACTACGGTCAAGCTTATCATTTGCGGTGCATAATTATTTCAATTCTAATGGGTTTTACTATGTAAATACTCCAATAATTACATCTAGTGATGCGGAAGGGGCAGGTGAGCAATTTAGAGTAACAACTCTAAATCCAAAGAATCCACCACTAAATGAAAATAACGAAGTTGATTTTACGAAAGATTTTTTTGGCAAAGAAACTAGCCTAACAGTTTCTGGACAGCTTGAGGCCGAAACTTATGCAATGTCACTAGGAAAAGTGTATACATTTGGACCAACATTCAGAGCTGAAAATTCAAATACATCTAGACATTTATCTGAATTTTGGATGATTGAACCAGAAGTTGCATTCATGGATTTGAACGGGAATATGGATTTAGCAGAGAGTTTTTTAAAGTATCTACTAGGATATATTGTCAAAAACAATTTTAATGATTTAGAGTTTTTAGAGCAAAGGCTAATCAAAGAAGATAAATCAAAGCCACAAAATCTTAGAAGTGAGATGACACTTACTGATAGAATCAAGTTTGTTATAAATAATGATTTTAAAAGAATAAGTTATACTGAGGCATTTGAAATATTAAAAAATTGCAAACCAAATAAGAAGAAAAAGTTTAAATATTTAATAGAAAATTGGGGGGCAGACTTACAAAGTGAACACGAAAGATATTTAGTTGAAAAGCATTTTAATTGCCCAGTGATTATATATGACTATCCGGCAAAAATAAAGGCTTTTTACATGAAATTAAATGAGGACAACAAAACTGTTAAAGCGATGGATATTCTTTTCCCAGGAATTGGAGAAATTGTTGGTGGTTCTCAAAGGGAAGAAAGATTAGATGTATTAAATAAGAAAATGAATGATTTAGGAGTAAACGCAGAAGAGTTGTGGTGGTATACAGACTTGAGAAAATTTGGCTCAGCTCAGCACTCAGGTTTTGGTCTTGGATTTGAAAGGTTAATTATGTTCGCAACTGGAATGTCAAATATTAGAGATGTAATTCCTTTCCCGAGAACTCCACAAAATGCAGAGTTCTAAAAATTTAACAAATGCTTAAGCAGTCCTTAAAATTAAAGTTATCTCAAAAATTATCTCCTCAACAAATCCAATTGATGAAGTTAATTCAATTACCTGTATTAGATTTTGAACAAAAGCTGAAACAAGAAATTGAAGAAAACCCAGCATTAGAAATTACAGAGCTATCAACAAATGAAGATGAGTTTAATGATGATGACAATATCGATATCGAAGATTATATTAGTGACGATGAAATTCCTGACTATAAACTAAATTCTTATAATTCTTCAAATAAGGAGGAAAATTCTATCCCTTATGCATCTGGATTATCATTCACACAGTTAATTTTAAATCAATTACACACAGAAAGATTAAATGATTTTGAAATGAAAATAGCTGAGTTTCTGGTTGGATGCATTGACGAAGATGGATATATTCGTCAAAATCTTGAAGATATAATTGATGATCTTGCTTTTACTCAAAATATAACTACTGAATACAAGACAGTTGATGCTATTTTAAAAATTATTCAAAACCTTGATCCTGCTGGTATTGGTGCCAGATCTCTTCAAGAGTGTTTAGCATTACAACTAAGAAGAAAAGATTTAAATGAAATAAGTATAAAATTAGCTTTAAATATAATAGAACATTCATTTGATTTATTTACTAAAAGACATTTTGAAAAGTTGCTAACTAAATACCAAATTTCAGAAAAAGAATTGAAAACAGGCATAAAAGAAATTGAAAGATTAAATCCAAAGCCAGGGAACTCTTTATCTGTTAATAGCACAAAGCTAATTGAGCAGGTTATCCCAGATTTTAAGATAGAAATTGTAAATGATGAATTGCTGCTAAGCCTTAATGGGAGGAATAAACCTACAATGAATGTTTCCAGGGAATATACAGAAATGCTCAAGGGTTACAGCTTAGAAAAAAATAGAAAATCTCAAAAAGAAGCAGTACAGTTTATTAAACTAAAATTAGATTCTGCGAAATGGTTTATAGAAGCTATTGAGCAAAGAGAGCAAACATTAATGTTAACTATGAAGGCAATTATGACATATCAAGAAGCTTATTTCTTATCTGGAGATGAAAAAAAAATTAAGCCTATGATTTTGAAAAATATTGCAGATAAGATTGACATGGATATTTCTACAATTTCTAGAGTTGCAAATAGTAAATACGTTGACACCCCTTATGGGACAAAATTGATTAAAGAATTCTTTAGTGAATCAATGATAAATAACAAAGGAGAAGAAATATCCACTATAGAAATTAAGAAAAAACTAGAAAATATTATTCTAGAAGAAGACAAACGTAAACCTGAAACGGATGATTCATTAGTAAAACTCTTGAACAAAGAAGGATATAAAATAGCCAGAAGAACGGTTTCTAAGTACAGAGAACAGTTAAATATTCCAGTGGCTAGATTGAGAAAGCAACTTTAATTTTTATTTAAAGAAACATCTCCAATTCGGGTTGTATAGTTAATTTTTAAAGCATTAACTTTACGTAGCTCTTGTTTAACATCTCCTACTATACCCATAGAAGCATCCTTATCAACTTTTAAAGCCGTTGTAAGGAAAGGTCTTAATTCTTCTCTTTTAGATTCTCTTTCGGAATATATAAAAGCTGGGACATCAGATACTTCTGCAAACTTATCGTTAAGTTGTATTCTAGCTTCTTCACCAAATTGATCTTTAAAACCATCATTAGGCTTTCCTAAATATATATACATAACTAAGTCTTTCTTATCTAGTTTTTCAACTTGATCAGCAGCAGGAAGTTCGTTTTTAATTTTCAATTCATTATCTCTCATAACAGTAGCAACCATAAAAAAGAATAATAGCATAAAAACTATATCAGGAAGAGAAGCAGTATTTACCGCCGGAAGTTCACCTTTTTTTTTCTTATTGAATTTGGACATAATATGTGTTATTGAACCTCAGACAATTTTTGAGGATATTCTAGTTTAATTTGAGTTATGTTTTCTTTTAATTTTGATTTGCTACCAGGCCAATTAACATCTTTATAATTTTTCAGCATCTCAGTGTAAGATAACCCAAATAATTCTTCAGCTCTTTGATTTCTTAAAGAGGTATATGCGGCAACTAGTTCGTTTTGAACTGAAATATATGTAGCATAGGTAGTTTCTCTTTCATTTTTTAATGAAATAATTGCTTTGTCAGGATTATCCGATGACTTTGGATCTCCGGCACCTTTGCAATAATCACATTTATCTTCACCAGAACCACCTCCATTATCTAAGAACTTAATAGCGGCATCTCTCAACTCTTCTAATTCCATTACCTCATCTTCAACTAAAAGCTGATCCTTACCATTTAATATAACAGTAAAAATATTTTTTTGTTTGATGATTACATCTTCTTCTGATTCTTCAATTGGTGGAAGTTTCCTACTTATACCAGAATCAGTTTCAATAGTGGTTGTAACCAGGAAAAAGATTAGTAATAAAAATGCAATATCAGCCATTGATCCTGCATTAACTTCAGGGGATGATCTTTTAGCCATAGTTTATTTTTTCATGTTTTTTACTCCAAAAAACATCATTATACATGTTGCAGCTAATATTAGTGCATAAAACATGAATAACCCTGCGCTGACTAGTTTTGATCCTGCAGCAGATAGCATATTGCCATCTCTTAATGGAGTTTCTTCACCAGAAGACAAAACAAAATAGCAAACAAGTGCTGTCAGTAAGAATATTCCTGATGTCTTTAAAGTACTTTTAAGTAATGTTTTATCGGATGCAATATTTTTAACTGTGAAGTATAATACAAATCCAATAATAACTACTAAAACAGTGTAAGCGACATAAAGCAAGCTAGAAATTTGACTTATATAATCTAACATTATTAATGCTACAAATAACATCCCTAATAGAGATAGGGTTATCGCAAGTATCTTAATTCCTTTATATAAATCCATAATTATTTTTTATTGTTAACTAATAAATCCATTAGAGATATAGAAGCATTTTCCATATCATTTACAATGCTATCAATTTTTGATATAATGTAATTATAAAATATTTGTAAAATAATTGCTACAATAAGACCAAATACAGTTGTAAGTAAGGCAACTTTAATACCTCCAGCTACTAAAGATGGTTGCATATCTCCTGCTGCTTCAATCTTGTCAAAAGCTTGAATCATTCCTATTACTGTTCCCATGAAACCAAGCATTGGTGCTAATGCAATAAATAAAGATATCCATGATACGTTTTTTTCAAGTTGACCCATTTGAACACCACCATAAGCTACAACAGCTTTTTCAGCAGACTCTAAATCTTCATTAGCTCTATCTAATCCCTGATAAAAAATTGATGCTACTGGACCAGGAGTATTTCTACAAACTTCTTTTGCAGCATCTAATCCTCCAGATTTAAGTGCATCTTCTACATCACTTGTTAGCTTGTCAGAGTTAGATGTGGCTAAGTTTAAATATATAATTCTTTCAATTGCTATAGCTAATCCTAGTATTAAACATAAAAGAACAATTCCCATAAATCCAGGACCTCCTTCAATAAATCTCTTTTTAAGTTCTTGATGAAAGTTAGTACTTTCAACTTCCTCTATAACTGGTGTTTCTTCAACAGTTTCCATAACTGGAGTTACTTCAGTTATACTTGAATCAACAACAGTTTCTGTAACTTCTTGTAATTCATCTTGTAGTATACTAGTTTTTGCATTTAAGCTAGTTATCAAAAAAATTGATAATACTGTAAGGATAGATAATCTTTTCATTTTAATTTCTTTTAATTTATTTTGGGTTTAAAGATATAAAAAAAATGCAATTTTAAATAATAAATATTTATGCAGAGAGGAAGGGATTCGAACCCTCGATACACTTTTGGTGTATACACACTTTCCAGGCGTGCGCCTTCGACCACTCGGCCACCTCTCTAAATCAAATTACATTGTAGCAAATAAACTGAAAAAAAAACTAATCTTAAAATAAATACTAGTTTATTTTAGGATATCTCTCCACTAATGCTCAGTTCAAACATCTCTTTGAAGTCTTTAAAATCAGTTTTCATTGATAATAAAAACATTGATTTAATTATTGCAGACTCTAAAGTAATATCTTTTCCAGAAATAATATCTAGCTCAACAAGCTTAAATGAAGACTCATATTTTTCCATCTGCACACTTCCTTTAGGACATTGTGAAACGTTTATAATGTATTTTCCTTTTTTTATGGATGATTTTAATTCATCGATGAACCATTTAAAATCAAACATATTTCCGGATCCATAAGACTCAATAATAACTACTTTGGAGTAATTATCTGAGAACATATGCTTTACATTTTGCTTAGAAATACCAGGGTATAATCTTATTACAGAAACTCTATCATCAAGTTTGTTATAAAAAATTGTATTAGAGTTTAGGGGTTTATATAAATCTTCAAAATTAATTTTTAAATCAACTCCTGATTTTGCAAGTTCAGGGTAGTTAAAACTTGCATATGCTTTAAATTGGTCAGAGTTCACTTTAGTAGTCCTATTGCCACGAAAAAGCTTATTGTCAAAATATAAACAAACCTCTTTAATCAAATTAGTTTTTTCAGATGAAGAACAATCATTATCAAAATCGTGAATAGGTCTAGCTAATTGAATTGATGTAATCAAATGCTCTTTTGCATCTGTCCTTAAATCCCCAAGAGGCAATTGAGACCCTGTTAAAATAATTGGTTTAGTTAAGTTTTGAATTAAAAAACTTAAGGCTGATGCTGTATAACTCATCGTATCTGTGCCGTGAAGAATAACAAATCCATCAAAAGAATTATAATTAGTTTTTATTATTTCAACTAATTCGATCCAATTTTCGATTGAAATATTTGAAGAGTCAATTGGATTATTTATAGATATAGTTTCTAATTGGCAATTAAGTAATTTAATTTCTTTAACCCTATCTAAAATATTTTCAAAATTAAAGGGTTTCAAATAAGGTTGTCCAGCCTCTTTGATCATTCCAATTGTACCACCAGTGTATATTAACAATATTTTTGATTTTTTCATACTTTTATCTTAAATAATTCAAATGCATTATTTGTAGTGATTTTGATTATTTTTTCAGCGGGGATTTCATAAACATCAGTCAATTTATCAATAATTATTGACAAGTAAGAACTCTCATTTCTTTTACCTCTAAAAGGAGTCGGTGCTAAATAAGGGGAATCTGTTTCAAGAACTAAATTTTCTAAAGAAATTTTATTTAAAAATTTATCAATTTTTCCATTTTTAAAAGTAACAACTCCACCAATTCCTAATTTCATATTAAAAGATATTGCTTTCAATGCCTGTTCGTAATTACCACTAAAGCAATGAAATATACCTCTAAGTTTTTCTGATTTTTCTTTTTCTAATACCTCAAAGATCTCGTCAAAAGCATTTCTGCAATGAATTACAATTGGCAAGTTTAGATCTTTAGCTAATCTTATTTGAGATGCAAATGCTTTTTTTTGAATATTTAATGTTGATTTATCCCAATATAAGTCAATACCAATTTCTCCAATCGCAATAATAGGATGATTTTCTAGTACTTTTTCAACATGACTTAGTTCATCTAAATAGTTGTCTTTTACACTACACGGATGTAAGCCAGCCATAAGATGCATAATTTCTGGATATGCATTTTTTAAAGCAATCATAGAATCTGTATGCGAAGAATCTATAGCCGGAAGAAAGAAATTATTAATTTTTAAATTTAGAGCGCGATTAATTACAACGTCTATATCGTCTGCAAATTCTTTTAAATATAAATGAGTGTGTGTATCCGTAATCATTATTTAGTAAAGGTATAAATACTTGCTAAATAATGAATAAGATTTTTACAGATCTAAAGAAGATTTTATGTTGTCATTCATTAAGAGCTCAACTGGGCTCTCTAATGCTTCCTTAATTGCAACTAAGAACCCGACACTTTCTTTACCGTCGATAATTCTATGATCATAAGAAAGTGCTAAGTACATTATTGGACGAATTTCAACTTTACCTTCAATTGCAACAGGTCTTTCAACTATGTTATGCATTCCTAATATTCCACTTTGAGGTGGATTAAGAATTGGAGTTGATAGCATACTTCCAAAGACTCCACCATTTGAGATAGTAAAAGTTCCTCCCGTCATTTCATCAACGGTAATTTTTGAATCTCTAGCTCTAATAGCTAACCTCTTAACTTCAGTCTCCACTTCTTTAAAAGACATTTTTTCTGCGTGTCTTATCACTGGTACCATTAATCCTTTTGGTCCAGAAACAGCTATACTTATATCGCAATATTCATAACTTATCATTTCCTTTCCATCAATCATTGAATTAACAGCAGGAAATAATTTTAATGCTCTAACAACAGCTAATGTGAAAAATGACATAAAACCTAAACCAACATCATGTTTGGCTTTAAAATCTTCTTTATATTTTGTTCTTAATTCAAATATTGAAGACATATCTACTTCATTAAAAGTAGTCAACATTGCTGTTTCATTTTTAACTGTAACTAGTCTTTCAGCAACTTTTCTTCTCTAAGCATTGAAAGTTTAGTCCTAGTTTCTTTTTCTCTCACTAGTCATGGATGGAGAACCCATTGATGGTTTAGAGTTAACAGCATCATCTTTAGTTACTCTACCATCTTTCCCAGACCCAATAATATTAGCAATTTCTAAATTGTTTTCAGCAATAATTTTTTCTTGCTGATGGAACTTGCTATATGAGATTTAGTATTTGATTCAGCTTTAGATATTTCAATTACAGGTTCATTTACTTCGTTTTTTATGTTTATTTGGTTACTTGCTTCAGTCTTTAAATCATTTACTGCGCTTGTATCAATCAAACAAACTACTTGTCCAACATCAACAGCGTCTCCCTCTTCAGCTTTTAAAGTAATTGTACCGCTTTCCTCTGCAGGAAGCTCTAAGGTAGCTTTGTCACTATCAACCTCGGCTATAACTTGATCTTTTTCCACATAATCTCCATCTGAAACTAGCCAGGTAGCAATCTCAACTTCCGTTATAGATTCTCCTGGGGATGGAACTTTCATTTCTAAAATCATAATATCTTGTTTTTATATAGTATTATTATTTTTGTCTTTGATTATTTTTGTCTTTATCAAAAACATAGTCAATTACTTCTTGGTGTCTTCTTTTAAATCTGGCTGTACTTCCTGCGGCAGTAGTTCCATATGTTCTTCTGGAGGCTACTCTGAAGCTTCTTGCTTCATTTAAATTAAGTAGAATATGCGTATATGCACCCATATTTCTAGGTTCCTCTTGAGCCCAAACTAAATCATCAGCTAATGAATATTTTGAAATAATAGATTTAATTAAGTTAATCGGTAAAGGAAAAAGTTGCTCAATTCTAACTAGTGCAATATCATCTCTCCCTAGCCTTTCTTTTTGATCTAACAAGTCATAATAAAACTTTCCAGTTA
>CAXYEG010000028.1:0-117548 GCA_964275995.1 uncultured Flavobacteriaceae bacterium
CCATTAGCATTTAACTTAGATTATGATATGAATATATCAATGGATATGGCTGGAAAAGAAGTGATGGAGTTAAATAAACCTAATGGAGCCGTTATATCCAAGAGTGATTATGCATACTTATTAAGCTGGAATGGATACTACTCCCCTAGCCTTCTTGATGAAATTTTAAATAATGATATTATTGCAAAAGTTGCATTAAAAGAATTTAAATTAAATGATAAAAAATATGATTATGGAACAATTCTAATTCCTGTAAAAAATCAAAATATCTCAAGTGATTCGTTATTTAAAATGTTGGATAACTTAGCTATAAAAAACAATTTAATTGTTTACGGAGTAAACACAGGATTAGCAGATGGAATTGACCTTGGCAGTACTGAGTTTAAAAAAATAAGTAAACAAAAAGTTGCATTAATTGTTGGAGAAGGAATTAACTCATATGACGCAGGGGAAATATGGCATTTATTTGATAGTAGATACGGAATTACTATTACTAAACTAGATGTTAAGTCTATTTCAAGGGCTGATTTATCAAAATATTCTTCCATTATCATGCCTAGCTCAAATGGATTATCAGATCTCAATACAGCTAAGATTATTTCATGGACAGAACAAGGAGGTAACTTAATTGCTTTTAAAAATTCATTAAAATGGGTGGATAAAAATAAGCTACTAGATTTGAAGTTTAAATCAAACAAAATAGATACAAAAAATATAAGTTTTGCTCAAAAAGAAAGTCATTTTGGTGCTCAAGTTATAGGAGGTGCAATTTTTGAAGCTAAATTAGATCTTAGTCATCCAGTTAATTTTGGTTATAAAAATGAAAATATTTCTCTATTTAGAAATACAACAATATTTATGGACCAAGATGATATTAGCTACAAAAATCCAATAATTTATTCTGAGAATCCTCTACTTAGCGGGTATATTTCAAATGAAAACTTAAAGGAAATTAAATTAACTGTTCCTTTTAAAACTGGAGCTTATAAAAAAGGACAAGTCACATGTTTTACAGACAATACAAACTTTAGAGCATTTTGGTATGGAACAAACAAATTATTAATGAATGCTATATATTTCAGTGATCAATTTTGAACTATGCAATAATAGTTCCATTAATTACTTTTTTTAACGGCTTTATTAATGTAGTATTTTCTTGATCAACTGCAGCTAAAACTAGACAAGAACTCATAGTTTTTCCAATTTGTTTTTTTGGTAAATTTATTACTGCAGTAACCTGAACACCAATTAAATCTTCAGTTTGATAATTTTTTGTTAACTGTGCCGAAGATTTTAATATACCTAGAGGACCAAAATCAACACTAAGAATATAGGCAGGTTTTATAGAGTCTTTATTTAAATGAGCTTCGATTATAGACCCTACCCTAATATCTATTTTTGAAAAATCATTAAAATTTATATCTTTAACCATATTGCAATAATACAATTTTTAAGTATAAAACTATGTCAAGGACTAATTCAAATATGGTTCCTTTAGGAACCGAAGCTGAAGATTTTAAATTATATGATACAGTTAGTAAGACTACAGTTAGTTTTAATCAACTTAAAGGATCCTTGGGGACCATAATTTTATTTATATGTAACCATTGTCCATACGTAATTCACATAAATCCAATATTAACAAAGATTTCCAAAAAATATAAAAAGAAAGGAATAAATATAGCTGCAATTTCAAGTAATGATATAGATAAATATCCACAAGATGGCCCATTAGAAATGACTAAACATGCTAAAAAAAATAAATATGATTTTCCTTACTTATTTGACGAAACACAATCTGTAGCAAAAATATATGATGCAGCATGTACACCTGATATATATTTATATAACCTTAACAACATACTTGTATATAGAGGACAAATTGACGATTCTAGACCTGGTAATAACATACCACCAAGTGGTAATGATTTAATTAATGCTATAGAGTGTCTTATTAACAAGGAAGAAAATAAGAAAATTCAAAAACCGAGTATTGGCTGTAATATTAAATGGAAAAGTTAGTTAGTTAGTTAGTTAGTTAGTTAGTTAGTTAGTTAGTTACAGAAACTAACTCTACATCAAAAATTAGATTTGCATTAGGTGGTATAACTCCACCAGCTCCAGCCTCACCATAGGCTAAGTCACTAGGAATAATAAATCTAGCTTTGTCTCCTACTGACAAAAGAGCAAGACCTTCATCCCATCCTTTAATCACCTGGCCAATTCCCAAAGTAAATTCAATAGGTTCATTTCTTTTAAAGGAGGAATCGAAAACAGTTCCATCTATTAGTTGGCCTTTGTAATGAACTTTAATATTCTTACCAACAACCGCAGAGATACCGTTGCCTTTCTCAGTGATTTTATATCTAAGTCCTGAACTTGTAACCTCAAATCCTTTAGAAATATTATTCAAATCTTTTAAGTTATTTTCATTAATTTCATTTTGTCTTTGGATAGCAGACTCGTTAAAATTATTAAATGATTTAAGTGCATTAAAACTATTCGCTAAATCTCCTATTCTTGAAATTTTAATAGCAATAATTTCATCTCCCTGTTCAATAGAATTGACTATATCCATTCCTTCAAAAACACTTCCAAAAATTGTATGCTTATTATCAAGCCAAGCAGTAGGGACATGAGTAATAAAAAATTGGCTTCCGTTTGTACCAGGACCAGCGTTAGCCATAGATAAAATACCAGGCTTATCATGTTTTAAGTCAGGATGAAATTCGTCGTCAAATTTGTAACCAGGATTACCAGCTCCTGTTCCAGATGGACAACCTCCTTGAACCATAAAGTCATTTATAACTCTATGAAATTTCATATTGTTATAATATGGAACTCCTAGATCCTTAGACGAATTTTCCATTTCTCCCTCACAAAGTGCTATGAAATTTCCAACTGTCGCTGGAGTTTTTTCAAATTCAAGATTTAAAGTAATTTTTCCCTTAGAGGTTTCAACTAGTGCGTATAATCCGTTTTCCATAATATAATTTATTTTGAGCGCGAAGATACAATATTAGTTAACCTATTAAAAAGTCTGTTGAATTAATTTGCAACTTCACTCAAGAATTTAATTCTAAATAACCTTAGGTCTTCTTCTTCATATTCACCATCAAATTCTTCGATTGCTAAATTTAGATCATCAGATTCAGATTCCATAAAATAGTCGTTAAGTTCATCTTGCTGATCTTCATCAAACAAATAATCAATCCAGTACTTAATATTTAGCTTTGTTCCAGAATAAACTATAACTTCCATTTCTTTAATAAAATCTATCATATCAAGTGATTTTGCAGATGCAATATCTTCAAGTGGAAGTTTTCTGTCGATACTTTGAATGATATATAGTTTTAAAGCAGAGTTTGTTCCTGTAGATTTTACCACTACATCTTCCTCTATAGCAATGTTATTTTCTTTTACGTAACTACTAATTAGTTCGATGAATTCAGGACCATATTTTTTAGACTTTCCTTCACCAACTCCATAAATATTAGACATTTCAGAAATTGAAGTTGGATACTTTAAAGTCATATCATTTAAAGAAGGGTCCTGAAATATTACAAAAGGAGGTATGTTTAATTTATGAGCAATATCCTTTCTTAAATTTTTTAATATTTTTAGCAAAACATCATCACCAGAAACATTTAGATTTTTTGTCGTTGATGAACTTTTACTAGTTTGATATTTGTGATGATGATCTTTAGTCATCATAAATGAAATAGGTTTGGTTAAGAATTTAAGACCAGTTTCTGTGATTTTAACTATTCCATAGGATTCTATGTCTTTTTTCAAAAGAAGAGCTACTATACACTGTCTTATCAAAGCCATCCAGTATTCATATGGTTTATCTTTTCCTACTGCAAATAATGGACTATTAATAATACTGTGAGATTTGATAAGTGCATTTTCTTTTCCAATTAAAATGTCTACCAAATCTTTAGATTTATATATTTCTTTTGTTTGATTGATTATTTTAATGATATTTAACACATCTGACTTGGCCTCAGACTGGACTTTGGGAGTTTTCATATTATCATCTAACATTCCTCCCTCACCAGTTTTATTATCAAACTCTTCTCCAAAATAATGCAAAATAAATTTTCTTCTTGAAATAGATGTTTCTGCGTATGAAACCATTTCTTGTAGTAAAGCATGACCAATTTCTTGCTCTGCAACTGGCTTTCCTGACATAAATTTTTCTAACTTTTCAATATCTTTATAAGCATAATAAGCGATGCAATTTCCTTCCCCTCCGTCACGGCCTGCCCTGCCAGTTTCTTGATAATAACTTTCAATACTTTTTGGGATATCATGATGGATAACAAAACGAACATCTGGTTTATCAATTCCCATACCAAAGGCTATTGTAGCTACAATCACATCTACATCTTCCATTAAAAACATATCCTGATGTTTAGCTCTTGTTTTAGAATCTAATCCAGCATGATATGGAAGAGCATTTATTTCATTAACCTGTAAGAGAGAGGCTATTTCTTCAACCTTCTTTCTACTTAAACAATAAATAATACCAGATTTTCCAATATTATTTTTTATGTATTTAATAATATCCTTTTCAACATTATCATCTTTTGTTCTTACTTCATAATACAAATTAGGTCTATTAAAAGATGCTTTAAATGTATTAGCTCCAGAAATTTTCAAATTTTTTATTATATCCTCTTGAACTTTTTCTGTAGCAGTAGCAGTTAATCCAATGATGGGAATTTTTTTATCTAATTTATCCAATATATTCCTTAGATTTCTGTAATCTGGCCTAAAATCATGACCCCATTCACTTATACAATGAGCTTCATCTACAGCCATAAAAGAGATATTCTGTTTTTTTAAAAACTCTATATTTGACTCCTTTGAAAGAGATTCAGGGGCCATGTAAAGTAATTTTGTTTTGCCAATTGAAATATCCATTTTTACTTTATCTATTTCTGACTTATTTAAAGAAGAATTTAAAACATGTGCTATTGAAGTTTCACTTGATATAAATCTCAAAGAATCTACTTGGTTTTTCATTAGTGCAATCAGAGGGGAAACTACTATTGCTGTGCCATCATTTATAAGTGCAGGTAGTTGATAACATAGTGATTTACCTCCACCAGTTGGCATTATTACAAAAGTGTCATTTTTATCAAGTAAACTTTTAATTACACCTTCTTGTAAACCTTTAAACTTATTAAAACCAAAATATTTCTTTAATTCTGCGTGAAGATTATGTTCCAATATCTGCTTAAAATTTAAATAAATTATTACTTATCAATTCTATTTATCAATATAATACCTTGAAATAAATTAGAGTCTGACAAAAATTTTGTTTTTTTGTATATAATAAATATAGTGCATAAGTAAATTATTAAAAAACTAAAACTAAAAAAAATTGAATTCAAATCAATCAATTTTAAACATTATTAAACAAACAATTGATTTACAAAGTGATAGCATTAAAAATTTAAATAAATATTTAAATGTTGACTTTGTTAATTGTATACAATTAATTTTAAATTCTAATGGAAGAGTTATTGTAAGTGGTATAGGTAAAAGTGCAATTATTGCTCAAAAGATTGTAGCTACATTTAATTCAACTGGTACTCCTTCAATTTTTATGCACGCTGCAGATGCAATACACGGAGATTTAGGCTTAATTCAAATGAATGATGTAGTTATTTGTATTTCAAAAAGTGGTAATACACCAGAGATAAAAGCACTAGTTCCATTTATTAAAGCAAATGACTCAAATAAACTAATTGCAATTACCGGAGACACTAATTCATTTTTAGCAACAAGTTCAGATTTTGTATTAAATTCTAGTGTTGAAAAAGAAGCTTGTCCGAATAACCTAGCTCCTACAACTAGCACAACAGCTCAATTAGTCATTGGAGACGCAATAGCTGTTACTTTATTAAAACTAAGAGGGTTTGATTCAAAAGATTTTGCAAAGTATCACCCAGGTGGAAGTTTAGGAAAAAAATTATATTTAAGGGTCAAAGATTTAATCGACACAAAAAATAAACCTGCTATAGATCTTAATGCTAACATTGGTTCAGTGATAGTTGAAATGTCTGAAAAAATGTTAGGTGCAGTAGTCGTCTTAAACAATTTAGATAAAATAATGGGTATCATTACAGACGGAGATTTAAGAAGACAACTTGTTAAAAGCTTAGATATTTCAGAAATTAAAGCTGAAGAAATAATGACAAAAAAACCACTAGTAATTAATTCTAACATGATGGCTATTGATGCTTTAAAATTAATGAAGTCAAAAAAGATATCACATTTAATAGTTGAAGAGAATAATAAATATCATGGTATTATTCATATTCAAAATATTATTAAAGAGGGTATAATCTAGTTTTATGGATAATAAAGAAATGTCATTTATTGACCACTTAGAAGAACTTAGGTGGAATGTAATTAGGTCACTTATCGTAGTGATGACTATGGCGTGTGTTTGTTTTTTTTTTAAAGATTTCATTTTTGACGTGATAATATTTGGTCCAAAAAAACTATCCTTTCCTACATATAAATTTCTTTGTAATGTAGCAACTTTTATCAATATTGAAACCAATTTTTGTGCGGAAGAATTCCCTTTTGTAATACAAAATAGAACAATGGCGGGTCAATTCTCTGCTCACATATGGACTTCAATAATCGGTGGGTTTATATTATCGTTTCCCTATGTGATTTATGAATTATGGAAATTTATTAGTCCTGGAATGCATAAAAATGAAAGAAAAAAATCTAGAGGTTTTATCTTTATATCTTCTTTATTGTTTTTTACTGGAGTTCTATTTGGATATTATGTTGTAACCCCTTTTTCAATCAACTTTTTAGGATCATACCAAGTTTCTAAAGAAGTTTTAAACGAAATTGATTTAAGTTCTTTTATAGGCTTAGTAAGATCATCTTCTCTAGCTTGTGGTTTGGTCTTCGAATTACCTATTATAATGTATTTTTTAACAAAGGTTGGATTAGTAACTCCTGAAATTTTAATCAAATACAGAAAATACGCATTAATTATGGTATTAATATTAGCGGCTGTAATTACTCCTCCGGATGTAGCTAGTCAAGTGATTGTTGCTATACCAATACTTATACTTTATCAAATCAGCATCTATATTTCAAGAATAGTTATTCAAAAAGACCTAAATAAAAATTAAAATGATATTAAAAGCTCAAAATTTAATGAAGTCATATAGTGGAAAGAAAGTTGTAAAAGACATTTCGTTAACTGTAAATCAAGGCGAAATTGTTGGTTTATTGGGACCTAATGGTGCTGGGAAAACTACTTCTTTTTATATGATCGTTGGATTGATAAAGCCTAACGGAGGTAATATCTTTTTAGATGATCAGGAAATAACTAGTTTCCCTATGTATAAGCGTGCACAAAGCGGTATTGGTTATTTAGCACAAGAAGCATCCGTTTTTAGAAAGTTAAGTGTTGAAGACAATATTCTTAGTGTTTTGCAATTAACTAAACTTTCAAAAAAACAACAATTGGAGAAAATGGAATCACTGATTGATGAATTTGGTCTTAACCATATTAGAAAAAATAGAGGAGATTTACTTTCTGGTGGAGAAAGAAGAAGAACAGAAATTGCTAGAGCATTAGCGACAGACCCTAGTTTTATTTTATTGGATGAACCTTTTGCTGGAGTTGACCCGGTAGCTGTTGAAGATATTCAAAGAATAATATCAAAATTGACAAAAAAAAACATAGGTATATTAATAACAGATCACAATGTCCAAGAAACTTTGGCCATTACAGATAGAACATACTTAATGTTTGAAGGTAATATACTAAAAGATGGAAAACCTGAAGAACTAGCAGAGGATGAAATGGTCAGAAAAGTCTACTTAGGTCAAAATTTTGAACTTAGAAAAAAAAATTTGAAATTTTAAAACTATTTTCTGAATGCTAGAAATGAGGTTAAAAAATAAATCACGAAGATTATAGGTATAGAAATATAACTCATTGAAAAAAATAGTATAATGGAACATAATATTATAAAATAACGTGAATTATTTAAGCTATTAAACTCATAATCATTAAACTTCAAAGAAATAAATTTATAATTTGAATTCATCAAAAAACTAGAAATAAGGACAACTGCTATTAGTAAAAAATCATTTGTAATTATGTCTTCAATAAACTCATTATTAGTAGTATCAAATATTAACAATAAAGACAATATTAATATCGTGTTTGCAGGAACAGGCAAGCCTAAAAAATAGTTCTTATAATTTTCTTGAATATTAAATTTTGCTAGCCTGTAAGCAGAAGAAATAGTAATTATAAAAGCAAAATAGGCAAACCATTCATTAGAGATAATTGAAAAAGTCAAATCATTAGGAAAATTAAATAATCTAAAAATTATAATTCCAGGAACTAAACCACTAGTAATTAAGTCTGCTAATGAGTCTAACTCTAAACCTAATTTGGATTGAATGTTAAACTTTCTAGCAAAAAAACCATCCAAAAAATCAAAGACTATCCCAGTAAAAACTATTAATGCAACTAAGTAAATATTAATTTCATTATCAAATAACAAAACTGTAGCTATACATCCACAGAAAAGATTGGCGAGGGTAAATAAATTAGGTATATGTTTTATCACAATAATAATTTAAATGTAAAAGTAATAAACTAATTTTGTAATTATTATTATATACACAATAAGCTTTAGTTTAGTTTGTTTATAAAGTATGAGGTTTTTGAAATATTTTATTTTTTTATTTTTTGCGTTTGGCCATTCGCAAAACAATTCAAAGTACTCAAACGAGTTTATGAATATTGGTGTTGATGCCTCTTCTATTTCAATGAGTGGCGCAGTAACTTCCTCAATTAACAATGTGAATTCGGGTTATTGGAATCCTGCTGGATTAACAGCAGTTGAACAAGGTGAAATATCTTTAACGCACTCGAATTACTTCGCAAACATTGCAAATTATAATTACATAGCTTATGCAAAGCCTATTGATAATCAATCCGCAATTGGATTTTCAATGATAAGGTTTGGAGTTGATGACATTCTAGACACTACTCAATTAATTGATGATCAAGGAAATATTAATTATGATAGAATTAACTTATTTTCTGCTGTAGATTATGGATTCATCATTTCATATGCGAGGAAAATGCTAACAAAAGAAATTAGCTATGGAATAAATACCAAAGTAATTAGAAGAATTATTGGTGACTTTGCTACATCTTGGGGTTTTGGCTTAGACATTGGGATACAATTAAAAACATCAAACGATTGGAGGTTTGGATTAATGGCTAGAGATGTTACCACAACATATAATTCATGGTCAATTAATGAAACTAGATTGAACGATATACAAAATGCTATTGATGGTCAAAATCAAGAAGTACCTAATTCTACTGAAATAACAATGCCCAAAATTCAATTAGGAGTATCAAAATTACACAAGATTAATTATGATTATAGCTTACTAACTTCATTTGATTTAATAATGAAGTTTGAACAAAACAATAGCCTAATATCTACAGAATTTATAAGTATCAATCCAGCAATCGGCTTAGAGATTGGTTATACAGACAACGTATTTTTAAGACTTGGTATAGGTAATTTTCAAAATGAGATAGATTTTGATAATAGCACTAATTTGACTATTCAGCCCAATTTTGGTGTAGGATTTAAACTTAAGGATATAGAAATTGACTATGCATTCACGGACATAGGTGACCAAAGTGTTGCATTGTACTCTAATATATTTTCTTTAAAAGTTGATTTTAATATATTTAGATAAATTATGAAAAGTAAAATTTTTACAATCTTATTTTTTTTCTCAACTATTTTATTAGCTGAAACCAATGATTATGTCATTAGTGTTTTAACAATTGGCCCAGGTAATTCATTAAGTGATTCTTTTGGTCATAGTGCAATAAGAGTTCAAGATAAATCAAAAAACTATGATCTTGTTTTTAACTATGGAATATATGATTTTAATGACCCAAAATTCTATTCAAATTTTATTAAGGGATACCTAAATTATAGTCTAGGGGTAAGTTATTTTAAAGATTTCAAATCTAGCTATATTTCTAATAACAGATCTATAAAAGAGCAAGTTTTATTATTACCAGACAGCTTAAACAAAAAAATAGTTGATCGATTAATTTTTAACTCAAAACCTGAAAACAAAAACTATCTGTATGACTATTTTTCAAACAATTGCTCAACAATAATTAAAGATATAATTGATGAGTCTCTTATCAAATATGATTATCAAAACACTTACATAGTTAAAAGTAAAAATACTTATAGAAATTTGATATATGAAAACATCAACAAAAATAGCTGGGGTTCATTAGGAATTGACATTTGCTTAGGGTCATATATAGATCAAGAAATAGATGCTGAAAAAAATACTTTTTTACCTGAATATTTATTTGAATATTTAAATTCATCATATTATAGCCGTGCAGAACTTGATAATAAAATAAAACTTGTAAAAAAAATTAACCTTATAAATAATCAGAGTAAACAATTTCCAAATTTAAATATTGACACTTTATTTTATTCTCCTTTATTTATATTTATAATTTTGTCCAGTCTATTGATTTTTATAAATGTAAAATATCTAAATAATAAAAAAGTACATTTATTATTACAATCAACTCACGTTATAACTTCAGCAATAGGCTTTTTACTTTTATTTTTATGGTTCTTTACGGATCATTATACTGCTGCTTATAATTACAATTTACTTTGGGCGTGTCCTTTAAATATAATTTTAATATTTAAGGCTATTAATAAAAAATGGAAAGTAGCTTTACTTAAATTATTACTACTTTCATTAGGTCTAATAGTGCTACATTCAATAACAAATGTTCAAGTTTTTAATATTAGTTTATATCCAATTTTTATTTTTTTGGGTTTCAGATATTTCCAACTAATAAAGTATTACTCAAAACGTGATGATCTACAAAATATTTAGATATATTTCATTTTTAGTTAATTCTAGTAATCAACATTCAGTACATTCTCCAACTGTTTATAAACTATTAACGGAGTGTATTTACAAAATAGATAAAAGTCTCATAAGCAGTGAGCTATTGATATTACAAAATAGCATAACAGATATGTATCAAGATGAATTTCAAGTAGATTATATTGATGATATTCAATCTGTAAATATTAATGAATTTGCAATAAAAGAGGATAAAATTGTACTCATAAAAAATATAAAAAACAAAAATGAATATTATTTTTGGAAAAAATTAATCAGTGATAACAAAATTCAAGTTAGTCTAGACTTTTATTATTTTGGAATAATTATTATAAAAAATAAAAAACTACAAAAGCAAGATTATCAGATTAGATTATAATAAATTGTATATTTAGATATCTTTAAAATAAAGCCATGAAAATTTACACTAAAAGCGGCGATAAAGGAAAAACTTCTTTGATCGGAGGAAAAAGAGTTAGTAAGGACGATATTCAAATTGATGCTTATGGAACTATAGATGAATTAAATTCTAACTTAGGGCTGCTAAGAGATTATTGTTCAATAAAAAGTGATAAAAGTTTCATTATTAATATCCAAAAGGATCTATTCATAATAGGTTCTTTATTAGCCTTAGATTATTCAAAAAATAACAATTTAGATAATATTGTTTTTTCAAAAAATAAAACTGTTTTAATAGAAAACAAAATTGATGAAATTGATTCAAGCTTACCTAAAATGACCAACTTTATTGTCCCGGGTGGTCATGTAACTGTTTCTACTTGTCACATCTCAAGAAGTATTTGCAGAAGAGCTGAAAGAAACTGTATCAAGTTTGCAAAACAATTTGAATTAAATAACAACATTTTAATTTATCTAAATAGACTATCTGATTATTTATTTATTTTATCTAGAAAGATTAGTTTAGACACAAATACCCCAGAAATCAAATGGGTTAATAAGTAATTATGAAATAACATTAAAATAATTTGTGTAATTCCATTAAAAATTTATTTTTGCAAAATACTAAATCATATATATTATGTATTGGACACTAGAATTAGCATCGTTTTTAAGTGATGCTCCTTGGCCAGCAACAAAAGACGAATTAATAGACTATTCTATAAGAACTGGCTCTCCATTAGAAGTTGTTGAAAATCTTCAGTCAATAGAGGATGAAGGTGATCTCTATGAGTCAATTCAAGAAATTTGGCCAGACTACCCTACTGATGAAGATTATCTTTGGAATGAAGATGAATACTAAAAAAAAAGTCTCTAATGAGACTTTTTTTATTTAATCATTTTCTTCAAAAGAAAAGCTACAAATCGTATCTTTGAATTCTATTAAAAAAAATTTATGAGTTTTTTAAATTCTGTACTTAAGATTTTTGTTGGGGATAAGTCTAAACAAGATGTTAAAAAGATTATTCCTACTGTTAAATTAATAACATCATTAGATGAAAATGTATCCATACTTTCAAATGATGAATTAAGAAATAAAACTGAAGATTTTAAGTCTTTAATTAATGAATCTACCAAAACTTTAAATAAGCAAATTGATAAATTAGAATCTGAAGTTGAAATAAATCAAGATTTTGACAAAAAGGAGGATTTATACAATGAGATAGACAAATTAAAAGATGAGATCTATCTTCTAACAGAAAAAACTCTTAACGAAATTCTACCAGAAGCCTATGCAGTGATTAAAGAAACTGCAAAAAGATTTAAAAACAATAAACAAATTAAAGTTAAGGCTAATAACTTTGATAGAGAGATATCTGCCACTAGGGACTACGTTAACCTAGATAATAATCATGCTGTTTGGAATAACTCATGGGATGCAGCTGGAAAACCAATTACTTGGGATATGGTACATTATGATGTTCAACTAATTGGTGGTATTGCAATGCACCAAGGAAAAATTGCTGAAATGCAAACAGGTGAGGGTAAAACTTTAGTAGCTACTCTTCCTGTATACTTAAATGCCCTTTCTGGAAAAGGGGTACATCTAGTTACTGTTAATGATTACCTAGCCAAAAGAGATAGTGCATGGATGGCTCCAATTTACGAGTTTCACGGATTAAGTGTTGACTGCATAGATTATTACAAACCTAACTCTGAAGAGAGAAAAAAAGCTTATCAAGCTGATATAACATTTGGTACCAACAATGAATTTGGTTTTGATTATTTAAGAGATAATATGGCTAATTCACCTGATGACTTAGTTCAAAGACCTCACCATTATGCAATTGTAGATGAGGTTGATTCAGTTTTAGTTGATGATGCTAGAACTCCATTAATTATATCTGGTGCAACTCCAAAAGGAGATATTCATGAATTCAATGAATTAAAACCAAAAATCGAGAGCATAGTTTCAGTTCAAAGAAAATACCTTACTAGTTTATTATCAGAATCAAAAAAAATGATTTTAGATGGAGATGAAGAAGAAGGTTCGTTCAACTTACTAAGAGTCTACAGAGGTATACCTAAAAATAAAGCACTAATAAAATATCTGAGTGAAGATGGAGTAAAACAATTACTTCAAAAAACTGAGAATTTTTACATGCAAGATAACAATAGGGAAATGCCTAAAATAGACAAAGAACTCTATTATGTAATTGATGAAAAAAATAATCAAATTGATTTAACCGATAAAGGAATAGAATTTCTGTCTGGTAAAGATGATCCTAACTTTTTTATTATGCCAGAAATAGGCATTGAAGTATCAAAAATAGAGTCTCAAAATTTTGAACCTAAAAAAGAGGCTAGCCTAAAAGAAATTTTATATCGTGATTTTGGAATTAAATCTGAAAGAATCCACACTCTTAGTCAATTATTGAAAGCATATGCATTATTTGAAAAAGACACTCAGTATGTTGTTATGGAAAATAAAGTAATGATTGTAGATGAGCAGACAGGTAGAATAATGGATGGTAGGAGGTATAGTGATGGATTGCACCAAGCTATTGAAGCAAAAGAAAATGTAAAAATTGAAGCTGCTACTCAAACATTTGCTACAATTACTCTACAGAACTATTTTAGAATGTACAAAAAACTTTCTGGAATGACTGGTACAGCCGTTACAGAAGCAGGAGAATTATGGGAAATATACAAATTGGATGTAGTAGAAATACCTACAAATAGACCAATAGCTAGAGATGATAAGGAAGATTTAATTTATAAAACTAAAAGAGAAAAGTATAATGGCGTTATTGATGAAGTAACAAAATTATCTAAACAAGGTAGACCCATACTTATTGGTACCACATCTGTTGAAATTAGTGAAGTTTTAGGTAAAATGTTAGGAATAAGAAATGTGCCACATAATATCTTAAATGCAAAACTACACAAAAAAGAAGCAGATATTGTCTCGCAAGCTGGTAATCCTGGACAAGTGACTATAGCTACTAACATGGCAGGTAGAGGTACTGATATTAAATTATCAGACAAAGTGAAGAAAAATGGTGGATTGGCAATAATTGGTACTGAGCGTCATGACTCTAGAAGAGTAGATAGACAACTTAGAGGTAGAGCTGGAAGACAAGGTGATCCAGGAAGCTCACAGTTTTATGTATCATTGGAAGATAATTTGATGAGATTATTTGGAAGCGACAAAATAGCCAAATTGATGGATAGAATGGGACTAGAAGAAGGCGAAGTTATACAGCACTCAATGATTACCAAATCAATTGAAAGAGCTCAGAAAAAAGTTGAAGAAAACAATTTCGGAATTAGAAAAAGACTTTTGGAGTATGATGATGTAATGAGCGCACAAAGAGAAGTTATTTATAAAAGAAGATATAACGCTTTATTTGGTGATAGATTAAAAGTTGATATCGCAAATATGATTTATGACACAACTGAAATCATAGTTGAAAATAATAAACTAGAAAATGACTATAAAAATTTTGAATTTGAATTAATTAGGTACTTTTCTTTCAAAACAGATATTTCAAATGAACAATTTTCTTCAATGTCATCTGAAGAAATAACTGATAAAATATATAATTCAGCTTTAAAACATTATTTAGAAAAAATTCAAGAAAGTGCGGTATTAGCATTTCCTGTAATAAAAAATGTTTATGAAACTCAAAAAGATAAGTTTAAAAGAATTGTAGTTCCTTTTACTGATGGGATTAAAACTCTTCAAGTAATAACAGATTTAGAAAAAGCATATAATTCCAAAGGTGAGCAACTTGTAAAGGATTTTGAAAAAAATATTTCTTTAGCCATAATAGATGATTCTTGGAAAACTCATTTAAGAAAAATGGATGAATTAAAACAGTCTGTTCAATTAGCAGTACATGAACAGAAAGACCCATTACTTATCTATAAATTTGAATCATTTGAGCTATTTAAAGGAATGATTGATCAAGTAAATAAAGATATATTATCATTTTTATTTAAAGGAGAAATTCCGAAAGAAAATTCAAATAATATAAGTGAAGCTAGATCAAAGAAAAAAACTGCCTTACAAACCTCTAAAGAGGAAATCCCAAATATGGACGAGCTAAGCGCTAGAAACAGAGCAGCTGGGAATAATCAAGCCAACAATAGAGAAAGAGTAGAAACAATCATTAGAGATCAACCAAAAATTGGTAGAAATGACAAAGTTTATATAAAAAATATTAAATCAGGAGAAAGTAAACAAGTCAAGTTCAAACAAGCCGAACCACTAATTCTTAAAGGAGAATGGGTTATTTTTAATAAAAATTAGTTAAATTATTGACAATTATTAAAATAATACATTGGTTCACATCTCCAACACTAGAACTTTAAATCAAAAAGATTTAATAAATGATATTCTTAAAGGGAATACTGTATCTCTAAGTAGAGCTATAACACTAATAGAAAGCAAAAAGAATAGTGATAGAATATTAGCAAATAATATTCTAAAAAAATGTCTGCACAAAAACAAAAAAACATCCATTAGAATTGGAATAACAGGGGTTCCAGGTGTTGGAAAAAGCACATTTATAGAAGCATTAGGAACATACTTATCTAAATTAGGAAAAAAAATAGCAGTTCTAGCTGTGGACCCATCGAGTTCAATAACTAAAGGGAGTATTATGGGAGATAAAACTAGAATGGAAAATTTAGTCAAAGATCCTAATGTATATATACGTCCAAGTCCAGCTGGTAACGAACTAGGTGGGGTTTCGAATAAAACTAGAGAATCCATAATTTTATGTGAGTCAGCTGGATATGATATTATATTAATTGAAACTGTCGGAGTTGGTCAGAGTGAAATAAGTGTTTATGGAATGGTTGATTATTTTTTGTTATTAAAATTAGCCGGTGCTGGTGATGAACTTCAAGGAATTAAACGAGGGATAATTGAAATGGCAGATTCTATTATTATTAATAAATCAGACGGAGAGAATGTTGAGGCTGCAAAGCAAGCTCAATCTGAGTTCAAATTAGCACTAAGCCTTTACCCTATTAAGGCTTCTAAATGGAACCCAAAGATCACTACATGTAGTTCTATTAACTTAAATGGGATTGAAGAAATATGGACAGAAATTTGTGATTATTTTAAATTAACAAAGAAAAATGGATACTTTATAGAAAATAGAAATAATCAAAAGAAGAATTGGTTAATGCAAACTATTAATAACAGAATCCAAGATGACTTTTATAATGATAATGAAAGAATGGGTGAAATTGATAATCAAATAGAATTGTTAAAAAAAAACAAAACTACAGTTTTAGCCGCAGCTGAAAGAATTATTAAATACAGCATAACATGAAAGAAAAACTAACTATTGTAGTTCCGATTTATAATGAAGAAGACAATATAGAAAGACTTTGTAAAGAACTAAATAGTTTTATAAAAAAATCAATTGTTGAAACTCAAATCTTATTTGTTAATGATGGATCTGATGATAATAGCGAGAGATTAATATATAATCAATGTAATTCAAATGATAAATTTAGAGTCCTTAGTTTTCAAAAAAATACGGGCTTAAGCGCAGCTATAAAAGCAGGTTTTGATCACACAAATACTAGCCTAGTTGGATATATTGATGCAGACTTACAAACTAACCCTGAAGATTTTAATTTACTTTTAAGTAAAATCGACGTATACGACCTAGTTACAGGTGTTAGAACCAAGAGAAGAGATTCAATAATAAAAAACATTTCCTCATTCATTGCTAATTCAATTAGAAAAATATTTACAAATGATAATATGGACGATACTGGTTGTCCATTAAAAATCATTAAAACTAGTTACGCAAAAAAAATTCCAATGTTTAGAGGAATTCATAGGTTTTTACCTGCTATGATTTTACTTCAAGGTGGTAAAATCACTCAAGTTCCAGTAAGACATTACCCAAGGTTGGCAGGGAAAGCTAAATTTGGTTTTTTCAACCGCTTAGTTGGACCACTAATGGATTGTTTTGCTTATTTGTGGATGAAAAAGAAATACATAAATTATAAAATAAAAAATAATGGATAGCATTATTATTTATTCAATAGGGTTTTTAGCTCAAATATTATTTTCTTCTAGGTTAATAATTCAATGGTTTTACTCAGAAAAAAAGAATAAAATAATAACACCATCAGTTTTTTGGATTTTGAGTCTATTAGGCTCTTTTTTATTATTTATTTATGGCTATCTAAGAAGTGATTTTGCAATTATGCTTGGCCAATCTTTAACGTATTTTATTTACATAAGAAATCTACAACTACAAGGAGAATGGGATAAATTAAATTTCTTTATAAGATTTTTGTTTATAACATTTCCAGCTTATATCGTTATTTACTATTACAATAATAACGTAATTGACATAGATATCTTAATTAAAGAAACTGACATTGCGAGCTGGCTCTTTACTTTAGGTATTATTTCTCAACTTATTTTCACCTTTAGATTTGTTTACCAATGGATATATTCAGAGAATAAAAAAGAATCTAGCCTACCTCTTGGCTTTTGGTTACTAAGTATTAGTGGATCAATATTAATTTTAATCTATGCTATATTTAGATACGATCCAGTACTATTTATAGGTCATATGATTGGATCTTTGCTTTATGCAAGAAATATATACATATATTTTAAAAGTAAGTAGATGAATATATCAAAGAATATTTCGAATTCATTAGTGATTTTTATTATTGTCATTACATGTCTATTTTTTACTATCAATATAAATCTTGTTGATATAACTATCATGGAGGCAAGAAATTTTGTTACTGCTAGGGAAATGCTTGTGGATAACAATTGGCTTATGCCAACATTTAATGGTGAACCAAGATATCAGAAACCTCCCTTGCCTACATGGATAGCAGCAATATCCACATTTATTTTTGGAACAAAAACACTTTACTTCTTTAGAATTCCTGGATTTTTGTGTTTGGCACTAATTGGAATTACAACTTATTGGTTTAGTTTAGAATTATTAAAAAATAAGACTCATAGTATTATTAATTCGTTTATTATAATTACTTCATTTTACACTATTGCTATTATTATCGAAGCTCCCTGGGATATTTTTAGTCATTCATTTATGTTTTTAGCTATTTATTATATATATAAAAATTTAAATCATTATAAATTTAAATTAAAAGAAACCCTATTAATTATATTATTTGTAGCATGCTCTGTTTTATCGAAAGGACCAGTTTCAATATATGCACTATTAATTCCGTTTCTAATTTCTTATTTTATAACATATCCGAAAACAATTCGAACTAAGTTAGTTAGAATATTTCCAATTATTATAGCTGGATTAGTAATCGGAGCTTCGTGGTATATAATGCTGTTATTTGAAGATTCGGAAAATTTAATTTCTACAACCAAAAAAGAGACTTTAAATTGGACAAATTACAACATCAGACCATTTTATTATTATTGGAGCTTCTTTATTCAATCTGGAATATGGGCATTAATTGGATTACTAAGCCTCAGCTACCCTTATTATAAAAACAAAATAAAAAACTATAAAAATTATAAGTTTACATTTTTATGGACTGTGATTGGAGTAATTTTATTATCCTTAATTCCAGAAAAAAAACCTAGATATTTAATGCCGATTCTTATCCCTCTAGCATTGAACATTGGGTTTATTTACAGACACTTAATTGATGTGTTTAATAAAAGTAAAAGTGCAAAACTTATTCTACTTTTTCATTATTTACTAATTATGTCAATTGGATTGTCCTTTATTATTATGAAACTTTATATTTTGAATCTATCTATTAATTTTATTGATATATTCCTTTTTAGTTTAAGCCTTTTAATACTCATTAAATTATTTAATATAAAATCTTTACCAATAATAAAACTTAATATAATTAGTCTTTTAATTTTAATTTTTTCAATTTCAAATTCTCCAACATTAATATTAAAAACAAATAAAGATTACAAGGGTGTACACAGTTTAAACTCAGATGAGTTAAATTTTTACTCAAATTATTCAATTTCACCAGAAATTATATGGGATTTTGGAAAAAAAATCAATCGATTAAATGATATAGAAATAAGGAAAATTACAAGGAGTAATAAAAAATTTGGAGTATTTACAAAAGATCCAATACCTATAAAAGATACACTTATAAATAAATTAAATTATACTATTAAGTTGATCTCTAAACATGATTTAAACACTACAAATAAAAAAAATAGACTTATCACCTATTATCATTTATTTACTCCTAATTAAGAGAAAATTTTCTACTATTTTATAACTAAGAGTTCCAAATATCAACCCAAATATTAATCCAAATATTATATCTAAAGGATAATGTACACCAAGGTAAATTCTACTGTAAGAGAATACAACTACCCATAGTAAAAGAAAATAGTTTAAAGCTGTTTGACGTTTAGTATTAAATAGTTTATATAAAAAAACAGAAATAGCAATTGAATTAGAAGCATGAGCCGAAAAGAATCCATACTTTCCGCATCTAACGTCTATAGATCTTAAAAATAAATTTAAAGTGTCATCACGACAAGGTCGAAGTCTTTGAAAATAATCTTTTACAAGATTAGTAAATTGATCAGTGAATAATATTAATAATGCAATGGATAGCAAAATAAATAATGATTGTTTTATTGAAAAGTTTTTAAAAATAAAATAGATAATTAAGAGAAAAAATGGAGTGTAGGTTAATTTATCTGTCAATATCAACCATACAAAATCCCAATTATTAGAACCAAGATTATTTAAATAAATAAGAAATTCTCTATCAAGATTTAAAAGGTTTTCTATCATAATAACTATTCATATCTACTGACTTCCCTATCATAAAACATAGATGCTTCTTCAATAAGTTCCTTAGTTTGAGTTACAAGCTCCTCTTCATCAGAACTACTAAAACTTTCTAACCATTTAATAGAATCGTTTTCTAAGTTTAAAATAAATCTAGGATATTCAGTGTGAACAATGAATATTGAATCAGGAAAATCAGTATTATCTCCTAAAATAAACTTAGGTAAATCCATATTTTTAATTGTTTATAATTAATCTATTTGTTAAAAAATTAAACCTAATATACAATAAAGTAGCTGCAATTGTTAATCCACACAATAGGCCTATCCAAATACCCTCACTTCCGAGCATATCCTCTGAACCTAAAAAATAACTTATTGGAAATCCAATTAACCAATATGAAACAAATGTAATTATGGTAGGAATCTTTACATCTTGCATACCTCTAAGAGCTGCCAATATAATTACTTGAATTGTATCAGATATTTGATAAATAGCGGCAATTATTAATAGTTTAGAAGTTATATTTACAACCTCTAAGTTATCCTCATAATTTAATGGATTATTAAAATCTACATATATGTACGGAAGTATATCATTAAACAATATAAAACAAAGAGCAAAAAATAAAGCCAGTATTAATCCCAACAGTAAAATAGAAAATGAAATCCTTCTTAGATCCACGTAATTCTTTAGACCTTTTTGATTACCAACTCTAACCATTGCAGAAACACTTAATCCACTAGCGATCATAAAAGTCATCGAAGACAGGTTTAAAGCTATCTGATTTGCAGATTGCGGATTTTCTCCAAGCAATCCACTTAACCAAATAGCAGTTGTAAAAAACACAACTTCAAAAACCATTTGCAGGGAACTAGGAATACCAATATTTAAAATCTTTTTAAACATTAGCTTATCAAATTTTATTAATTTGATGTTCTTTAAACATTCTTTTATTTTTGAATTATATTTTATAATTAATATTAAAAAAACTAACATTACTACTCGAGAAATTAAGGTACCAATAGCAGCACCAATGATGCCCATTTGAGGAAAACCAAACTTACCAAATATTAAAACATAATTAATTATAACATTTATGACATTAGCAATTATAGCTGCATACATAGGGTATATAGTCAATGAAAGACCGTCACAAAATTGCTTAAAAGCTTGAAATATTAATAGTGGAATTAAAGAAATGACTACTAGTTCTAAATATGGCAGAGCTAATTCTACCACTTCCTTCGGCTGGTTCATGAGAAGCATTATATCTCTGAAAAGAAAAATAGATAAAAATAGCAATAAACTTAAAGCTGTACATAAAATTATTCCGTGAACAAATGTAGATTGTAACTTGGTATGATTGTTTTCTGAATCTGCCTCAGCAATTAATGGAGTAATAGCAGAGGAAAAACCTATTCCAATAGCCATACCAATAAAAACAAAACTATTACCAAGTGAAACAGCTGCCAGATTTGTAGGGTCTAACTTACCAACCATAATATTATCAACTAGACTCACTAAGGTATGCCCGAGCATTCCTAACATCACTGGCAATGACAACTTTAAATTATAGCTAAACTCTTTAGTGTAATCTTTTAGCACCTATCTTTTTTTTGAACTTTTAAAAAATTGCATTTCATAATCGAAACTTAATTTACCTGAAGATATTTTTAATAATTTTTTCTTAAGTAATTGTTTTTTAAAACTAGATAACTTGTCAGTAAATAAAATTCCTTCAATGTGGTCGTGTTCATGTTGAATTACTCTAGCTAATAAACCATCATAAGATTCTATGTGTTGGGTAAAATTTTCGTCAAAATACTGAACTTTGATACTTTCCTGTCTAAATATACTTTCTCTAATATTCGGAATACTTAAACAACCCTCTTCAAAACTCCACTCATCTCCATTTTGATCCAATATTTCAGGATTAATAAATATTTTTTTAAAAGATTTTAGTTGACTTCTTTCTTCATCACTTAAAGTTTCATCCTCTGAAAAAGGGTTTGTATCAACAATAAAAAGCCTTATGGATAATCCTATTTGAGGTGCTGCAATCCCTACTCCATTTGCATTATACATTGTCTCAAACATATTATTAATTAATTCCAATAATTTTGGATAATCTTTATTTATAACTTCTGCTTTTCTTTTTAAAACAGGATGACCATAAGCTATAATAGGTAACAGCATAAAAATATTATTTTTTGCAAAAATACAATACTTATTTATAGTATGAATAAGTAATTAAAAAAATCTACTATGTAAATAATCTTGCAGAATTATTGTGGCGCTAACCATATCTATTGTCTCTTTATTCTTTCTTTTATTTCTTTTCAACCCCCCATCTATCATAGCCTTAAAAGCTAATTTAGAAGTAAACCTTTCGTCAAATCTTTCGATAGTTAACTTTGGGAAATTAGTACTGATAATTTTAATATATTTTAAAATTAATGGTTCTACAGATGAGCTTTCATTTAACATGTTTTTAGGCAAACCAATAACTAATACTTCAACTTTTTCATTTACAAAATAATCTTTTAAAAAATCAATTAAATTTTTAGTAGAAACAGTCGTTAAACCAGAAGCAATTATTTGACTTTCATCGGTAATAGCTATTCCGCATCTTTTTGAACCAAAATCAATAGAGAGTATTTTAGACATAGTTGTACAAATATAATACAAGTAAAAAATAATTAATTAATATTTTTTAATAATACTTTATTAAATGATTCCATAATAGAATTATATTTGTTTATATAATTATCATAATGAATTTAAAACAAAAAATAGAATCAGCTTGGGACGATAGGGACTTGTTAAATGATTTAAGTACTATAAAAGCGATAAAAGAAACTATTGAGTTACTTGATTCGGGTGAATTAAGAGTTGCTCAATCAGAGGGTGCCAAATGGATTGTTAATGAATGGGTGAAAAAAGCAGTATTATTATATTTTCCAATTAACAAAATGACTACACTAGAAGCAGGACCTTTAGAATTCCATGATAAAATTCCCTTAAAAAGAAACTATGCTGAAAAAGGAATAAGAGTTGTTCCTAGTGCAATTTCAAGATATGGATCCTATATTTCTAGAGGATGTATCCTTATGCCTAGTTATGTAAATATTGGTGCTTACATAGGTAAAGGTACAATGGTAGATACATGGGCTACAGTAGGTAGTTGTGCTCAAATTGGTGAAAATGTACATATCTCCGGAGGCGTAGGAATTGGAGGTGTTTTAGAACCTGTGCAGGCAAGTCCAGTGATTATAGAAGATAATGTTTTTCTTGGTTCAAGAAGTATTATAGTTGAAGGGGTGATGATAAGAAAAGAGGCTGTACTAGGAGCTAATGTAGTATTAACTGCATCAACAAAAATAATTGATGTCACAAATGATATTCCTATAGAAATTAAAGGGGAAATTCCTGAAAGATCGGTTGTTATTCCTGGTTCAGTTCCAAAAGAATTTGCGGCTGGAACCTACAATGTTCCATGCGCTCTTATTATTGGCAAAAGAAAAAAAAGCACGGACAAAAAAACATCTTTAAATCAAGTTCTAAGAGAACACAATCTAGCTGTATAATTATTTATATTATGAAAATAATTTTAGTTGATGCTTGGAATACTTTTATTAAGGATAAAAAAATAGATAGTACTATTTATAAGTTATTAGAGAGCTTTAAAAACAAAAAAATAATATTAACAAATGCTAATGACCAGGAACTTATTAATTACGGCATTATAAATATGCCCTACGAAGTTTTTAGTCTTTCTCACAAACCCAATAAAGATAATCCATTGTATTTTAAATCCCTTATTAAAAAATACAATTTATTTATTAATGATTTAATTTATATTGAACACAATAAAGAAGCTGTCAAATCAGCAAAATCTTTAGGAATAAATACATACCATTATAATCCTATGGAGTCTACTGATAAACTTTCTCAATTTTTATTAAACTCCCTGTAAGTGGCATATAAAATTAATTTATCTAACAAAAATAAAGAAATTGCTGAATCACTTTTATTAGAAGTTGTTAAGTCTTTAGATAGTCTTAATATAGAATATTGGCTTGAAGGAGGGACATTACTAGGGATTAAAAGAGAATCTAGACTATTACCTTGGGATAACGATCTGGATTTATCAATTAATAATTCACAAATAAATAAAGTCGATAATTTAATAAGCGATTTGAAAACAAAAAAATTAAGAGTTAGACTTAGAAAGTTTAATAAAACATCTGAAGTTTTTAAAAAAGAAGATATTAGAATTATTAAAATACGAAATAGACGATTTTTTAATTTATTAAAAGGAGATGTCTGTCTAGAAATCTTTGTGAAATATCCAAAGGAAAATAATACCTATTGGATGATAGGAGATGTAACAAAAAATGTTCCTTCTAAATTTTATTCAAAATTTAAAACAATAAAGTTTAAAGACTATTCTTTTTCAATTCCGTTTCTTGCTGATGAATATTTGACTTTTAGATATGGAGACTGGAAAAAAACTGTAAAAGAGTGGAATACCTTCACAGATGACAAAGCCTTAAATTAACTGTTCTGATCTGATAACAAATCTTTCAAGATAGTACTACTTACATTAGGAGTATAAGAAAAGTATTCAACTGGGCAAGAAGTTTTTGGGTAACGACCTTTCCAATCATCTCCAACTGAAATTGCATCAATATTATATTTATCAATTGCCTGCTGCTTATTTTTATTATGTTGTGGAACAACCAAGTCAACAAACTTGATAGATTCAACAATTTTTACTCTTTCCAAAAATGGAATTACAGGTAACTTACCTTTTTCTTGTAAAATCAACTCGTCTGTAGAAACACCAACAATAAGTTTATGACAAAGATCTTTAGATTTACTTAAAATATTTAAATGTCCATAATGAAATATATCAAAACACCCAGTTGAATACATCGTATTATACTTCTTATTTGTTATTTTTTTATTGATAGTTACTGATGAAGAATTATTAAATACAATAAAAATACAATCTCCAAATTTGATAAAAAGTTCATCAAATAAATCAAAAATTTCATTACTAAACGTGGAACTTGAATGAATAGAAAAACTATTAGAATCAATGATACTTAGCTGAATATCAGAGTATCTTGTAATTAAAGAGAGTAAATATTGCTTTTCCATTAGATTTAACAGTTAAACAAAATTACAAAAAACAAATCTTAAGATATCATTCAAATTAATTATTATAACTTTGATAACTAATCTTTAGGATATGAAAATTATAATTTTAGCTGCTGGAATTGGTTCTAGATTAGGAAATCCGTTTCCAAAACCTTTAACAAAATTAAAGAATAATAAAAGCATTATGCAAATGATGACTGAGAACATATCCTCAATTTATGATACGGATATGATTAATCTCGTCGTGGGATTTAAAAAAGATTTGATTATGGAAAGCTTTCCAGATCTTACTTATGTTTACAATCAATATTTTGATCAAACTAATACGGCTAAAAGCTTGTTAAAATCGATAAGAAAAAATAAAGGGCAATCCATTTTATGGATGAATGGAGATATTGTTTTTGATAAAAATATTTTAATTAAACTAAACAAATATATAGATAAAGATATATCATTTGTCGCTGTTAATACTAGTAAAGTAGCTGATGAAGAAGTTAAATATACATTAAAAGGTGAATATATACATAAACTATCTAAAGAGGTAGAAAATGGACTTGGAGAAGCTGTTGGTATAAATTTCATATCCTCTAAATATGTAGACTTATTCATTAAAAGATTAGAAGAATGTAAAGACAATGACTATTTTGAAAAAGCATTAGAGATGGCTATAGAAAAAGATAATATTAAAATAAAAGCTGTAGATATATCAGATTTCAATTGTATTGAAATTGATTTTGAAGAAGATCTTAAAAATGCAAATAATTTAATCTAATGAATTCGATTTTATTTTGTAAAAATAAATATGCATTTGGAATACTTGAACCCATTAGAAGTGAATTAAAAAATAAGGGATATGAAATCTTATGGTATGTAGATCAAACGATATTAAACGACTTTCCTTACAAATCAGATCCACATTACACATCAATTAAAGAATTAAAGAGTTTTGATAGTGATGCTATATTTGTATGTGGTAATGCTGTACCTCACTACTTAAAGGGGATTAAAGTACAGGTTTTTCATGGTTTAGCTGGGGAAAAAAAAGGGCATTTTAGAATAAGAAGTTATTTTGACTTATATCTAACTCAAGGTCCCTATTTCACCAAAGTCTTTTTAGAAAACAAAAAAATACACAAGGATTTTGAGGTGGTTGAAACAGGTTGGTCAAGAATAGATAATCTTTTTAAAACAAAACCGGATTTAGATAAGAGAAAACAAGAACTATTAATAAAATATAAAAAAGAGAAGATAATTTTATATGCACCAACTTTTTCTCCTAAATTAACCTCTGCATCATTTCTAAAAAAAGAAATAATATCAATTAGTGACAAAACAAGTTATTTATTATTAATAAAATTTCATCCATTGATGAATGATTTATTAAAAAAAGAGTACGAAAATATAGCAAAAGAAAATACAAATATTTTAATTTACAGTGACAATGATATCTCTGACTTATTAAAAATATCTGACTTATTAATTAGTGACACTTCCTCTGTAATTTATGAGTTTAGTCTATTAAATAAGCCTGTAATTACCTTTAATAATATTGCTAAAACAAAATATTGGCAAGATTCTAAAAAATATAAAGATTTAAAGTCTTTAGTAGAAGATAATTTGAATAAAGATTTTTTCTTAGAAAAAAGAAAAGAGCTTATAAAAAAATATCATCCATATATTGATGGGAAATCTTCAATGAGAATGGTAGAAGCGGTTCAAAAATATATATCAATTAATGGAGTTCCTAAAAAAAGAAAGCTATCTATTTTAAGAAGACTTAAAATTTATAAGATCTTTGGATTTTAAAATTTAAATTTTTTAATTTTTTTTAATTTCTTTCTATTAGAGAAAAAATTATCTGAGTAGTATTGCATTTTTTCATAAACAGATTCAAATTTTTGATCATATAAACTAGCGTATTGCTCACTAAAAATTTTTATAACTAGTGAATCTTTCGTCAACCTGTTAAAGTTTTTCATTCTGTCCTCAAAACTCATCTTTTCAAATCGCATTCTATTTAAATCGATTAGATAAAATTTATAATCTCCTTTATCAATTTTAATCAGAGTATTTCCAGGAGAATGATCCAAATAATTAATATTATTCTCGTGAAGTTTAAATGTAAACCTTGAAAATAACTTTAAAATTTTTATTCTATCAGTAAAATTGGAGTCATTAATTACATCTCTAATTGAAAAATCATAATTAACTTGCTCGGATACATAATAGCTATTTTTTAAAAAAAGAGATGTTTTAAATTCAAAATATGCAACCGGTTGTGGAGTATCTATACCAAGGTTTAATAATTTTTGAGCAAATCTATAAGATCTCTCCGCTTTGCCAGATCTTATTTTATTATAAATAAATGCATTAAATATATTAGGTATTTTAAATGACTTAATGTTTAAAACTAACTTATCAGACTCATAAGTTTTTATTACATTCCTTGAATCTTTAATTACAACACCAGAATTAGAAAAATTATGAATAGATTTTTCAATAAAATCTGAATAAACTTTATAATCCCTATTTATTAATTTAACTTTTATCAAAAGGTTATTTTTATATTTGATGTAAATATATTTATTAATGATTAATATAATTAACAAAGAGGTTGAAAAAGCCACTAAAATATTAAAAAAAGGAGGTGTAATCTTATATCCTACCGATACTGTTTGGGGAATTGGATGTGATGCTACTAATGAAGAGGCTATAAAAAAAGTTTATAAAATAAAGCAAAGAAACTCATCGAATCCAATGCTTTGTTTGGTAAGTGAGGCGTCTATGTTGAAAAAATACCTTAAATCAGTACCAAAAGAGTCAAAAAATATTTTAAAGGAAATCTCGTCACCAACTACTATAATTTATAACTATTCAATTAATATATCAAAACAATTAGTTGGAGAAAATGACAGCATAGGCTTTCGTGTAGTTGATAATGAGTTTTGCAAAAAACTAATAGAAAAACTTAACAAGCCAATTGTATCAACTTCTGCAAATTTAAGCGGTCAACCAACTGCATGTAATGTAAAAGAAATCAATACCAAGATTTTAAAAGAAGTGGACTATGTCGTAAATTTGCCTAGTACTAATTCATGTAATTCAGCATCTTCAATTATTAAAATTAATTTAGACGGGACAATTTCAAAGATTAGGTAATTGATATTAAAATGATTTATAAAGAAGCCCTGAAAAATAATATATTTAATCATATCTGCAATTGTGCAGATGAGTTAGAGTTAGAGTGTTATGTCATAGGCGGTTTTGTAAGAGATTATATTATTGATAAGTCCACTGCTAAGGATATCGATATTGTAGTTGTTGGAGATGGAATTGATTTTGCAAAAAATGTATCTCAAAAATTAAAAAACTCTCCTAAGGTCACCATTTTTAAAACCTATGGTACTGCTATGTTTAAATACAATGACATGGAGATTGAGTTTGTGGGTGCAAGAAAAGAATCTTACAGTAAAGAAAGCAGAAATCCCAAAGTAAGTATAGGTACATTAGAAGATGATCAAAATAGAAGAGATTTTACAATCAATTCAATGGCTTTTAGTTTAAATAAGATGAATTATGGAGCTTTAGTTGATCCTTTCAATGGATTAGTAGATATACAAAATAAAGTAATTAGAACTCCTCTTAGCCCGGAAATAACCTACAATGATGACCCTCTTAGAATGCTACGAGCAATTCGTTTTGCTACTAAGCTCGATTTTAAAATAAATGAGGATTCTCTTAAGTCTATTGAAAATTTATCTTCAAGAATAAAAATTATAACAAAAGAAAGAATAGTTGTAGAAATCAATAAAATATTACTAACCGACAAACCATCCTTAGGTTTTATATTATTAGATAAATGTGATTTACTTAAGCATATATTACCTGAAATAACATCATTAAAAGGTATCGATGAAATTGAAGGACAAACTCATAAAGATAATTTCTATCATACTTTAGAAGTTTTAGACAACATCTGTAATCATACCAACGATTTATGGTTAAGATGGGCAGCACTTTTACATGATATTGGGAAAGCACCGACCAAAAGGTTTAGTAAAAAAGTGGGATGGACATTTCATGGACATGAATTTGAAGGATCTAAAATGGTCTACCATTTATTTAAAAGAATAAAACTTCCTCTAAATGACAAGATGAAATATGTTCAAAAATTAGTATTAATGAGCTCTAGACCAATTGTTTTGGCTCAAGATATTGTTACTGATTCTGCAGTAAGAAGATTAGTCTTTGATGCGGGTGATTATGTGGATGATCTTATGACACTTTGTGAAGCAGATATCACTACAAAAAATGAAAAGAAGTTCAACAAATACCATAATAATTTTAAAATGGTAAGAAATAAAATTGTTGAAGTGGAAGAAAGAGATAATGTTAGAAATTTTCAACCACCAATAACTGGAGAGGAAATCATGACTAAGTTTAAAATTAAGCCATCCAAGGTTATTGGAACATTAAAAGAAATAATTAAAGAAGCAATACTAGAGGGTGATATTCCAAATGAATACAATGCTGCTTATGAACTTATGATTAATGAAGCAAAAAAATTAGGTCTAAAAGAATGAATAAACGATTCAACCAGCTTACTAAAATCTCATTGATTTTAATCTACCTAGTAATTATTGCAGGTGCAATTGTTAGAATGACTGGATCTGGAATGGGTTGTCCTGACTGGCCAAAATGTTTTGGTTACATGATTCCTCCAACTGAAGAAAGCGAACTATTTTTCAAACCCTATCACCAGTATAATGAAGGGGAAATGATTCTTTTAAATTCAGAAAGATTTTACACTGCTTTGAAGGACTTTAAATCTGATGAATTAATTAATTTAAGTAACTGGAATCTATTTGAAAAACACGATTATGTTACTTACGACCCTGTACACACTTGGATTGAATACCTTAATAGGCTAATTGGCGCATTAGCAGGAATACCAATACTATTATTCACTTTAATAAGTATTTACTACTGGAAAAATTACAAATATTTAACTGTAATTTCTGTATTAACCGTATTAGGAATGGGATTTCAGGCGTGGCTTGGAAAGACTGTGGTAGACTCGAATTTAGCTCCCTACAAAATAACTATTCATATGTTAATGGCACTTGTCATTGTTGGACTGATATTAGTTTTGATTGTACAAACAAAAAAAGTAAATAAATCCAACAATAGCCTCTTTAAAAATCTAGTTATATTTTCAATAATACTAACACTAATTCAGGTGGTTTTAGGAACACAAGTAAGAGAGTTTGTAGATGAACAAGTTAAACTAATTGGATATGATAAAGCAAATTGGCTAACTAATGTCCCATTAAAATTTTATATCCACAGAAGCTTTTCAGTTCTAGTACTAGTAGTAAACTTATATCTATTATATTTAAATAAAAAATTAAATTTAGGGTATAATAAAATCAATTATGTAATTGTTTTAATTGGAGTAGAAATTCTTACAGGTATACTAATGTATTATTTTGATTTCCCATTGCTAAGTCAACCAATTCACTTAGTAATAGCAACAATAATTTTTGGATTACAATTTTATATTTTACTAGAATACTTAATTAGAAATAAGCTGATACGAAAAATAGAAATACAATGATTTACAGATTTAGAGTAATTTTGGACAATGACACAGATGATGATATTTTTAGAGATATTGAAATAAACAAATCCAATAACTTAGAAGACTTTCACAATTCAATTACTCAATCATTTGGTTTTGAAGGAAATGAAATGGCGTCCTTTTATTTAAGTGATGAGGAATGGAATCAGGGGGAAGAAATTTCATTATTTGATTTAGGAGATATTGGAGAATCTAATAGATTAATGAGCGATGTTTTATTAGACAGTGTAATGGATAAAGACAATAATAGATTAATCTATGTATATGACTTTTTAAATTTATGGACATTTTTAATAGAACTTGTAGAAATAGTTGAACTCTCTAACGGAGTTAACTACCCTAACCTGATTTTTTCAAAAGGCCTGATACCTTCAACAGTGCCTGAAAAAAAATTCAAAGCTGAAAACACATTTGAAGATAAAAATGAAGATGACGAATTAGGAGACTATAATGAGTATGATGATTTTTATAATTAATTTATTTAATGGAATTTAAAATACATTCTGATTTTAATCCAACTGGAGATCAACCAAATGCAATTAATCAGTTGACAGCAGGAGTAGAATCTAATGAAAAGTATCAAACTCTTTTAGGTGTAACTGGATCTGGTAAAACATTTACTGTAGCTAATGTGATTGAAAATGTTCAACGCCCTACATTAGTTCTTGCTCACAATAAAACTTTAGCTGCTCAATTATATTCTGAATTCAAGCAGTTTTTTCCAAATAATGCAGTTGAGTATTTTGTATCCTATTACGACTATTATCAACCAGAGGCATATATGCCAGTTAGTGGAACATACATAGAAAAAGATTTATCAATTAACGAAGAAATTGAAAAGCTAAGGTTGAGTACCACTACATCCCTGCTTTCAGGAAGACGTGACATAATCGTGATTGCATCAGTTTCTTGTCTTTATGGTATTGGAAACCCTGTAGAGTTTCAAAAAAACATTATTGAATTAGAAGTAAATCAAAAGATATCAAGAACTAAATTATTAAATCGATTAGTTCAAAGTTTATATTCAAGAACAGAAGCGGATTTTAACAGGGGCAACTTTAGAATTAAAGGAGACACTATTGATGTATTTCCAGGTTATGCAGACGAGGCTTATAGAATCCATTTTTTTGGGGACGAAATTGAAGAAATAGAATCCTTTGATCCAATTACTAACAATAAGATTGAGGATTTTAAAAAACTAAATATATTTCCTGCTAATATATTTGTGACATCTCCAGACATTTTACAAAATGCAATTAAAAGTATACAAGACGATCTAATACTACAGCATGATTATTTTAAAGAAATAGGAAAGCATTTAGAGGCTAAAAGATTAAAAGAAAGAACTGAGTTTGATCTGGAAATGATTAGAGAATTGGGGGTACTGTTCAGGAATTGAAAACTATTCAAGATATCTTGACGGAAGAAATCCTGGAACAAGACCTTTTTGTTTATTGGACTATTTTCCAGATGATTTTCTAATGGTAATTGATGAGAGTCACGTTACAGTCTCCCAAGTTCACGCTATGTACGGAGGAGACAGAAGTAGAAAAGAAAATCTTGTCGATTACGGTTTTAGACTTCCTGCAGCGATGGACAATAGGCCATTAAAGTTTGAGGAATTTGAAAGTTTACAAAAAAATGTAATCTATGTAAGTGCAACTCCAGCAGATTATGAACTCAGTAAAAGTGAGGGCCTTTATACAGAGCAAATAATTCGACCCACAGGACTATTAGATCCTATAATTGAAGTAAAACCTAGTGAGAATCAAATCGATGATTTAATTAATGAGATTCAAATAAGAGTAACAAAAGACGAAAGAATATTAGTTACGACCCTTACTAAAAGAATGGCTGAAGAACTTACAAAATATTTGCTTAAAATTGATATTAGAACAAGATACATACACAGCGATGTAGATACTTTGGAGAGAGTAGAAATAATGCAAGACCTTAGAGAAGGTATTTTTGATGTTCTTGTAGGAGTTAATTTATTAAGAGAAGGTTTAGATTTACCGGAGGTTTCTTTAGTTGCTATTATTGATGCTGATAAAGAAGGGTTTTTAAGATCTGCAAGAGCTTTAACTCAAACTGTTGGAAGAGCTGCTAGACATTTAAATGGTAGAGCAATAATGTATGCAGATCGAATTACAAAAAGTATGCAAAAAACAATTGACGAGACTAACTATAGAAGAACCAAACAGATTGATTACAACAAAAAAAATAACATCACGCCTACTGCTATTAAAAAATCTCTAAACAATGCATTAACTAAAAATAAAGAGGCCCAAAAAGAAGAATTAAAAATTATAAATAAAAGAAGCGAACAGTTTATAAATAAAAAAGATGTAAACAAAAAGATTAGGGAGGTCAGAAAACTTATGGAAGGATCAGCTAAAAATCTAGACTTTATGGAAGCAGCCAAATATAGAGATCAAATCAAGGAATTACAAGAGGTGAAATCAAAGAAATTTAGCTAGCTAAAACTTTTTGAACTTTCTGTGCAGCTTCTTCAAATTCTACAGCACTTTGAACATCTAATCCAGAATTATCAATTATCTCCTTTGCCAAATCAGCATTTGTTCCTTGTAGTCTAACAATAATTGGAATATGGATTGAATCCTTCATATTATTATATGCATCCACAATTCCTTGAGCAACTCTATCACATCTTACAATCCCTCCAAAAATATTAACTAAAATTGCTTTAACATTAGGGTCTCTTAAAATAATTCTAAATGCAATTTCAACTCTTTCTGCATCAGCAGTACCACCAACATCTAAAAAATTAGCTGGCTCTCCACCAGATTGTTTTATAAGATCCATCGTAGCCATAGCAAGGCCTGCTCCGTTAACCATACAACCAACATTACCATCTAAATCAACATAATTTAATCCAACTTTATTAGCTTCTACTTCAATAGGGTTTTCTTCTCTAAGGTCTCTAAGCTCAGCATAATCTTTATGTCTAAATAGTGCATTATCGTCAATGGTTACCTTAGCATCAACTGCTAAAATTTTATTATCGCTGGTTTTTAATACTGGATTAATTTCAAATAAAGAAGAATCTGATTTATCATATGCATTGTAAAGAGAAACTACAAATTTGGTCATTTCTTTAAATGCTAGTCCACTTAAACCTAAATTAAATGCTACTTGGCGTGCTTGAAATGGCAATATTCCAGTGGATGGGTCTATATCAATGGTATGAATTAAGTGAGGAGTTTCTTCAGCCACTGTTTCAATATCCATCCCTCCTTCTGTAGAGTACATAATCATGTTACATCCAGTTGATCTATTCAAAAGTACAGACATATAAAACTCGCTTGTCTCTGATTCACCTGGGTAATACACATCTTCTGCGATTAATACTTGATGTACCTTTTTTCCTTGTGCAGAAGTCTGAGGAGTAATGAGGTTCATTCCAATAATGTTATTTGAAATAGATTTTACTTCATCTAAGCTTTTAGCAAGCTTAACTCCACCCCCTTTACCACGACCACCTGCGTGTACTTGGGCTTTTACTACAAACCAAGTTGATCCTGTAGTTTCAGTGAGTTTTTTTGCACACTCTACAGCTTCATCAGAATTTTGAGCAACTAAACCTCTTTGAATTCTAACTCCAAAACTACTTAACATTTCTTTACCTTGAAATTCGTGTAAATTCATAATTGGTATATAATAATTAGCAAGGCAAATGTAATTAACCTCATGGATATGACCAACATTTAAAGTTATAATATATTAACATTAACTATAAAACTATATCTTTAATATATGCACAAAATTTTTGTAAAAATAATTAAATACGCTCTACTGTTTTTATTGATTTTCATAGAAAAACCTTATGCTCAATCTTTGAGGACAATTTTAAAAAATAGTGAGTCTGATTTAATTAATTATGTGTATGACAATCATGAAAAATTTGAAGTTCAAATAATATTAACTGAACTAAAAAAAAGAAAAAATGGCTTTACAATACACAAGAAAAAATTTAATGCAAATAAAAATAACTACTTCTACCCAGCGAGTTCAATAAAACTTCCAATTGCATTACTAACTATTGAAAAATTAAATGAAAGTTTAAACCTAAACATTGATACTGAATTCTCAGTTCAAGGTGATACTATAATTACAACATTCAAAAAAGAAATTACAGATTTATTTGTAATTAGTAGTAATGAGTCTTCTAATAGACTATTTGAATTCTTAGGACAAGACTACATCAACAAAAAGCTTAAACAAAAAGGGTTTAAGGACTTTAGTATTTCTCATAGATTATCAACTGAGAAATCTGATAATTTAAAAACAAAAGCAATTAATTTTTATAGAAATGGAGAAATAAATCAAATTCAAAAATCAATCAACAACAAACCAGTAACAAAATTAAATTTGAAAAATTTAAATAAAGGAATTGGTTTCATATTAGACAATGAGCTGCAAAATAAACCAATGGATTTTTCTAGAAAAAATTATTTTTCCATTGAGGAATTGAATAATATTTTAATTTGTTTGTTTTTTGCTGAGGTTTCAAAAAATAAAAAATTTAATTTATCTAAATCACAAAACCTTTTAATACAAAAGTTAATGTCTTCAACTCCATTTGACATGGGGTTTGACAAAAATATATATCCAAATAATTATAATAAATTTTTTATTTATGGAGATAAAGATGGCATGATAAATGATAATATTTTTAATAAAGTTGGTAATGCCTATGGGTATAGTATTGATAACGCATATATATACGAAGAAAAATCTGATCGACACTTTGTATTAACTGCATCTATTTACACAAATGGAAATAATATACTTAACGATAATAATTATGAATACGATGAAATTGGCATCCCATTTCTAGCAGAAATTGGTAGATTTTTAACCAATTATAAGATTAGATAATAATTTAATCTTTTTTATTTATTTAAAGTGTTATTTTTGACCAGCTAAAAAATCAATGACTAAAATGATTAGAAAAATATGTTTACTTACATTACTAATATTTAAATTATCTTTTAGTCAAGATAATCTTCCACCAGAAATTTTTTCTGAGGGAAATGAATTTTACTGCCCATTGTCTGAACAGGCCATAGTAACCTTTTTTGACATAACAGATCCTGATGATGAATCTATTGAGGCATTATATATTCAGATATCACAGGGATATGTACAAGGTGAAGATGTTCTTAGTTTAACTGGTGTACACCCAGGTATTCAAGAAACTTGGGATCCAGTTTCTGGAAAATTAGAACTTAAAGGACCTGGTGGAGCTGAAGCCTTATATGCAGATATAATCCCAGCTGTTTATGATGTTAGATTTAGTAGTACTAATAATAACCCAACAGATAAGTTCTTTTCTTTTACTATTGGAGATACAAATTTCCTAGAAGAAACTGGACATTATTATGAATTCATTAGTCTTGTTGATGTTACTTGGACAGACGCAAAAGAATTAGCAGAAAACCTAACATATTATGGTCTAGAAGGATATTTAGCTACAATTACAAGTGCAGATGAAAATCAAATTGCAGCTGTTCAAACTAATGATGTTGGCTGGATTGGCGCTAGTGATTTAGCTAATGAGGGAGATTGGAGATGGGTTACCGGCCCTGAAGGGTTAGAAAACAATGGAGATGGATTACCTTTTTGGAGTGGACTTGGTTCACAACAAGGTGGAGTAGCTGTTAATAACGGTAATGGAAGTGAATATTCAAATTGGAATGGAACAGCAGAACCTAATAATGCTGGCCCCGAACATTACGCTCATGTTACATCACCTAATGTTGGCAATATAGGAACATGGAATGACTTACCTAATCCAGCCTCAGGAGGGGGGGATTATCAATCTAAAGGGTACATTGTAGAGTATGGAGGTATGCCAGGAGATCCAGTTTTGAATTTATCTTCAAGTACTAGTTTACTTGCTCCCATTGTTGAAATAAATGGTTTTTTTTGGGTGTCTAAACCAATTCACAGAATTAGAGGCATCCTCAAATATTGGAGATGGAGATGTTTACTGGTATGATAGTCAGGTTGGTGGAAATTTAGTTTTTGAAGGAACAAATTATAACTCTGATATAAATGAAACAACTTCGTTTTTTGTGTCACCTTTTGCTGGGGGTGATTGTGATAACTTTAACAGAATAGAGATTAGTGCTGTAATTACTCCAAGTCCAACACCTGTTGCGCCAGATGTTATGGTTGATCAATGTACTTACACCGTTGAAGAATTAGTGACTGAAATCTTAATTAATAATGAGTGTGCAGATGTTTCCAATATAACTTACTCTACAGGAACTAATTTTGATGATGAAAATGGAATTGGATATTTTAGTGAAATTTCTGATACTTTTGAATTTTCACAAGGAATAATATTATCATCTGGTGATGCTAGTTTAGGAACTGGTCCTAACCCAGGAATTGGAAATGAAAGTAGTGGAGATTTTGGATGGCCAGGTGATTTAGACTTAACCACATTATTGGAACAAACTGACAGTGCAAATGATAATACCAACAATGCATCAGTAATTGAATTTGATTTTGTACCGATTTCCAATAATATAAGCTTTAGATTTATTATGGCATCTGAGGAGTACGATCAAGGAACATTTGAATGTAATTTTTCTGATATATTTGGTTTCTTTTTAACAAGCGAAGACGGAGTAACTACAAATTTAGCTGTTTTACCAGATTCAGACACTCCAATATTAGTAACTAACATTCACCCAGACAATGGAGTCTGCGGCGCTGCTAATCCAGAATATTTTGGTGGTTATGTAACAGAAGGAGAATCTCCTATTGCATATGATGGGTACACAAGAGCCTTTACAGCTCAATCTGAAGTTATTCCAGGCCAAACTTATCATATTAAATTAGCTGTTGCAGATGCTGGTGATAGCGCTTTAGATACTGCTGTATTTCTTGAAGGAGGAAGTTTTGATCTAGGTATTGATTTAGGTGATGATATTCTTATTGAAAACGGCCTAGCGCCATGCCCGGATGATACTTACATTATTGATACTTTCACTGAAAATGGAGAATATACATGGTTTAATAATGATATCGAAATTGAGGGAGAAAATTCGTCTGTGTTAGAGGTTACTGAAACTGGAGATTACTCCGTTAACATTTCTTATGGTGAAACTTGCAATTATTCCGATGACTTGTTCATAGAATTTTATGTGCCACTTATTATTGAATCACCCGAAACACTACTTTCCTGTGATAATAATTTAGTCGATGGTTTTGGATTATTTGATTTATCACAACAAACAGAACCAATCTCAGCAACAATAACAACTATACCTATTATAACTTATTTTGAGACTTTAGAAGATGCTGAACAAGATGTTAACAGTATCGACAATATTGAATCTTATGAAAATACTGTTGCATTTAATCAAACTATTTTTGTTAGAATAGTTGAAAATACCTTTCCAAATTGTTATTCAACTACATCTTTTGAGTTAACTACAATCACCCCTCCTACCATCACTATTCCAACTCCACTTGAGGAGTGTGATAATGATTATGATGGTATTGATATTTTTGATTTATCTCAAAGAACAGAAGAACTACTTGGTGGTCAGGTTAACGTGAGTGTTTCTTATCACCAGACGCAAGAGGATGCCGATAATGCAGCCAATGCAATCGTAGATCTTTATACCAATACAACTCAGGACTCTCAAAATGTATTTGTTCGTTTAACCGATGACATTACTTTCTGCTATGCTACCACTACCCTAGCGCTTGTTGTAAATCCTATTCCCGAGGTAATCGTTCCTCCAGTTATCGAAGTCTGTGACGATGATTATGATGGTATTAGTACCTTTGATTTAGTTTCTTTAGATCCGATTATATTAAACGGTCAAACTGGTATTTCAGTTACTTATTACGAATCTCAAGCAGAAGCGGATACAGCGACTAACCCATTAGCTAGTCCATATAACAATACATCACTTAACACTCAAGAGCTTATTGTTCGTTTAGAGAATGATATTACAGGTTGTTATTCTACTACTACCCAAGGCATTATTGTAAATCCACTGGCTTTAATTGAAGTTATTGATTATGAAATTTGTGATTACGTCAATCCCGGATCTATGATTGAGGTATTTGATATTATCTCTTACATAGACGATTATTTTACTGCGCAAAATGTGACAGAAACCTATCATGGTTCTTTAGCAGATGCAGAGTCTGGTAATGATCCTTATACTACTGCAGAACTAACCAATTACTCTAACTCTGATTCTGCATCAGAAGAAATATTTGTTCGATTAGTAGATAACGTAACCGCTTGTGTGACTACTGGGTCCTTTAATATTGTAGTTAATCCATTACCTAATGTAATTGTTAATACCGATTTAGTACAATGTGATATTGATGATGTTCAAGATGGTATTTCTATTTACAACTTAGAGGAAGCTGCAGAGAATATTGTTATACCAAATGGTCCTGGTGATAGTTCAGATAACTATGTACTTACCTTCCATTTATCGCAAGAAGACCTAGATGCAGGTATAAACGCTATTCCTAACCCAACTTCTTATGTAAATCTTACTCCACTGCAAAATATCTATTGTAGGGTACAAAATATAGCAACAACTTGTTACACAACTTCCTTCTTTTACTTAGAAACAATCTTTAATCCTATCCCAGAAGATGCAGGATTAATTGTATGTGACAATAGTGAAGGAAATGGAAATGATTATGATGGACTTGGTTTATTTACTCTTAGTAATGCTGATAACTATGTCCTGTCTTTAATTGTAGCGAATCCTAATAATGATATTACAAGCCCTGATCAATTAACCATTGCTTATTACGCAAGTGAAAACGATGCTTTATTAGAGCTTAATCAATTACCTAATCAGTACACTAGTGAAGTGCCCGATGCACAAACACTATACCTAAGAGTAGAAAGAGACAACGATTGTTTTGGTATTAACTCCATGCTATTGCAAGTATTACCGGTTCCTGTTTACAATGAAGTTCTCGATGAGATTCTTTGTACGTATACTCCTGGAACTATTGATGTTGATTTAAACGATTATAATGCTCAAGTACTTGGAGGTCAAAATGCAGAAGAAGTGATTATTACTTATCACGAATCACAACTCGATGCCGATACTGGCTTTAATGCATTAGCGAGTCCTTATACTGTAAATGATGAAGAAACTATTTATGTTCGTGTGGAAGTAGAAGATGGCGATCCTTTTGTTACGGCTTGTTATATCTCTAATATAAACTTTACGCTGACTGTAGAACCTAGACCAGTATTTATTGCTCCTGAAGACTTAATTGTTTGTGATGACGATGGTACTATCGATGGTCTTACTACTATTGATATCTCTGTACAAACAGAAACAATAGCAGCTGGTATACCAGAGAATGTGGTTACTTATCATATCTCGCAAGAGGATGCCGATAGTGGAGAGAATACATTGGAAGAATTATACACGACAGTAACTCCAGATTTACAAACTATTTTTGCTAGAATCGAAGATGATATGACCCCTATTACAGGTTGTTATTCTACTACACCTATGGATTTAGTTGTAGTTGGTCCTCCTGCTGCCACTACTCCATCGAACTTAGAATTCTGTGATGCCGATGCAGATGGTTTTGGAGTATTTACTCTTACTGACGCAGATGCAGAGATTACAGGAACTTTATCCAACTTAGCGATTAGCTACCACGAGACTTTATCCGATGCAGAGAATAACCTATTCCCTATTATTGGAGATTATAACAATATTGTTCAGTACCAACAGACCATTTATGTTCGTGTAGAAGACACCACTATTAGTACAGATTGTTTTACTTACTTAGAGCTTTTAATTGTAGTAAACGATGTTCCGCAGATTGAGACTGAGCCAAGTGCTTTGGAAGTTTGTGACAACGATACCGATGGCTTTGGTTTATTTGATTTAAGTCTAGCTAACCAGGAGATTTTAAACGGGCTCGATCCATTAGACTTTGAGATAAGTTATTACGAGACTCTAGACAATGCTAATGCAGAAACTAATCCAATCACTACTCCTTTAGCCTATACTAATGTATCTCCATTTACTCAAGATATATATGTTCGCGTAGAGAATATCGATACAGAATGTTATAACACGACCGCTCTTACACTTATTGTAAACGAGCTTCCAGTACTTATACAGCCCGATCCTTTAGAACTTTGTGATGATAACAACACAGGAGATGAAGTAGAAGAATTTACTCTAGAAGATAGTTTAGCACAAGTACTTAATGGTCAAACAGGAATCAGTATTACTTTCCACGAGACTCAAGAAGATGCAGATAATGCAGATGCCCCAATCTTTAGCCCATACACTAATATTGTTAACGCACAGACGATTTATCTTCGTGCAGAGAACGATATTACAGGCTGTGTAAGCACGATTACTTTAGACCTTAGAGTTAATCCACTACCTAGTCCAGTTACCGTAGAACCACTAGAGGCATGTGATGTAGATGCAGATGGCTTTACTAGTTTTGATCTAGAGAGTATATCGGAAGATATTATTAATGGAGAGCTGGATATTTTTGTGACTTACTACGAGACTTTAACCGATGCAGAGAATGCACTGAATTCTTTAGCGAGTCCTTACGATAACATTGTCCCTAATCAGCAAACATTGTTTGTTAGAGCAGAGAACAGTATAACAGGATGCTTTAGTATTGTAGAGTTGGAGCTTATCTCGCTTCCTTCTCCACAGCTACCTATTGTTATTGAGGATATTATTATATGTGATGATGATTTAAATGGATTCTTCCAATTTGATTTAACCCAGAACACAGCACTTATATTAGGCACTCAAGTAGCATCGGAGTTTAATCTTTCTTATCACATATCTCAAGAAGATGCTGATACAGGAGATAACCCTATTGTAAATCCAGAGACTTATAATAACCTGTCCAATCCACAGACTATTTATGTACGACTGGAGAGTATAGAAAACTTATGTGTATCCACTGGAGAGTTCGATCTTATTGTATCGCTTCCACCAGATGCTATACAACCATTGCCATTAGAGCTTTGTGATGACATAATTGCTGATGAGACAACGGTCTTTGATCTAACGGTTAAAGATGAAGAGATTACTGGTGGGAACCCTTGGATTGTAGAATACTTTGAGACAGAACAAGATGCCATGGCAAACACCAATGTTATAGCAGATCCTGAGGCCTATACCAATACTGCTGTAGGGACCAATGCATTAAACCCACAGACTTTATTTGTTCGAGTTACCGATCCATCTACCACATGTTATTCTTTTGTTACCCTTACCATTAGAGTACTTCCTAATCCTACGCCAAGTATTGATCCAGCCAATATCGAGCTGTGTGATTACGATGCTTCAGGAGATGAGCTAGAGGTATTTGATATTACGATAAACCAGGCATATATTATCAACGGAGAAGAAGGCGTGAGTGTTACTTATCATGAAACACAAGAGAATGCAGAACTTGGAGAGAATGCTATAGTAGATCCTGCAGTGTATACAAACATAACACTTGGTCAACAGACTATTTACGTACGAGTAACCAATGATATAACGGCATGTTATACCATTGTTACTTTTGATCTTATTGTCAATCCACTTCCAGATATCTCTGCTGCACAAGACTATATTGCTTGTGAGATAGATACCGATGGATTCTTTGACTTTGATTTAGATACGGTAAGTGCATCGATACTAGGAACACAAGATCCTTTAAATTTTACGGTTACTTACCATGAAACACAAGAGGATGCTGATAATGGAGATAATGTTTTAGTTAGTCCTTACACCAACCTTACTAACCCACAACAACTCTTTGTAAACATCACGAACAATACTACAGGATGCTTTATCGCAGTACCTAGTATTACCATTGAAGTACAGGAAGCTGCACAGGCCAACAGTGACCTCGATCGTATTGAGTATATCATCTGTGATAACCTAGCAGATAACGATGGCTTTGGTACCTTTAATTTAAGTACGCAAAACGAGGAAGTACTAGATGGACAAGATCCTGCTAACTTTACTGTTACGTATTATGATAACCAAATTGATGCAGAACTAGGAACCAATCCACTAGCAAACTCTTACGACAATACAAGTAATCCTCAGATTATCTATGCTAGAGTAGATAACGACACTACAGCCGATGCGCAGTGTTATGCTACTACCGACTTAACATTAATCGTGAACTTACTTCCAGAGTTCTTCTTAGAGGATATTTACCTTGGATGTGTGAACGTAAATGGATCCGAACTACTAGATCCTGTTGTAATGGATATTGGACTTGACCCAGCTCTTTATAGCTTTGAATGGTTCGATCCAACAGGAACACTCGTAAGCACTAGTGTAACCTACACTCCTTTAGTGGGTGGAACATTCACAGCCATTGTTACAAACTTAGCGACTGGATGTCAAAACACGGTTACTACTTTAGTAGACCCAAGTTCACCGCCAGAAGTAAGCGCAGTAGTTACTACAGAATTCTTTGCCGATCTACACATTATAGAAGCTTCTGCTACGGGAGAAGGAATCTATGAATTTAGCTTAGACGATGGACCATGGCAAACTAGTGGAACCTTTGAAGATGTTACTCCTGGATTCCACACCGTTATCGCTAGAGATGTAAATGGTTGTGGTACTGGAACAACGCAAGTACTAGTGATTGATTACCCGCACTTCTTTACTCCAAATGGAGATGGATATAACGATACATGGCGCGTGGAAGGAATAGAAACTAGACCACTTGCAAAAATATATATCTACGATAGGTTTGGTAAACTACTAAAACAACTTAGCCCAATTGGACCTGGATGGGATGGAACATTTAATGGAGAAAACCTGCCAGCTACCGACTACTGGTTTACGATTAGACTCGATGTAGTCTTCGGAGATGCTGAATCACTAATCAAAGAATTTACAGGACACTTTAGCCTGAAAAGATAAAGGTTATTGAGCAATATAATCTGATAGATAAGAAAATCTATCTGTCAGTTTTTTATCAGAAGTCATTTGAGATCTTTTTAAAACACCATCTTTATCGCTATTAAAGAAAGAAGGTAAGACATGTTTAATAAACATTTCACCAAAAGATTCGCTAGCATCTCTAGGCAACTCACAAGGAAGATTATCAACAGCCATAACAGCAATGGCATCACTATTCATATAATCAACTTCAGCATTTAGAATTGGGCTAAATCCAAATACAGGGTCTTTAATAGTTGAAGATCTAATTGTAGAAACAATAGGTCCATTAATATCACAGCTAATATCTGCAATTAAGTTAATTTTAAAATCATCTGATTTTGCATCTTCTAATCTAATCAACTTGGGGGCATTTTTATCATAATAATGACCAGCAATAAACATATCACTAACATGAGAAAAATTATTAAAAGTAGATTTATATTCTGTAGGGTTTTTATAAAAATCAAATTGATCAAGATCTGCGTTATCTATTCTTTCATTGTAATCTAACACATCAATTTGCACATAAACAGGTTCTTTAAATGATGTATTTAAATACTCAGAAACTGAAACTTGTTTAATATTTAAAAAATCTAAAATTTCTTTAGCACCTGAACCAACTCTACCTTTACCAGTTAAAACAATTTTAATATTTGGAATTGAAATTTTAAGTAACTCAGCATTTAATTGATCTCTGTCAAGAAGATCAGAAGCTTTGGGTAAATTAAAAATACTATTTTTCAAACCAAATGCTCTAAAACCATTATAGGCACCAACGACTCCAGCATAATATCCAAAACCAATTAATCTATTACTATTTTTATCTACGATAGTTTCATGATCAAAAAGTTCGATATTTTTATCTAAAATAGAGAGTAATAAGTCTTTGTTGTAGGGTTGTTTCTTGATAGTATGAGAAAAGAAAAAATATTTTTTATTTGGAATTAATTTATTAATTGGAACTTCTTTTACTCCAATTAATACATCTGCAGAAGAAATATCATTTACGATATTAAACCCCAAATCAGAATATTCTTTATCAGAATAACATCTAACATCACTAGATTCAATTAAGAATTCAACTTCAGGAAAAAGTTTTTTTGCAGCCGCACATTTAGATGGAGTAAAAACAACTCTTTTATCTGATGGAGTTTTAAACTCTTTAATTATTCCAATTTTCATAAATATCAATTAATACAAAGCTAATTTACTTTGATTTATATCCATCTACAAGTTTTTTGTAACTTTGCGTCTTATTAAAATTGTTCATTGAAATTGGGGTCGACTGGTATTGACAGCGAGTATTATAAATTAGTAAGCATGTCGCGTAATAAAATTGATACGCGTAAAACACTATTTTAAATTTTAAACGGCGAAAATAACTACGCTTTAGCTGCATAATCTGAATTATAGTAAGATTAGCCTTGTTCCACTAGGTGGAAAAGCTAAATGTTTCCTAGGAGCCTTGGTTAACGGCGCCTAATAAGAGACATCGTAAATGTTAACATAGAAAACTTGGAGTTTCGACTTGTTTTTAAAATTAAGAAACTAAGTAATATATGGATTGTTTGTAGTCATTATATTATCGAAAACTAAATATAAACTATACATGTAGAAAGCTATTCTGTAGCTTGTTTGGACCCGAGTTCGATTCTCGGCGGCTCCACCAAAAGAAACCCACTCATTTGAGTGGGTTTTATTGTAAATACTAATCCATGCAAAGGGCGCATTGACCTAGAACCAAAACATGTGATTTAATTATTTTACGATTTGGTATTTCAGGGATAGTTAAGCTTATTTCTAAACAGTCAACATTTCCACAGTCTGTACATTGAAAATGAGGATGAACATCTTGATGTTTAGTTTTAGAACAACACTTACATTTAGAAAACCACTTAACTCCATTAAAATCTAAAAAATAATGTAACAAACCATCATCATGTAATTTATCTAACAAACGATAAACAGTAGTTTTATTTATTTTTTTATTGAGACGCTTAATTAATTCAATAGCAGAAATAGCGTTTGATTCCTTTTCAAATTCATCCAATATAAGAGATACAGCTTGAGTTTTTCTTATGATTCCCATTTGACAAATTTATTACATAATAGTTGGAATAACAAATTGTATTTTTATATTTGCAACTTAGTTGCGTTAAAATAAATAAATAATGAATATTACCTTACAAAAGTCAGACACAATTGGTGCAATAGCAAGTAGCTTATGTGTTATACACTGTCTTATGACCCCTCTACTATTTGCTGCACAAAGTCTTACAGCAGTACATCATCATTCAGCACCATTTTGGTGGGAAAATTTGGATTTTTTATTTGTATTAATTTCTGTTTTAGCAGTTAATCAATCGACAAAAAACTCAAACAATACAATTATAAAAAAAGCATTGTGGGCTAGCTGGTTTATATTATTTTTATTAATCATAAATGAAAAAGTAGAATGGTTTCATCTGGCTGAAATCATCACATATTTTGTTGCTTTTACACTAGCCGGTTTGCATATTTATAATCTAAATTATTGTCAGTGTAAATCTGAGGAATGTTGTAATAAAGAATCTTAGTAGATCTCAAATTTCTTAATAAGACTTAAAAATTAACATCAGGAATTGGACTTCCATGTGGATCAATTTTTCGATTATTTACCATCTTTTGAACTTTTCTAAAAAATTCAGGACTTTCAATATGTTCAATTTCCTCAGCTATTTCATGAACAGCTTCAGAATCAAAATCCATTACTTCTACTAAAAAAAGCTCAATTAATCGATGTTTAGCTACTACAGTCCGTGCTAATTCTCTTCCTTCTTCTGTAAACTCTATAGCTTTATAAGGAGCTGAATTTAATAAATTCATAGCTACCAACTTTTTAATCATATTAGAAACAGATGATTTAGAAACTAATAATAAATTTGATAAACCAGAAACTGATATGGGTTTATCTGTAATTTCTAACTTATAAATTTCTTTTAGATAATGTTCTTTTTCTTTAGTTTTTTTCATTAGTTTTGTAGTGGTGAACAATTTCGTAAATCCATAATTAAAATTACAAAAATGATATTAAAAAGAGCTGTTAATTTCTTGCTATTTTTTCTTCTTACTAATCTAACTTTAGCTCAAACTATTAGTGGAGTTATTAAAGACAAAGAAAACAATCTGATTTTTGGAGCAACAATATACAATAGCTCAAATACAAAAAATGTGATTAGCGATATTGAAGGTAAATTTTCTATAGAATCTAATCAGAAACAAAACAAGTTAATAATATCTTATGTTGGCTATATGTCAAAAATAATTAATATTGAATCGAATGGAAAACTAAAAGATATCGGCTCAATCGTTCTTGAGTACGATAGCCTAGAAGAGATTGTTATCTCAGGAACTTTAAGAGAAGTCTCTAAGCTAAAAAGTGTAGTTCCAATTGAGCTTTATACAGCTGATTTTTTTAGATCAACTCCAAAAGCTAGTTTTTTCGAAGCTATAGAAGGAATAAATGGAGTTCGCCCGCAATTAAATTGTAATGTATGCAACACTGGAGATATTCATATAAATGGACAAGAAGGAGCTAATACAATGATATTGATTGACGGTCTTCCTTTGGTCAGTGGATTATCCTCAGTATATGGACTTTCTGGAATTCCACAATCATTAATTAAACAAATAGAAGTGATAAAAGGACCAGCGTCTACTCTATACGGATCAGAAGCAATTGGTGGAGTTATTAATTTAATTACCAAATTACCAGAAAATGCATACAATTTTAGTATTGAAGCATTTACCAGTTCTTGGGGGGAATTAAATGTAGACCTTGGTACCAAATATAATCTTAAAAATAGCCAAGGGTTGATAGGAATAAATTATTTTAATTACTCCAACCCTATTGACAACAATGGAGATGGATTTACAGATTTAACTCTACAACATAGAGTCTCAATTTTCAATAAAATTAGTACTAAAAGTAATACACTGGCTTTTCGTTACTTTTATGAAGATAGGTGGGGTGGTCAAATGAACTGGAATTCAAGTTTTAGGGGAGGTAACGAGGTTTACGGAGAAAGCATTTATACAAGCAGATTTGAAGTATTTGGAAAGTATGATATATCAAAAGATATATTTTTGCAATACAGCCTTAATAATCACGACCAAAATTCAGTATATGGAACAACTTCTTACAACGCATTACAAACTATAGGATTTATTCAAGCGGTTTATTCAAAAAAAATTCAAAATCATGACTTAATATTTGGAGTAACTTATAGACATACTATTTACGATGATAATACTCCTGCAACTTTACAAAAAGAAAAAACAGCCCTACCAGGGTTGTTTTTCCAAGACCAGTTATCATTGAGCAAATTCAAAACACTTCTTTACGGAATTAGATATGATAAGAACTCCATTTATGGGGATATTTGGACACCAAGACTAAACTATAAATTATCAAGTAAAGATGAAAGCTCGATTATTCGACTTGGATTTGGAACAGGCTACAGAGTCGTGAATGTCTTTACAGAAGATCATGCAGCCCTTACTGGAGCAAGAGATGTTATCTTTACAGAGGATATTCTTCCAGAGAAATCATGGAATATAAATTTTAATTGGAATAAAAAGCTGTACACAAAATATGGAGCTATTTTTGATATGGACTTGAGTCTTTTTAGTACAGTATTTTCTAATAGAATTCTTCCTGATTACGATACTAATCCTAATGAGATAATATATAGTAATCTAGATGGTAAGGCAATAACTCAAGGAGCTACAGTTAACATAAATAGTCTGTTTGCTAATGGTCTAAAAATAAATATGGGAGCTACATTTATAGATTCAAGAGTCATTACTAATAATACAACTGAATACCCGTACTTAACAGAGAAGTTTTCAGCTAATTATAAAATAAGCTATACTTTGTTCAAACCTAAAATTACATTTGATATTTCTGGTACAATAATTGGTTCTATGAAACTTCCTCTTCTCGGTGATTTAGACACAAGAGACCCTAATAGTAATGTTATCAATATTATCAATTTACAAACAAGCTATACATTTAAAGGAATTGAACTATATACTGGAATTAAAAATATTTTAGACTTTAAACCTCCATCCAATAGTATAGCCCGAGCTTTTGATCCATTTGACTCTAATGTTGAATTTGGAGCAAATGGTCAAATAATAGCAACTCCAAATAACCCTGAAGCACTATCATTTGACCCTAGTTATGTTTTTTATTCTAACCAAGGAATCAATGGTTTTTTTGGAATGAGGTATAATTTCTAATCATAATACTGTTGATTCGAATCCAAGAAAATTATATCTTACATAAAAATGATTAATTTATAAATTTTTAAAATCTTGATAAAAAATAGTAGTAATAAAACTATTTTAACAGAGGTTTATTTTTAACTTTGTAAGGTAATATAACATCAATTATCAAATTTATGAGTAGATATACTGAATACCTAGATGAGATAGAACAAAGGAAAAGTCAGGAACTTAATCCAAAACCAATTGATGGGGCTGAATTGTTAAGTGAAATTATATTGCAAATCAAAGATTCTAACCATTTGTACAGAGAAGATTCTCTTGATTTTTTTATTTACAATGTATTACCAGGAACTACTAGTGCAGCTGTTGTAAAGTCTAAATTTTTAAAGGAAATTATTTTTGGTGAATCTGTAGTTGATGAAATTTCAGTTGAATTTGCATTTGAACAATTGTCCCATATGAAAGGTGGATCTTCAATTGAAGTCCTACTTGATATAGCGCTTGGAAAAGATGTTTCAAAAGCTGAACAAGCAGCAAAAGTTCTAAAAACTCAAGTTTTTCTTTATGAAGCGGATACTTCTCGATTAGAAAAGGCTTTCAATGCTGGAAACTCAATAGCTAGAAAAATTATTGAAAGTTACTCTAAAGCTGAATTTTTTACAAAACTTCCAGATATTCCTGAAGAAATAAAGATTGTTACTTTCGTTGCTGGAATTGGTGATATTTCTACTGATTTATTATCTCCTGGTGGAGACGCTCATTCCAGATCTGATAGACAACTACATGGACAGTGTATGTTTGAACATAATAAAGAGCAACAAAAAGAATTATTAGCTCTACAAGCAAAGCATCCAGATAAAAGAGTAATGTTAATAGCTGAAAAAGGGACTATGGGAGTAGGCTCATCTAGAATGTCAGGGGTTAACAACGTTGCTCTTTGGATAGGTGAAAAATCAAGTAAGTATATTCCTTTTATAAACATAGCCCCAGTAATAGCTGGAACAAATGGTGTATCACCAATATTTCTAACAACAGTGGATGTAACAGGCGGTATTGGGTTAGATTTAAAAAACTGGAGAAATAAGCATGATTCATCAGGAAACCTTGTTCTTGACAATGATGGTGAACCTGTTTTAGAGCAAATATATTCTGTATCTACAGGAACTGTTCTAACAATTAATACAAAAACTAAAAAACTATATAATGATGGTAAGGAATTGATGGATATTTCTTCATCCTTCACTCCACAAAAAATAGAATTCATGAAAGCTGGAGGTTCTTATGCTATTGTATTTGGCAAAAAACTACAAGCTTTTGCAGCAAAAACATTAAAAGAAAAATTATCTCCTGTATTTGCCGCATCTAAAGAAATTTCCATTAAGAATCAGGGACTAACAGCGGTGGAGAAAATTTTCAACGAAAATGCGGTTGGTACTTCTGGAGCTACACTACACGCTGGGTCTTATGTTCGTGTCGAAGTAAATATTGTTGGTTCTCAAGATACAACTGGCTTAATGACTTCTCAAGAATTAGAAATGATGGCAGCCAAAACCATATCACCAATTGTTGATGGTGCTTATCAATCTGGATGTCACACTGCTTCTGTATGGGATTTAAAATCTCAAACAAATATTCCAAGACTTATGAAGTTTATGAGTGATTTTGGACTTATTACAGCACGTCATCCAGATAATAAATACCATCCAATGACTGATGTAATTCATAAAGTACTAAATGATCTTACCATAGATGATTGGGCAATTATTATTGGTGGAGATTCACACACTAGAATGTCTAAAGGAGTTGCTTTTGGTGCAGACTCTGGTACAGTTGCTTTAGCATTAGCTACTGGTGAGGCTTCCATGCCAATACCAGAATCTGTTAAAGTAACCTTCAAAGGTAAAATGAAAGACTATATGGATTTTCGTGATGTGGTTCATGCAACTCAACATCAAATGCTAAAGAAATTTAATGGAGAAAATGTATTTCAAGGTAGAATTATTGAAGTTCATATAGGAACACTTCTTGCCGATCAAGCATTTACTTTTACAGATTGGACAGCAGAAATGAAAGCAAAGGCATCCATATGTATTTCTCAAGATGATACGCTTATTCAATCACTTAATATTGCTATAGGTCGAATTCAAATAATGATTGATAAAGGAATGGATAATGAGAGCCAAGTTCTTCAAGGGCTTATAGATAGAGCTAATAAAAGAATTGATCAAATTAAATCTGGAGAAAAACCTCCTCTAACACCTGATGAAAATGCTAAATATCATGCAGAGTTTGTTGTAGATTTAGATATTATCGATGAACCAATGATTGCAGATCCAGATGTTAATAACGAAGATGTGTCTAAACGATATACACATGATACCATTCGTGAAATCTCATTCTATGAAGGAGAAAAGCACATTGATTTAGGTTTTATCGGATCATGCATGGTTCACAAGGGAGATATCAAGATAGTAGCTAAGATGCTAAAAAATCTAGAGGAACAATATGGGAAAGTTGAATTTAAAGCTCCACTGGTTGTTACAGCTCCTACCTACAATATCATAGATGAACTTAAATCTGAAGGAGATTGGGAGATTTTACAAAAATATTCTGGTTTTGAATTTGATGATTCAGCTCCAAAAGGTGAAGCTAGATTAGAATACGATAATATCTTATATCTTGAACGTCCTGGATGTAATCTTTGTATGGGTAATCAAGAGAAAGCAGAAAAAGGGGATACAGTTATGGCTACTTCTACACGTTTATTTAAAGGTAGAGTCGTAAAAGATTCCAATCGCAAAAAAGGAGAATCATTATTAGCATCTACCCCAGTAGTTGTTCTTTCTGCAATACTTGGAAGGACTCCTACTATCGAAGAATATAAGACAGCAGTTGAAGGGATAAAACTAACTCAATTTGCACCTCCAATTAAGAAAATGGCTTCAAAGCCAGGACACTTACTAACTTATTAATAACCATTTACTATTTTGATTTAGATTTTGGAAGTATTCTTTTTGGCTCAAACCAAGGCTTTGCATTATCAATTTGTTTACCTAGATTAATAGGTACTTTATTTGCCTCAAGTACTCTTTGTTTTAAAACTATTGAAAGAGAATCTTTAATTTTTATGTAGTCAGCATGATTTGCAAGATTATTTAATTCTTGATTGTCAAATTTGTGATCGTATAATTCATAACCTAAATTTCCACTATACTGCCACTGAGTTAATCTGTATCGTTTAGTTTTTATACTATAACCTTGTGCTTTTATGTTATCTCTAATCACTTGAAGTTCAGTAAGAGAACTTTTTCTAACTGGTTTATTAGAATTTTTCATATAAGAAACAAGACTTTTACCACTGACAAATTTTGGTGTTTGCATTTGCAACATGTCCATAATGGTTGGATATAAATCGACTAATTCTACTGGATCTTTAATTGGTTTATTATTTTTTTTAATATTTGGGCCAGCAAAAATTAATGGAACTCTTGTTGCATCATTAAATAATGTTTGCTTTTGCCAATGTCCATGCTCACCCATATGGTATCCATGATCAGATGTAAACACAACAATGGTATTTTTGTCTAGGCCAGTTTCTTTTAGCTTATCTAAAACTCTTCCAATTTGAGAATCCATAAAACTTGTAGTTGCATAATATGCATGTTTTATTTTCTTGGATAGTTCAGGGTCTAAATCTACTTGCTCTTTTTTTGCACGGACTGAAATAGCTGCAGGTTTCGGAATTGTTTTTAAATAATCATTTGAACTTTGTGGTACAGTAAAATCATTTACATCATACATATCAAAATATGCTTTTGGTGCAACAAAAGGCACGTGAGGTCGATATAACCCATATGCAAGAAAGAAGTTTTCACCACTCTCTGCAAATTTATCTAAAAAGTCCATTGTTTTAGTAGCACCTACTCCGTCCGTTTGCTCCTCACCTGTTCCGTCTGCCTCTAACCAACTCAAAGTACCACCATCAAGTATCGGTTTCAAACCGTTTAATTTATGTTCTTCTAGTTTATCTCGACCATAGGGATTAAATGTCTGGTCCCATGTATAAGAATCATCATGTCCTGCAGTACCAATATCTCTAGGATTGTGATAATGATAAATTTTACCAACTCGAACAGAGTGATAATTTTCCATCCTAAATTTTTGACCCAGTGTAATTACATCTGGAATTGTTTGACGAACGTAAAGTCTAAGTTTTTTTGATTTTGTTTGATCAGGATACAAACCAGTCATTAAAGAAACTCTAGATGGTCCACATAATGGGTATTGAACATGTGCATTATCAAAAATGAGACCTTCTTTTGCGAGTTTATCAATATTTGGGGTTATAGCAAGTGAGTCTCCATAAGCGCCCAAGGCACAGTTTAAATCATCTGCTATGATGAATAAAAAATTTAATTTTTCAAAACTTTTAGAAGGTTTAGTTGCAGTAACTGTTATCATTACAAATAATAAAACAGCAAATTTAAATAGCTTCATATAAAAAGTAATTTAATAGAAGTTGTTAATATAAAAAAAATCGAAGTCATCGAGATTTAATTTTCAATAAATTATTATTCCTATATTTAAAGTATGAAATTAAATTTATTGTCTTGCGATGGTTTGAGACCTGATAAAAGGGCCATAGCTAATTGTATTGTTGAGATATCAACTAATATTAACGAATCTTTATCCAACGAGCTTACAAATATTTTATTAGATGGTGATGCAGTTGATATTGAAATTGATAATAAAAATTCTGGCTCGTCCCTCAGAGCACTTCGTAAACTAAATATAGATTATGAAATTATTGAGTAGCCTTACAAATGGTTAATCTAATTATAAAAAATATATTTTTCCTTAAGAAAAAAAGTCGTTTTTTTTTCATAATTTCATTTGTTTAGATCTAATAATTTCAAATACCTAATAATTTTAAAATCATGGCTTATTTTAATAAACTTTTAATAGTACTTAGTATAATTTTATGTTTTTCGTCTTGTGAAAACAAAAAAACAAGCTCAATTCAATCCTTTAGTGAGTTAGATTTAAAAAGAGGAGATCTTTTATTATGTGGAGATCCTAATTTTGGTGATGTAAGTTTTGCGCTATCATGCAGGTATGATTTACGTGAAACATTTAATCTAGGTTTATCTCTTATGCACTCATTTGAATATGCAGAAGCAGAAAAAGCATTTGTTAGTGTCCTTGATCAGGATCCAGAATGTTTAATGGCTTATTGGGGAACAGCTATGAGTATTTTAAATCATCCTTTGTCATTTAAACAGAACTTAAAGTCACTAGAAAGGGGTGAAAAACTACTTAAAGTTGCTCAAACACTAACTCCAAACAACGAACGTGAAAAAGATTATATAGATGCTGTCACAGTTTATTTTAATGATTGGCAAAATCTAGACACAAAAACTAGAAAACTGAATTATGAAAGTAAGATGGAAGAGTTATATAATAAATATCCAGACGATGTAGAAACTGCAGTATTTTATTCTTTAGCTGTTTTAGCAACTGCAGATTTAAATGACAAGTCATATATTAAACAAAAGAAATCAGGACAAATATTAGAAAAGTTGTTCGAGACTAACCCAAATCATCCAGGTATTGCTCATTATATAATTCATAATTATGATTCTCCAGAACTAGCACATTTAGCACTTAATACAGCTCGTAAATATGCAGTGATTGCTCCTTCATCAGCTCACGCTCAACACATGCCTTCTCATATTTTTACAAGATTAGGGCTATGGAATGAATCTATTAAATCTAATATAGATTCTGCTAATTCTGCTGTATGTTATGCTGAATCAGTTAACCCGAATGCAAATTGGGTTAGTGAAATACATGCATTAGATTATCTAGTGTATGCATATCTTCAAATGGGTGATAATTCTAGAGCACAATCTGAAATGAATAAGATGTTAGAAATAAAAGAAGTTTTTCCTTCTGATCATTTTGCATCTGCATATGCTCTAATTGCAGTTCCTGCAAGATTAGCTGTAGAAAATAAAAATTGGGAACTGGCTACTGAGCTTGAGTTACCAAAAACAAATTTAGATTGGGATAGAGCACCATGGCCTAAAGCAATGTTACATTTTTCAAGAGCATTAGGCTTTACTAATACAGGGAATTCTTTGGCAGCACAAAAGGAACTAGATATTTTAATTAATTTAAGAGACCGCTTAAATGAAGCTAAAAATAGTTATGAATCTGGTCAAGTTACCATTCAAATAGAGTCTATCAAAGGATGGATTGAATATTCAAAAGGAAATACTGAAAAAGCTATTGAGTATATGAAACTAGCAACTAAACTGGAAAGTGAAACTTCTAAAGCAGCTGTTACACCAGGTGAGATAATTCCTGCCGAAGAATTATTGGCAGATCTTTATATGTTGTCAGGCAAACCTAAAGAAGCTCTTAAATCATACGAATTGAATTTAAAAGGTCGTCCATTTAGATTTAATGGTATTTATGGAGCTGCTAAAGCTGCACAAAAGCTTGATAACAGAGAATTAGCAGCTTACTATTTTGAAAAATTAATTAAAGTGAGTAAGGATATTAACAGCTCACGTCCAGAACTATTAGAGGCAAAAAAATTTTTAGCGAATAATTCAAATTCTAAAAATGTTTAAGATTCGTTTTAATTTTGTTTTAGTTTTGATTATTGGTTTTTTCTTTTCTTGTATTAACCAACAGAAAAAGCAACTTCCAGTTTACAACCCAGTTGATTTTAAAGCCAAATTAGTAGACAAAAGTGTTAGAAATGTAAGTAAAAATCATACAGTAGCGGATTTCAGTTTAATTAATCAAAATGGTGTCAATATTACCAATAAGGATTATAAAAATAAAATTTATGTAGTTGACTTTTTTTTTACAAGCTGCCCTACTATTTGTCCTATTATGACTAATAATATGGTTAAAATTCAAAATGAGTTTATTAATAGTGATGAAATAATGTTATTATCAATGTCTGTAACACCTGAAATTGATAATGTAGAGGTTCTCAAACAATATGCAATCGATAAAGGAGTAAATGACTCAAAATGGAATATTACTACAGGACCTAAAAAACACATTTACGAGTTGGCAAGGAAAAGTTATTTTGCTGTAGTTGAACAAGGAGATGGAGGTCTTCAAGACTTTATACATACACCTAATTTTATTTTAATCGATACTAAAAAGCAAATTCGAGGTATTTACGATGGAACTGACGAAAATGAAATTTTAAGATTGATAGAAGATATTAAGATTTTAAAAAGGTTTATTTAATAATTAATTTTGAATTGGAAATTTTACCTTCAACAGTTACTTGCACAAAATACATTCCTGAGTCTATAGAGCCAATATTTAAATAATCTGAATTTAATTTTTTATTTAAAACTAATCTTCCATTAATATCAAATAATTTAATATGCTTTTCTCCACTAACAGAAGATTGAATTGTTACTATATCTGAGTTTGTAGGGTTTGGGTAAATTCTCAACTGTAATTGATCAAAATTAGGATTTGATAAAACATCTGTTGTAAATTTTCCATACCATGAATTTCCTTCGGATCCAACGTTTCTTAGATACATAGAAGTTTCTGTTCTCTCTAAAACCTGATATTGTTGATTATTTAATGCTGTATAAAAACCTAAGCCTCCATTACTACTAAAAGTAATTGTCTCTGTACTTGCTCCCACATCACTTAAGACAAAACTATCCGAATAATCAGATTTTGGATAATTATAATATTCGTTAAACTCGTTATCAGCTGTATAACTATTATTGTTTCCAGGATCAAAAGCAGCATCTATTTCAGGTTTTTTACCCATTATTGAACCATCAGAACCAGTGTCAACTTCCATTATACTTTGTCCTGAAATACTAGTTCCATAAAAATTAAATCTATCATCATATAGCCCGTATGAAGTATTATCCTCATTTGCAGTAGAATTCCACCACTCTGCACTGAAAGAACCTCCAGGCCCTACTCCTCTATAACCCGCAACCTCAGTTTGTAATCTCCAGGTCCCTGACTCTAAAAAAGTAATTAAATCTTCATTAGTTCCACTTCCACCTTGATTTCCATAAATCTCTTGGACAACATAAAAAGATTCTTTTTTAGTTCTATCTCTATTAACTATACCCCAGTACTCTTCATTTGCAAAGTTATCATAAGCAACACTTATAGGAAAACCACCTGGATCATGAGAGTTAGGATCGCCAGCTTTCCACCATTCATCACAAAATTCAAACAAAGTAATTCCTGCACATAAATCAGAATAGCTTAAAACCGAATTTAAGATTTGTTCAGTGGCTAAAGCTTGTTGTGATTCATTTTCTGATTGTTGATTATTATTGTAACTATCAGCTCCAGATTCAGAAATATACATAGCTTTATCAGAATAATTAGCTAAATCAGTTATTGCGCTCGTTGTATTTAAAAATCTATAAATATTCATACCCCAAACATCAACACTAGGACAACTATTAATTACATCTAAAGAAGGAACTTCTCCGTTACCTGTACTTACTGGGTGATTTGGATCAATAGTTTTTACATTTGCAGCAGCTGTCTCTAACAGATTATACCAATTATCTACATTACCTCCAAACCATTCAGGGTGATAATTAAATTCATTACCAAATTCCCACATTAAAATAGCAGGATGATCTTTATACTGATTAACATACCAAGTATAACTATTTTCATTTAAGTGCATAATTATTTTAATCCCAGCCTCAGCAAAAGCATCTAATTCAGCAACATTAGTAATCATTGAATAGGTTCTAATCGTATTGACATTTGCTTCAACTAACAATGGAATATCATCTAAATAAGAAAAACCAGATGTTTCACCATTTCCTTCTCCACGTGCATAACAAATACCATTAATTCTATATTCTTCACCGTCTAGAAATATTTTTCTTTCTTCAACTGTAACTACTTGACTGAATAATTGGAAAGTAGAGAAAAATAAAGTAAATAAAAATAATCTCATATTTTATATTTTTTAGTTATAAAGTTAAACAAGAAATAAGAACTTAAATTTAACTAATTATTCAAATAACTTACAGTTGTTACCAATAAATTAAACATTTATCATTAAATCATAAATAATACAAAAATTTTCTTATTGTTTTTACCAATTTCATAATATATATATAAAAAACAACTAAATCGATATAGTAAATATCAAATAAATATAAGAGGCAAATTTTAATTTGTTAGTTTTGTAGTATGAAAACAAAAAAAGAAATTGTAAAAGATTGGCTTCCAAGATACACAGGACTAGAATTAGATCAGTTTGGTGAATTTATATTACTTACAAATTTTCAAAAGTATGTGGATGAATTTGCGAAAATAAATAAAGTAACTGTTGATGGAGAAGATAAAAATATGCCCTCATCTACTTTTGAAAATATAACAATTATTAACTTTGGAATGGGTAGTCCCAATGCTGCTACAGTTATGGACTTATTAGCTTCTATAAAACCAAAAGCAGTACTTTTTTTAGGTAAATGCGGAGGATTAAAAAAGAGAATTCAAATTGGAGATTTTGTACTGCCAATTGGTGCTATTAGAGGTGAAGGAACCTCGAATGATTACTTCCCAATAGAGGTGCCTGCTATGCCGTCATTCTCACTACAAAGAGCAATATCTTCGGCATTAAAATATCAAAAGATTGATTACTGGACAGGAACAGTTTTCACAACAAATAGAAGAGTCTGGGAGTTTGATAATAAGTTTAAAAATTATCTAAAAAAAGTAAGAGCATACTCAATAGATATGGAGACTGCAACACTCTTTACAGTTGGCTTTCATAATAGAATTCCTATTGGAGCATTACTTCTTGTGACTGATCAACCAATGATTCCTGATGGAATAAAAACACAAGCAAATGATGATGTAAATTCTGCTTTATTTGATAAAAAACATCTTAAACTAGGAGTAGAATCGTTAAAACAGATAATTAACAATGAAGATACGGTTAGACATTTGAAATTTTAGTCATCACAATATTGCTCGTTCATTTCTTCAAGCATTTCTTCAGATTCTATAGTTGTTGATATTACCGTATTTTCAGTTTCGTATACTAACGTAATTGGATAAACTACTTCAAAGTCATCATCACAATCAATACTATTACAATTATTATCTATAAACCACTGTTCTATATATTCTAATAATGATTCTTCATTATCACTATTAAATACAACTCCATTAGGATCTTCAATTGAAATTGGAAATACTACTTCTCCACAGGAATAATCAGAAAAAATATCTTCGTCATCACCATTATCATCTTCTCCATCGTTGTCTTGGTCGTCTGAACAATATTCTTCAATAAATTCTCCAAGTTCTTCTTCTGAATTAATTATCATGGTCTGTAATTGATCAGTTGTTTCAGAGAAATATTCAATAGATAATGGAAATACAAATACTATTTCAAATTCTTCATTATTGTTAGTGTTATACCAACTCTCAATGTAGTTATTTAATGAATCTTCATTTTCAAATGAAATATTCTCTCCTTCTGGACTTTCTATTGTAACTGGATAAACAAGATCTACACAATTAAATTCAGACCAATTTTCTTCATCATCATTAATATCCTCATCATCTTCACACATTTCAAAATACATCTCTAATTCTTCGTAATCATCAATTTCAACTAAATCTTCAGACTCAACACCATTTTCATTTTCATAATAAAAAATAATATTTATTGGGAAATTAATTTCTGGAAGATTATCTGACTCGTCCATTTCATAATAGTCCTCAATACCATCGTATAATTCCTCATCATTTGAAATGGTCACAACTGAACCATCCGATAAATTAATTGTAATTGGAAATTCAACATCAAAACACATATTCTGATCCCATTCTTCATATTCGCTATCAAAATCATTAGATAAAAATTCACCATCACTATTAAAATAAATATTTATAAAAGATGATAATGAAATAAGTGTTCTAGTACCTCCTCTAGTCATAGTTACCTCATAACCTAGATTTGGAGCATGAAAAACCGATTGAACTATTGCAAAATTAAAAGTTTCAGAAATAAATGATTGAGAAATATTAGGCATCTCATTAATTGATACTTCTTGTTTATCGTTTGCTGATTTAATTAATTCAATTAATTCTGAGTCAGATAGTTCATCAAATTGATCTAAGGATTCAGAATTATTAGAACAACTAATAATAAATAATGATAATAATAGAGTATAAATATATTTCATAATGTGAATTTTATTAAAATGAACAAATATGATGCCAATACAAATTTTTATAAATTTAAATATAATCAGGTCTTTAAAATAGTTTTTAAGAATTATTCAATAATTTTTAATAATAAAAACTAATTATTAGAAATATAATAATGAAATCGTGTTATTCTTGAATTATAAATTTAAAGTAGCGAAAACGTTATAGGTGTTTATTTTTTATTGACCGAATACTTACCTGGACCCATTAGAAAAATAATAAGAAAACCAACTAAATATAATAATGCAAGTTCTTTTCTTTTAAAAGGATCATCTAAATGAACTACAAATGCAGCTATTACCATAGTAGCCATTGGTAGTAACGTAAATATTTTAGTTCTGTAACCAATAATAATAAAGATTGGAGCAATAAATTCTGCTAAAACAGCAATTATTAATGTTGGAACCTCACCAATACCAATTGGGTTTCCAAAACTGGGATTGCTCTGAAAATAAATTTAGAAGTTTAGGATATCCATGAGTCATCATTGATAAAGAAAATACTAGTCTTGTTATTAACAGTGTAATATTTGTATTCATAATTATTGATTTTATTAAAACGGCAATTTACAATAATTTATAATTATTAATTATAATGTAAGTTTTATTAAATTTACTGTAAATCAAAATTTCATGAAAAGAAGAAACTTTATTTTAAATACTGGACTAGCATTTGCTGGTGCTTACTCTGCAAATATATTTGGTAATGAATATTTAAATATGGGAGATATCTTGTTAAGTAACAGGCCAATTCCAAAGAACAGAACTTTTAGAAGTAGTGCAGTTGATAAGTTAATAGATAAATTAAAAAAAGAAATTTCTGATCCACAACTCGCTTGGATGTTTGAAAATTGTTATCCAAACACTTTAGATACAACAGTCGATTATGAAATAATAGATAAAAAACCGGATACATTTATTATTACTGGAGATATTAACGCAATGTGGCTTAGAGACTCTACGGCACAAGTATGGCCATACTTGCCTCTTATTAATAAAGATAAAAAATTAAAAGAATTAGTAAAAGGATTAATAAATAGACAAGTTAAATGTATTCTTACAGATCCTTATGCTAATGCATTTTACAAAGATTTAACTAAAGTATCACAATATAATGGTGATATCCCTAATCCAATTCCTGGTGTTCATGAAAGAAAATGGGAAATAGATTCTTTATGCTATGCAATAAGATTAGCAAATGAATATTATAGATTAACTAATGATAATTCAATATTTGATAAAGAATGGAAAAAATCTATTGAAATTATCTTTAAAACATTTAAAGTAGAACAAAGAAAAAATGGAGAATCACCATATAAATTTATTAGAAATGGAAATCAAATGATAGATGCTCCAGTATTTAATGGTACTGGTCGTCCTTTAAAGCCTGTTGGGTTAATTGCTTCAATGTTTAGACCATCCGATGATGCAACATTATTTGGCTTTTTAATACCCTCAAATATTTTTGCCATGATTTCCTTGAGACAAGTTGCATCAATTTATAAAAATGAAGGATTTGATCTTAATTTCTCAAAAGAATGTGAATATTTTGCAGATGAAATTGAAAATGCTGTAAACAAGTATGCAGTACAAGAACATTTAAACTTTGGTAAAATATATGCTTATGAAGTGGATGGTTTTGGAAATAAACTATTTATGGATGATGCTAATGTACCATCATTAATGTCCCTAGCTTATTTAGACAAAGAATTTAAAAATAGTCCTCTTTACACAAATACAAGAAAATTTCTAATCAGTGAAAATAATCCATATTTTCTCAAAGGAAGTGAAGCTGAGGGGCAAGCAAGTCCACATACAGGAAAAGATAAAATATGGCCTATGGGGATAATTTTAAGAGCAATGACATCAACTAATGATGAAGAAATAAAAAAATGCCTAAAAATGTTATTAAGTACTCACAATGAAACTGGGTTTATGCATGAAGCTTTTCATAAAGATGATCAATCAAATTATAACAGGTCGTGGTTTGCATGGGCCAATACACTCTTTGGGGAATTAGTAATTAAAATATACAATGAAAAACCTAATCTATTGAAAGAAAATTATAGCTAAGATTATCTCTTTATAAATTTTATCATTTTATTAATACCATTATTTGAACTAATTTTAATGATGTATACTCCAGAGGAAAGATTCTCAGTGTGATAGTTTATATTACTGTCTCCTAAATCAAGATTTCCTTTAAAAATTCTTTTTAGATTCACTCCTTTTAAGTCAAATAGGTCAATAGTATAATTGGCAGAATAATCAATATTGATTGTAATATTTATACTGTTTTCAACTGGGTTAGGCCATAAGACTGCATTAATTTGTTCAATATTATTTATACTTGCAGTTGGTGAATTTACCTCATTTGGACTTCCATATTCATTGAAATTAGTCCAGTTTTCTGCTAAACTATTATCTAAAGATGGAGATATTAACTCTAATGTATAGCCATCTCCATTTCCTAAGTTTGGCCAAGGGAAAGAAGAGGTATAATAAACTTCATCCTGTATAACCATTTCAGAGTTAAATAATCTAATCGCGTCAGAAGAAGACGATAATCCAAAATCAAATTCTCCAACATAATCGGGAATTTCAGAAAAGGAAGCTGAAAAATCATCAATATCTTTAACAACTACTAAATATGATTCTTGTTGAATTATTGTGTTCTCTGGAAACTCATAAACATTTGCATCATTATCATCACTAAAAATCCAATTAGAAATATCCACTGCATAAGAATTTGGGTTGTATAATTCTATCCAATCGTTGGAGTTAAAATCATCAGAAGATTTATAATTTATCTCATTAATAACAATATTTAGATCGGTTGGAGTTTGGTCTTCCACAAAATGTGCCTCTAGATATTTATCATTATTAACATCTAAAGTAATTTCTTCATCTGTTGAATTATTTGCACCACTCCAGTGAGAAAATGCATAACCAAATTCAGGAACTGCTTTTAAAGTTATTGGAACTTCTTCAAAATAATCTCCATTCCATGCTGGTTCTTGAATTTTTAGATTATTATTTACTCTAATAAAACCAAATTCAGGTGTAGAATTCTCAAGTGAGACTTTATGATAATTTGGAAGGTCTAGCTCAATTAATATATGCTCTTTTGCGTACTCTGGTCTATTTACTGCAAAATTGATCATATGTCCTACAAAATAATATGGGTCATCATTACTATTCCATCTCTGCATATGATCAGGAACCTCATCAAGAATTACGTCATAAATATCATTAAAATGCTGAACAACATCAGAAGCTAAAAATCGGGTATTGATTTCATCAGCATATCTGTTAACAAATTTATGTCTAAATTCGGTGTTTTTAATTAAATTTCTGAGCAAAAAAGTGGCCCAAGGTGCACTTGCCCAATTTGTTTGAGATCCAGAAAGAACAAAATTTAAAGTATTTATCAAGTAATGGTTATTTACATCCCAAGCCCACCATTGACCAGAAAAAGAAAAATCTGTATCGTATAAAATCCATCTCCATTTACCACCATCGCTTTTCCAATATTTAATATTATTGCCTGGCCAATCTTGGTTATCTCCGTAAATTTGGATTACATTATAAATAATAAAATTATCGATATCAACTTGAGTTTTAACATACTCATAATTACTAGGAATAGCTAAATTATTATTCGTGATAAAATTTATTAGGTTAACGTAGTCTTGATTAGTTCCATGAACTACTTCAGAATTATTAGTTAGAATATCTATTTCATCTGGATCAACATTAGCCTTGGATGCTATAAAATGTTCATTTACCTTTTCTCTAATTTTATATAACCCCCAATAATCTCCGTTAATATATGAGGCAACTGATTGGTGACTTTGATATTCAAGATCAGTGCCTGACATAAGGCTAGTAACAGCAGCATCTTTTATTTGACTTTTTAGCCAATCATTTCCTGAGTTTCTTAATGTAAAAGATTGAAATTTAGAATAATTTAATTCAGAAAAAAATGGGTAGTCAAATTCAGATAAACCATATTGGCCCCTAGCAAAAAAAGCAAAGGATTTCTGAGCATTACCTCTGCTGTAGCCACCAAATATTTTTATTCCTGTATTAAATTCAATTTCTAATTCTCCATCAGCATTAAACAAAGAAAAATGAGCAGGTCTCTCCCAATCTTCCCAAAAATTGGCACCAAAATATGGGAATCCATCATTTGCATCATCTCCTAGTTCATTAATACCGTAATCATTATCAAATAAATTATAAGGATCTGAGACAATGGAAACAAATGGTATATCGTGATTTATATTATAAAAATATGATCTTGTATCTGAATATCCAGGAATATAATTATTCTTAAATATTTTAGCTCTAACTACAGTAGTAGAATTAATTGGTATAGGACTATCATAAAAAATAGAAGTGTAGTCTGGTTCACTAGAATCCAAGGTATATCGAATATATTCACCATCTTCATTACCACTTAAAGACAGGTTAATTAAATCAGTAGCAGGACCACCATCATCGGAAAACTGAACTACTGAAGAAACAATACCTGCTGACTCACTGTTATCGTTTTCATCATTTGGAGTGGTTGTTTGAAAGTAAACAAGTTCAGTTGAGTTAGCTGAAACCCCAATAGAAACATCCGATTGTAAGTTTTCAAAACTTAAAGAATCGAATAAATCCCCAGAATTATTTCTTAAATAAATTGTCTCTCCAGAAGATGATATTTTAAAGTCCGTGTGTAAAGATGTGTTTTCAGAAGCAAACTGGAGAACATCAGGTGGAACTATACCTTGATCTGTCTCAGTTGTAAATATTGCTGTTAAAAAAGGAATAATGGATAAATCAGATGAGGTGTCAGAAATGTTATGAGCTTGAATACTTAATATATTCATACCTTCAATTAAAATATCATCAATATTATCAATTACAAATCTATCTGGGAACCCACCAGAATAAATCTGAGCTTCATGATCTGAATTAGTAGTTGCATTGTAAGCCGGAGGATTACCATTTATATTTGCTCTTGCAACCTCAAAACCATTAATATATGCAACAAAACCATCATCATAATCGATATCTAGAATTAAACTAACAATATTATTAATATTTGAAATTGAAAAATCTTTTCTTATAAATACTGAAAGAGTTCCAAATGAGATATTAGTATTATCATCACCATCACTATAACCAAAACCTGAGGACCCTTCAGACCATGAGTTATCATTATAATTAACATTAGTCCAATTACTAGAAACAGAAGATGTTGGTATAATATATTTAAATAAATCCCCTTCAGTTATTAAAGTTCTTGGTGTAAGTAAGTTGGCCTCTATCTTTGTTTGAAGCCCAGAGTAACATGTATTCATCTTCATTTAATGTAACATCAGGAAAAACCCAAGGACTGGTATCATCCTCTTCATCAGAAATGCTCCAATTAATTAGTGAAACGGGGTTAGATCCGTAATTATATAATTCTATCCAATCGGGTGTATCCCCATCTTCATCTGGGAAAACTGAATTGGATGCAACTAACTCATTTATTCTAATATCTTGAGAATAAATTTGAGTGAATATTAATAAGAAACAAAGACGAATTAAATTCATAATTGCCAAATATAGTTTATTAAACTATTTTTTAAAATCTTTTACCAATAGAAATATTAAATCTAGCACTGGCAGCAGATCTGTCACCAGAATCTGATTCTTCGTCAAAGAATAAGTTTCTACCGACTCCAAATAAAGTTTCTAATGTAAATCCTTTTCTATTAATCCATTTTCTACCAACAGCCAAACCAAGAGCCATATCGAAGTAATTTTCATCGACAGAAGTGTTCGAAATCTCATTATATTCTTCAGCATCACCAAATGCAAACTTAGTAAATACCTCAGCAAAAACTCCATAACCCCCATAATCTTCGGATTGTAAAAAATAAAATCTATAATATGGTGTAATAGCAAGATTATCATTCCAACCTGAATCCTCTCCACCAAGATTTATAAAAAGTGTAGTTCCAAAAGCAGTAGAAGAATCATTTATTTTTTCATAACCTACTGAAAGTGCAGGAAAAACTAGTAAATCTAAAAAATCAAGCTTGAATTCTTTTGTCCCAATTTGCTTGGAAAATTCTTCAATTTGAGTATCGGTTTTGACAACCTCGACTTGTTGTATTTTATCTTGAGAATAAGATGTTAAAGAAATTATAAAAAAAAGTGTGATTAAGTTTTTCATGTTTAATTATTTATATTTTTACAAATATATCAAATAACATGCCAGTGATTAGAACAATTCTAAATAATTTAATATGATAAGTAATATAAAAAATACATTATATGTATTAATATTTATTTTAGTTAGTTCGTGTAAGTCTACTTATGACACAAAGCCATTTACTAAAGCTGATGTGCCAAATGTTCCTAATTATAACAATTTAAATTCTTGGGCAGCAAACCCTGAACTAAAAAATAGTCCCCTCTCTGAATTTTACAACGAGGAATCTAAAGTGGATGTTTTTTATATATATCCTACAATAATTACAGAAACATCTGATTCGGATTGGAATGCTGATACATTTAATAACGAAACAAGAGACAACATTATAAATGTAGCAATTAAGTACCAAGCATCCGCTTGGGCAAGCTCAGCAAGGGTTTTTAGTCCGTTTTACAGGCAAGTTCATTACAGAGCATTCTTTGAGCCTTACACAAGTAATGGCGGAAGACCTGCCTATGAAATCGCCTATGCTGATGTAAAAAGAGCATTTGATTATTATTTAGAGAATTATAATAATGGTAGACCAATAATCATAGCTGGTCATAGTCAAGGTTCTGGACATGGAATGAGAATATTAAAAGAATATTTTGATGACAAACCGCTTCAAAAAAAGTTAGTAGCTGCATACCTTTTAGGTGCAAACATTAAACATGATGAATTTAAAAGTATTCAACCAATGTATAAAGCTGACGAAACTGGAGGTTTTGTAAATTGGAATAGTTACAAAAAAAATAAAAAACCAAGAATTAATAAAGATCCTGCTTATAATTCATGGAAAGAAAATAATGTAGTCGTAAATCCAATAACTTGGGATAGACAAATTAAATCTGATATAGCTGACCACAAAGGATTATATTTTTATGATCAAAAAGTTTATCCAAAAAGTATAAAAGTTGAATTAACTAGTGGAATGCTTTGGGTTAGTTTACCAAAAAATATCCCAAACCGCTTATTTCTAAGACTTGTAAGAAATTATCATTTTGGTGACATAAATCTATTTTGGGAGGATATTAGACTAAATACTATTGTTAGAATTAATAGCTATTTAGAATCATTAAATACGAAATAATTACTGATTTTTTTTACTCTATAAGTGATCTGTTAGAAAAAAGAAAAAAACATTTTTTTAATATATTTTCTTTAACAGATAAGGATAAATTCTTATAAAAATTATAAAAATTATGATATTTATCAATATTACAGAGAGAATTGTTGCTTTTTAACAAAAAAAAAGACTATATTTAAGTATTACTAATCTAAAAAACTAAAAAAACATGGGTTATTCACACCAAAACAGTAAAGGAAAAACTTACTTTTTACATTCTAAAGATGTAGAGTTAAAAGGAGGAAGACAACAAACAATTTATTACTTCGCTAAAGACTCTAGACCTGAAGCATGTGATTTACCTGCTGGTAAAGTAGTTATTGAAAATACTAAAACTGGACTTCCATTTTTAAAAGGAAAATAGTATTAAGTATTTAATATTATAAAAAAACCCTCAATAGAGGGTTTTTTTTATTTATATATGTTTCACTCGACATATTTATTCTTTGTATTATATTTGAAAAAAAATTAAATAAATGACATTATTACTCATGGCCGCTGGAAGTGGTAGCAGATACGGAAAATTGAAACAGTTTGATGAATTAGGTCCTAAAGCAGAGTTTTTATTAGAATTCAGTATATACGATGCAATCAATAACGGGTTTAAGCATATAGTTTTAGTAACTAAAAAAGAAAATAAGGACTTTTTAACTAATTACTTAATAAACAAAGTTCCTAACAATATTAAAATAGACGTGGTGGTTCAAGAGATTAATGATCTACCAAAAGACACTAAATTTAACAATAAAAGAATAAAACCCTGGGGTACAGCTCATGCAGTGTGGTCTGCAAGGAATGTTATAAAATCTAGTTTTGTTATTATTAATGCAGATGACTATTATGGAAAAGAAGCATTTCAACAAGCTGCTAATTATATGAATACGATGAGCCATGACAAATCTTATGGTTTAGTGACCTACAAATTAGGTAAAACATTATCAGATTTCGGTACAGTTTCAAGAGGAATCTGTCAAGTAGAAAACAACAAACTTATTTCTATTAAAGAACATATTAAAATTTGTGAAAATAAAGATCAAATAATTGATGAAGATTCTGGAAATATTTTAGAATATAATGATGATGTTTCAATGAATTTTTGGATTTGCAACACAGACATCTTTGATTACATAGAAAACTATTTCAAAAAATTCTTAGAAGAAGAAAGCAATCTTGAAAAGAATGAGATTTACTTACCTTTTGTAGCACAAGAAATGATGAACGAAGGTCTAATTTCAATAAATGCAATCAAGTCTGATAGTGATTGGTTTGGAGTTACATATTTTGAAGACAAAGATCATGCAGTAAAATCTCTGCAGTCATACACTTCATCCAGCAAATATCCAAGTCCTCTTTGGAGATAATAAATTCAAAATATGGATAAACATTTATTAAATAAAATATTATCTAATTTTGAAATAACTGGCAATTTAAAAACATTTAAAAAGATCTCGTCTGGTTATATTAACGATACTTTTAAAATATTCATTGATGGCTATCCAAGATATATTCTTCAGAAAATAAATTCTAAAGTTTTTTTAAAACCAGAAGATATTTTTTACAACATAGATCTTATTCAAAAGAAGTCTATTAATATTGGTGTTACATTAGTTAATTCTAAATCTAATCTACCTTACTTAATTGCAAATAATTCTGAGTATTGGAGACTTATGAATTATGAATATGACAGTAAAACATATAATAGCACTACTGATCCTAAAATAGCTTTAGAGTGCGGTAAAGTTCTTTCAAATTTTCATAGCAGTTTTCAAAACATAGACCTTACTGAGTTTAAGTGTATATTAAATGATTTTCATAATTTACCTGTAAGAATTCGTCAATTTAATGAGGTCTGTAAAAGTATTAATGAAGAAACTAGGGGGAACTGTTCAGATCTTATAAATACAATAAATATTATATCAAAAAGGTTTAAAATAATTTATAGCTCAAGTCTTAAATTAAGACTTTGTCACAATGACTCAAAGCTAAATAATATTTTATTTAGTAAAAGTAAAAAAGGGCTTTACTTAATAGATATAGATACTATTATGCCGGGTTTAATTTTATATGATTTTGGAGATACAGTTAGAACACTTGTTAACCCAACTTCTGAAGATGAAAGAGACCTAAGTAAAATTAAATTTAATAAAGAAATGTTTGATTCATTTATTAGTGGTTTTAAAACAGCATTATTAAATATTGAAGAAAATGAAAGAAAATTACTACCACTTTCAGTAGCATTAATGCCTTTTATGCATGGAGTAAGAGCCTTAACTGATCATTTAAACGGTAATAAATACTTTAAAGTAGATTACCCTAATCAAAACCTAATAAGAGCTAAAAACTTAATTAAATTTTCTCAAGTTGCATTAAGCAATGAAGAATACATGAAGAAAATAATCAATTCTTAATTTAAAGAATCTAAAATAATTTCATTTCGATTACTAAGCCACCCATTCATTCCTTCTTTGAGATTATATACATTTTTAAATCCTAAAGATTTCATCATTAAAGCTGATTTACTACTTCTATTCCCAGATTTACAGTAAACAACAGTAGTTTTTGATTTATCTAAAACATTAATACTGTCAATAAAGCTAGATTTATAAAAATCTATATTTAATGCTCCACCAATATAACCACTATTATATTCTTCTATTGTCCTAACATCAATAAGTTGAATATCCTCTACACTATTCAATGATTTAAAATCAGCAGTAGTAATTTCATTTATTATTTTGTCGGAAAAGTTACATGAAAACAGAATTGTAAGAATAAAAATTAGAGTGATTTTATTAACCATAATTTACAAAATTACTTTTTCACCATTCCAGTTCATAAAACCACCCAAAAGGTTATAAGTTTTATCAAAACCTAATTGATTCATTAAGGAACAGGCTTGTGCACTCCTACTACCAGCTTTACAGTATAAAAAATAAGACTTAGATTTATCTAACTTACTTATTTCATCTATAAATAATTGACCAGCATAGATATCAATATTAATTGCATTTGGAATAATTCCTTCGGCAACTTCATGATCAGTCCTAACATCAATTATTATAGAGTTTTCATTTGTATCACATTGTAATTTCCAATCGGATTGATTTAAATCCATAGTTTAATTTTTTTTTATTAATAGGCTATCTGGTAAAGATCAATTCATTCCCAGAAGATAGTTTTTCCGAAAAACGGTATTTATCTAGAGAAAAATGTTTCAATTCATCCACAGACTCAACCTTGTTATCTATAACATATCTAGTCATAAGTCCTCTTGCTCTTTTAGAAAATATAGCTATAGTTTTATATTCACCATTTTTTAGCTGCTTAAAATTCGCAGTAATCATCGTTGTTTTTAATACTTTAGTATCTATAGCTTTTACATACTCATTACTAGCTAGATTCAAAAACAACTCTCCTTGCTTAAGTTCTTCATTAATTGATTTTGTTAATTGAACTTTCCAATAATCATATAAGTTTTTATTTTTTCCAAATGATAATTTTGTACCCATTTCTAATCTGTATGGCTGTACCAAATCCAAAGGTTTTAAAATTCCATAAAGACCAGAAATTATTCTAACCGTGTTTTGTAATAAATTAATCTTATTCGCAGGTATAGAATAGGCATCAATTCCTTTATACACATCTCCATTAAATGCATATATCGCTTGTCGTGAATTAGAAGGGCTAAATGGTAGACTCCAAGACTGGTTTCTTTCATAATTTAAATCGCCTAAAGAACTAGAAATACTCATTAATTTAGACAAATCATTTGGAGATTTATTTTTAAGAATATTATTTAACATTTCTGCTTCTTTTAAAAAGCAAGACTGACTAAATTCCTTTGTAGGTAATTCACTAGTGTAGTTTAAAGATTTTGCTGGAGAAATAACTAATTTCATATAAAATAATTTTAATTAAAATTACAAACGAAAAATATAAATACAATAAAAAAAATCATAAAATTACATTTGATGTTTAGAGTAATTACTCCATTTGTCTAAACATAGTTTAAAATCATCAGGTATTTCTGATTCAAATTCCATGAATTTATTTGAAGTGGGATGTATAAAACCTAAACTTTTAGCGTGAAGAGCCTGCCTAGGTAATACTTTAAAACAATTATCTACAAACTGTTTATATTTTGTAAATGTAGTTCCTTTAAGAATTAAATTTCCACCATATCTTTCATCATTAAATAAGGTGTGTCCAATAAATTTTAAATGTACTCTAATTTGGTGCGTTCTACCGGTTTCAAGCCTGCAGCTAATAAGAGTAACATAACCAAATCTCTCTAGTACCTTGTAATGAGTAATTGCTGGTTTACCTAAATTACTATCCTCTTCATTAAAAACAATATTTTGCAACCTGTTTTTTGGGTTTCTACCAATTACCTCGTCTATTGTCCCCTCATCCTCCTTGGGGTTTCCCCAAACCAAAGCTACATATTCCCTTTTACTAGTTTTGTAAGCAAATTGTTTTGATAACTTGGTCATAGCATTGTCATTTTTCGCAACGACTAATAAGCCACTTGTATCTTTATCAATTCTATGTACTAAACCAGGTCTGTTAGATGAGTTATTAGGTAAGTTATCAAAGTGATAGATCAATCCATTAATCAAAGTTCCTGCATGATTTCCATGTCCTGGGTGTACTACCATACCTGCAGGTTTATTTAATACAATTATGTCATTGTCTTCATAAATTATATCTAAATCAATATTTTCAGGTAATAATAAATTCTCAACCGGTGGGTATTCAAAAAAAACTTTTATATCATCAAGAGGTCGAACCTTATAATTTGATTTAACAACCTCTCCGTTAACTCTAATACTACCATCTTTGGCTGCAGCCTGAATTTTTGTTCTTGTTGCATTCTCAACAAAATTCATTAGATACTTATCTATTCTCAATGGCTCTTGACCAGGTTGAACCGAAAAAGAATAGTGCTGATATAAAGATTCAGAGTTTTCCATTTCCTAAAATTAAATCAATTATGGAGTTCTTTAGTAGCTTATCTCCTTCATTAATTATTATACCATTATGACTAATTTCTATTATTTCGTCTTTTCCAATATCGTCAACATATTCAATTTCACCAATTATAAAACCTGAAGATTCTAATCTTTGGGTAGCTTGTCGAATTGTAGTTCTAATTATTTTTGGGATAATTATTTCATTATAACCAGATGGATTAATTGTAAGGTATATTTTTCTGTTTATCTTAACATTTGAACCAGCTATTGGTTGATGATCTATTACTGATAAAGGTTTAAACGAAGAATTATATCTAGCAGAATCTAATATAACATAAGTCAAGTCAATAGATTTTAAATCTACATCCACTTGATCCAAAGTCTTTCCAATAAGATTCGGAACCTTAACAGACTCTCCATGCAAAGTAATATAACTTAAGGATATAACAGAAATAACAATCAAAAAAATCATTACGCAGATTATGTATATTACCTGTTTAAAAAAATTTAAACTGAATAAAAATTTAATAAAGCTCATTATTATTTGTTATTTAGCAAAACTAAGCATTTTTAGAGTTATTTTTTTTTTATGTAAATAAGATTTATAAATTAATTTATATTTTTAATAAAAAGTAAAAATGAAAAAAAATATTGCAATCATTATGGGAGGTTACTCTAGTGAGTATAAAATTTCTTTGGAAAGTGGAAAAGCAGTATTTGATATTTTAGATAAAAATAAGTTCAACTGCTTTAGAGTTGTAATTTTAAAGGACAAATGGTTTTATATTGATTCGGAAAATCATGAAAAATCAATAAATAAAGAGTCCTTTACTTTCAAATTAAATAATAAATTAATTTATATAGACTGTGTTTTTAATGCAATCCACGGATCACCTGGAGAAGATGGTGAAATACAAAGTTATTTTGAAAAATTAAATATACCTGTAACAGGTAGCGGGGCTTTTCAGTCAAAAATTACCTATGATAAAATTAAATGTTTAAATTATTTAAAGAAATTCAATATTAAATCCGCGGATTCAATCTCTTTAAACATTAATGATAAATTTGATGTTAAAGAAATAATTAAAAAAATTGGTTTACCATGTTTTGTGAAAGCCTGTAAAAGCGGGAGTAGTTATGGTATCAGTAAAGTATATAAATCTGAAGAATTTGATAAAGCACTAAAAATTGCATTTAATGAAGGATCAGAAATCATGATAGAGTCTTTTTTAAATGGAACCGAAGTTTCAGTTGGTGTTATTAATTTTAAGGATGAAATAATTTGCTTACCAATTACCGAAATAGTAAGTCAAAACGATTTCTTTGATTATGATGCAAAATATATGGGAAAATCCTCTGAAATAACTCCTGCTAGAATCTCGGATAAAATGAAATCAATTGTGATTAAAGAATCATTAAAAATCTACAAAAGCTTGGGTCTAAAAGGGTTATCTAGAAGTGAATTTATTTTTAAAAATGAAATCCCTTACTTACTTGAAGTTAATACAGTACCTGGATTAACTAAAGAAAGTATTTTACCTCAACAAGTGAAATTATCAAATATTTCTCTTAATGATTTATATGAAAGCTTAATTAATGAAGCTTTAAATTAATTTTTATAATTTTGAACTATGAAAAGAGCTGTTTTTCCTGGATCATTTGACCCATTAACTCTAGGGCATTGTGATATTATAGATAGAAGTATTAATTTATTTGATGAAATTATTGTAGCAATTGGCATAAACTCTTCAAAAAAATGCATGTTTAGTTTAGACGAAAGAAAAAAATTCATTAATACTCATTATACTAATGAATCTAAAATAAAAGTAATGGAATATGAAGGTTTAACAGTTGACTTTTGCAATATAGTTAAAGCAGATTTTATTCTTAGGGGTTTGAGAAACCCTGCAGATTTTGAATTTGAAAAAGCAATTGCACAGACCAATCATAAACTGACAGGAATCGACACAGTATTTTTCTTAACAACAGCAAAAAACTCATATATCTCTTCATCAATTGTAAGAGAAGTAATTATTAACAGTGGAGATTATACAAAATTAGTTCCAGCTTGCGTGAGAAAGGATTACTTTTAAAAAAGCAGTCTTATGTTTGGGTAAGAATTTGTTTTAATATCTTCCAATTCATCTTTTTTAATCCACCTTACATCGGTAATACCTTCATCTAGTTGTGGATTGAATTTACCTTCATATTCGCTAAACATCTCAAACCAGTATGTTACCTTCAATCTATACTCGCTATTTCTTTTAAATATATGATAGGTAACATCTAATGGTTTTTTAATTGAAACTTCTTTAATACCTGTCTCTTCTATCACCTCTCTTAAAGCAGTTTGTGGTAATTGCTCATTTTTTTCAGCTTTACCCTTGGGAAGATCCCATTTGTCATTTCTATATATAAAGAGTGTTTCCGATTTTGAATTTATAATTTTACCTCCAGCCGCTATTACAGTTGGAATTAATTTAAAGAAATATTTTAATAACTTATCTTTATTTTTATGGTATAAACGTACCGATGTTGTATTTTTTTTGTTTAGAAGTTTAATTACTTTTTTAAATTTCACATTTTTAATTGGAAAAACTAAAAAATCCTTTTCTTCTTCAATAACATCTGTTAATAAAATAAATTTTTTCTTGTAAAATACTTGATACATTTATAATTATTTGTTATGCAAACATATTAATTTTTGATTAGTTTTGTACACATGGATCAAATTGATAATACAGAATTAAAAATAGCTGAGATTTTATTACAAATTAATGCTATCAAACTAAGCCCTAAAGCCCCATTTAAATGGGCCTCAGGCTGGAATTCTCCAATTTATTGTGATAATCGAACAGTTTTATCCTATCCTAGTGTAAGAAATGAAATCAAAGAAGAATTATCTAACCTTTTAATGAGTAAATTTGGTAAGCCTGACGTAATTGCCGGAGTTGCAACTGGAGCTATTGGTATAGGAATGTTAGTAGCTGATTTTTTAAATTTACCATTTATATATGTAAGACCAGAAGCAAAAAAACATGGTAGAAAAAATCAGATCGAAGGAAAGATAGAACCAAATCAAAAAGTTGTTGTTATTGAAGATTTGATTAGCACAGGTAAAAGTAGTATAAATGCAGTAAGAGCATTAAGAGCTCAAGACATAAAAGTTACTGGAATGGTAGCAATATTTACATACGGGTTTGACGTTTCATTGAAAAATTTTAAAAATGAAAATATAAAATTAGAAACATTAAGTAATTATAAAACTTTGGTGAAATGTGCGCTTAAAAATAATTATATAAATTCTGCTGAACTTGAACAACTTCGATCTTGGAATACTAATCCATCAGAATGGTAAATCTACAAGATGAATTAAATTAATTTACAAGAGAAATTTCTTTAATCCCATAAGTCTCTTCCAAATCATTTTCCATAATAACTTTTAGCCTACCATACTCATTAACCCCCTTAATATAACCAGAAACTAGATTTGCATCTGCTAGTCTAAACATTGAAACTTTATTTATTCTATATAAATTAGCCTCATAAATCTTTTGTAATTCGGTACGCCCAGCTTGCTGTAAAAAGCTAAAATAAAATTTTATATCAATTACAATTTGAGAAAGTATTTCATCTGTATCATAAAATTTACCACTAATTTTTTTAATAGATGTAGCATTGGGTAAATTATTAAACTCCGTTTGATTAACATTCATTCCTACACCAATTATAATATCTTGAATAGAATTGTTTTTAACAATGTTTTCTATTAAAATTCCACATAATTTAAAACTCCCCGACAAAATGTCATTAGGCCACTTGACAGAAATTTGAGGGATATTAAATTTATTTAACGATCTTTTTATCGCTAAGCAAACAATCATATTTATATCAAACTGATTATTCAATTTAATTGTAGGATTGGAGAGATATATGCTGCACATCAAGTTTTTAGATGCCTCAGACTCCCATACACCTCCTACTTGCCCTTTTCCCTTGTATTGAAACTCTGCTGTAACAATTGTATAATTATCTAAAGCTTTTTTAACTAATAAATTCTTTAAATAATCATTTGTTGAATCAATGGCATTAAGTTTGATTATATTCATGTGTTTAAAGTAAAAAAAATAATAACTTTGCACAAATATAAAATTGATTAGTGGTTAAGAAAAAAAATAGTGATGATTCCTTAATATATAGTATAATTGAGGCAATAGAGGACATCAAAGGAAAAGAGATTAACATATTAGATCTTCGTGAACTAGAAAATACTGTTTGTGACTATTTTATTATCTGTGAAGGGAACTCAAATACACAAGTAAATGCAATAGTTGCTTCAGTGCAAAAACACGTTAGTAAGGAACTTAAAGACAAACCATGGAATATTGAAGGTAATGATAATGGAGAATGGGTTTTAATGGATTATATAAATGTAGTTGTCCACGTTTTTCAAAAGCATAAAAGAGAATATTATGATATTGAAAGTCTATGGGGAGATGCAAAATTAACTAAAGTCAAATCTAAAGATTAAAAAATAATAAATGATCAATAAAAAAAATAACAAAAAAAACCCTAAAGTTAATCCATATTGGTTGTATGGTGGAGTAATATTTTTATTCATTTTATTTCAAACATTTTCTGGTGGATTAGCTTCAAATGAAGTTAACCAAATTTCTCCATCAAAGTTTTTTGAGTACGTTTCTATGGGTGACGTAGAAAAAATTGATATTGTTAATAAAAGAGAGGTTAAAGTATATTTAACTGATGAGGCTTCAAGCCAAGAAATTCATAAAGGATCGGTAAACCCTTATTTTTCATTATCTGGTCGTTCTGCAAATTATAAATTTGAATTTGGTGATCTGCAGAACTTTGAAAATAGCTTAAAGAAAAAAGAAGATGAGAATAACTTAACCATCGACATTAATTATGTTACCGAGCAAAATATTTGGGGAGATCTATTATTATCTATGCTTCCTTTTGTTATTATAATCGGTATTTGGATTTTTATTATGAGAAAAATGTCAGCTGGTGGATCTGGTGGAGGTGGGCAAATTTTTAATATAGGAAAATCTAAAGCTAAACTTTTTGATGAAAAAACAGATGTAAAAACTTCATTTAAAGACGTGGCTGGTTTAGAAGGAGCAAAAGAAGAAGTTCAAGAAATTGTTGATTTTTTAAAAAATCCAACTAAATACACATCTTTAGGTGGAAAAATACCAAAAGGAGCATTATTAGTAGGTGCGCCAGGAACAGGAAAAACATTACTTGCAAAAGCAGTTGCTGGAGAGGCTAAAGTTCCATTTTTCTCTTTATCTGGATCAGATTTTGTAGAAATGTTTGTTGGTGTAGGGGCATCTAGAGTTAGAGATTTATTTAAACAAGCTAAGGAAAAATCACCTGCAATAATATTTATTGATGAGATTGATGCAATAGGTAGAGCTAGAGGTAAAAGCAATATGACTGGATCTAACGATGAGCGTGAAAACACACTAAACCAACTTTTAACTGAAATGGATGGTTTTGGAACTAATACGAATGTAATTGTTATAGCAGCTACAAATAGGGCTGATGTATTGGATAAAGCATTAATGAGAGCTGGTAGGTTTGACAGACAAATATTTGTAGATTTACCTGATGTAAGAGAACGAAAAGCTATTTTCAAAGTTCATTTAAGACCATTAAAGAAAGCTACAAATTTAGATGTAGAATTTTTATCAAAACAAACCCCTGGATTTTCGGGTGCAGACATAGCAAATGTTTGTAATGAAGCAGCCTTAATTGCAGCCAGAAAAAATAAAAAATCAGTAGGTAAGCAAGACTTCTTAGATGCAGTAGATAGAATAGTTGGTGGTTTAGAGAAAAAGAATAAAATCATAACTCCTGACGAAAAGAAAGCAGTAGCATACCACGAAGCTGGACACGCAACAGTTAGTTGGATGCTAGAACATGCAGCTCCTTTGGTAAAGGTTACTATTGTACCAAGAGGACAATCTCTAGGTGCTGCTTGGTATCTACCAGAAGAAAGATTAATTGTCAGACCAGAACAAATGCTAGATGAAATGTGTGCAGCTCTAGGAGGAAGAGCAGCTGAAAAAGTTATTTTCAATAAGATATCAACTGGAGCTCTTAGTGATCTAGAAAAAGTGACTAAACAGGCTAGAGCGATGGTTACAGTTTATGGACTTAATGACAAAGTGGGTAATCTTACTTACTATGATTCGTCTAATGGTAACGAATATGGTTTTACAAAGCCATACAGTGAGAAAACTGCTGAGACAATTGACAAAGAAATTTCTTCAATAATAGAAAAACAATACCAAAGAGCTATTAAATTATTGGAAGATAACAAATCAAAATTAATAGAACTAGCTGAAGTGTTGTTAGACAAAGAAGTCATATTCAAAGATAATTTAGAAAAGATATTTGGTAGTAGACCTTTTGATAAAGAAGTAATAAATTCATGATAATTTTATATTTAATTAGTAATTGAATTTATATATTTGATTACAAGTAATTTATATTTAATTCTGATTTGAATTTTTTCAAAAACATATTTAAAAAAAATAACCAATTTAATAAAACTTCTTCATCTAATAAAGATGAAAAAAGTAGTTTTATGCCTAAAATTGAAACTCCTACAGACAATAGATTTGTACAAAATTTTATCAAAAACGGAGGTAAATTCTTATACTCAGAAAATGAAAATGAGGTAAATAAAAATATAACTTTAATCATTGAAGAGAATAGTTGGAAAAAATCTAACTTAATTAGTTTAGATAAAAATATATCCAAAAGATTCAGATTAGATTATTCTTTTTCAAAAGATTCAAAAGATGAAACTATATGCCTTATTTCAACATGTGAATATTTAATTGCAGATGATGGGTCAATCTTAGTTTCATCAAATCAAGTTGCTGAAAAAAAATTGGATGAATTACCAGGTGATATTATAATTTTAGCTAAAACTGACCAACTTATAAATAATATTAGCGAAGGATTATCAGGAATTAAAAATAACAGTAAATCAATCCCTAGTAACATAACAAACTTGAAACATTTTAAAGATTGTAACGATAAAGATTTTTTAAGCTACGGAAGTAGTTCAAAAAACTTATATTTGATCTTGTTAGAGAATCAATAATTAATTAAAGTGAAAGAGCTTTTAAAAAGAACAATTTCTGGTTTTGTTTATGCATCGTTATTTCTGTTGTCACTTAAGTCTCAATTAGCATTCACAATTTTAATATTTGTTTTTGGTATTATATGTAATGTTGAGTTTAGTCGACTAGTAAATCAGAGAAGCTATATTTCTTACATAATATTTGCATTACTCTATGTTTATTTTACTTATTTTGAATATACTTTAATTAGCAACTCATTTTTTGACGAGAGTAAAGACATTCTTTTAGTGTTTAGTGTTTTTGTATTAATATTTTTAATTAGAGATCTTTTTGTCAAGAAAAATTTACCAAAATTTATAGCCAGAAACTATATTGCTTCAACTTTCTATCTGTCAAGTTCTTTTGTTTTTATTGCGCTAATCCCAATGTTTTTTGAAAGTTTTAATTCAGGGATTATACTAGGTGTTTTTGTTTTAGCATGGGTAAATGATTCTTTTGCATATGCTATTGGAAAAAATTTTGGTAAGCAAAAACTATTTGAAAGTGTATCGCCAAACAAAACAATTGAAGGTTTTTTTGGTGGATTATTTTTTACCTGCATTGGTAGTTATGCTATAAGTTATTTTACAGACTCCTCCTTAACTAATTCAAATTGGTTGTTTATCAGTATTATAGTTAGTGTTTTTGGAACAATAGGCGATTTAATTGAATCTAAGTACAAGAGACAAGCTAAAGTAAAAGATAGTGGAATAATACTTCCAGGTCATGGAGGTTTGTTAGACAGATTAGACAGTATAATACTCGCATCCCCATTTATATACTTATTTTTAATTTTTTTAGATTATGTTTCATAAAGAAGGTCATAAAATCATACTATTAACATTCATTACAGTAGTAATTATAACGCTATTATTGGATTATTTTTCTGTAGAATATAAAAGCTATATACAAATTTTTCTAATTATTCAATTGATAATAGTTTTACAGTTTTTTAGAAATCCCAAAAGAGTAACAAATGTTGGCGACAAAAATATTGTATCGCCTGTAGATGGCAAGGTTGTCGTAATTGAAGAAGTGTTTGAACCTGAATATTTTAAAGAAAGAAGAATTCAAGTAAGCATATTCATGTCACCAATAAATGTACACGTAACTAGATATCCTATTGGTGGACAGGTAACCTATTCAAAGTACCATCCAGGTAAATATTTAGTTGCTTGGCACCCAAAATCTAGCACTGAGAATGAAAGAACATCAATAGTTATAAAAAATGAAAATTGTGGAGAAATATTGTATAGACAAATTGCAGGTGCATTAGCTAAAAGAATTATTAATTATGCTAAAGAATCTGATTATGTAAATCAAGGAGATGATGCTGGATTTATAAAATTTGGATCAAGAGTGGACCTATTTCTTCCATTGGATACTGAAATTAATGTCAGTCTTAATCAAAAAGTGAAAGGGGCTGAAGACATTATTGCTAAAGTTTAGATTACTATTCAAAACTACTCAAGGATTCTTTTATTGCTTTTATTTTTGACAATGCATCTTGCTCTTTATCTTTTTCAACTTGTATTACTTTTTCAGGTGCATTTTCTACAAAGCGAGTGTTTGATAATTTTTTTTGCACAGAATTTAAAAAACCTTGCGTGTACTTTAACTCTGTTTTTAGTTTAATAATTTCCTCCTCAACATTAATGTTTTTATTATCTACAGGAACATAATAGTTATTTGACTTAACTCTAAAAGAAATAGAGTTTTCAACCTCAATTTCAGTATAAACAAGTTTACTAATATTACAAAGCTTTATAATCAATGAGTCTAAATTAGAGTTTACCTTTTCATTGTTTAAAACATGTAATTCAATAGTGTTTTTGAAAGAAATATTTTTTTCTTTACGAATAGTCCTAATAGAGCTTATCACTTGAGAAGTAAAGTCAAAGTCCTTAATAATATTTTTATCAACACTTTCTAATTTTGGCCAAGTAGAAACTATTAATGCTTGATCAACTGTTCTTATTGAAATATTTTGCCATATTTCTTCTGAAATAAAAGGCATAAAAGGATGAAGAATTCTTAAATTATTTTCGAAAATATTAATTATTGAATTAAAAGTTAGTTTATCAATTGGCTGTTGATAACCAGGTTTTATGAGTTCTAATAACCATGAACAAAAATCATCCCAAATTAATTTATACACACACATTAGGGCATCACTAAGTCTATATTTACTGAAATGATCCTCTATTTCAACTAGCATTGATTGAAATTTATTTTCATACCATTCAATGGATAGCCTACAATGTTCAGGCTGTTGAATATTCTCTACAGACCATCCATTAATCAATTTATAAGAATTCCATATTTTATTTGAAAAAGATTTACCCTGTTGGCACAGTGATTCATCAAACATTAAATCATTTCCAGCAGAAGCACTTAATAATAACCCAACTCGAACAGAGTCTGCACCATAATCATTAATTAATTTTAGTGCATCGGGAGAATTCCCTAAAGACTTACTCATTTTTCTTCTTTGCTTATCCCTTACTAAACCTGTTAAATAAATATTTGAAAATGGCTTAGTATTTTTAAACTCATAGCCTGCAATAATCATCCTAGCAACCCAGAAAAATAAAATATCAGGACCAGTGACTAAATCATTTGTAGGATAATAATAATTTATTTCATCATTATCAGGGTTATTAATACCATCAAAAACACTTATTGGCCAAAGCCAAGACGAGAACCAAGTATCAAGGACATCGGACTCTTGCTTTAAATCAGATAATTTTAAATTTTTATTTTTAGTCTTTTCAATTGCGATGCTTAAAGCATCCTGAATATTAGTAGCAACTACATAGTCATTTTTGCCCTTTCCGTAATAATAGGCTGGTATTTGTTGACCCCAATAAAGCTGTCTTGAAATATTCCAATCCCTAATATTTTCTAACCAGTGTTTATAAGTGTTTTCAAATTTCTTCGGAAATAATTTAATTTCTTTATCCTGTAAAACAGACTTTATAGCAGGTTTTACTAATTGCTCCATTTTCAAAAACCATTGATCACTAAACTTTGGTTCTATAATAGCACTTGTTCTCTCACTTATTCCAACATTATGAGATATTTGTTCAATTTTATCTACTAAACCTAACTCAGTTAGTTTTTCTATAATTTCTTTTCTTGCTACAAATCTATCTTTACCTTCAAATTCTAAGCCATATTTATTTAATGTTGCATCATCGTTTAAAATATCTATGACCTCTAGATTGTGTCTATCCCCTATTAATTTATCATTTAAATCATGAGCAGGAGTTACTTTCAAACATCCTGTACCAAATTCTATATCTACATAATCATCTTCAATTACAGGGATGGACCTGTTACATAAAGGAACTATAATTTTTTTTCCTTTCAAATTATGAAACCTACTATCATTTGGGTTAACACAAATTGCACTATCTCCTAAAATAGTCTCCGGCCTAGTTGTTGCAATTGTAATATAAGTATCTTCATTTTCTATTTTATATTTTATATAATATAGATTATCCTTTCTCTCTACATAATTAACTTCTTCATCAGAAAGAGTAGTCTTAGCCTCAGGATCCCAATTTACCATTCTGTAACCCTTGTAAATAAGTCCCTTATTGTGAAGATCAATAAAGGTAGAAATAACAGACTTACTCATATTATCATCCATGGTAAACTTAGTCCTGTCCCAGTCACAAGAACATCCTAATTTTTTTAATTGATCTAGAATGATACCTCCGTAATTATCTTTCCACTCCCAAGCATGTTTTAAAAATGTTTCTCTATCTAAATCCAACTTATTAATACCTTGTTTTTTCAAACTATCAACTACTTTCGCTTCAGTCGCAATGGAAGCATGATCAGTTCCAGGAACCCAACATGCGTTTTTACCCTGTAATCTCGCTCTTCTGATTAAGATGTCTTGAATAGTATTATTAAGCATATGTCCCATATGTAATATCCCAGTGATATTTGGAGGTGGAATAACTATTGTGTACGGTTCTCTGTGGTCAGGCTTAGAACTGAAATATTTATTTTTTAGCCAATATGAATACCACTTTTGTTCTACTTCAGAGGAAATATAATTAGGAAGAACACTCATATTATTTAAAAATTAATTATTGATTTACAAAAGTACTTATATTTCTTTATCTGAGGAATAATAATTATATTTATCTACTTAATTTTAACTATTTTTTTATAAAAATTAAATTATAAATCTAATGAAAAACATACTAATATTGATAGGGATTGCTATCATAAATTTTAATGCTTTAGCTCAAACTAATTTAAAAGCTGTAATTGAATTTGAAGAGTCAATTATAGATTATGGAACAATTGAAAAAGGTGCAAATGGAGTACGAGTTTTTAAATTTATTAACTCTGGAAATGCCCCTCTTGTAATTAGTAATGTTAAAGCTTCTTGTGGCTGTACAATTCCAAAGAAACCAAATAAACCAATACTTCCAGGAACTACTGGAGAAATAGAGGTTAAGTATGATACTAGAAGAGTTATGCCATTTAAAAAAACAATTTCCGTTAGTTCAAATGCTGTAAACTCAACTGTTCTTCTTACTATCAAAGGTAAAGTTGAAGATAATTCTCAACCAATAATTACTAATAAGAAACCTAAAAAAAAAATAAAAGACTAAAGAATGCCACAGATTTCAAATAAAGGAATTTTAATGCCGGAGTCACCAATAAGAAAATTGGTTCCATTTGCCGAAAATGCAAAAAAAAGAGGAATTAAAGTCTATCAGTTAAATATTGGGCAACCAGATATTGAAACTCCCAAAGTAGCTCTTGATGCAGTTAAAAACAATGAAATTAAAGTTTTAGCTTATTCTAGATCAGAAGGGTCTGAAAAATACAGAACTAAACTATGTACCTATTATGACTCAAAAAATATAGTTGTAAGGGCTAATGATATTATAGTAACTAGCGGTGCTAGTGAAGCATTACTATTTACTTTTGGAAGTATTATGGACAAAGACGATGAAATAATAGTTCCTGAACCATTTTATGCAAATTATAATGGTTTTTCAATTGCTAATAGTTTAAAAATAGTTCCAGTAATCTCTAAAATAGAAAACAACTTTTCTCTTCCAGAAATTGAAGATTTTGAAAAATTAATCACAAAGAAAACTAAGGCTATTTTAATTTGTAACCCAAATAATCCCACAGGTTATCTGTACAGTAAAAATGAAATTAAAAAATTAGTTGAAATAGTAAAAAAACATGATTTATTTTTAATTGCTGATGAAGTTTACAGAGAATTTACTTACGATGGTGAATCTCATTATTCTATTATGCAAGAGTCTTCTATGGATCAGAATGCTATTATGATTGATAGCGTGTCTAAAAGATACAGTATGTGTGGAGCTAGAATTGGATGTGTAGTTAGTAAAAATAAAAAAGTGATTGAGACTGTTTTAAAATTTGCTCAAGCAAGACTCTCTCCTCCTACTTATGCACAAATTGCGAGTGAAGCAGCACTGGAAACTCCTGAGATATATTTTGAAAAAATTAATAAAAAATATATCCAAAGAAGGAATGTACTAATAAGTGAATTAAGAAAAATTAATGGGCTAAAAGTAGCTTCTCCTAAAGGTGCATTTTATTGTATTGTAGAATTACCTATCAAAGATGCTAACGTGTTTGCTCAATGGATGTTAGAGAATTTTGACGTAAATAACGAAACAATAATGGTTGCACCTGCAGAAGGTTTTTATTCAACAAAAGGATTAGGTAAAAATCAAATAAGAATTGCATATGTTTTAAAGGAAGAAGACTTAAAAAAATCTGTAATGATTCTTAAAAAAGCTTTAGACAAATACAATAATTAATGAAAATACACAATAATTTTTCTTTAGTAAATCATAACAGCTTTGGTATTGAAGCTACCGCAGAAAAATTTATAAGTATTTCATCTACTCAAGAACTTGAAGAACTAATTAGCTTAAACAGCAAAGAAGAAAAGATTTTTATTGGTGGAGGAAGCAACATTTTAATTACTAGAAATATAAAAGGGTTAGTAATAAATTTAAACATGAAAGGTATTAGCTCAAAAAAAATTGATGATACTTATACTGAAGTTAAAATAAACTCTGGAGAAAACTGGGACGATTCTGTTAAATGGTGTCTGAAAAATAATTTAGGTGGTATTGAAAACCTATCATTAATTCCTGGAAATACTGGCGCAGCTCCCATTCAAAATATTGGTGCATATGGGGTTGAGTTAAAAGATGTGTTTATCTCATGTTCAGTACTGGATATTAACACTAATAAAATTTTAGAGTTTAAAAATAAAGAATGTAAATTTGAATATAGAAACTCAATATTTAAAAAAAATAAAAATTATATAGTTTTAAGCATAAAGTTAAGGCTAACAAATTCTAATCATAATCTTAAAATTGATTATGGGTCAATTAAAGAAAGATTAGTTCAATTAGAAATATCAGACCCAAAAATTAATGATGTAGCTAAGGTTATATGCCAAATTAGAAGTGAAAAATTACCAGATCCAAAACAAATTGGTAATAGTGGAAGTTTTTTTAAAAATCCAATTATTACCACAATGCATCTAGAAAAGCTTAAATTGAATTTTAAGGACATTCCATTTTATAAAATTTCTGATAAAAAATATAAAATACCTGCAGCTTGGCTGATTGAAAAAGCTGGGTTTAAAGGTAAAAGAATAAAAGACTATGGAGTTCACGATAAACAAGCTTTAGTTCTTGTAAACTATGGAAAAGCTACAGGAAAACAAATACTAGACTTTTCTATTAGTATTCAAAAAGCTATTAAATTTATATTTGATATCGATCTAGATAGAGAAGTAAACGTAATCTAAAATCGTAATTTGAGTTTTTTTTTTATTAATTTGCGCTAAAATATTTACAATGGAACTAATCTTTATAACTATCTTCTTCTTGGGTTTTGCTATTTTAGGAATTAGCATAAAAATATGGGGGAAAAAAGGTGGTGAATTTTCTGGTACATGTGCAAGTCAAAATCCAATGTTAAATAAAAATAATGAACCGTGCGGATTTTGTGGAAAACCTCCAGAAGAATTTCAAGATTGCGCATCCGAATAATTCATGTTTAATTTTCTAAAAAAACTTGGTCCGGGGATATTGTTTGCAGGTGCTGCAATCGGAGTCTCACATTTGGTTCAATCTACTAGAGCAGGAGCCGACTTTGGGATTGGTTTGATCTGGGCATTGCTTCTAGTTAATTTATTTAAGTTTCCATTCTTTCAATATGGCCCCAGATATGCAAATGCAACAGGTGAAAGCTTATTAGATGGTTACAAAAAATTAGGTAAAAATATTTTAAGTTTTTATATTCTTATTTCTTTAGCTACAATGTTTACCATACAAACAGCAGTCACTATTGTTACAGCTGGAATAGCTAGTTCTTTGACTAACAATATTATTAGTGTAGAGATATGGACAATTATAATTTTAACAATTTGTACAGTTCTTTTGTATTTTGGAAAATACAAAATGCTTGACAGGATGATTAAGATAGTTATTTCAATATTAGCGTTAAGTACAATAGTAGCTACCTATTTAGCATTTAATAATTTTTCATATGATTTTAAATTATCTCAAGTATTACCAAAAAATAAAATTGAGATTGCATTTTTAATAGCATTCATGGGTTGGATGCCTGCACCACTTGATGTTTCTGTATGGCACTCACTTTGGACAATTGAAAAGAAAAAATCAGATGGATTTCAAGAGATGAAAACTACCTTATTTGATTTTAATATAGGTTATATAGGCACAATAGTATTAGGTATCAGCTTTATGTTGCTTGGTTATTTTGTAATGAATGGTAGTAATTTAAGTTTTAGCAGTTCTGCTACAACTTTTGCAAATCAATTGATTGAGATGTACACTTCTAGTTTTGGATCTTGGTCATATATCATAATTGGATTAGCAACATTTACTACAATGTTTAGTACTACAATCACAACTCTTGACGCATCTCCTAGAGCTATGCATAAGGCAACTGAGTTAATGTTTAATAAAACAATCAAAAACGGCTATCTATACTGGCTGTTTTTTTTAGTAATTGGAACCATATTTATCTTTTTTAATTTTATTTCAGAAATGGGTACATTGGTTAAAATTGCAACTATAGTTTCATTTATAACTGCTCCATTTTATGCGATAATTAATTATATTTTAATAAGTAGTAACCATACTCCAAAAAAATATAGACCTTCAAAACTTATGCACACTTTAAGTATACTAGGAATATTTTTTTTATTAGGATTTGGAATGTGGTATTTATCTACATTAGAGTTGTTTATTTAGCATTACTTTATATCTTTGATATTAGCTTATGGAAAGTATTAAAACATCAAAAAAAATTCAATCAGTATTGCCAAAACCAAAAAAGTTTCAGTCAATATTACCAAAACCTAAATGGTTAAGAGTAAAATTACCTACGGGTAAAAAATATACTGAACTAAGAGGTCTAGTTGATAAATATAAACTAAATACTATATGTACATCAGGCAGCTGTCCTAACATGGGAGAATGTTGGGGTGAAGGAACAGCAACATTTATGATTTTGGGGAATATTTGCACAAGATCATGTGGTTTTTGTGGGGTAAAAACTGGTAGACCTGAATCTTTGGATTGGTCAGAACCAGAAAAGGTAGCAAGATCAATAAAAATAATGAATATTAAGCATGCTGTTATTACAAGTGTGGACAGAGATGATTTGAAAGATATGGGTAGCCTTATGTGGGTCGAGACGATTGAAGCCATAAGGAGAATGAACCCAAATACAACATTAGAAACACTAATCCCAGATTTTCAAGGAATTGAAAGGCACATAGATAGGCTAGTAAGTGCAAAACCTGAAGTTATATCTCACAATATCGAAACTGTAAAAAGATTAACAAGAGAGGTTAGAATTCAAGCAAAGTATGAAAAAAGTATGAAAGTACTTAAATACATGAAAGAGCAAGGACAAAGAAGAACTAAATCTGGAATTATGCTTGGTTTAGGAGAAACAAAACAAGAAGTAATAGAAACTTTACATGATTTAAAAAATGCAAATGTTGATGTGGTAACAATAGGTCAATATCTCCAACCAAGTAAAAAACACCTAAGTGTTAAAAGGTTTGTTACTCCTGATGAATTTTTAGAATATGAAAAAATTGGATTAGATTTAGGCTTTAGACATGTTGAAAGTAGTGCGTTAGTTAGATCTTCTTATAAAGCACAAAAACACATTAATTAGTCTGACAGTAATCAAGAATTAATTTATCGAATAATTTATCAGAATCTATATTGACTGAGATAGGTAAATAATAAATATTTCTTTCTGGAAATGTTTTTATCAATTTAGCGTAATCTTTTTCTGTTGTAAGAATATTGAGTAAAGGATCAATTTTTTCAAGATCATTTGAGAGATAGTCATGATGATCTTTAAATTTCTGATGTTCGAAATTACAATTATTATTTACAAGATAAGTAACAATTTGTTCTGGGTTTGCTAACCCAGTTATAAGGACAAATTTGTGTTTAATAAAATCTACAAAATCAATCTTTTTAGTATTAAATATTACAAATTTTGAATACTCAATTGAGCTAAAGAATAATTTTTGACTTAATTTAAGTTTAAGTTTATTTTTAATTTCAAATTTTGTTATTTCAGTTAAATTTTCTGGGCATTTGGTAACAATTACTATATCCGCTCTTTTACTAGATGAAGCGGGTTCTCTTAAATCTCCAAATGGTAAAACATAATCATTAAAATATAAATTATTGTAATCTGTTAACAAAATGGATAATCCCAATGTTAATTTTCTGTGCTGAAAGATATCATCCAATAAAATTACTTTTGGAGGATTATCAATTTGTAATAGATTGTTAATTCCGTTAACACGATTATTATCTACAGAAACAACTATATTATTATACTTATTGTAAAATTGTAAAGGCTCATCACCAATATCTAAATGAGTAGATTTTTCGTTAGCAAGCAAAAACGATTTCGTCTTTCTACCATAACCTCTACTCAAAGTAGCGATACTGTGTTTATCCGAAAGTAAATCAATCAGATACTCCACCATAGGAGATTTTCCTGTACCCCCAACTGCTAAATTACCTATACCAATTGTTGGTATTTCAAATTTGGTTGATTTTACATATAGACAGGTCATACAAAACATTTCTTAATACAGAAACAAAGTAATATAATGGAGTAATAAAAAATAGTAACTTTCTTAAGAGTTTCATACAACTAAAGTAATTATTTATCTTTGAAATAAATACAAAAAAAATGATTGTAAAAGATATAATTAAATTACTTGATGATAAGTATCCATTTTGTTATGCAGAGGATTATGATAATATTGGTCTTATAATCGGAGATGAACAAAATAAAGTTAAAGGGATTCTAGTTTGCCTAGATGCAATTGAATGTGTAGTAAACGAGGCTATTGAGAAAAAATGCAATGTCATCGTAAGTTTTCATCCTATTATTTTTGAAGGTTTAAAAAAGATAACAAATTCAAACTATGTAGAAAGAACTGTAAACAAATGTATTAAAAATAATATATCTATAATATCAGTTCATACTGCAATGGATAATTCAGTTGTTGGTGTGAATAGAATAATATGTGATAAACTGAAATTAACGGAAACTGAAATTCTTATTCCAAAAAAAGGAACAATAAAAAAACTAACTACATATGTTCCTGAAAAAAATCTAGAAGATTTAAAAAATAAATTATATATATCCGGAGCAGGTACTATCGGAGATTACGATGAGTGCAGTTTTACAGTAAAAGGAATTGGAACATTTAATGGAAATAGCAACTCCAATCCCATAATTGGAAAAAAAGGTGAATCTACTAAGATAGAAGAAGTTAAAGTGACCTTTACATTTCCTAAACATAGAGAACAGGAAATATTACAAACTTTAAAAATTTATCACCCTTATGATGAATATGCATACGAAATTATTTCTACTGAAAATATCAACAAAGATATTGGTCTTGGCATGATTGGAAAGCTTAGCAAAAGTATGAGTGAAAAAAAATTTATTGATTATATCAAAGATAAAATGAATACCAAATTTATTAGACATTCGGAATTAACAGGGAGAAATATTAAAACTATAGCCGTTTTAGGTGGATCTGGAAGTTTCGCAATAAATAATGCCATTTCTGCAAATGCAGATATATTCATAACATCTGATTTAAAATATCATGATTTCTTTAAAGCTAATAAAAAAATATTACTGACCGATATTGGTCATTATGAAAGTGAGCAATACACAAAAAACGCAATACATACATATCTTAGCGAAAAAATTACTAATTTTGCAATCGTTTTATCAGAAACTTATAGTAACCCAGTAAAATATAGTTAACCATGGCAAAAAAGAAAGAAATCACAGTAGAGAATAAGTTAAGAGCTTTATACGACTTGCAATTAATAGATTCTAGAGTGGATACAATTAGAAGTGTAAGAGGTGAGTTACCTCTAGAGGTACAAGATTTGGAAGATGAAGTTGCTGGACTTACTACAAGACTAGAAAAACTTACAGATTCTGTAGATACTTTAAATGATCAGATTAAGATGAAAAAAAATCTGATGGAAGAAGCTAAAGCATTAATTAAAAAATATACTGAACAGCAAAAGAATGTTCGTAACAATCGTGAATTTAATTCATTAACTAAAGAAACTGAATTCCAAGATTTAGAAATTCAATTGGCAGAAAAAAATATTAAAGAGTTTTTAGCAAAAATCGAACATAAAAATGTTGTAATAGATGAAGCTAAACTAAAACTTTCTGAACGAAAAAATCATTTGAAACACAAAAAAAGTGAGTTAAATACAATACTCGAAGAGACTAAGAAAGAAGAAGAAATATTACTTACAAAATCAGAAAAGTGCAAGAAAGATATCGAAGAAAGATTGGTATTGGCTTACAGTAGAATCAGGAATAATGTAAAGAATGGCTTAGCTGTCGTTGCTGTTGAAAGAGGAGCATCAGGTGGATCTTATTTCACTATCCCTCCGCAGATAATTATGGAAATTGGTTCAAGAAAAAAAATAATCACTGATGAACATAGTGGAAGAATATTAGTTGATGAAGAATTAGCTAATGAACAGAAAGTAAAAATGGAAAAAGTTTTTGCGAAAATTTAATAAATAAAATTAATATCAATAATTAAAAGCTTCTATACAAATAGAGGCTTTTTTTTTATACATTTATCTAATGAAAAAAACCTTATTAATTACAGTTTTAGTTTTTATAACTAGCTGTACAAATGCTCAAAAGTTTTCGGAAAAACAAAACTTAATTATTAATTCAACACCAGTTGAGATAAATACAAATGATGTTCACAAAGCTTATTTTGCAAGTGGATGTTTTTGGTGCGTAGAAGCAATCTATGAAAGTATTATAGGTGTAAATGAGGTGATTAGTGGTTACTCTGGTGGATTTACATCAAACCCTACATATGATATAGTTAATACTCAGACAACTGGACACGCAGAGACCATAGAAGTTATTTACAATCCCAAATTAATAACTTTTTCACAACTTGTAGATGTCTATTTTGGAACACAAAATATTGAACAAATTAATGGTCAAGGTCCTGATAAAGGAACCCAATACAGATCTATCATTTTTTATCAAAATGAAAATCAGAAAAATATAATCAGTAAAAAAATTAATGAAATTACACAATCTTTAAATGTTAATGTAGCTGCTGAGTCTTATCCATTTCTTAAATTTTGGAAAGCTGAAAAATATCACCAAGATTTTAAAAAAAACAATAAGTTTAATAGTTATATAATTAATGTTTCAGATCCTCGTTTCAAGAGGTTTAAATACAAGTTTTCAGAAATCATTAATCAAAATCAATAAAATTATATTACTTATTAATAATTGTTACTTTTGTTGAATAAATAATATACTATTTTGATTAAACTTGAAAACTCACTAAACTTTGCTAAACAACTTGATAAAGATGATAGTCTCTCTGAATACAGAAATCTTTTTCATATTCCAAAAGATATTCATGATAAAGATCTAATATACTTTTGTGGAAATTCTTTAGGTCTTCAACCAAAATCAACAAAATCTTTTATAGACAATGAACTTAAAGACTGGGCCAATTTAGGCGTTAAGGGATGGAGTAATGCAAAAAATCCATGGCTTGAATATCATAGCTATCTTACCAATGAAATGGCAAATATAGTCGGTGCAAAGCCGTTAGAGGTCGTTGTGATGAACACCCTTACAGTAAATCTACATTTGATGATGGTGTCGTTTTATAAGCCTACTGATACAAAGTTTAAAATTATTTTAGAAGCCGATTCTTTTCCTTCAGACATCTATGCAGTTGAGTCACAATTAATTCACCATGGTCATAATTCAGATGATGGAATAATTCTATGGGAAACAAAAAATTCAAAAAATAAATATCAGGAATTAGAAAATATTTTTTTAGAAAATGAGAATGAAATTGCATTAGTATTAATCGGAGGTGTAAATTATTACACAGGTGAATATTTTAATTTAAAAAAAATAACAGAAATTGGTCATAAATACAATTCTATTGTTGGTTTTGACTGCGCTCATGCTGCTGGAAATGTTCAATTAAATCTAAATAAAGTTGGAGCAGATTTTGCTATTTGGTGTAGTTATAAATACTTAAATTCTGGACCAGGAAGTTTATCTGGATGCTTTGTTCATGAGAGGCACGCATATAATAACGATATTAATAGATTTAGAGGATGGTGGGGTAATGACCTAAATAATCGATTTAATATGAGAGAGCCATTTCAAACTATTCCAGGAGCTGATGGTTGGCAGATTAGTACACCAACTATTCTTTCAATGGCTGCAATAAAAGCTTCTCTTGAAATATTTAAAGATGTGGGCATGAAAAAACTATGTAAAAAATCTACATTGTTAACCAGCTACTTAGAATTCCTTTTACAAGACCTTAATTCAACAAAGATTAATATAATCACACCTACAGAGTCAGTATCTAGAGGATGCCAAATTTCCATTGAGATAATTGATGCTAATAAAAAATTTCACGAAAGTTTAACGGATCTTGGAGTGATAACTGATTGGAGAGACCCAAATGTTATCCGATGTGCTCCCACTCCATTATATAATTCCTTCGTGGATGTTTATTTATTTGTAGAAAAGTTAAAGTTACTAATTTAATGAAATACATTAATAACGATAAACTAAATGAATACTTAATTAACCACTCTGAAAAAGAGCCTGAACTACTTAGTAATTTAAATAGAGAAACGAATCTAAAAGTTCTTCAACCTAGAATGATAAGTGGCACTTATCAAGGTAGGCTATTAAGTGTAATTTCTAAAATAATTAATCCTAAAAAAATATTAGAAATTGGAACATTTACAGGTTATTCAACATTATGCTTAGCCGAGGGCTTAGATGAAAATGGAGAGATCCACACTGTAGATATTAATGAAGAGTTATTTGATTTACAAAGAAAATATTTTAAAAAATCTTCATTTAATAATAACATTACTCAACACTTAGGAAATGCATTAGACATAATTCCCAAATTAGATCGTGATTTTGATTTAATATTTTTAGATGCAGATAAAATTAACTATCCAAAATATTTAGATATTTTAATAGTTAGATTGAAAAAAGGAGGAGTATTACTTTCAGACAATGTACTATGGGATGGTAAAGTTTTAAATGAAATTTCTCACAAAGATAAATCCACTAAAGCTATTGTAAAATATAATGAATTATTAAATAATAGATCTGATATGGATTCCGTGATTTTACCTATAAGAGATGGCATAACAATAAGTAGAAAGAAAAAATAAATTACAAATCTCTTTTTATTGATCCAGAAAACTCTTCTAAATCTTTTTTTACTTTAGACAATTCATTATCCACATCTTTAGTTATGGAATTATTTTTAACAGATTCTGACGAGGATCTAATTTCTCTTTTGATATCATTAGTAGCATGCTTAATCTCATTAAGACCTTTTCCTAGATTTCTTGCTAAATCAGGAATCTTATCAGCACCAAAGAAAATTACAGCAATAAATAATATTATCGCAATTTCAGCTCCACTTATGAATAAATTAAAAAAATATAGTAGCATTCTACAAATATAATCAGTAAGTTTAATTTGGATTATAAAAGTTGGTTTTTTTTTAAATTTATTCTATGAAAAAAATGATTTTAGCTAGTACTTCAACCATACATGGAAGTACTTATTTAGATTATATTAAAGATGAAGTTAAAGTATTATTTAGCAATTCAAAAAAAATAATTTTCATTCCATATGCTAGACCTGACGGACTAACTCATGAGAAATACACAAAATTAGCATCCAATTTTTTTATCAAATTAGGGATTGAGGTTAATGGAATACATGAGTACAAAGATTTGAAGAAAGCAATAAAAAATACTGATGGAATATTTATTGGTGGTGGTAATTCTTTTTTACTTTTAAAAAATTTAATTGATAATGATTTAATAAATTATTTAAAAGAAGCTATTGAGTCTGGAAAACCATATTTAGGGACTAGTGCAGGAATTAATATTTGTGGACCATCAATTGGAACTAGTAATGACATGCCAATTATACACCCAACAAGCTTTAAAGCACTAAATATAATTCCTTTTAATATCAATCCACATTATCTCGATGCAATTACCGGTAGCAAACATATGGGCGAGACCAGAGAAACTAGAATTAAAGAGTTTCACTTTTTTAACTCTCAAATTGTAATTGGATTGAGAGAAGGTAGTTATTTATCTGTGCTAGGTGAGAAAATAATTTTAAAAGGCAATAAATCTGCTAGGGTATTTGAACAAAATAAAAAACCATATGAAGTTGAAATAAATTATAATTTAAAGGACTTATATTAAAAAATATTATTGGGCTGTACTAGGCTCATACAAAAATTTGATGAAAATTCAGTAAATTTGTTTAGATTTTCAAGATGAATAAAAAAGTAATTTTAATGATATTGGATGGGTGGGGCAACTCTCCAGATCCAAAGGTTTCAGCTATTGATAACGCTGATACAAATTTCATTGATAGTTTATACAAAAAATATCCATACTCCACTCTAAGAACGGACGGTTTACACGTAGGTCTTCCTGAGGACCAAATGGGTAATAGTGAAGTTGGGCATATGAATTTAGGTGCTGGTAGAATAGTTTATCAAGATCTTACTAAAATTAATATTTCTATAGAAAAAAATAAGCTCAAAAAAGAAAAAGTAATTGCAGAGACATTTGAATTTGCAAAAAATAATAATAAAAAAATTCATTTTCTTGGATTAATTAGTGATGGAGGAGTTCACTCTCACACTGATCATTTAAAAGGGTTAATTGACATCGCAAAAGAATATAATGTTGAATCTTATATACATGGTTTTACTGACGGAAGAGATGTAGATCCAAAGTCTGGCTCTGGATATATCTCAGATTTAAATGATTATATAAAAAATAGTCCTACCCAAATAGCATCTATCACAGGCAGGTATTTTGCCATGGATAGAGACAATAGATGGGAGAGAATAAAAATTGCTTACGATGCACTGATAAATGCAAAAGGAGAAAAAAGTTCAAATTTAATTCGTAGTATTCAAAACAGTTACGATAACGGATGTACCGATGAGTTTATAAAACCTATCATTAAAGTTGATTCTAATAATCAACCACTATCAACAATTAAAAATGGTGATGTAGTAATATTTTTTAACTTTAGAACAGACAGAGGAAGAGAACTCACAAAAGTACTATCACAAAATGATAATTTAGATTTTGATATGAAGAAATTAAATCTTCATTACGTAACAATGACAAATTATGACAATACCTTCTCTAACATTAAAGTTATTTTCAATAAATCAAATCTTGATAACACTCTTGGTGAAATATTAGAAAAAAATAATAAAAGTCAGTTAAGAATTTCTGAAACTGAAAAATATCCACATGTAACTTTTTTCTTTTCAGGTGGAAGAGAAAACAGTTTTAAAGGTGAATCTAGAATATTGAAAAATTCTCCTAAAGTTGCAACTTACGACCTTAAACCCGAAATGAGTGCTTATGAAATTACCGATTCTTTAGTTAAAGAGATAGACTCAGGAAAACAGGACTTTATTTGTTTGAATTTTGCTAATGGAGATATGGTAGGCCATACTGGCAGTATGAAAGCTGCTATTAAAGCATGTGAAGCAGTGGATAAATGTGTTGAAACTGTTATTAATTGCGCTAATAAAAATAATTATACAACCATATTAATTGCAGATCATGGCAACTGTGAGACTATGATTAATGCCGATGGTACACCCAATACTGCTCATACTACTAACCCAGTACCTGTAATACTTATAGACAAAGATTTAAAAAATATAAAAAATGGTATTTTAGGAGATATTGCTCCAACTATTTTAAAACTTATGGGTGTAAAAAAACCTAAGGAAATGACACAAGAATCACTAATATAATTATGAGTATTACTAAAAATAGAGAGGAAATTGAATTAATTAGAGAAAGTGCTTTACTTGTTTCTAAAACACTTGGAATGATTGCTGGAGAAATTAAAGAGGGTGTTACTACATTACATTTAGATAAACTAGCAGAAGAATTTATTAGAGACAATGGAGCAATTCCAGGTTTTTTAGGAATGTATGACTTTCCTAATACTCTTTGTATAAGCCCAAATTCACAAGTAGTTCATGGAATTCCAAATAATACTGCAATAGAAGACGGAGATATTATTTCTATTGATTGTGGTGTTTTAAAAAATGAGTTTTATGGAGATCACGCATATACTTTTGGAGTTGGAAATATTGCTGATGATGTTAATCATCTTTTAGACACAACTAAAGAGTCATTATACCAAGGAATTAAAAGTTTTAAAGTTGGCAATAGAGTTGGTGACGTTGGATATGCTATTCAAGATTATTGCGAAAATAGAGGTTATGGTGTAGTAAGAGAATTAGTTGGCCATGGCCTAGGTAAAAATATGCATGAGAAACCTGAAATGCCAAACTATGGAAAAAGAGGTAAAGGCAAAAAATTTGTTGAGGGAATGGTAGTTGCAATTGAACCTATGATAAATCAAGGAACTCATAAAATTAAGCATCACAAGGATGGCTGGACTATTACTACATTAGATAATAAACCTAGTGCTCATTTTGAGCATAATATTGCAATTATTGATGGTAAACCTGAATTACTTTCGACCTTTTCTTATGTGTATGAAGCATTAGGAATCAAATCTAATGAAGAGAATGAGTTTATAAATAATTATAAGTTTTGATTAAGTTAATTTTAAAAATATTTCCAAGAACTTTTTTGATAAAATTTAGTTTTATATTTCAACCCTTACTTAGTCTGTTATTAAAAGGTGATAAGTTTACTGATCCAATTGATGGTAAATCATTTCGTAAATTTTTATCCTATGGTTATAATAAATTAAGAAAAAATGCACTATCTCCTTCTACCCTATCTCTTGAAAGACACAGATTACTTTGGCTGTATTTAATAAATGAAACAGTACTTTTTGAAAAAAAAATAAAACTATTGCATTTTGCACCTGAACAGGCATTTTATAAAAGATTTAAAAAATTAAATAATATTGAATACGATTCTATTGATATTAATTCTCCTTTAGCAAAAATAAAGGCTGATATTTGTGATTTACCAATAAAGGATAATACCTATGACTTTATACTTTGTAATCACGTTTTAGAACATGTATTGGACGATAAAAAAGCTATGAGTGAATTGTATAGAGTTTTAAAAAAAGGGGGCACTGGTATATTTCAAGTACCAATTGATATGAATAGGAAAAAAACCTTTCAAGACGATTCAATTACTGATAAATTAGAAAGAAATAAAATATTTGGACAATATGACCATGTTAGAGTTTATGGAAAAGACTATTTCAATAAACTTGAAAATACAGGTTTTAAAGTTCAACAAATAGACTATTCGAAAGAGTTTAGTAATGAAGAAATATTAAAATACTCTATTATTAAAGGAGAAGTTATTCCAGTGTGTACTAAATAGAAGGAAAATTGTTGAAAGAAATATCTTTCATTTCATTATTGATGTCATTGTAAATAATAAAAATACTGATATCATTATTTTGTTTTGCCAAAAGGGTAATTTCATCAACTGACATGAGTTGTAATGCAGTTGCATATGCATCAGCTTCAATACAGTTATCAGAAATCACTGTTACACTTAGTATATTTGAAGTTGAAGAATAACCTGTTTTTGGATCTATGATATGAGCATATTTATTTCCTGAGCTATCAATTTTGAATTTTCTATAAACTCCTGAAGTTGCCATGGATCTATCCTTCAAATTAAAGACCTTGTAAAGATCTTTTTGTAAACCATCAAATCTTGGAGTATCTAATCCAACTCTCCAATTTTTATTTCCATCTAAGTTTATACCTCTTGATCTAATCTCGCCTCCTACTTCAACTAAATAATCAGTTATATTGTTAATACTTAAAAAACGTGAAATTACATCTACACTATAACCTTTAGCAATGGCATTGAAATCTATAAAAGAGTTAAAGGGTCTAATTAATTTATTTTCAATTAATTCAAATTTGTCTAAACCTACTAAAGCTTTGAGACTATCGGTTGGCAAATTATTGGTTTTGGGGCCAAAATCTAAAGAATTTACTAATGGACCAATTGACGGGTCAAAAAGACCATTCGTCTTATTGAATATGTTCTTAGAAACATTGAAAACAAACTTAAAATGATTATCTAATTCAATATCTTCATTATTATTAATTTTAGTTATTAATGAATTGGAATTATAGGTTGACATTGACATGTCTATAGCATTAAAAAGACTATCAATTTGTACTTTTAATTGTAATTCATCATCAGAAAAGTAAACTATACTGTAAGTGGTGCCATAAACATAACCACTAATAGAAGTTTTCTTAAGTGAATTATTTGTACAAGAAGCAACTGTAATAAATAGTAATAATAAGTAACGCATTAGTTTAAATTGTCATCAATTACTTGAATTCCGTTATATTCAATTATATAATCTTGATTTAAATATACAGGATTATTTTTATTTTTTGCGTTAGCTAATCCTACCCCAGCATAAAGAACCTTTGAATCATGAGATTTAGCATGTTGCTTAAATTTTTCCATCCAAACAAGATCATAATTATTTGGATTTTCAGGAAGTAAAATTGCTTTTACAATAACAAAAAAATATTGTTTGTTTTTATCAATACAGACAAACTGAGGGTTTTTTTTTAATTTACTGTTTACCGCTATAAATTCAAAACCTCTAGATTCAAGATCTTTACCAACATGATTCATTGCTAAATTATGAAGTTCTTGATTTGATAATGCAGTATTCATGGAAATTATAATTTAGCCTCCAAAATCATCAAACCTAATATGTTCGTCAGGAATACCAAAATCCTCACCCATTTTTTGGACAGCTTGATTCATAAGTGGAGGGCCACAGAAATAAAGTTCAATATCTTCAGGGGACTCATGAGCGCTTAAGTAATTGTCTATAACACAATTATGAACAAAACCTACAAAACCGTCACCATCAGCTTCTAAATCAGTTTTAACATTCCAATTATCTTCAGGTAGAGGTTCAGATAATGCTAAATAAAATTTAAAGTTTGAAAAATCTTTTTCTAATTTATAAAAATGATCTAAATAGAAAAGCTCTCTTCTAGATCTACCTCCGTACCAGAAACTAACTTTACGACCCGTTTGTAGTGTTTTGAAAAGATGATAAAGGTGAGACCTCATTGGAGCCATTCCAGCACCACCACCAACATACAACATTTCTGAATCAGACTCATTTATAAAAAATTCACCATATGGTCCAGAAATAGTCACTTTATCACCAGCTTTTTTAGAAAAAATGTATGATGATGCTACTCCAGGATTTACATCCATCCATCCATTTTTATTTCTATCCCACGGAGGAGTTGCAATTCTTACATTCAACATAATTTCTTTACCCTCAGCAGGATAAGATGCCATAGAATAGGCTCTATCTACTAACTCATTATTATTCATAACTAATGGCCACAAATTAAACTTATCCCATTCAGGTTTAAATTTATCAGCAGATTCATGTTCATCAGGATGAGCTGTTATATCCATATCTGAAAACTTAACCTCACCCTCAGGAATTTCAATTTGAATATATCCACCAGCTTTATAGCCCATGTCCTCAGGAATTGACACTACAAACTCTTTAATAAAAGATGCAACGTTATAATTTCTAACTACAGTTGCTTCAAACTTTTTAATACCAAATACTTCTTCTGGAATACTAATATTCATGTCTTGCTTAACTTTAACTTGACATGCTAATCTAGCACCAGATTTAATTTCTTTTCTTGTAAAATGAGGTATTTCAGTTGGTAATGCTTCTCCTCCTCCACTATTTACATGGCATTCGCACTGAATACAAGTTCCCCCTCCTCCACAAGCAGATGGCAAAAATATTTTTTGTGCTCCAAGAGTAGTTAATAATGTTTCTCCGGACGCAACCTCAATTTCTTTTTCACCATTTATTGTAATCATAACAGGACCCGAGGGTGATAATTTTTGCTTAACAAATAAAAGCACACTGATTAATGCTAATGATACAATTAAAAAAGCAATAATTGTTATAAGAATGGTTCCTAATGTTTGTGATGCTAAAATCATATTAATTGACTTCTTTTGTGTTTTTTGAAAATAATTTATTATCTAATTTTTGTAATTTATTATCTGATACTAATTCAACGTCAATTTCTTGCTTAACAACTTCTTCGTCTCCTCCAGTTAACATACCTCCAAAACTCATAAATCCAATGGCCATTAAACCTGTAATAATAAATGTTATTCCAAGCCCTCTAAGAGGTGCAGGGACATTAGAATATCTAATTTTTTTCTCTAATTGCTGCAATTGATAAAATTGCTAAAAACCATCCAATCCCTGAGCCTACTCCATAAGTAAGAGCAAGAGCTAAAGTAGGAATCTCTCTAGATTGCATAAATAAAGATCCTCCCAAAATTGCACAGTTAACTGCAATAAGAGGTAAAAATATCCCAAGTGAATTATATAAAGATGGACTGAACTTTTCAACAATAATTTCAACAAGCTGAACCATTGTAGCAATTGTAGCAATAAACATTATAAATGATAAAAAACTTAAATCATAAATCGCAAAATCTTCACTAATCCATACTAATGCACCATCTTGCAAAATGTATTTATCTAAAAGCCAATTTAACGGTACAGTAATTGTTAATACAAAAATTACTGCTGCTCCTAATCCAACAGCCGTGTCAACTTTTTTTGAAACAGCCAAATATGAGCACATTCCTAAAAAAGTAGCAAATACCATATTATCAATAAAAATTGATTTAAATAATAATTCTATATGCTCCATTTAACTAATTTTATTATTCTTCAATTAAACTCATATTTCTTGATCTTTGTACCCATATAATCAATCCTACCACAATTAATGCCATAGGGGCTAACAACATAAAACCATTATTTTCATATCCAATAGAATAAAGACCAGTCTTTTCAATTGGGTCTCCTAAAACTGCATAGCCTAGTAATGTTCCTGATCCTAATAATTCTCTAAAAAAACCAACAATAATTAATATAAGTCCATAACCAATTGCATTTCCAATTCCATCTAAAAATGACCTCCACACACCATTTGCTAGTGCAAATGCTTCAAAACGACCCATGATAATACAATTAGTAATTATAAGACCTATAAATGCACCTAATTCTTTACTTAGGGAATAAGAATATGCCTTTAAAACTTGGTCTACAATAATCACTAAAGCTGCTACAACAGTAAGTTGAACTATGATTCTAATTTTTGATGGAATTATATTTCTAATTAACGAAATAACAACATTTCCTGCACCCATAACAAAGATTACTGAAATAGACATTACTATTGAAGCTTTTAGTTCTGCTGTTATTGCTAAAGCTGAACATATTCCCAATACTTGTATTGTAATAGGATTATTGTCCGCTAAGGGGTCTGATATTAATTTACTGTCTTTACTCGATAATAAACCCATATACTAATTAGTTTTTAAGTTTTCAAAATATGATTGATACAATCTCAGATCAGTCTTTATCATAGCTGAAACACCGTCTCCTGTGATTGTTGCGCCTGCTATAGCATCAACTTCATTATCATATTTAATTTTATTAGTTGGATCAGCATTACTTTTGGAAACAGTAATGCCTTTAAAAGTACCATTTTCATCAAGAAGATGTTCATCAATAAAGTCATCCATGAAAAACCTCTGTTTGATATTTGCACCTAATCCCGCAGTCTCAGCTTTATGATCAAAATAAGCACCTTGAACTATCATATTTTCATCAATAGCAACATATGCCCAGATAGCATCCCATAAACCTACACCCCTAATTGGAACAATATGATATGTTTTTCCATCTTTTTCACCAATAAATAATGGCAATTGACGTTTTTCTCCAGCCTTCGCTTTTGTTTGTTCTTTTTTTATATCTATTAAATAAGCCTCATTGTCCTCAATAATATCCAAATCACCAGAAATTACAATTTGTTTTTTTATGTATTTTGAAAATTCACTAGCTACTTTACTAGCCTCGATAAATGTAACATCACTTTTTCCCTCATTTTCATGTATGCCCATAGCATACAATATGTTTTGTTGTTTTTCTATTTTTTTGTTCTCATTAATCTTCGGCTTTAAAGAAGAAGCCAAAAATGCTAATGAAGATCCTACAACAATTACCATCCCAGTAGCAAATAGAAGCGTGTATAAATTTTTATCTGTCCTCTTTTCCATTATTAAGCAGTTTTAGTTTTTAGTCTATTTAGTCTATTTTTAACATTTGCTTTAACAACATAATGATCAATAGTTGGTGCAAACACATTCATTAACAAAATTGCTAAAAATACACCTTCAGGGTATGCAGGATTGAATACTCTAATCATTATAGAAATAAAACCAATTAAAAACCCATATATCCATTTACCTTTGTTAGTTTGTGATGCACTAACAGGGTCTGTGGCCATGAAAACAGCACCAAATAATATACTACCAATTAATAAATGTTGCCAATAAGGAACACTCATAAGGCCATAAAATTTACTAGATTCACCAATAACTCCAGTGTCAATCACTAAGTTAAAAATAACACCCATTAACAGAGCTCCTAATATTGTACTAAGAATTATTCTCCAACTACCAATTTTCGTAAAAATTAAAATTAGAGCTCCAATTATTATTAACAATTTAGATGTTTCACCAACGGAGCCAGGAATAAAACCATAGAACATTTCAGATAACGAATAAATAATATCTTGATTTTGAGCATAACTACCCAAAATGGTTTCACCAGAAATTGCTTCAGATGTTCCCGCTCTATCAACAGCTTCATGAACCCAAACCTTATCTCCACTCATCCATGTAGGGTAGGCAAAAAATAAAAATGCACGAATTGTAAGAGCTGGATTTAGAATATTCATCCCTGTACCTCCAAAAACTTCCTTTCCAATGACAACACCAAAAACAACTGCTACTCCTAACATCCATAATGGAATATCTATAGGAACAATAAGAGGAACTAACATACCTGTAACTAGATAGCCTTCCTCGACTTCATGACCTTTAATTACAGCAAATAAAAATTCAACAGCCAGACCGACTGCATAAGATACAATCACTAATGGAAGCACAGTTATAGCACCTAAGATAAGATTATCCCATGTGATAAAATTACCAAATAAGGATACTTCTCTAACTATACCATTAGCAATATCAATGGCTCTGTAATGTTGATAACCAGCATTAAACATTCCAAATATAAGACATGGAACCAATGACAAAATAACGGTGTTCATTGTTCTCTTTAAATCATCTGCGGCTTTTATATGAGTACCACCTTTAGTGACTTCATTTGGAAGGTATAAAAAAGTATGTAAGGCATTAAAGGCTGGTGCCATTTTTTGACCTTTATACTTTTCTTTTAAGTTATGTAATGTTGATTTTAAGCCCATTAATTATCCTATTTCTTTTTTCATTAAATCTAAACCTTCTCTAATTATCATTTGATGAGGTTGTTTTGATACACATACAAATTCAGTTAAAGCGAAATCTTCAGGAGCAACTTCATACATACCCAAAACCTCCATCTCATCAAGGTCTTTATACATACATGCTTTTAAAATATGCATTGGAAATATATCTAGTGGGAAAACTTTTTCATAAGTCCCTGTTGTAACAAAAGCTCTATGTTCTCCGTTAGTATTTGTTGTTAAATCATACTTTTTCTTTGGAAAAAGCCAAGAAAATGTCAATGCTCTGGAAACCGAAATCTTATCAAAAACTGGCTTAGTCCACCCAAACAATTCATAATCATCTCCTTCAGGAATTACCGTAACTGAATTACTGTAGTAGTCCAAGTGACCATCTAATCCAATTTTTTTACCAGACAATATAGTACCAGAAATAATTCTGTTATTATCATGTTGGGTAGCAACATTATTGTTAGTAATAGAATCAATTTGACATCCAATTAGAGTTTTAAAGTATCTAGGGCTTTCGATTGAGGAACCTGAAAGTGACACAATTCTTTCAGCTTTAAATTCCCCTGTCAATATTGTATGGCCTATAATAACTAAATCTTGAGCTGAAACAGTCCAAACAGATTCACCTTTATTAACTGGATCTACTTTATTAATTAAACTTCCAACATTACCACTAGGGTGAGGGCCAGAAACATTATATAACTCTATATCATCGATTTCTCTAAAAATTGAACTCGAAGATTTGTCAACAGAAACATTCACATTTCCTTCAGTTAATTTATCTAAAGCACTAATGGCAGCTTGTATTTCTTTTTTATTGTCTTTTAAAGTAAAATCAAGATTAGCAGAAAGCGGTTCAGATGAATATCCTGAGACAAAAATAGATTTAGGTGCAGATTTATAATTCGCTATAATTGCATAAGGTCTTTGCATAATAAAAGGCCAACATCCAGTTCTTAATAAAAAATCAATTATATCTTGCCTATTAGCAGAGTTATTCAAGCAACCAGAATTTTTAAAAACTTGATTTTCATCAGCCAGAATTTTTATCGAAAGAATTTTTCGTTTTTCGCCTCTAATTATATCAGTAATTTTACCAGAAACTGGAGATACAAACTTTAGTAATTCATCTGATTTATCGTAAAATAAGACATCTCCAGCTAAAATATTATCAGAAATTTTTACATTAAGTTTTGGATTAATTCCATGAAAATTTGAAGGTTCTACAGAATAAAATTTACTTTTTGGGGCAGGCTCCAACACTTTATTAGCCTCACCAACTAGATTGATATCTAAACCTTTTTTAAAATGGATGTCATTAGACATAATAAATAATGTAAATTTAGTTGTTTAAAATCGCTGCAAAAATACAAATTAATATTATAGTTATCATAATATTTCGATGACAAAATTTTGATTATTTTTACAACTATTAAGTTAAAAATAGTAACATGTTTAAATCACTAGTATCAGTAATTTCATCTTTACTGTTTTCCTTTGCCGTGTTCTCTCAAGAGGTAAATGAAATCTCTGCACCTCAGGAAATAAAAACCATTACTTTTAAAAATGACTCAAACCAAATTGGCTTTCCTGTCATAAAGCTAGGCAGCTCTTTTTCAATTGAATTTGATGTATTAAATGGCAATGAAGATGACTATTACTATAAAATAGATCATTATAATTTTGACTGGACAAAATCTCAATTATCCAAATCAGAATATCTAAAAGGTTATGACAATTCAAAAATTTATAACTATAAAAATTCATTCAATACATATCAAATTTACAGTCACTACAATTTAATCATTCCAAATCAAGAGACTAAAATTATTAAATCTGGAAATTACATAGTTTCAATATTAAATGATTATGGAGAAGTCGTTTTTTCAAAAAAAATCATAGTATATGAATCTTTATCTACTGTTGAAATAGATATATTTAGAAGTAGAGATTTGAATAATATTAATAAAAAACAGGTTGTTCAATTTGAAGTAAAAGCTATATCAAATATTAATAATCCGCTAAAAACAATCAAAACATTAGTCATTCAAAATAACGATCTAAATAATTCGATTAATAATCTAAAGCCTCAATACACGTTAGGCAATAGATTAATTTACAAATATGATTCTGAGGCTAGTTTTATGGGTGGGAATGAATTTTTATATTTTGAAAATAAAAATATTAGAGGTTCAGATATTAATATAAGAACTTTTGATCTTAAAGAAATATATCATAATTACTTATACCCAGATAATCCCAGAAATAATAGCACGTACACATACAACCCTGATATCAATGGTAATTTTTTAGTTACATCTGTTGATGCAGAAGATACAGATATTGAAGCAGACTATGCTAAAGTTCATTTTTACTTAAATATTGATAAACTTGACATTGGTAAATCTATTTATGTTTCTGGTAATTTTAATGGTTATCAGTTAAATAGTTCAAACAAAATGACTTACAATAGTTTAAGAAATAATTATGAACTTGAACTAAAATTAAAACAAGGTTTTTACAATTATAAATATTCTGTAATAGATAATTTAAACAAAGAAATTGAGGGCTATATCTCAGGTAACTTTGATGAAACAGAAAACAATTATAAAGTTATTGTATACTACAGAGATTATGGCTCACGGTATGATAGAGTTATTGGTTATAATAGTATTAACTCAATTAAGATAAACAACTAATAAAAATGTTTTTTTTATTTAACTAATGAATTTTTTTATTTACTTTTAATTAGAATAAAAACAATAATGGTACAACAAGTTACACGAGGCATAAAAATTGAGGTTAAACAAAATTTTGAAGGTACTTTTTACAAGAACCACAAAATTCATTTTGCTTTCGGTTATGTTGTAACTATTGAGAACAGAAGTAAAGATACTGTTCAATTAAACTCTAGACACTGGACAATTTTAGATTCATTAAATAAAAATGAAAATGTAGATGGCGAAGGAGTCATCGGTAAAAAACCTGTACTTAATCCTGGCGATACTCATGTTTACAATTCTGGGTGTTTATTACTATCTCCCTTTGGATCGATGAAAGGTCATTACAAGATGATTGACCTAGCTACCACTAGAAAATTTAATGTAACTATACCATCTTTTAAACTAAGTGCTCCTTTTGCACTTAATTAATTTCCTTTAGTTTTTTTATGTTTAACTTTGTACCGTTAGTAACTAATCAATAAATATTTTTCGATGAGTAAAGGATTTTTTAAAGTTCCCGTAGCAATTAATGAACCTGTAAGAGCATATGAACCAGGCTCGAAACACAGAGGTGAAGTTATTGCTTCTTACAACAAAATGTTTAACAGCAATATTGATATACCTTTTTATATCAATGGAAAAAATATCACATCTAGTAAACATAAACTAATTTCGCCTCCTCATGACCACAAACATGTAGTGGGTAAATATTTTTTAGCTGAAAAAACTCATGTCGATCAAGCAATTAGCGGATGTTTATCTGCTCGCGAAAAATGGGCAAATTTACCTTGGGAACAAAGGTCTGCAATTTTTTTAAAAGCTGCAGAATTAATTGCTGGACCATATAGATCAAAAATTAATGCAGCAACAATGATTGCGCAGTCAAAAACTATTCATCAAGCAGAAATAGATGCTTCCTGTGAGTTTATTGACTTTTTAAGATTCAATGTTCAATTTGTAACTGATATTTATAATAATCAACCAGAGAGTACGTCAGATTTTTGGAATAGAGTTGAGTATAGACCTTTAGAAGGTTTTGTATATGCAGTTACACCATTTAATTTCACAGCAATTGCAGGTAATCTTCCAGCTTGTATGGCAATGCTAGGAAATGTTGTTGTCTGGAAGCCTAGTGACAGTCAAATTTATTCAGCTAAGATAATAATGGATGTATTTAAAGAAGCTGGAGTTCCTGACGGAGTAATTAATGTTGTTTTTGGAGATCCAGAAATGATAACAAAAACCGTATTAAGTAGTCCAGCTTTTAGTGGACTTCATTTTACCGGTTCTACTGACATATTCAAAAAGCTATGGAAAAATATTGGAGAAAATATCTCTAACTACAAAACATATCCAAAAATTGTTGGAGAAACTGGTGGTAAAGATTTTATAGTTGCTCATGAAAGTGCAATTCCTGCACAAGTATCAACATCAATTGTTAGAGGTGCTTTTGAGTTTCAAGGACAAAAGTGTAGTGCAGCATCAAGAAGTTATATATCAGAATCTATATGGAATGAGGTTAAAAACAATCTCATTGCAGATTTAAAGTCTATAAAAATGGGTTCACCTGCAGATACTAATAATTTTATAACTGCAGTAATCCACGAAAATTCATTCGATAAAATTGCAAATTACATAGATGATGCTAAAAATGACTCAGAAACTGAAATAATTGCTGGCGGAAAATATGATAAGTCGAAAGGATACTTTATAGAGCCTACTGTAATAGTTACTACAAATCCAAATTACAAAACTATGCACCAAGAGATTTTTGGGCCAGTAATGACAATTTACGTTTTCAAAGATGATGAGTTTGACAAAACTTTAAAGTTAGTTGATTCAACTAGTGAATATGCTCTAACTGGGGCTATTTTAGCAACTGACAGGTATGCGATTGAAAATGCGACTAAACTCTTACAAAATTGTGCAGGTAATTTTTACATAAATGATAAACCTACAGGTGCAGTTGTTGGGCAACAACCATTTGGAGGAGCTAGAGGCTCAGGTACAAATGATAAAGCAGGAAGTGTTCTTAATTTGTTGAGATGGGTATCACCAAGGTTAATTAAAGAAACATTTGTAACTCCTACAGATTATAGGTATCCCTTTTTAGGTAATTAATTAAAATCTTGAAATGAATTAACTTCACCATATTGTGAATTAATTGCATTATTATTTGAGTCAACCACAATTGCTACAATTGCTAGGTTTTCTACAACAAAATCTGGATTTAATTCCATATTAAAATTAAATTTATAATCGGTTAAAGGCTGTATTACTTCTAATATATTACCAGAAATATTTGTTATAGATTTTCTTAAAACATCTTGATGAGAATAATTCTCAATTGGGTTACCTAGATTATAAAAATAGCTATCTTCAACATAATTAAAATAATTAGCTTGATCATATATTAAATTACTTTCTACCAAGTATATAACTAACTTATGATTAACTAGTTCAACATTGGAAACAATCCTTAAACCAACTCCCAGTTCAACATTTTCTATTGTTGAGTTAATTGAAATAGCTACATTGTTTTCTTCACTTAAAAGGCTATTGACTTCTGAAAATTGGTATGGATCTAACCATAAAATTGTTCTATTTAATCGGGCTGACGGAAAACCACTGATCCCTAATTCAGACCTAAGATCTGATTCTTGATCAATAGTAAGCTCATCATTATTATGAATTCCAACCGAAATAATATTATCGTAAACCTCTTTTAATTCATAAATTGCATTTGCAACTGGAGGACAATAACCACACCATGTTCCTGTGTAATCTTCAACAATAACTTTATTTATAGGTTCTACTATATTAAACCCTTTTGAATCTGTACTGTAATTCTGAGAATCAATTGAATAATCAGCATAAACTTCATGAGTACCTATATTATCATAACTAGTTGTATTTCCATTGATTAATTGGTTATTCACTATAAAACTAGTACTGGATGTAATATTATTACCATCAATATCTATCATTTCAAAAGAAATAAGTTGATCTTTCAAATAGGATGACTCTACATTTAAACCAGGAATTAAGTTATACTGTTGCACTTGTAAATCATTAAAAGATTCTGGCTTACTACACGTATAAAAACAAATAAAAATAAGGGTGTACACTAATGAGTGTCTCATAATTTATATAAATTTATTGTTTGTGAAATTAAGCATATATTTTCAATTTTCTTTCTTTTTTAAAAAAACAGAGTATATTTACAAAAACCCAAAACAATGAAAAAATTACTTACTACAATAACTTTTATTTTTTCAATTTCTGTAAATTCTCAATCGACTTTACCTAATATTTCTTTAAATTCTTTGGATGGAAATGAGATAAATATACAAGCAATTTCTGATAATGATAAAATTGCTGTAGTATCTCTGTGGGCAACTTGGTGTGTACCCTGTATAAAAGAATTAGATGCAATTAGTGAATACTATGAAGAATGGAGAGATGAAGTGAATTTTGAGCTATACGCTATATCCACTGATGACAGTAGAACCATTAAGAGGGTTAATGCAATGGTTAATGGAAAAGGTTGGGACTACACTATTCTCTTAGATTCTAATAATGAACTACAAAGAGCTTTGGGAGCATCAACTATTCCTCTAACTTTAATAGTAAAAAACAATAAAATCGTATATAGACACTCTGGCTATAGTGCTGGAGTTGAATTTGAATTATTTGATAAAATAAAAGAATTAAAATAATTATATGAAAAAAATATTATTCTTTACTAGCCTAATATTTTCGATGACTCTAGTTTCACAAAATAATGAAAACATCTTTGGAAGTTTCGAAAGTAATTCTCAATTGTTACAAGATGATAACGCTTTAAATTTCACTTCACCAGAGGATCGTTTTAGAGCTAATAATTATTTCCAATTAAATTATAATAATGGAGATTTCTCCGCTGGAATTCAGTATGAAAGTTATCTACCAAATGCAATGCTTGGTTATTATCCAAAATATAATGGGGAAAATGGAATTGCATCTTATTTCATGAACATTAAGAGAAATAAAATTGATATTACTTTGGGCTATTTTTATGGGCAGTTTGGTAACGGATTAATTTTTAGATCATGGGAAAATAGACAGCTAGGAATAAATAATGCTATTAAAGGAGTAAAATTTAAATATAAGTTTTCTGAGAGCTTTAATCTTACTACCATTTTTGGACAACAAAGAAATGGTTTTGAGTTAAATGAGTCCACTATACAAGGCGTCGACTCAAACCTTAATTTAAACAAGTTTTTAAATTTTGAAAAAACAGATTTAACAATCGGCGCTAGTTATATAGGTAGATATCAAAATAATTCTACTAATGACTTAATTCCTGCTAATGTAAAATCCCTTGCTGCAAGAGTTGATTTATACTCTGGTAGGTTTAGCTTAAACCTAGAAGGAATCATAAAAGATTCCGATGTGATAGCAAATGAAGGTGTGATTTTGTCGGATAAACTTTATGATGGAACTGCTTTACAACTAGATTTGGGATACTCAAAAAAAGGTCTAGGACTAAATACTACATTTAGAAGATTAGAAAATTTCAATTTTTATAGCGATAGATTGGCAGAAGGAAATATCTATAATCAACAAACGATTAGCTACACTCCTGCTTTAACAAAACAACAAGATTATTTACTTACAAATATTTACGTTTACAGTGCTCAACCTAGGCTAGTTATTAATTCACTAGAAAATAGATCTGGTGAGGTTGGTACACAAACAGATTTTTACTACACATTTAAAAAAGACAGTTTTCTTGGAAAATACAAATCTAAAATTGCAGTAAACTTTTCGTACTGGGCTGCAATAGAATCTAATTTCAATCAAGATCAATCCTATGATGTTGAATTTGTTGGGAATGGAAATAGATATTACAGAGATTTTAATTTCGAATTAAAAAATAGATGGAATAATAAATTCAATACTACTATTACAATGTTAGATGTTATAATTGATAAAGGGGTTACTCTTGGGGGTCCTTTGGGAGTTCAAGGAGATATAAAGGCAAAAGTTGGGGTTGTTGAAGGAACTTATAGATATGAAAATGGAAAATCATCCAGGGCTGTTATTCAACATTTATGGACGAAAGATGATAAAAAAAATTGGGCTGGGTTAGTTTATGAATACAATTTTTCAACAAGTCTAAATGTTTTCATTGCGGATGGATGGAACTACGGAGGAACGGATAAAATTCATTATTACAACATAGGAGGAAGTTATTCAAAGGACAATATAAGGCTTAGCTTAAATTATGGCAGACAAAGGGGAGGATTAATATGTGTAGGAGGAGTTTGTCGCTATGTTCCTGAAAACACAGGACTAAACCTAAATCTAAACCTAGTTTTTTAAATTTTAATTTGGTGTGTATTTATACCTAAGTCTAAATGAATTACCGTCTTGAATTCCATTTTCATCAGCTAAATAAAATTTAAAAGAATATTCAACTGCTGTATTTCCGTCACCTGCGTCCATGTTAAAAAAATGATCTCCAGAGGATGTTTGCGTTTGCCCAGGTTGTATATTAACATTTGGCATAGAAGGGCTAGTTGGATAAGACGTTCCTGTAGATACACCAAAATAACACTCCCCAAAACAAAGCTCCATCATAGAACCGTCAGTACCACTAATACTTTCTACCTCAATTCTCATCCCAATTAATTCAGTTGAAGTATTTCTAACATAAAACCCAAGAGATGCATTCGGATATTCTATAGAGGAAAATTCTAAAAGTTGATTATCAACAAAAGTATTACCATCTAAATCTTCAACAGCAAAAGTTAATTCTGGAGAAACAGGATCTTCAGGAACAGACTCATCTTTTGAACAAGAAAAAACAATTAAACATAAAATAATTACAGGAAAAATTGATTTAAAAGTGGTTTTCATATTAAATTATATGGGGTTTAAAACGCAAGTTAATTAATTTTAACTTAAATTAGGGGATATATTATATAACTAATAATTTAAATTAAAAAAAATGTCAAATAAAACCCCAATTATTATAGTCATTATTTTATTTATGTCAAGTTTTGTTGCAGCACAAACTATTGTGTCAACTAATCCAGAAAATAAAAAAATTATTTTAGAAGAATACACCGGTATTCATTGTACTTACTGTCCTGATGGCCACGAGATTGCACAGTCACTAAAAGATGCTAACCCAGACAATTTTTTTATAATAAATATTCACACTGGAGGATACGCAACTCCGAGTTCTGGTGAACCTGATTTTAGAACTAGTTTTGGAGATGCTATTGCAGCTCAATCAAACTTAACTGGATATCCGTCTGGTTCTGTAAATAGGCAGTATTTTTCTAGCCTTTCTATGAATGGTGGAACTGCTATGGGAAGAGGGGGCTGGAGTTCAGCTACTTCACAAGCTCTAAATCAAAGTGCTTATGTAAACCTAGGAGTTGAAGCATCTATTAATGTACAAAACAATGAGTTAACTGTTCATGTCGAAGGTTATTACACTGGAGATAGTCCTCAAAGTTCTAATCTATTAAATGTAGTTCTTACTCAAAACAATACAATTGGTCCTCAAACAGGTGGGGGAATGGGTAGTAATTATAACCATATGCATAGGTTAGTACACATGATAACGGGACAATGGGGGTTTGAAATATCAACTACTAATTCAGGAAGCTTTTTCGATGAAACGTTCACCTATACAATTCCTTCTGATTATAACGGAGTTGATGTAAATCTATCTGAACTTAATGTAATCGCTTTCATTTCAGAAACACAGCAAAACATTATTAGTGGAGCAGAGTACACACCCACTTTTGATGGCTTAGAATATTCAAATGATGCAGCTGTTTTGGGAATTGAAGAAAACCTAAATGGTAATTGTGGAGATAGTGCTTCTCCTGTAGTAGTTATTCAAAATAGTGGATACGATGATATTACTAATTTTTCAATTGAGTATTCTATTAATAACGGTAATTCTCAATCTCATAATTGGTCAGGATCCTTAGGGTCTTTAGCCTCAACGTCCATTGAGCTCCCTACAATCAATTATAGTCCATCTGACACTAACAGTATAAATATTACTATTTCTGATGATGATAACAACCAAAATAATTCAAACGTCTTTAATTTTAATCAATCCAGTAGTTATGATACCGCTATTGTAACTCTAAACTTAGTCACTGACAATTATGCATCCGAAACATCATGGCAATTAACAGACTCATCTGGTTATATCGTAGCTCAAAATGGATCTTTAAGTAATGCAAGTACTTATAGTACAGAAATTGAAATTCCTGCATCAGATGAATGTTATACGTTTACTATTAATGACACGTATGGTGATGGAATATGCTGTGCATACGGAACAGGCTCCTACTCAATCACAGATGACTCAGGAAATACAATTATTTCTGGAGGTGAATTTAGCAGTATTGATACATCAACTTTTAGGGTTGGTGAATCGTTAGGAATAAATTCTTTTACAGATAATAATTTAAAAATATTTCCAAATCCTTCAAATGGAGTATTTACAATTAAAACAACATTAACCAATTCAAGTTATAAAGTCCATAATTTAATTGGTCAAACTATTAAATCTGGATTTATAAACAACGGAGTAAATTCAATAGATATTAGAAACTCAATTGATGGGGTTTATTTTATAACAATTGAATCTAAAAATGGAGAAAAAATTGGATATAAATTAATTAAGAATTAATTTTTGATCTTGTATTTGATTGGTAAGTAGACAATCTTCTTTTCATTAAAAAAGTCTTCATTGAAGAAATCTGAGAGCTCAAAAGTTTTAACATTTTTAAAACTTTTGAGCTCTTCTTTTAAATCTCCTCCTTTAAGGTACAGGACACCATTTTTTAAATCATTAAATGATTTTTTATTTATATTATACTTAATCCATGATACAAAATCCTTCATATTTGTAACTGCTCTACTAATTACAAAATCATACTTATCTTTAATAGATTCTGCTCTACAGCAAGAAGTTTTTACATTTTTTAATTCTAATTCTTTAACTATAATATTTACAACATTAATTTTCTTTTGAATACTGTCAACCAAATGAAATTTACAATTTGGAAATAATATTGCAAGAGGAATTCCTGGAAAACCACCACCAGTACCAACATCTAAAATTGAAGCGTTATCTTCAAAGGAAATTAATTTAGCAATGGACAACGAATGCAAGACATGCCTCAAGTATAACTCATCAATATCTTTTCTAGAAATAACATTAATCTTTGAATTCCAATCTTTATATAACGATTCTAAATTTTTAAATTGAATTAACTGCTCTTCGGTTAAATCATTAAAATATTTCTGAATTAATTTCATAAATAAAATTGTTTCAACAAAAGTAAGTTTTTGTCCACAATTATTTCTTAATAAGCATTAAAGAAATTACATTTATAATATATTTACTTTCAATATTATAAATACATTTTATGACTGCAAAAGCAATACTATTTAACCGCAAAGATTCAAAACTTTTTTTTAAAACTTTGAATAAAAGAGTTAATAATTATTTCAACGAAAAAAATATTTCAAAATCAGGAAACTGGAAGCTTTGGTTAAAAACATTTGTAATGTTTAGCCTTCTTTTAGCTCCATACATCTTGATATCAATTTTAGATATACCAGCTTGGTTACAAATCACCCTTTCGATTATCATGGGTATTGGTTTAGCAGGTGTTGGAATGAATGTAATGCATGACGGAAATCATGGATCATTTTCAAATAAAAAATGGATTAATAGACTTATGGGCGGTAGTATTTATATTTTAGCTGGTAACAGATATAATTGGCAAGTCCAACACAATGTTCTTCATCACACATACACTAATATTCATGGACATGATGAAGATTTAGAAGCTGGTAGGGTAATTAGATTTTCGAAACACTCAGAGTGGAGATGGTTTCATAAATTTCAACACTATTATTCTGTTTTATTTTACGGACTATTGACCATCAACTGGTCGATAACTACAGACTTCTTTCAAATGAAAAGATTTATGAAAAGAAAATTAGCTCATGGTAAATTTCCAAATCCATTTGTAAATTGGACAAAACTATTTATATCAAAAATTTTATACTTCTTGTTTTGGATTTTTATTCCAATTTTAGTTTTTAATATCGTTTGGTGGAAAGTATTGTTATCATTTTTAGTAATGCACTACACAGCTGGGCTAATATTGAGTTTAGTATTTCAATTAGCTCACATAATGGATGAAGCGGATATGCCACTTCCAGACAATCAAGGAAATATGAAAAACAGTTGGGCAATTCATCAATTAAAAACAACCGTAAATTTTGCTGCAAATAATAGGCTAGTAAATTGGTTTACAGGTGGCTTAAATCATCAAGTTGAACACCATATATTTCCAAATATTTCACATATTCATTATGATAAAATTGCTGAAATTGTTAAAAAAACAGCTAATGAATTTAACCTACCTTACAACGAATTCAAAACTACTAAAGATGCCCTAGTAGCACACTTTAAATATTTACGTTTCATGGGTTTAAAACCAACAATTTAAAAATATGAAAGATTTTCTCTCGGACAGAATAAATAATCTAGCTGTTTCGCAGACTCTTGCTATGGCTGCAAAAGCAAGAGAATTAAAAAATGAAGGAAAAGATGTCATTGGACTTAGTTTAGGTGAGCCTGACTTTAACA
>CAXYEG010000029.1:0-18513 GCA_964275995.1 uncultured Flavobacteriaceae bacterium
TGGCGTTGAAGCAGTGGTATCAACGCAGAGTACTTGGCGTTGAAGCAGTGGTATCAACGCAGAGTACTTGGCGTTGAAGCAGTGGTATCAACGCAGAGTACTTGGCGTTGAAGCAGTGGTATCAACGCAGAGTACTAGCATTCATATTAGCTCCGTCCATATAAACTTGTCCACCATTATCATGAATAATAGTAGTTATTTCAACTATGTCTGCTTCAAAAACACCATGTGTAGAAGGATATGTTATCATAAGAGCAGCTAAATTATCCTTATGTTCTAAGGCTTTATTTTTTAAGTCTTCAATATCTATATTTCCATCTTCTGATGCTTTGGTTACAATCACCTTCATTCCTGCCATTACAGCACTAGCTGGGTTAGTCCCATGCGCTGAAGAGGGTATAAGACATATATTTCTATTTTGATCTCCGTTATCTTCGTGATATGCTCTAATTACCATTAATCCAGCAAACTCCCCTTGTGCTCCAGAATTTGGTTGTAATGAAGTAGCAGCAAAACCTGTAATTGTAGTCAACTGATTTTCTAGTTTTTTTAAGATATATTCATAACCTTTTGCTTGAAATTTTGGTGCAAATGGATGAATGTTTATCCATCTATTCCAACTTAACGGGAGCATCTCTGCTGCTGCATTTAATTTCATTGTACAAGATCCCAATGGTATCATTGAGTGTGTTAATGAAAGGTCTTTTCTTTCTAAAGTTTTAATGTACCTCATTAATTCAGATTCAGAATGGTACTTACTAAAAACACTGTTAGTTAAAAATTCAGTTTTTCTAATTAAGGCTTCAGGAATATTTGTTTTATCACTTACTTTTAAGATTTTATCGGTATCAGTTTTAATCGCTGTAGAAAAAATCGAGACTATAGTGTTTAAATCATTAATAGAAGTTGTTTCGTTAATACTTATTGAGACTGTATTTTTATCGGGATAATAAAAGTTTACTTCTTTTAGGTTTGCTTCATTTTTAATTTTTTCAACATCAATTTTTATTCTAATAGTGTCAAAGAAATTAGCGTTTAACTGTTTCAAACCTAAAGAGCTTAATTTTTCAGCTAAAACACAAGTACTATTATGAATTTTTTTAGCAATATGTGTTAATCCATCTGGCCCATGATATACCGCATACATGCCTGCCATCACTGCTAGTAATACCTGTGATGTACATATGTTAGATGTAGCTTTATCCCTTTTAATATGTTGCTCTCTAGTTTGTAAAGCCATTCTAAGAGCTCTATTTCCATCAACGTCTAAGGTTACCCCGATTATTCTTCCAGGAATATTTCTTTTGTATTCTTTTTTAGTAGCAAAGTATGCAGCATGAGGGCCTCCATATCCCAATGGGATACCAAATCTTTGGGTGGTTCCAACTACAACATCTGCTCCAAAACTACCGGGTGATTCTAAAAGAGTTAAGCTTAATATATCTGCTGCAACTGCGGTTTTTATATTATTATCATTACATTTTTTTATAAATAATGAACTGTCAACTATACTTCCATCTGCACATGGATATTGAATAAATGCTCCAAAAAACTCATCAGAATTAAATGTAAATTTATTCTCATCTTCTAAAATCAGCTCAATTCCAAGTGGAGTGGACCTGGTTCTTAAAAGAGATAGTGTTTGAGGGAATATATTTTTTGAAACAAAATATTTATTTATGTTATTTTTTTTCTGATCTCTTGATCTTACTGCAAATAACATGGTCATGGCTTCCGCTGCTGCAGTACTTTCATCTAAAAGTGATGCATTTGCTAACTCCATTCCTGTTAAGTCAGATATAACAGTTTGGAAATTTAATAATGCCTCAAGTCTTCCTTGAGCTATTTCAGCTTGATAAGGAGTGTAGGCAGTATACCAACCTGGATTTTCAAGAATATTTCGTTGAATTACTGCAGGTAAATAAGATCTGTGGTAACCCAGACCGATATATGTTTTGTATACTTTGTTTAAATGAGATATCTTTTTTAGGTGCATCAAATAGTCAGATTCACTTAAGGGAGACTCTAAATCAAGATCATTTTTTAACCTTATGTTTGAAGGAATCGTTTCTTCAATTAAATTGTCAAGGGATGATGCTTTAACAGTTTTAAGCATTTCTTTTATATCAGACTTTCTAGGTCCAATATGTCTTCTAGAAAAGGATTCTTTATTCATCTAATTTTTTTCAAATTATAAGTATGTAAAAGTAATTAATAAATGATATTTTTATCGTATTAATATTTATAAAAAAATGTTAATTAATTAAACAACTTATTAACATTAAAAACTTAATTATAAAATTCATTAATTTTTATATTAGTTCCAGTCTACATGTTTCTTTGGCTGTAGTATGTTTTCAATACATAACATTTTTAAAATTTGATATTAATGTAGATTACATCTTACTTATTTTTTCTTTTTGCTCATCATTAATTGCTTATAATTTTATCAAATATTTAGAAATAGTTTTATTTAAAACACACAAAAAAAGTAATTCCTTAAAACTAATTTGTTCTTTAACTATTATATCTATATTAATTTGTTTAACAATTATACCTAAGTTAACTAGCTTGATGTTAATACTCCTTTTTTGTATTACATTACTTACAGTATTTTATATTTTTCCTTTTAATTCTGTCAACAAAAATTTAAGAAAAAGACCAGGATTAAAAATTTTTATTGTTGCTGCAGTATGGAGCCTTTTAATAGTGGTTTTCCCAACTATTAATTTTACTTATAAATTAGATGCTAGTTTATTAATTTACTTTATACAAGTTTTAATTTTTGTTGTTGTAGTCATTCTTCCTTTTGAAATAAGAGACTTAAACTCTGATCCCAAGCAACTGTATACAATACCTCAGACAATTGGTGTTAATAATACCAAAAATCTAGGTTTTAGCTTAATATTTATTTTTATGTTGTTAGATTGGATTCAATATCTAATTCTAAACCTCGTTAGTTTTAATACTATTTTAATTAACGGAATTATTTGTCTATTAACTATTATCTTACTTATAAAATCTAAAGAAAAACAGTCTATGTATTTTTCTTCTTTTTGGGTAGAATCATTACCGATTTTGTGGTTAATGCTAAATTTTATTTTATGAAATTGATGATCTCTTTAGTAAGGCATTTATTGTAGGCTTTCGTCCTCTAAATTTAATATATAGATCCATCGGATCTTCTGTCCCCCCTTTAGATAAAATATTATTTTTAAATTTTGAAGCTATAGTTTTATTGAAGATGCCTTTTTCTTTAAAATACTCGAATGCATCAGCATCGAGAACTTCAGCCCATTTGTAGCTGTAATATCCTGCGGAATAACCTCCTTGGAAAATATGAGAAAAACTTGTGCTCATACATGTTTGATGTAAATCTTTGGTAAAAGTTAGTCTTTCAAGAATTTTAGCTTCATAATTCTTTACGCTTTTCACTTTTATTGGATTACAGTTATGCCAGTTCATATCTAAAATAGCAAAACTTAATTGCCTTAGAGTTTGGCTTGCCTGATTAAAATTAGCACTATTTTTTATTTTTTGTATTAATTCTATAGGTATTAAAGCCTTAGTTTTATGATGAAATGCGAAAAGATTTAAAGCTTCCTTTTCATAACACCAGTTTTCAAATATTTGACTAGGTAATTCTACAAAATCCCATGAAACATTAGTTCCCGACAGGCTTTTGAACTTTGTGTTTGCTAAAATACCGTGTAATGCATGCCCAAATTCGTGAAATAAAGTTGTTACTTCATTAAAAGTTAATAACGAGGGTTTATTTTTTATGGGTCTAGTGAAATTACAAACTATAGAAATATGTGGTCTTTCATTATTATTTTTATATATATATTGAGATTTGTATGATGTCATCCATGCTCCCCCACGTTTACCTTCTCTTGGGTGAAAGTCGGTATAAAGTAGGGCTACAAAACTATTTTTTTCATCGCGAACTTCGTAGGTATTTACCTCCTTGTTATAAGTATCAATATTTGACACCTTTTTAAATTTTAACCCATATAATTTATTACTTATTATAAATGCACCATTTAAAACATTATTCAAACTGAAATAAGGTTTTAACTCTTCTTGATCAATATTGTATTTGAATTTTTTATACATCTCAGAGTAAAAAGTAACATCCCATTTTTCCAAACTATCAATATTGTCTACTGACTTTGCATAATTTTCTAATACTTTAAATTCTTTTTTAGCTACAGGTTTAACTTTTTTAATTAAATCTTCCAAAAAACTCATCACATTCTCAGTGTTTTTTGCCATTCTTTCCTCAAGAACGTATTCAGAATAAGATTTGTATCCTAAAAGTCTAGCTTTTTGATACTTAAGATTTACAATTTCAAGAACTATTTTTTGGTTATTAGCCTCATTTTTTCTAAATGCTCTTTGCCCAAAAGCAATTGTAATTTCTTTTCTTAATAAACGATTTTTACAATAAGTGATAAGTGCTGAGTAACTGGGATAATCTAATGTAAATAACCATCCTTTTTTTTTCTTTGATTCTGCTAATATTTTAGCAGCTTCTTTGTGGTCATTTGAAAGACCATCTAATTTATTGACATCCGATATAAGGAGCTCATATTCATTTGTTTCCTTTAATAAATTTTGACCAAAATTCAGTGAAAGTTTACTTAGTCTTATATCTATCTTACGAAGCTTACTTTTATCTTTATTAGAAAGACTTGCTCCATTTCTTAAAAATGACTTGTAGGTATTTTTTAATAAGGTGCTTTCTTCTTTAGATAAATTATTTTTATCTGTGGAATTATAAACAGTTTTTACCTTTTCATATAACTTATCATTTAATAAAATATAATTTTTCAATTCACTTAGTTCTGGAGATATACTTACTGCAATATCTTGAATTTCTTTTGAAGTTTCCGCTGCATTAATATTAAAAAAAACTGAAGTTATCCTATCAAGTTTTAGGCCTGAGTAGTCTAATGATTCAATTGTGTTTTTAAATGTGTGTGGCTTTTTATTATCAGATATGAAATCTATCTCAGATTTTAATTCTTTAATCCCTAATCTGATTGAGTTTAAATAATCTGAATTTTTGATTTGACTAAACGGTGCGTAATCAAAGTCATTGTGTAAAGCACTCATATTATCTATAAAGTTTTAGAAGAATCTATTACTTTTTTTTCTAAAGTATTTTTGTACTGTTCTATTTTGTTGTCAACACCCTTATCTGATAAGGCTATTATTTGTGCTGCCAAAATACCGGCGTTCTTAGCTGCATTTAATGCAACTGTAGCCACAGGAACTCCGTTAGGCATTTGTAAAATAGATAAAATAGAATCCCATCCATCCAAAGAATTACTTGATTTGACTGGTACACCAATAACAGGTATAGTTGTTATCGATGCTACCATGCCTGGAAGATGAGCTGCTCCACCAGCTCCCGCTATAATAACTTTTATACCTCTTTTTTTAGCATTTTCAGCATATTCAAACATTTTTTTAGGGGTCCTATGAGCTGAAACTATATCAACTTCAATTTCGATATTAAATTCGTTTAAAATATCAATTGCACTTTGCATTACAGTAAGGTCACTTTTACTGCCCATTATAATTCCTATTTGTATCATAATTTATTTACTTATTACTTTTATGGATTCTCTTATTTTATCTGCTAACTTTTTTGCCTTATTTAATTCTTTATTTACTACAGTAATATGTCCCATTTTTCTATTTGGCTTAGTCTGTTTTTTACCATAAATATGAATGCTAGCTCCTTTAGTATTAAAAACATCCTCAATTTTTTCATAGATTACTTCACCTTTATAATTTTCTTCACCAACTAAATTTAACATCACTCCCGGAATCTTAATTGATGTACTTCCTAAATCTAAATTTAATACTGCTCTAAGGTGTTGTTCAAATTGTGAAGTCATACAGCATTCTATTGTATGGTGACCTGAATTATGAGGTCTTGGAGCTACTTCGTTTATTAATATTTCATCACCTTCTGTTAAAAATAGTTCTATAGCTAATAAACCTATATGGTTAAATGCTCTTGAAGTTTTTAATGCGATATCAATTGCCTTCTTATTTATTTCCTCAGAGATCTGGGCAGGACAAATTACCTTGTCAACCAAATTAGCATCATTAAATTCCATTTCTACAGTTGGAAAGTTAATTTCTTGACTGTTACTGTTTCTTGCAATTATTATAGAAAGTTCCTTTTTTATACTAACCTTATCTTCAATTATACATTCAATATCTGGCAAATCTTTAAGATCTTGTATGTCAAAAATTACTTTTACTCCTTTGCCATCGTAACCAAATCTAGCACTTTTCCATACAAATGGATACTTGCATTTTTCAGCATTAGCATCACTAATTAAATCATTAATATTTTTATAGGTTTTAAAATAAGACGATGGTAATTTATTTTTTAAATAAAAATTCTTTTGAATAGATTTATTTTGTATTGTTTTTATGTTGATAGAAGAGGGGTAAACTTTAACTCCTTCACTTTCTAATCTCTCTAAAGCATCTGTGTTGACATTTTCGATTTCTATAGTCAATACGTCAACAGTTTTACCAAAATTGTACACATCATCATAACTTAATAGATCTCCAATTACAAAATCTTCAACTATTTTACTACATGGAGCTTCAGAGTTTGAATCCATGACCTTACACCCAATATTTAATTTATTAGCTTCATTAATCAACATTTTCCCAAGTTGACCACCACCTAATATTCCTAATCTGTTATGTGTGGTATAAAAATTCATTGCTTTATTATGTGTACAAAAATACGTTTTAAAATTAAATCAAAAAATAGATTAACCTTTTCAATTGATTATATTTGTTTTTTTAAATTACATAGTAAATAAAACATGAAAAATATTGTGCTGTTTGGCCCTCCTGGGGCTGGTAAAGGAACTCAGGCTGAGTTTTTAAAGACTAAATTTAATTTATTTCATATCTCAACTGGAGATGTTTTCAGATTTAATATTAAAAACAGTACCCCACTAGGATTGATGGCGAAATCTTTTATGGACAAAGGGCATTTAGTACCAGATGAAGTTACCATCAATATGTTAAATGAAGTAGTAAGAAATAATTTAGATTCTAACGGATTTATTTTTGACGGTTTCCCTAGGACTAATAATCAAGCTGAAGCACTTGATGTATTAATGGCAGAAAATGATTCCAATATAAGCGCTATGATAGCTCTTGAAGTAGATGATGAAATTTTAATTTCTAGACTATTAGAAAGAGGAAAAACAAGTGGAAGAGTTGATGACTCAACTAAAGATATTATACAAAACAGAATATCTGAATACTATAAAAAAACTGCTATTCTTAAAAATTTTTACATGAAAAAAAATAGATATTATGGTGTTAATGGAGAAGGCAGTGTCAAAATTATCACTGAGAGATTGAGTAGTGTTATTGAATCCCTTTAACTATAAACTATGACTGAAGGAAACTTTGTTGATTATGTTAAAATATTTGTAACATCTGGAAATGGAGGTAAAGGATCTATGCACTTACATAGAGAGAAATATATTACCAAAGGAGGGCCTGATGGAGGTGATGGTGGTAGAGGAGGGCATATTATTTTAAGAGGGAACTCTAATTATTGGACACTATTACATCTTAAGTTTAAAAGACATATTAAAGCTGAACATGGTGGTCACGGGAGTAAAAGTAGAAGTACTGGAGCGGATGGAGCGGATGTTTTTATCGATGTTCCACTTGGTACAGTTGTCAGAGATACTGATACAAATGAAATTGTTTTTGAAATTACATATGAGGCCGAAGAAAAAATAATATGTAATGGTGGAAAAGGAGGAAGAGGTAACTGGCATTTTAAATCTCCTACAAATCAAACTCCTAGATACTCTCAACCTGGAATACCGCTTGAAGAAAAACAAATTACATTAGAATTAAAAGTTTTAGCTGATGTTGGATTAGTTGGTTTTCCCAATGCTGGAAAATCCACACTATTATCAGTGATAACATCTGCTAAACCAAAAATTGCTGATTATGAGTTTACTACTCTAAAACCAAATTTAGGAATTGTAAAGTATAAAGACTACAAGACCTTTGTTATGGCAGATATCCCAGGAATTATTGAAGGTGCTGCAGAAGGAAAGGGGTTAGGGCATTATTTTTTAAGACATATAGAAAGGAATTCCACTTTGTTGTTTATGATTCCAGCTGATGCCGATAGTATTAAAAAACAATACGATATTCTTTTAAGTGAACTTAAAAGATATAATCCTGAGATGTTAGATAAAAATAGGTTAATTGCAATAACAAAGTCTGATTTATTAGATGATGAGTTAACTCAAGAATTAACTTTAGAATTAGACAGAGATTTAAATATTGATTATATATTTATATCATCATTAACCAACAAAGGAATCAATAAGTTAAAAGATAAGCTTTGGTTAATGCTTAATAATTAAAATAGATTAGATGAGAATTCATTTCATTGCTATTGGTGGAGCAGCGATGCATAACTTAGCTATAGCTTTAAAAATTAAAAAATATCATATTACTGGTAGTGATGATATCATTAATGATCCTTCAAAAACTCGTTTAAAATCCCATCAATTATATCCAAATGGACTTGGTTGGCATGTAGAGCGTATTACAAATGAAATTGATGCTATTGTACTTGGTATGCATGCTCGCGAGGATAATCCAGAACTTTTAAAAGCTAAAGAGCTTAATATTAAAATATTTTCATACCCTGAGTTTATTTACGAACAAAGTAAATTAAAAACTAGAGTAGTTATTGGTGGCAGTCATGGTAAAACTACTATAACTTCTATGATATTACATGTAATGAATTTCTATGATAAAGATGTGGACTATATGGTTGGTGCTCAACTAGAAGGTTTTGACGTGATGGTTAAGCTTACTGAAGAAAATGACTTTATTGTTTTAGAAGGGGATGAGTATTTGTCTTCTCCCATTGACAAAAGACCTAAGTTTCATCTTTATAAACCAAATATTGCATTAATTAGTGGCATTTCTTGGGATCATATAAATGTTTTCCCTACATATGAAATCTATAAAAAACAATTTGAAATTTTTATTGAATCAATTGTAGAAGGAGGAAGTGTTACGTATAATTCTGATGACTTTGATACAAACGAAGTTGTTAATAATACAAATAGAAGTATAAGAAAATTTGATTATTCTATGCCTGATTATTGCATACGAAATGGAATAACATATTTACAAACAGTTGAAGGTGAATTACCTTTAGAAATATTTGGCAGGCATAACCTTAGTAATCTTATGGGTGCAAAGTGGATTTGTCAACAGATGGGTGTGGATGAAGACGATTTCTACCAAGCTATTAGTTGTTTTAAAGGTGCTAGTAACAGACTAGAAAAGGTGTATTCTACAAAAAATTCATTTATATATAAAGATTTTGCTCATTCTCCAAGTAAGGTACAAGCTACTGTAAATGCTGTTAAAGATCAATTTGATAAACACAAAATTATAGCATGTTTTGAATTACATACATTTAGTAGTCTTAATTCTGATTTTATTCACGAATATAAAGACACCCTTAATAATGCAGATGTTGCAATTGTTTATTTTTCAAAGACAACTTTAGAATCCAAAAAAATGGATAATATTGAATTAAATGATATAGTTTTAGCTTTTAATAATACTAATTTGGTAGTGTTCAATAATTCTTCAAAATTTAAAGATTATTTAAATTCTATGAATTATGATAATTCAGTATTATTAATGATGAGCTCTGGTAATTTTGGAAATATTAATTTTAGTGAATTACAAGAATTACTATTAAAATAAGTTTATGATACTAGTGTATACTCCTAAAATAACAAGAAGAATTGAGTATATTTTTACACATATTTTTATTAATATAATTGGGTTAAAAGTAAATTTCACTTCAAAAGTTGATGACTTTGTATCCTTTGAAGGCCCTAAATTATCATATGCCCCTAAAAAACTTTCTAATGAGTTTTACATTAAAAGCAATTCAATTTTATTAGAGCAAGGTTTTTCTGATGTTGATATCGATGTAAAAAATTGGGGAGATTCTAAATGTTTTTTTCATAATGAAAATGGTACAATTCCATTTGATATTTTTGCTGCCTCATTTTATCTTATTTCACGATATGAAGAATATCTACCACATTTAAAAGATGTTTACGGGAGATTTTCATATCAAGAATCGATAGCCCATAAAAATAATTTTATTGAAGACCCCGTTATTGATATTTGGGCTTATAAATTAAAAGATTCACTTTGTTCTTTTTTTCCTAATATTATTTTTAATGATAGAAAATTTAAATTAAAAACAATAATTGATGTTCCCAGTGTATTTTACTATAAAAATAAAGGTTTTTTGAGGACAATCGGAGGAGTTTTTACAGATTTAATAAGGTTTAACCTCAAAAATATATACACAAGATTCTTAGTTATATTTAGATTAAAAAAAGATCCTTACGATACATTTAATTGGATTATAAATAAGCAAAAACAAGTAACAGATAAATTTCTGTTTTTTTTTCTAGTTGGAAAGTTCTCTACTTATGATAAGAATATCAGTCTGATTAAGCAACCTTTTATAAATATTATTAAATTAGTATCAGATTATTCTAAAATTGGTCTCAAGTTATCATTTTTTGCTCTAAGCAATCTTGACATCTTAAAAAATGAAAAGGCAGATATAGAATCTATTACCAATAGAGATTTGACAATTAGTAGAAATTCATTCTCAAAAGTAAATTTACCTATTAATTACAGAAATTTAATAAAACTTAATATTCGAGAAGACTACACAATGGGTTATGTAAACAAAACTGGCTTTAGAGCTAGTACATGTACCCCTTTTTTATTTTATGACATAGATAATGATATCCAAACCCCATTATTAATCAATCCATATAATTTAATGGATTATTCATTATTAAAAATTAATTCCTTCTTAGATAAAAAAGAAAAAGTAATAGCACTGATTGAAAAAGTTAAATCTGTCAATGGTACCTTTACAAGTGTTTTTCATAACTATTCATTTAGTAACGAAATTAGGTGGAATAGATTTAAGGAAATATTTGAAATTATTATTAACTCAAAAAACGATGAATAATAAAATTAAAGATGTTTTTTTTGACTTAGACCATACTTTATGGGATTTTGATAAAAACTCAAAGCACACATTTGAAAAGATACTTACCGATAATGAAATTAATATTGATATAGATGTTTTTCTTGAAACTTATATCCCAATTAATACTGATTATTGGAAACTTTACAGAGAAAATAATATTTCAAAAGATAAACTTAGATACGGAAGATTAAGTGATACTTTTAAATCACTTGACAGAGATATTTCAACTAAAATAATATATAAACTTTCTGACGATTATATTAAGTACCTATCTTCATTTAATTTTTTAATTGATGGAACTATTCCAATATTAAAATATTTAGATAGTAGATATAAACTACATATAATTACAAATGGATTCCAAGAAGTCCAAAATCTTAAATTAATAAATTCTGGTATTGATCATTTTTTTAAGACCATTACTAATTCAGAAATGGCAGGAGTAAAAAAACCAAATCAAAAGATTTTCCAACTTGCAATAAATAAAGCTAGAACTGATTTTGATTCAAGCATTATGATTGGGGATAATTTAGAGGCAGACATACTCGGAGCTTTAAATAGTGGCATGGATGCAATTTTATTTAATTTTCATAAAATCAGTGTACCAAAAGGAATTACATCGATTGACAAACTATTTGAATTAAGAGAGTTTTTGTAAAAAAATATTTTCTAAATTACTTCAGAAATATTAGACATTAATAATTAACATTTATCAAATTAGATAAATATTTTTTATTATCTTAAAGTTATAACTAACTAACTAAACAAAATAACATGAAAAAAATTTATTTATTACCCTTGATTTTAACACTTTTTTTAGTGTCTAGTTGCAGTGTGACTCAGCAATCTTATTCCTTTCAACATCATGGAACAGATACTCTCAAATCAAATGCTGATTTTATGTATGTTTCACATAATTTAAAAGGGAAAGCGAAAACAACAATTAAAATGAGTGCTTGGAAAAAAATGAAACAAGAAATGGCTCTAGACGGTCTGATGTCTGAAGCTAAATCTAACTTACCTAAACTTGGTGATAACCAGGCTTATGCTAATTTATCTATTGATAAACTTACAACCGTAACAGGGACTCCTACACAAGGAGGTCTTGTTGTTGAACAAATTACAATTGAAGTAGTTGTTAGTACAGATATTATTCAGTACAAATAATCAAACTTAATATTATAATTTAAAAAGAGAGGTGTAAGTGCATCTCTCTTTTTTTAAGCTATTATAAAGGATTTAAATATATGAGAAAAATAAAAGTTCTTTTTTTTGTTGTTATTTTTATTACTCCTCATCTTGTAATTTCACAAATAACTGTAAAACCTCAAACTAGTACAAATGTTAATCTTATTGGAAAAATAAGTCACACAGGAGCTATGCAGACTAGTGGTCTTTCAAGGAAGTTACCCACAACAGACGCATTAACTTTAGTGGGTGATGAAGAAATTAATTTATATAAGCAGTTAAGAGAAGAAGCAAATAACACTTATAAAAGTGTCGGAGTTAGAAAAATGGCACTTATTGATGAAGAGTTTGCAGCTAGTATATTATACTTTAACGATAGAGATAAGTTTTTGCTAACATTTAAAAATATTTCATATAATTTTCAAAATGAAAGTTTTTGGATGTCTTCTCAAACTAAACTTGAATTACATCAATTTCTAAAAGAAGAATTAACTAAAAAAACAAAGTATAAAAACATTGAAATAATATTAGATAATAATGTAGTAGTTGTTATTAGTAATAAATAAAAAGAAAGTTAGTTTTAATTTTTTATGATGGATACAGCTGGGTAAACAGTTCTTGGTTTAGACTTTTTAAAATAGACAATCTATTTGGAGTTAAACCATAACTAAATCTTTTAATTCAACCTATTACTTAATATTTGTATTTTTCTTTCCATCTTAACTTCAGGTATTCTCTAAGTTTATTTTCTTTTAAGTTATTGGGACGGTTCATATAATTTAGATCCACTAATTTCCTCCGGTAAAAATTCTTGTAAAATGAAATTCTTCTCGTAATCGTGAGAGTACTTATAGTCTTTGCCATACCCCATGTCTTTCATTAGCTTAGTAGGTGCATTCCTTAGCGAAAGAGGCACCTTAAGGTTGCCTGTTTCATTTACCATTTGCTGAGCTTTATTAATAGCCATATAAGCAGAATTACTTTTTTCAGAACTTGCTAAATAAATAACACATTGCGATAAGATTATCCTAGCTTCTGGAAAACCTATGTTTATAACAGATTGAAAGGTGTTATTGGCAATCACTAATGCTGTAGGGTTTGCATTACCAATATCTTCACTTGCAAGAATTATTAATCTCCTTGCGATAAATTTTGGTGTTTCTCCTCCCTGTATCAATCTTGCTAGCCAGTATATTGCAGCATTTGGATCACTACCTCTAATAGATTTTATAAATGCAGATATTATATCATAGTGATACTCCCCATTTTTGTCATAAATAATATTTGTTTTTTGTGAAGTGTTTTCTACTAATTTATTGGTAATAATTATTTTATTGTCATCGTTTGAGTTAATTACAAATTCAAATAAATTTAAAAGTTTTCTAGCATCTCCGTTAGAAATCTTAATTAGTGCCTCAGTCTCTTTTAACTCAATATTTTTTTTAATTAAATTTCCATCAATTTTTATTGCTCTTTTTAATAACAATTTTAAATATTTCTCTCCCAGTGAATTTAGTGTGTAAGTATGACACCTTGAAATTAATGCAGGAATAACCTCAAAACTAGGGTTTTCAGTTGTTGCTCCAATTAAAGTTACCCAGCCTTTCTCAACAGCTTGAAGTAAAGAATCTTGTTGGGATTTGCTAAACCTATGAATCTCGTCAATAAATAGTATAGGATTTTTTGTTGTAAATAGCCCATTACTAGATCTTGACCTTTGTATTACTTCTCTTAAATCTTTAACTCCTGAGTTAATAGCACTAAGTGAATAGAATGGTCTTTCTGTTGTCTTAGATATGATATTAGCTAGCGTGGTCTTTCCAGTTCCCGGGGGCCCCGATAATATCATTGAAGGTAAATTATCATTACCTATAATCTTAGTTAAAATTCCATCAACTCCAATTATATGTGGTTGACCTATAAATTCATCTAAAGATTTCGGCCTAAGTCTTTCTGCTAATGGTTCATTCATTCACTAAATTTAATATTAATTTTTGTTAATTTTTGTAACTTAATACTTATATTAAATTTATGAATAATAATTTCAATTATTATACTGGTGTTATCGGTTATCCTATATTATTTGTATTATTAATATGGGTTGTTTATTGGATTGAATTCAAGTTTAACATTAACTTAAAGAGTTATGGAATTCAACCAGGTAAATTTGAAGGTTTGCGAGGCGTTTTTTTTAGTCCTTTTTTACATACTTCGTTAAAACATTTGTTTAATAATACCATTCCTCTTTTTTTACTGAGTTCAGCTATCTTCTTTTTTTATAAAAATATTAGTTGGAGAATAATATTTTCTGGAATAATTCTTTCTGGAATTTTAACCTGGATTATTGGAAGAGATTCAACACATATAGGAGCTAGTGGTTTAATATATGTTTTAATCTCATTTGTTTTTTTTAAGGGAATCATCTCCAAAAATTTTAATTTAATGGCCCTCTCTTTAATTGTTGTTTTTATTTATGGAAGTACTATTTGGTATATATTTCCAATTAAAGAGAATATGTCTTGGGAAGGACATTTATCTGGGTTTTTAGTAGGCATTTTATTAGCATTCGTATTCAAAAAAAATATTCCAGCTAATAAAACTTATAGTTGGCAAAATGAAAATTATGATACTACAGATGATCCTTTTTTACAGCAATTTGATAAAGATGGAAATTTTATAGAAAAGAATGATTTATAATCTTTGTCTAACCAGTTCATACAAAAAGATTCCACAGGCTACAGAAACATTTAAAGACTCTATCTTGCCATACATTGGTAACTTTGCCTTATAATCCGCAAGTCTTAATATGGAAGGAGTAATCCCTCTACCTTCAGCCCCCATAATTATAGCACACGAATCTTTAAAATCTACATCATATATTGTGTCTTCGGTTTTTTCAGTAGCGGCGATGATTTTTATATTATTTGCTTGTAAATAAAAAACAGCATCTTTTATATGATCAACCTTACAGATTGGAATATTAAAAACTCCACCTGCACTAGTCTTAATTGTATCTCCATTTATTGGAGCCGAGGATTTTTTTTGTATTATGATTCCATCAACTCCACTACATTCTGCAGATCTGATAATCGCTCCAAAATTTCTAACATCATTTATCTGATCTAGTAGGAGGTAAGTAGACTTTTTATTTAAAGATTCTACTTTTTCAATTAATTCTTCAATTTCGTAAAACTCAATTGGAGAAATTGATGCGACAACTCCTTGATGATTTTTATCTGTCAGTCTGTTTAATTTCTCTATAGGAACATAACTAGCTTTGATGGATTTTATTCTTAGAAGTTTTTCTAATTCACTTGATAATTCTCCATTTAGTCCATTTTGTAAAAATACTTTATCTATCGCCTTGTTTGATCTTATCGCTTCAATAACTGTCCTAATTCCAAATATTTTAGTTTCTTTTTCCATTTAGTTATTTATTTTAAATGATTCAATTGATTCGTTATTATTTCCTATTAACAATACTTTAGGTTCATCTAAAATCTTAATAGACTTTGTATTTCCTTTAGTATACAATCCTGTAGTGTTTGGACTTAAACAATAATATCCGTCTTTTTTATTGGAGAGTAATACTAATGCAAATGGATTATCTAATCTAGGGGTCTCTACTTCCGTATTATAAATATTACCACTTACAATGATATCTTCATATCCATCTTTATTATAATCAAATACATCACTAGATAATATTGGAATAGTTTGTGCTAAATCTGGTAGTTTTATCTTTTTAAAGCTAGAATCACCATTATTAATTAAAATATATGACTTTAAATCTGTAACCTCTCTCATGTATGAGGTGTTAATCTTTTCACCATAGATATCTTGTAAGCTAGCATTAGCAAATTCCGTGAACGTAGGAATCTTTTCAGCTATAAACGGCATTTGTTGTGTTGAACACTCTTTTCCTCTTAGTGGTACATACTTGTTTTCATATTCGTAACTAAGAACAAGGTCATGAGTTCCATTATTATCAAAATCATCTGCATAAATTCGAAGAGGTTTTTCAGCACTTGTTTTAAACTTTATATTACTACCAATATTTCCTACTATATAATCTTTTAATCCATCGTTATTAATGTCAGTTTCTTGAATATTGAACCACCACCCAAACAGATTATTTAAATCACTTTTTTCAGAAATATCTTTAAAAATTCCCTCATTATTTTTGAAAATACCAATATGAGTCCATTCTCCCACAACAATAAAATCTTCCCATCCATCATTATCAAAATCTGTAGTTACTATCTTATTAACAATGCCAAAATCCTCTAACTCTGGTGCAATTTTGTTGCTTACATTATTTAAAATGCCATTATCATTTTCATATATAATTGATGGCTCATGTAGGGGATATTTTTGAGGTTTTATTCTATTGCCTACTATTATATCATAATCTCCATCTTTATCATAATCAATTTTTGATATACTTTTACCACTAATAGTGTAGTTGTCTAGATCATCTTGTTTTGATTTTCTGAAATTCCCATTTCCATCATTTATATATAGTCTATCTATCAGATCTGTTGATCTTTCATTAAATTCAGAGCCACCACTAACTACAAATAAATCTTCATCTCCGTCTGAATCAATATCAATAAATAAAGATTCCATATCCTCATAATTAGAATCATTTAAGAACACTTCACTTGGTTTATAGATGAAATTTTTACCGGTATTTAAATACATTTTTCCACTAGTACCTTTACTTCCTCCAATATAAATATCCATTAAGTTATCTCCATTGATGTCCCCTTTTGAAATAAATGGCCCTAAAGTAGATTGTTTATACGGAAGTAATATTTCTTTTTCAAAATCATTAAAATAATTCTCGTTGTGATTAAAATCTATTGTATTTGTTTGCTCAAACACTCTGGTTTTTTTAGTATCTAAAGACTTTATTTTTTTTGCATCACTTTCGTTAAAGACTATGGTTTGATTAATATCATCTAAATATTTTACTTCTGATTTTCCTGAATTCCAACGTACCTCGATTGAATCGACACTATTTTTTTTACCTAACCCAAAGTGAATATCTTCATCAACAGAAGATAAATATCCCCTTACTCTTTTGGATTCTTTTGTTCTATGAGTGCCGTCATTGCTAATGGTAACCTTAGCAAAACTTTCTGAAAGAAATCCATTTAACTTTATTTTCAAGAAATTCCCTTTATTATTTTCAATGGAATTATTCTTAAATAAAAATGCCTCTTGATCAATATTATTTACAATTAAATCTAAATCTCCGTCATTGTCTAAATCTACATATGCGGCTCCATTTGAATAAGATGGTTGGTTTAAATCTGAGTAGGAGGTAACATCGTTAAATTTTAGAGTGCCATTATTTTCATAAAGAATATTTGCCAGCTTTTCCGATGGGAGCATGTTGTATAGATCTTCCTTTATTTTTAGAGGAACCCTATTATTATATTGTCGTTTAATTTTATTAATTTTTATTCTTGAATCATTATCAGAAGCATATTTTCTGTACCCATTAGTAATGTAAATATCTTCATTTGAGTCATTATTATAATCGAATATTAATCCTGCCCAAGACCAATCTGTTTTAGATAAACCAGAAACCTGAGCAATATTGTGAAATTTAGAATTACCCATGTTTAATTGCAAAGAATTAAACATATACTGATAAGGTAAGTTTAGTTTCTTTGTTAGAAGGTCAAAGTTAGAAACACTCATCGATGCCATCAGTGTCTTGGATCTTACATGATCACTTGATGCCATATCTAAAACGAATATATCCTTTAAGTTGTCATTATTGACATCCGCTATATCTACACCCATCCCAAAGAAGGATACTTGTTTTGTGTTTTGTTTGATATTATCTGAAAAAGTTCCGTTTTTATTATTTATATACATTGCATCCGGAACGTAATAATCATTTGCTATATAAATATCTAACCAATTATCATTATTAATATCGCTAATACATAAACCTAATCCAAAACTTGGTTTTAATAATCCAGATTTTTCAGTAATATTTATAAATTTCCCGTTTACTTGTTCGTATAGCTGACTAGAGTTTAATTTTAGCTTTTCTTTATCTTCAAGAATACTATAGAATTGTAATGGGTCTATTCCGTAATAACTATTTTCATTCATTACCAAACAGTCTAAGTCTCCATCCTTATCAAAATCAAAAAATGCAGATTGAG